>NZ_JBFAQZ010000005.1:0-181019 GCF_040673975.1 Actinosynnema sp. NPDC050801 | reverse complement strand
CCCGGGCCGACCACGACGGCACCCGCCCCGGCATCCGCCCGGCCGCCGATCGGGCCGCCCGCGATGCCATCGACTGGGCCACGCACCGGCTCGCCCACGACGGCACCCACCGGGCCGACCACGACGGCACCCGCCCCGGCATCCGCCCGGCCGCCGATCGGGCCGCCCGCGATGCCATCGACTGGGCCACGCACCGGCTCGCCCGGTGCGCGGTTGCGCCGACTCACCCGCACCCGACCCGAGCTGGATGCCGTGCGCTGGGGATCGAGCGAACGGTTCGCCTATCGCGCGTCCGACGGGCTCGCGCTGGAAGGCCTGCTGCTCCTGCCGCCGGGCCGCACGCGCGCCGACGGGCCGTTCCCACTGGTCACGCTCATCCACGGCGGCCCGTACGACCGGTACGCCGACCGGTTGGCGCTCGGCTGGTACCCGTCCGGCCAGTGGCTCGCGACCGCGGGCCACGCGGTGTTCCTGCCCAACCCGCGCGGCAGCGAGGGGCGGGGGCACGGGTTTGCCTCGGCGGTCGCGGGGGCGGTCGGGCTTGAGGAGTGGGATGACGTGGTGGCCGGGATCGACCTGCTGGTCGCGGACGGCGTGGCCGATCCCGGTCGGTTGGGGATCGGTGGCTGGAGCCACGGCGGGTTCGTGGCCGCCTGGGCCGTCGCACGGACCCGGCGCTTCCGGGCGGCGCTGGTCGGGGCCGGGATCAGCGATTGGGGGATGCTCGCGGCGACCGGCGAGCACGGGGCGTTCGAGTCGGCACTGGCGGGCAGCGTGGGGTGGGAGGGCGTCGGTCCCCACCCGCACGACCGGCTCAGCCCGCTCTCGCACGCCGCGCACATCCGCACGCCGGTGCTGATCCTGCACGGCGCGCACGACACCAACGTGCCGGTCTCGCAAGCCGAAGCCCTGCACCGCGCGCTGCGCCGGTTCGAGGTCGAGCACGAGTACGTCCGCTACCCCCGCGAGAACCACTCGATCCGGGAACGCGGGCATCAGCTCGACGTCCTGCGCCGCACCCGGGCCTGGTTCGACCGGTGGCTCGCACCAGACGGGCGGCGATTAGGTCCACTGTAGACAAACGACGGCACGGTCACAGGTATTGGTGGAACCAGCGACCCGCGAGGTAGGCGACGTCGTCCAACGCGCCCGGCTCCTCGAACAGGTGCGTCGCCCCGTCGACCACCTCCAGCCGCCACGTCGCCACCAACTGCCCGGCCGCCACGCGGTTCAGCTCCAGCACCTGCTCGTCCCGGCCACCCACCACCAACAACGTCGGCGCTCGCACCCGCGCCAGCGCACCACCGGCCAGGTCCGGCCGCCCGCCACGCGACACGACCGCCCGCACCAGGTACGTCCCGGCCGCCGCCACCAGGGCCGCCGCCGCACCGGTGCTCGCGCCGAACAACCCGATCGGCAACCCGCGCGTCGGCCTCGCCCGCGACGTCCACTCCACCGACGCCGCCACCCGCTCCGCCAGCAGCCCGATGTCGAACCGCAGCTGCCCCGTGACGCGGTCCTCCTGCTCCTCACGCTCCGTCAACAGGTCCAGCAACAGGGTGGCGAACCCGTCGCTCCGCAGTGATTCGGCCACCACCCGGTTGCGCACGCTGTGCCGTGAACTGCCCGAACCGTGCGCGAACACCACCACCCCGACCGGGTCGTCGGGAACCCCGAGGTCAGCGGCCAGATCAACACCCCAGGCGTCGACCGACACCGGCATCGTGCCGCTCCTCGTCATGTCTCCCGGGGTTCACCGGTGCACGCGCGGGCAAACGAACCGTGCCCGACGCGGATACCCGACGCCCGGTGGGTAACCCATCAGTGTGCCCGGCCGGCACGGAAGGAGTCACGATGGCCGACGAACGAGCGCAGGTCGACCGAGGAGGACCGATGTCCGAACAGCAGGAGGCGTTCGAGCCGCAGTGGGGCACGGCGGACGTGCGCGGTCGAGGGGGTGCGACCGGGGCGTCGGGCCCGCAGTACGTCGGCGCTGACGACGACGGCGACTTCACCGACGACGAGCCGACGGCCGTCGCCGGCGAAGCGGGGTCGACCTACCTCCTCGGACCGGAGGACGCGGCCATGCACATCGAGGACGAGGACGGCCGGCCCGTCGAATGACCAACCGGAGAAGGGTGACCGAAGATCATCGACGAACGGACGGCCGGGCTGCGCGATGACGGACGTCTTCGACCGGATCAGGTGAGATGTCCCCGGTCGGGGGATTCTCCATCGGGCACCGGGTGGTCTCCCTAGCCTCCGGCCGTGCCTGAGAAGCCAGAGAAGCCTGAAGAGTCCGAGAAGCCTGACACGCCCGAGCGGCCCGACACCGCCGTCACGCTCACGCACCGGGCGATCGCCGTGCGCGGTGCGGACCCCGCCGCGGCTCGTGCGCTGCTGGGCGTGGCGCTGGCCAAGGACGCCGGTTACGAACCGGCCTGGCGCTGGCTCGCCGAACTGGTCGCCGACGACGCCGAGCGCCTGTTCTGCCTGGACCGGGCCCACGCGATCAGGGCCGACCCGGCCACCGACCGCGCCCGGCACGCGCTGCGCGGCGTCCGGTCGGTTGCGCCGCACGAGGCGCGTGACGTGGTCGAGCCGCCGCGACCGGACCCCGTCACCCCCGCCCCGAAGCGGCGCCTCCGGCGCAGGTCGCTGGTCGCGGCGGGCGTCGTGGCCCTGATGACGTTGACGTCGGTCGGGGTGTGGACCGCGACCGGCCGTGCGGGTGGCGCTCCCGTGCACGTCGCCTTGGTCGCGGGCCTGACCGGACGCGACCCGGCCGCCGCCGCCCACCTCGAACGCGGCGTGCGGATGCGCCTGGACGACGTCAACGCCGACGGTGGCGTCCAGGGCCACCCGGTGGAACTGCTGGTCTACGACGACGCCGACCAGCCCGACCGGGCGGCGCGGATCGCCGAGGAGATCGTCCGCGAGAACAGGGCGCTGTACGTCATCGGGCACGGCGTCACGGCCACGTCCCTGGCCGCCGCCCCGATCTACCGCGCGGCGGGCATCCCCGCCATCACCCCGTCGGCCAGCGGTTCGGCCGTCACGGACGGCAGCGACTGGTACTTCCGCAGCATGTTCGGCGACCGCACGCAGGGCGACTTCCTCGCCGTCTACGCCGCCGAGGTGCTGGGCGCCGACGAGGTGGCGGTCGTCTACGACGACACCGAGTCCGGCCGCTCCGCGCAGGCCGCGTTCGCCGAGTCCTACCGCCGGTTCGGCGCGGTCGTCGCCGCCGTGCCCGTCGCCGACGACCCGCAGGCCGCCGTGAACCAGGTCGGAGCGCTCTCCCCCGGCACGCCGGTCCTGCTCGCCACCGAGGAGCGCAACGGCGTCGCCTTGGTGCGCGGTCTGCGCGGCGCGGGTGTGGACGCGCCGATCCTGGGCACGGCCACCCTGGGCACCAAGTCGTTCCACGACGCCCTGGGCGGCGTGACGCGTGATCTGCACCTGGCGACCCCGATGGCGCACGACTCGCTGTCCGGTCCGGCGTTGACGTGGGCCGAGAGCTTCCAGCAGCGGTACGGCGAACGCCCGCGCTGGCACGCCGCGACCGCGCGTCAGGCGCTCAACGTCGGCCTGCACGTCGTCACCGCGCACGGCGTCGGTCTCGACCCGGCGACGATCGCCGACGACCGCCGACGGTTGCGTGACGGCCTGGGGGCGTTGAAGGACCGGAAGAACGCGTTCCCGGCGCTGCTGGGGCCGCTGTACTTCACGGCCAACGGCTCGGCGCAGATGCCGGTGTCGTTCGTGACCAGCGACGGCTCGCGCCTGGTGTCCGCGCCCGTGCAGCTGACGATCTACGAGCCGCCGACGCCGCAGGCGCTGACCGCCGGGCTGGCCGCGGGCACGGTGATCGCGATCGGGGACCGGTACCTGACCCGGCGGCAGGTCGTGGCGACCGGCATCAACCTCAACGAGGTGCGCGACCTGGACACCCGCGACGGCACGTACTTCATGGACTTCTTCCTGTGGTTGAAGTACACCGGCCCGCACACGGCGGCCGACGTGCAGTTCGTCAACGCGGTGAAGCCGGACCTGGAGCTGGGCGAACCGCTGCGCGACATCACCGGCGCGGACGGCACCTACCGGCTGTACCGGGTGGCGGACCGGTTCAAGAACGGCTTCGAGTTCCGCAGCTTCCCGTTCGACCACCAGCACCTGAAGGTCGTGCTGCAGAACCGGACGCGGACCGCCGACGAGGTGGTGTACGTGACCGACAAGGAGATCCTGGACCAGCCGGTCGAGCACCACCTGCGCAGCGGCGCGGACGCGGAGGCGTCGATCAACGACATCCCCAACTGGCTCGCCACGTCGGCGAGGTTCTTCCAGCGGACGGTCGGCAGCAGCGACGCGCTGGGTGACGAGTCGGCGGCGGGCACCGGCGCGGGCATCCACTACAGCCAGTACACCGGTGAGGTGGAGATCGTCCGCGACACGCTGCCGTTCCTGCTGAAGAACCTGCTACCGCTGTTGCTGCTGATCTGCGTCACGTACCTGTCGTTGTTCTTCAAGGCCTCCGACGGCACGGCGCCGGTGTCCATGGGGGTCACCGCGATCCTCAGCACGGCCGTGCTGCTGAACAACGTGACGTCGCAGCTGCCGTCGGTCAGCTACACGGTGGCGCTGGAGTGGGGGTATTACGCGTTCATCCTGCTGGCCGCCGGGTGCGTACTGATCGCCATGCTGCGCAAGCGGCTGGTGTCGGTGCAGCGCGACGAGGCGGAGCGGCGGCTGGCGCGGGCCGCCCGCATCGGCTACCCGGCGTGCCTGCTCGCGGTGCTGGTCACGTACGTGGTGGCGTTCGCCTAGCGGGAGTCCCACCAGTCGAGGACCCGCGTCGCGTACAGGGTGAGCCACTTCGACGGCTCCCCCGCGGGCACGTCGACCTCGAACCACACCCGGCCGGGGTGGCGGCGGGCCTGGAGCCAGGTGCCGTCGGGTTGCCGTCGGGCGCGGAGGAGTTCGATCGCGTCGGCCATCCGCGGGTCGGGCGGCGTGCCGTCGAGGAGCGCGGCCTGGCGGAAGTACTCGGCCGCGTTGAGCACGTTGTAGAACCAGCGGAAGGGGTAGGAGAAGCGGTCCACCCACGGCGCCACCGGTTCGCCCGTCGAGAGCCGGCGGAACAGGCCCCGGCACAGCAGGTACTCCTCGCCGGAGCGGCGGGCGGCGCGGGTCGCGTCCGTGCCGCCGGTCGCGGCGTCGTGGGCGAGGAGTCCGGTGAGGGTGTTGAGCGTCGAGTGGTACGACGACCGGGTCGAGCCGTCGATCCACTCGCAGTTCCAGCCGCCGTCGGGCTGCCGGTGTTCGACGAGCCAGTCGACGACGCCGGTGACGTCGGCGCCGAGCCACAGCCCGTTCGCGACCGTCCACGCGTTGATGCAGCAGTCGACCTCGCCGTCCCAGTACGGCAGGTCGTCGTACTCCCAGCGGCTGTTCTCGGCGATGAGCTCGGCGGTGCGGCGTTCACGCAGGACGGCCGGGTCGAGGCCCCACTCGCGCAACGTGTTGAGCGACCACGTCGTCGCCGTCCAGGGCTGCCCGGCGCCTTCGGCCGCCTCGGGGCCGTGGAAGTCGTGGCCTGCCGGGAAGTACGCGCCGCCCGCCCACTGGCCGTCCGGGTCCTGGAGGGCGAGCAGGCGCGCGCCGAAGCCCTCGGTCGCGATCTTCGCCCGGGTCGCCTGCCAGACCTCGGGCGGCTCGCCGACGAGGTCGCGCTCGACCTGCCAGCGCAGCGCCGGATCGGACTCCAGCAGCCACGGGATCCTGGTCACCATGGCACGGATCCTAGTCCCGCGCCCGGATTTCGTCGGTGGATCGTCCACACTGCCGACGAATCGACCACTCGGGACTCTAGTCCGTCAGGAACACCCGCCGCCGTGACGCCGCGTTCTCGAAAGCCTCCAGAGCGGTCTGCTGCCTGGCCGGGAGCGCGGCGAGCATCGCGTGCAGCAGGGCCGCGCACAACGCCGTCGACGCCGCGTGCGAGTCGAACGCGAAGTGGGAGCCGACCGGCGCGGTCAGCACGAGGTCGGCGTGCCCGGTCAGCGGGTTGATCGGCTGGTCGGTGACCAGCACGATCCGCAGACCCACCTCCTTCGCGAACCTCAGCGCGTCCAGCACCTCCCGCGGGTACCGCGGCAACGCGAAGGCCAGCACCCAGCCGGCACCGGCGTCCTTCGCCCTGGTGAGCTCGTCCTCCAGGCGCGAGCCGGCGAAACCGATCACCCTGACGTCCGGGTGCACCTTCGCCGCGGAGTAGCCGAACAGGTGGGCCAGTGGCGCGGACACGCGCAGGCCCACCACCGGCAGCGGCCGGGACGAGGCCAGCGCTCCGGCCGCCTCCCACAGCGGTCCCAGGTCAGCGAGCCCGTCACGCAGCGAGCGGAGGTTCGCGATCTCGGTCTCCACCAGGAGCTGGATCTCGTTGAGCTCCTCGGCCGGCTCGGTCGCCGCGGGCGGGTCGAGCACGAGCGACCGCACCGCCGCCCGGAACCGCGGGAACGTCTCGAACCCGAGGGCGGAGGCGAACCGGGTCACCGACGCCTGGCTCACCCCCACGCGTTCGGCGAGGTCCACGGTGCCCAGGAAGGCGGCCTCGTGCGGGTGTTCCAGGAGGTATCGCGCGATCCGCCGCTGGGCGGGCGACAACCGTCGTCCGCCCAGCAGCCGCCCCAGAGCTGCCGAGTCCATCGCCGCTCTCATCGTCGCGGTCAGGAGGTGAGCCCCTGCTCCTTCAGCCACGCTTCGGCCACGTCGTCCGGGTCCTCCTTGTCGTTGTCCACCTTCGCGTCCAGCTTGGTCAGCTCCTCGGTGGTCAGCTTCTCGTTGAGCGCGGCGAGTGCGGCCGTCACGGTGTCGCTCGCCTTGGACTCGTTGATCAGCGGCACCACGTGCTGCGCGGGGACGAGGGTCCTGGGATCTGCCAGCACGACCCAGCCCTTGTTGCCGATGGTGACGTCGGTGCTGAACAGGTTGGCGACCTGGATGTCGCCGCCTTCCAACGCGCCCCTGGTCAGCGGCCCGCCCGCGTCGAGGGCCTTGAACTCCTTGAACTCGGCCCCGTAGACCTCCTTGAGGCCGACCAGCCCGACGAAGCGGGTCTTGTCCTCCGGTGGGCCGCCGAAGACCAGCTCGGCGGCGTGCGGCTTCAGGTCGTCCAGCGTCTTGAGGCCGTACCTGTCCGCCGTCTCCTTGGTGACGACGTAGACGTCCTTGTTCTCCGCGGGCGCGTAGGGCAGCACCTTCAGCCCTTCGGGCAGCACCGGGCCCAACGCCTGCTGGACCTCGTCCGCCGTGCTCTGCTTGGCGTTCTTGTCCAGGTACTGCAACAGGCTGCCCTGGTACTCGGGCAGCACGTCGATGTCGCCCTGCTGCAACGCGGGCACGATGACCTCGCGCGACCCGAGGTTGGCCTTGACCGCGGCGTCGAGCCCCTTGGCCCTCAGCACCCCCGCGTAGAGGTGGCCGAGGATGACGTTCTCGCTGAAGTTGGCGGTGCCCACGGTGATGGTGCCCGCGTCGGTGGAGCCGGACCGGCTGCTCTGCGGGTCCAACGTGGTGACACCGCCGGAGCACGCCGTCATCCCGAGCACGAGGCTCGCCAGCAGGCCTGCGGTGACGCTCTTGGGCTTCATGTGGTGCTCCTTCGGCGTTGCGCGACGAGTCCGCGTGGGGTGAGTGCCCGTTGCAGCCCGCTCAGGGCCACGTCGAGCGCGATCGCGAGGACCGCGATCAGCACGGCTCCGCCGAAGACCTGGGCCAGGTCGTTCTGCGCGAAACCGTCGAACACGTAGCGGCCGAAGCCGCCGAAGCTGATGTAGGCCGCGATGGTCGCGGTCGCCACCACCTGGACCACGGCCAACCGCACACCGTTCATGATCAGCGGCACGGCCAGGGGTACCTCGATCCGCAGCAGCACCTGCCACCCGTTCAGGCCGGTGCCGCGGGCGGCGTCGCGGACGTCGTGGTCGACCGCGGCCATGCCCGCGTACGTGTTCGTGACGATCACCGGGATGGCCAGCACCACGAGCGCCACGTAGACGGGCCACAGGTTCAGCCCGCTGACCAGGAACACCAGGATCACCACGCCGACGGTCGGCAGGGCGCGCCCGAAGCTGCTCAGGTTGATCGCGAGGAAGGCGCCGCGGCCGGTGTGGCCGATCACCAAGCCGATCGGCAGCCCGACGAGCACGGCGACCACGGTGGACAGCAGCGAGTACTGGAGGTGCTCGAACAGGCGTTGGACGACGCCGTCGGGGCCGGCCCACCGCGAGCCGTCGGCGAACCAGCGCAGCACGTCGGCGACGAGTTCACCCATGCCTGCCGCCCCTCCTGGTCCACGGCGTGAGCGCCCGCTGGGCGGCGACCAGGATCAGGTCGGCCACCAGCGCCAGCAGCAGGGTGAGCACCACACCGGCGATGACCGGCACCGCGAAGTCCCGCTGGAACCCGTCGATGAACAGCTGGCCGAGCGCACCGTGCCCGATGAACCCGGCGACGCTCACCAGGCTGATCGTCATCACGGTCGCGACCCGCACACCCGCCACGATCACCGGCAGGGCCAGCGGCAGCTCGACCGCGAGCAGGGTGCGGGTGCCGCCGTAGCCCATCGCACGGGCGGCCTCGCGGACGTGCGGCGGCACGGCCGCCAAGCCCTCCACGGTGTTGCGGACGAGCACGACCAGCGTGTAGACGGTCAGCCCGATGACCGCCGTCTCGTAGCTCAGGCCGGTGAGCGGCAGCAGGAGGACGAACAGCGCCAGCGAAGGGATCGTGAACAGCACCCCCGAGGCGCCGAGCACCACACCCTTGAGCACCGGGAACCGCACGGCCAGCACACCCAGCGGCAGCGCCAGCACGAGTCCGAGGAGGACGGCGACCCCCGCGATCGCGCTGTGCTCCAGCGTCGTCATGGCGAGTTCTCCGGCGTGGTCGGGGATCCAGGACCACTTCACGGCACCAGCACCTCGGCCCGGAACCGCGCGGCGCGCTCGTTGATCAGCCGAGGGCTCGACACGCCGACCACGCGTCCGTCGCCGTCGACCCGGACGGCCAGGCCGACGGGCGAGGAGACGGTGGCATCCAGCGCCGCGAGCAGCGATGCCCGCGCGGTGAGGCCGGTGGCCACGATCGGCTCGGCGTCGGCCAGCACGCCGCCGTCCGGCACGTGGTCGAGGTCGAGCCAGCCCTTTGGCCTGCCGTCGTCGGTCACGAGGAGGACCCAGCGGTCGGCGGCCCTCCTCGCGTCCGCGACCGGTGTGGACTCGGTGACGCTGGTGACCGGCTCCACCGGCACGTCGGCCAACGACGTGAGGGTGAGCAGCTTCAGGCCGCGTTCGGAGCCGAGGAAGTCGGCCACGAACTCGTCCGCCGGATGCGCCAGGAGTTCGGCGGGCGTGGCGAACTGCACGAGCCGGCCGCCCGTCTTGAAGATCGCGATCCGGTCCCCGAGCTTGACCGCCTCGTCGATGTCGTGCGTGACGAACACGATCGTCTTGTGCAACTCGTCCTGCAACCGCAGGAGTTCGTCCTGCAGGAGGGCTCGCACCACCGGGTCGACCGCGCCGAAGGGCTCGTCCATCAGCAGGATCGGCGGATCGGCGGCCAACGCCCTGGCCACGCCCACCCGTTGCTGCTGACCGCCGGAGAGCTGGTGGGGGTACTTCCCGGCCAGGCCGCGGTCGAGCCCGACGGTGTCGAGCAGTTCGGCGACGCGATCGCGCGTCCTCCGGCGGTCCCAGCCCAGCAGGCGCGGCACGGTCGCGATGTTGTCGGCGACCGTGCGGTGCGGGAACAGGCCCGACTGCTGGATGACGTAGCCGATGCCCCGGCGCAGCGTGGAGGCGTTGACGTCCCTCACGTCGCGACCGTCGACCCGGACCTTGCCGCTGGTCGCGTCGATCATCCGGTTGATCATGCGGAGCGTCGTGGTCTTGCCGCAGCCCGAGGAACCCACGAGGACCGTCAGCTGCCCCTCGGGGATCTCCATGTCGAGTTCGCGCACTGCCGTGGTGCCGTCCGCGAACTTCTTGTTCACGGCCTCGAAACTGATCAAGACGATTCACCTCTTGTCCTGTGTGAATACGTTCATTCATGCTCTGGGCCGTGCAGAGCAGTGTCAAGGGGCGCAGGACCTAGTCGACCTGCTCGTCCTCGGGGCTGCCCGCGGCGAGTGCGGCCAGGACGTCCAGTGCGGCGGTCAGCGTCCCGGCGGACGTGGAGGCCAGTGCCAGGCGGACGGCGTTCGGCGCGTGGCCGGGGATGACCGCGAACGCGGCGGCGGGTGTGATGGCGATGCCACGTCGGCCGGCGGCGGCCACGAACGTCTCGGCGCGCCACCGGTCCGGCAGTCGCCACCAGCAGTGGTAGGAGCCGGGGTCGGCGCGGATGTCGAAACCGGCCAGGCGTTCGCGCGCGAGTCGTTGCCGCGCCAGCGCCAGCGCGCGTTTCTTGTCCACTATGGACCGCACGGTGCCGTCGGCGAGCCAGCCGGTGGCGGCCGCGATCGCGAAGTGGCCCGCCGCCCAGCCGCCGGACCGCGCCGCCGCGGCGACCCGGTCGACGAGGTGGTCGGGCGGCACGGCGAACCCGACCGTCAGGCCCGGCGCGAGGCGCTTGGACAGGCTGTCCACCACGGTGGTGCGCTCGGGCGCGAGGGGCGGCAGGTCGGGGCCCAGGAAGGCGTAGATGGCGTCCTCGATCACCTGCACGTCCAGCTCGCGGACCGTGTCGGCGAGCTCGGCGCGGCGGCGTTCGGGCATGGTGGTGCCGAGCGGGTTGTGCAGGATCGGTTGGAGGTAGACCGCGCGCACGTCGGCCGCCCGGATCGCCCGCGGCAGCACGCCCTCCTCGTCCGCCGACAGCGGGACGAGCGTGACGCCCAGCCGGGCCGCGATCGCCTTCACCGCCGGGTAGGTCACGGCCTCGACGCCGAGCCGACCGCCGACCGGCGTCAACGCCGACACCGCGGCCGCGATGGCCTGCCTGCCGTTGCCGGTGAACAGGATCCGCCGCTCGTCCGGCACCCACCCGCCGCGCGTCAACGCTTGCGCGGCGGCGGCACGCGCCTCGGGGGTGCCGCGGACGCCGATCGGGGTGAGCGCTTCGCCGAGGTCGTGCCGGACGAGCCGGTCCAGGCCCGGTGCCAGCAGGTCCGGCTGGTCGGGCAGCACGCAGAAGTTCAGCTCCAGGTCGACCCGCGCCCCGCCCGGCTCGGCGAACGCCGGTTCCGCCGACGGCCGGGTCGCGCGCACGAACGTGCCCCGCCCGACCTCGCCGACCGCGAGACCACGCCGGACCAGCTCGCCGTAGACGCGGGCCGTCGTCGACCCGGCGATGCCGTGCCTGCGGGCGAACGCCCGTTGCGGCGGCAGGCGGTCACCGGGCTTGAGCAGGCCGGCCGCGATGTCGGCGGCGAGCCGGTCGGCGATCAGGCGGTAGTCCACCGCACCAGCATCGCACATTGCACCGAGAGCATTGTTTTTATTGCACCGAGCGCGGTGGCGTTCCTACGCTGGTGACGTCAACGGATCCAGGGGGACGCATGCGCGTGAACGACATCGACATCGCCTACGACGACAAGGGCGACGGGCTCCCGATCGTGTTCGTGCACGGTCACCCGTTCGACCGCTCGATGTGGTCGCCGCAGGTCGAGCGACTCAGCGACCGGTATCGCGTCATCACCCCCGACCTGCGCGGATACGGTGAGACGACGGTGGTGCCCGGCACGACGCCGTTGAGCGTGTTCGCCGACGACCTGATCGGGCTCCTCGACCGCCTCGACCTCGACCGGGTGGTGCTGTGCGGGTTGTCGATGGGCGGTCAGATCGTGATGGAATTGCACCGCACCCACCCGTCCCGAGTGCGCGGGATCGTCCTCGCGGACACGTTCCCCGAGGCGGACACGGCGGAGGGTCGTGCGGTGCGTTATGAGGCGGCGGAGCGCGTGCTCCGTGAAGGCATGGGCCCCTATGCCGAGGAAGTGCTGGACAAGATGATCTCCCCGTACAACGTCGTCGCGCTGCCCGCGGTCGCCGAGCACCTGCTGCGGATGATGCGCGGCACGTCGCCGGAAGGTGCCGCGGCGGCACTGCGCGGGCGGGCGGAACGGCCCGACTACCTGGAGTCCCTGGCCCGGGTCGCCGTGCCGACGCTCGTGGTGGTCGGCGAGGAGGACGAGTTCACGCCGGTCTCCGTGGCACGGCGGATGCACGCGATCATCCCCGGCTCGACGCTGGCGGTGATCCCCGGCGCCGCCCACCTGCCCAACCTCGAACGGCCGGAGGAGTTCACCGAGGCCGTCGAGCGGTTCCTGGCGACGATCCAGGCGGATCTCGCGGACTAGGCAGGTCGCGCTAGGCAGATCTCGCGGACTAGACACGTCGGGCTAGGCAGATCTCGCGGACTAAGCAGGTCGGCGCTAGGCAGGTCGCGCGGACGACCGGACACCGCACAGGAGCCGGTCGCGCGGCAGGGCCGCCGGTGCGGGGCGGAGCCGGTCGGCGACCTGGGCGGCCGTGGGGCGGCGGTGGGCGGACAGCGAGGTCATCGCCGCGAGCAGGCGGGCCAGGCCGGCGGGCACGTCGTGCGGGATCACCGGCGGGCGGTGCAGGCGGGCGACGGCCGCGTCCACCCGGTTGCCCTGGTACTCGCGGTAGCCGGTGAGGCATTCGAGCAGCACCAGGCCGAGCGCGTAGACGTCCGCGGCCGGGCCGACCTCCTCGCCGCGCACCTGTTCCGGGGCCAGGTAGGAGGCGGTGCCGACGACCTTGCCGACGCCGGTCCTGGTCGCGCCGAGCTCGCGGGCGAGGCCGAAGTCGGCGAGATAGGCGGTGTCGGAGCCGTCGAGGAGGATGTTCGACGGCTTGACGTCGCGGTGCACGAGGCGGTTGTCGTGCACGTGGGCGAGGGTGTCGGCGAGCTGGTGGCCGAGGGCGCGGACCTGCGCGGGCGTGAACGTGCCCGCCGGCAGGCGGTCGCGCAGCGTCGTGCCCTCGATCAGCTGCATCACGACGAACGACGTCCCACCGCACGTGCCGACGTCGTAGACCGACAGCAGTCCGGGGTGGGACAGCCCGGCCAGCGTGCGCACCTCGTTGTCGAACCGACGCTCGTCGGAGGGGTCGTCGTTGCCCTCGAACACCTTGACGGCGACGAAGCGCCGGAGCACCGCGTCCCACCCCCGGTGCACCTCCGCCGCACCGCCCGCGCCGAGCTTGCCGGTGAGTTCGTAGCGACCTGCGAGGACGCGGTGCTCGGTGGCCAGCGACATGGCCCCACCCTTCGGGTCGCCTATCCGGACGTCCCCGAGTTCCCGCACGACCACTCCCCCAAACGCCGAGGTGACCCGACCGGATGACGCCCGGTCGAAGCGCGGACGACGCCCGCACCGCCGGGCCGCTTGAGCCGCGGCCCGCGCGGCCGCCGGGTCCGACACCCGCCGACACCGGCGAGCCGCGCGGGCGGTCAGCGGGGTGGGGTGGCGCAGCGGGCCGTGCCCGGGCAGCTCCGCAGCAGCCTCACCTGCGGTGGGTGGGTGATCGTGGCGGGTGGTGTGGTCGCGTTGCCCGGCCAGGTGAGCGAGATCGCGATGGACGAGGCGTTGTTCTCGTACGACTTCTCCACCAGCGACCGGTCGCTGTTGACCACGTTCACCACGTCGTACACGCCCGACGGGACGGTGGTGATGTCCAGCCACTGGAAGTCCACCGTGTGGGGGTAGTCGTCCCCGTACCCCACCGAGATCCCCTGCACCACGCTCAACGCCCCCGGCGCGTGGTGGCCGCACCGGTTCTCCCGCAGCAACGCCGCCAACCCCGCCTGCGGGCTGCCGTCCGCGCCCGGCCGGTTCGGCAGCCGGTCGCGCGTCACGTAGCGGTCGCCGAGGCAGAAGCCGGTCTTCCGGTCGGTCACCACCGTCCGACCCGCCGGCGTGCGCAGTTGGAAGTGCTCGAAGCCGAGCAGGTGCCAGTGTTCGTGCGTGACGGCCGGCTCGTAGTACAACGTGGTCGGGATCGCGTGCTGCGCCTGCCCGTAGGTCATCGGGACCGAACCGTCCACAGCGGACTGGAACGCCTGGCGCGCGGTCATCTCCCGCTGGTCGGCGCTCGGCCGGCTGCCGTGGATCAGCAGCGGACCGTCGCCGACGTTGTCCGCCGACGTGGTGAACCGCAACCGGACCGCCCCGATGGGAGCCTCCCGCACGCACTCGCCGTTCGGCGCGGTCGGGTCGACCACCGGGCACACGTCCCAGTCGACGCACGAGGACGGGTTGCCGGAGAAACCGCCGGCGCAGCCCACCGGCGCCTGACGGAGGTCGGGTAGCAGCACCTCGCCGACCGCCTGCGCGTGCGACGGCCCCACCAGCACCGTGACCAGCACCGCCGTGACGAACAAGCCCGCGTGTCTTCGCACCACTCTTCTCCCCGGGAGTCCACTGCAGAATGATCCACTCACCAACCTACTGAGCCACCCCGACAACCCGGGCCCGACACCGGCCAAGTTCACTCGATCGACTGAGGCACAAGGGAAATCTCCCCAGGGGACTCTAACCTTCACCGCGATCGCGCCCCGGCGCGCGTCGTCCGCGACTGGAGGTGGGTCCGATAGACCAGGGAGTTCCCGGCACCGTCACGATGGTGTGCGGCACCAGGCCCGAGCTGATCAAGCTCGCCCCGCTGATCCGCGTGATGGGGGCCGCCGCCACCGTCGTCTACACCGGACAGCACTACGACACCGCGATGTACCACCGGATCCGGCAGGACATCGGCCTGCCCGGCCGGTTCCACGAGCTGACCGTCGGCGGCGGCCGGCGCGGCAGCCAGCTCGGCGCGGCCGTCGCGGCGGTGGACGAGGTGCTCGCCCGGCACCCGACGAACGCGGTGATCGTGCAGGGCGACACGACGTCCGCGCTCGCCGGCGCGTTGGCCGCCAACGCCAACGACGTGCCGCTGGTGCACGTGGAGGCGGGCCTGCGCAGCTTCGACCGGGCGATGCCCGAGGAGCACAACCGGGTGGCCATCGACCACCTCGCCGACCTGTGCTGCGCGCCGACGCCGCTCAACCGCACCAACCTGCTGGCCGAGAGCGTGCCGGAGGAGCGCATCGCGATCACCGGCAACACGGTGGTCGAGGCCCTGGTGACCGCGCTGCCCGGCGCCGACGAGGAGGCCGTGGTCCTCGCCGCGCACGAGCTGAGGCGCGACGGCTACGTGCTGGCCACGCTGCACCGGCCGGAGAACGTGGACGACCCGGTCAACCTGGAGTCGATCCTGCGCGAGCTGAACCGGCTGCCGCTGCCGGTGGTGCTGCCGCTGCACCCGCGCACGGCCAAGCGGGTGGAGGGCTTCGGCCTGTCCGCCCTGCTGAAGCGGCTCAGGGTGGCCGAACCCCAGGCGTACCCGGCGTTCCTGGCGCTGGCCCGCTGCGCGGCCGTGGTCGTGTCCGACTCCGGCGGCATCCAGGAGGAGGTCAGCGTGCTCAAGCGGCCCGTGGTGGTGGTGCGCCGCAGCACCGAGCGGCCCGAGATCGAGGGCACGTTCGGCACCCTCGTGCCGCCGGGGCCGCGGGTGTGCGCGGAGGTGCTGCGGTGGCTGGACGACGTGGCCGGCCACCGGGAACGCCTGGAGCACATCCCCTCGCCCTACGGCACCGGCTCGCCGTCGACCCGGATCGCCGCCGCGCTGCGACAGCTGGTCCGCGGCGAGCCGGTGCACTGCCGGGCGGCCGAGCTCAGGCCGGTCGAGCTCAGCCCGGAACGGGTTGTGGTGCCCCCGCCAGCGTCGCGACGACCCGTCGCGCGAGTGCCGCACTCGAATTCCAGCTCGTGACGTCCGGGTAGACGTGCGCGGTGGTCGCCAGCAGCAGCGGAGTGCCGGCGACCACCACGGGCGGGCGTTGCGCCAGGTACCCGAGCGGGTACACCGGTTCCACGAACGGCGCCTTGAACACCCGCACGTCCTCCACGTCCTCGCGGACCGACGAGGGGTGCAGCGCCAGCAGCTGCGCGGTCCACCGCGCCGCGATCGCCGCGTCGTCCTCCTGGAACAGCGCGGACTCCCGGTCGGTGTACCGCATCGCGTAGACGAGGTGCCTGCCGTCGTAGGGGTCCACGCCGGCCAGCGGGGTCATCTGGATCAGGCCGTCGAACTCCGTGCCCGACCGCACCACCGGCGTCCAGTAGTGCCCGGACAGGGGCCGGCGCAGGAAGAACAGCGCGTTGACCACGCCCTGGTAGGGCAGCCGCACGTCGGGCAGCCGCGCGGTCAGGTCGTCGTCGGCGAGCTGCCGCAGCAGCGGCAGGGGCAGCGTGGACACCACCCGGTCCGCCGACACGACCTCGTCACCGTCCAGCACGAGCCGCACCCGCGCGCCGCCGCCGGTCAGCCCGATCCGCCGCACCGGCGCGCCGAGCCGCACCACACCGCCACCGGCCTCGATCGACGCCCTCAGCGCGTCGATGACGGCCCGGTAGCCGCCGTCGGGGTACCCGCGCACCGACACGGCGCCTTCGCGGCCCAGGCGCTGCCACAGGTACAGCGCGGGCACGTCGCCGAACCGCGCGCCGAACTTCGCGCCGAACAGCGGCGCGAGCAGCAGCTCCCACACCCGGTCGCCGTACAGCCCGCGCAGCCAGTCCTCGGTACGGGTGCGGTCGAGGTCCTTGCCGCGCCCGAGCCGGCGCAGCAGCACCGAGACCGCGCCGAACCTCAGCCGGTCGAGCACACCCAACGGGGTGAACCTGAGCAGGTCCAGGGCCGTGTTGAACGGGTAGTCGCGACCGTCGACGACCATGCCCATCCGGGTGGGGCGCCAGGTGATCGAGTCGCGCAGCCCGAGTTCGCCCAGCAGGTCGAGCAGGTGGTCGTCGGTCGGCATCACGCAGTGGTAGAAGCGCTCGACCCAGCGGTCGCGCCAGGCGAAGAACGTGCCGAGCCCGCCGAGCTGGTCGCTGCCCTCCAGCAGGGTCACCCTGGTGCCGGCGCGCACGAGCCGGTGCGCGGTGGCCAGGCCGCAGATCCCGCCGCCGACCACCACCACGTGCCCGTGGTCCTCGCGTCCCATCACAGCGCCCGGTACGGCGCGGGCGAGAGCCGGTCGCGGACCAGCAGCTTCACGTACTGCCAGACCGTGCGGGCGATCCGGATCTTGCTCGGGCCCTGCTTGCGGTCGTAGCGCAGGGCCAGCGGCACCTCGGCGACCACCGGGCGGCAGTGGCGCAGCTTGAGCAGCAGCTCGACCATGCACGCGAACCCGCGTTCCTCGATCAGCCGCTCGCCCCAGTGGCCGGCGGCGCGGGCCAGCAGGCTGACCCGGTAGGCGCGGAAGCCGCTGGTGAAGTCGCGGACGCCGTCGACCCGCAGCACGCGGCGGAACAGCACGGCCGCGCCGCGCGACAGCAGCCGGCGCAGCGCGGGCGCGGTCGCGTCGTCGCCGCCGGCGACGAACCGGGAGCAGATCACCACGTCCGCGCCCGCCGCGATCTCCCGCTCCAGGTCGCGGATCAGGGCCGGGTCGTGGGTGTCGTCGGCGTCCATCACGACGACGACGTCCTGGTCGTCGGCCTCGGCCAGCACCGCGCGCAGTCCTGATTGGACGGCTTGGCCGAGGCCGAGGTTGACCGGGTGCCTGACCAGCCGGACGTCCAGGCCCGGCCAGCCGTCGGCGACGACGTCGGCGGTGCCGTCGGACGAGCCGTCGTCCACCACCCAGGTGACGAGCTCCTGGGCGAGCGCGAGATCGGCCAGCCTGGTCAGCAGCGGCGGCAGCGAGGCGGCCTCGTTGTAGGCGGGCAGCACGACATGGGCACGCGGGTGGACGCGCGCGCCGTCGGAAAGGGCCGGTCCGCCCTGTTCCGACGCGGTGCGCACGTCGCCTTCGTCGACGGTCAAAGGGCCCCATTTCACTTGATGGCGGATGACGGGCCAGAATTATTCGCCTCCGGGCCGCGACTAGATTCGACCACCCCGGCGGTATCTCGTCGCACGACGGGGAGAATTGACGGAGCGAACGGACCTGAGCACCACCGGAAAGGGGAATAGTGTTCACCGAAAGAGTGAATCAACACCAATGAATCGCGCTTGATGCACACGGAGTGAGCAGAGATTCCCGTTCGTATGGACTCGAACGGGTGACCAATATCGGGTTCGTGGTGGGAAGGACGTCGTCCGAATGTGGTGTGGCGTGGACGGGACGCGCTCGGTCCCTGGCAAGGGCGGTCCGAGGTGAACGGCGTGGGCTCGGCAACCGCGTCGTTCCTGGTGTCGCGGCGGCGGCAGCCCGGGCCGGGTGAGGCGGCAGGGTCGGACCTGCTGCGGCGGGTGAACGCGGTGGCCGTGCTGCTGGTCGCGGTGGACGTGACGGCGATCGCGGCGGTGGCCGCCCGGTACTCGCCGGGCGCGCGGTGGACCACGGTGGTGGCGGTGGCGCTGCTGGGCGTGCGGGCGGCGTGCCGGCTGTACCGGCGGCGGCTGTGGCTGTCGTGGTTCCACGACCTGCCGCGCTCCGCGGGCGCGACGGCCGTGGCGTTCGCCCTGGTCACGCTGGTCGGGCTGGTGGAAGGCGGGCCACCGGGCGCCACCGTCGCCGCCCAGTGGTCGGTGCTGGCGTTCGCCGCGCTGAGCGAACCGGCGCGGCTGGCCGTGTTCGCCTTCGGCCGCTGGTGCCGCCGCAGGTTCCACCGCTGCGACCGCACGATCGTGGTCGGCGCCGGGAAGGTCGGCGTCGACCTGGTCGGCGCGATGCTGGCGCACCCGGAGTTCGGCCTGCGCCCGGTCGGGTTCGTCGACCCGGAGCCCGCGCTGGACCCGGCCGCCCTGCCGGTCGAGCTGATGGACGAGGACCTGGCCGCCGCGATCACCCGGTTGGGCGTCGGCACGGTCGTGCTGGCGTTCTCCCACGCCCGCGAGTCGTCGGTGGTCGACTCGGCCATCACCGCGCACCGGCTCGGGTGCACCACCCTGGTCGTGCCCCGGATGTTCGAGCTCTACCAGGACGGGCCGGACATCGAACGGCTGCGCAGCTACCCGCTGATGCGCCTGGGCACCGCGCCGACCAGCAGGCCGAGCTGGTGGGTCAAGCGCGCCATGGACGTGCTGCTGGCCGCCGTCGCGCTGGTCGTGCTCTCGCCGGTGATCGGCCTGTGCGCGCTGGCCGTGCTCCTGGAGAGCGGCCGGCCGGTCATCTTCCGCCAGATCCGGGTCGGGATGGATGATCAGCCTTTCGTGCTCTACAAACTGCGCAGCGTGAGAATGAACGGTGAAGACGATTCCCAAGTCACCTGGTCGGTGGTCGGAGATCGCCGGGTCGGACCAGTCGGCCGATTCCTCCGCAGCACTTCGTTGGACGAACTACCCCAGTTGTGGAACATCATCCGGGGTGACATGTCGATCGTCGGACCGCGACCGGAGCGACCGGGTTTCGTGCGCGAGTTCTCGGCTATCCACGAGCTATACTGGGCCCGGCACCGAGTCCCCACGGGGCTTACCGGGCTCGCGCAGGTGCACGGCCTGCGAGGCGACACCTCGATTGTCGACAGGTCTCGATACGACAACTACTACATAGCCAACTGGTCGTTGTGGCTGGACGTGAAAATCCTGTTGCAGACGGTGGGTGAGCTGTTGTGCCGAAGGAACCGCTGAACCGACGACGACACCGCCGCACCCTCGCCCTGCTGTGCGCCGGTGTGCTCCTGGTGTCGGCCGCGGCGTGCACGGCGGGCGCGGCTCCCGGGCGACCGGTGCCACCCGAACCGCTCGGGCCCGTGCCGAAACCTCTCGCGCCGTGCGGCTGGTGGTACGGCATCGGCGAGCCGCCCAGCAACCGGGACATCACGTTCGCCGCGCAGCGCTACAGCCTGGTGGTGCTCAACGCCACCGAGACCTCGGCCCTGCGCAGGCTCAAGCACCTCAACCCGAAGATCAAGGTGCTGGTCTACAAAGACCTGGCCAGCGCGCGCAACTACCCCGGCGCGGTGGAGGGCGACGCGGACGCGCCGCTGCTGCCCACCGGCATCGGCTACTTCAAGGCCCAGCGGGAGAGCCCGCACTGGTTCGCGGTGGACACCAAGAACAACCGCATCGAGTGGAACTCGTACCCGAAGCACTGGCAGATGACCGTGTGGGACCCGGCCTACCAGAAGGCCTGGAGCGACGCGGTCACCGCCGAGGTCGTGCGCGAGGGCTGGGACGGCGTGCTGGCGGACAACGACTTCAGCAGCCTGAAGTACTACTCGTCGGCCGTGCTCAAGGGCACGGCGGACGCGGCGGAGTCCGATCGGCTGATCCGCGAGGGCATGGACAAGTTCCTCACCGCGGCCGGTGACGCGCTGCACAAGGCCGGGAAGATGTTGATCCCGAACGTGTCCGAATCCCATCTGACCGCGGGACGGTGGACGGCGCACTCGCGTTACCACGGCGCGATGGAGGAGAACTTCGGCCTGCGCGACAACGGCACGGGCGAGCTGCTCACGTTCAAGGGCAACGAGTGGAAGGAGCTGCGGTCCCAGGCCGCGCTCGGCGAGAGCTGGCTCCTGCTGATCACCCACACCAAGGGCGCGCGGGAGGAGCGCGTCGGGTACGCCACCGCCGCGCTGCTGGCCAGCCCCCACACGTGCTGGTCCGGTGCGACCACGAAGGACTACCGCGACCCGGACTGGTCGAAGTACCAGGACGCCGGCCTCGGCGAGGCGGTCGAGACGGCCAACCGGCTGCCCTCCGGCGTGTGGGACCGGCGGTTCACCGGCGGGTACGTGGCGGTGAACCCGACCGGCACCGCCGCGCAGGTGACGCCGCCACCGGGGTTGGTCGACATCGACGGCGGCGCGGCCGCGCCGGCCACGATCGAGCTGGCCGGTGGTGACGCCGTGATCCTGGTCAGGCCCACCGGCGCCACGACGACCGCGCCGACGCCGACCACCACGACCACCACCGCTACGACGACGACCACCACCACCACGGTCCCGACGACCACCACGACCACGACGGTGACCTCCCCGGCCACCTCCGAGCCGACGACGACCACTACCACCACGACCACGACGACCCCGGCCCCTATGCCGTCGCCGAGTCCCAGCCCATGAGTTCGCGGTAGAGGTCGAGGTGCCGCCGCGCGCACACGTGCGGCGCGAACCGCTCCCGCGCCCGTTCGGCGTGCGCCAAGCCGATGCGGCCCGGGTCCGGTTCCGCGAACAACGCGCGCAGCCGGTCGGCCAGCTGGTCGACGTCACCCGGCGCGGCCAGCGCGCCACCCGCGGCGGCACCGCCCAGCATGTCGGCCACCCCGCCGGTGTCCGTGGCCACCACGGGCTTGCCCGCCGCCATCGCCTCGGCCACCACCAGCGGCTGCTGCTCCATGGTGGACGGCAGCACGAGCGCGTCGTGGTGGCGCAGCAGGTCCGGCACGTCGGCGCGGAACCCCAGGAACTCCACCCGCCCGCCCAGCGCGCGGGCCAGCCGTTCGGCCCTCGCCCGTTCCGGTCCGTCGCCCACCACGGTCAACGTGGCGTCCGCCGGCATCACCCCCGGCAACGCCAGCGCCGCCAGCAGCGCCGCCAACCCCTTGCGCTCCACCAGCAGGCCGACGAACACCAGCCGCCGCACCGGCCCGACCGGCGGCTGCACGTGCGCCGGCGCCACGCAGTTGTCGATGTGCGCCACCCGGTCCCCGGGCACCTTCAGCCTGGTCGACAGGAACCGGCCCATGGCCCGCGCGGGCACCACCGTGCGGTGCACGGCCCGCGCCACCACCGCGTCGGCCGCCAGTACGGTCCGCGTGTAGGCCGACGGCCCCGCCGCCCGCGGCACACCCCGGAACCACTCCTCCCCCACGTCGTCGGGCACCCCGTGGTAGGTCTGGACGACCCGGTGCCGCCACCGCAGCCCGGCGCCGACCAGTCCGGCCCGCCGATCCTGCGCGTGCACCACGTCCGGCCGCCACGCCCGCACCGCCGCCCGCGCCCGCTTCCCGGCCAGCACGTCGGCCTTGTCGCCGACCTCCACGTGCTCGTGGTGACCGCTCAACGCCTCCGCGCCCCGACGCGGCACCGGACCGAACACCCGCACGTCCGCCTCACCGGAGGCGATCAGGGCCCGCGCCAGGCGCACGGTGACGTCCACCGGCCCGCCGCTGTCCTGGGTCAGCAGGTACGCCACCCGCAGCACCCGGCTCACCGCGCGCCCACCAGCAGCTTGTCGACCAGGGTCGCGATCTGGTCGGCCACCTGGCGCCGGTCGAACAGCAACTCCGCCCGCCGCCTGCCGTGCGCGCCCTCCAGGTCCGCAGCCGAGGGGTCGGCGAGCCGCACGGCGACCGCGTCGGCCAGCGCCGCGACGTCACCGGCGGGCAGCACGGCCCCGGCCTCGCCGACGCTCTGCCGCACGCCGCTGACGTCGAACGCCACCACCGACCGCCCGCAGGCCATCGCCTCCAACGGCACCAGCGCCATCCCCTCAGCCCGCGACGGCAGCACGACCACGTCCGCGGCGGCGTAGAAGTCGGCGACCGCGTCGTCGTGACCCCACCAGCGCACGGACTCGTCGTCGCAGACCTCCCGCCACCGCTGTGCCATCGGGCCGTCGCCGACCAGCACCAGCCGCGCGTCCGGCACCTTCGCCCGCACCTCCGGCCACGCCGCGAGCAGCTGGTCCTGGCCCTTGAGCGGCGCGAGCCGTCCCACGCACACGGCCGTGGGCACGTCCGGCAGTCCCAGCCGCCACCGCGCCGCGACCCGGTCGGCGGGCCGGAACCGGTCGACGTCCACGCCGTTGCACACCACCTCCGCGGGCCCCGCCACCCCTACGGCACGCCCGGCGGTCAGTTCGTCGTCGCTCACGCACACGAGCTGGTGCGTCCACCGCGCCGCCAGCCGTTCCCACGTACGGGCCGCGCGCGCCACCGGCCCGCCGGCGGACTGGAACGACCACATGTGCGGCTGGAACAGCGTCGGCCGCCGCCCGCGCACGACCAGCCGTCCGGCGAGCCCCGCCTTGGAGCTGTGCAGGTGCACGACGTCCGGCGCGAGGTCGCGCAGCACGCGCCGGAGCCGCAGCACCTCCGCCGCCGTCCCGATGCCGGGCTGCCGACGGGCGGGCCAGGCGCGCACCTCGACGCCGACGTCACGCGCCCGTTCGGCCAGCGGACCCGGCGGGCACACGACGGCCACCGACCAGCCGAGTTCCCGTTGCGCACGGGCCAGTTCCACCACCACCGCCGCCACGCCCGCCGTGACGGGCTGGCTCACGTGCACGACCCTCACCGGCGCACCACCTCCCGGTTCGCCGCCAGCACGACCACGCCGCACAACACCGCCAACACGACCCCTTCACCGAGCGCGGCCACCACGGATCCGGGTGGCCCGAACACGTCACCGATCAGGAACGCCACCGCGGCGCAGCACCCCGCCGCCGCGACCACACCGGCCACGCCGCGGGCCAGCGCGCGCAACGGCGGGCCGACACCCCGTCGTGCCAACGCCCACCACGTGCACGGCACCACCAGCCACGCCGCGGTGACCTGGACGAGCGCGACCGCCACCACGCCGTGCCGGGTGAACAGCAGCAGCCCGCCCACCAGCAGCACCAGGTGCGTCGCCTCCAGCGCCAGGTAGCGGCGGGCGTGCCCGGCGGCCTTGAGCACCTGGTACCACAGGTGCAGCAGGCTGATGCCCAGGCCGTACAGGCACAGCAGGGCCAACGGCGTCGCCGCTTCCGCCCACCGCGCGCCGAACACCACGACCCGGTCGGCCAACGTCGCCGTCACCGCGTACAGGCCGCCGGTCACCACCAGCACGGCCCAGGTGAACCGTCCGACCACTTCGGACAGTCCCTGCCCGTCGCGCATCAGCTTGGCGCACAACGGGAGCACCACGCCGCCGAGCACGACCGCGACCAGGATGTACGGCACCCAGGCGATCCGGTAGGCCAACGAGTACACGCCGACGACCTCCGGCCCGTGCACCCTGGCGATCGCCAGGTAGTCCACGTTGATCAGCAGCACGGCCACCAGCGCGCCGGGCCCGACCACCGCGATCCACCGCCCCGCCTCGACCGCCGCGTCCGCGTCCCACACCGGCCGCACCCGCACACCGACCACCACGGCGAGCACGGGTTGCGCCACCGCCGTGCACAGCAGGCCGATGACCAGGGAGTACGGTCCGGCGCCCGCCACCGCGAGCGCGATCGTCACGGCCGCGCCGAGCACCGCGCCGCCCGCGTCGGGCAGCAGTCGGCGGCGGAAGTCCAGGTCGCGGTGCAGCAGTCCCATCTGCACGCCGGCCACGGCCGAGAACGGCAGGCTCACCGCCGCGAGCCGCACCAGCGGCGCGACCGTCGGCGCGTCCAACGCGCGGGCGATCCCGTCCGCGGCGAGGACCAGCGCCACGGCCAGCGCCAGGCCCGCGCCCGCGCTGAGCACCAGGAGCGTGCCCGCGACGCGACGGGGGTCGCGGTCGGTCCGGCTGACCACGTCGTACACACCCATCGACTGGACGACCTGGCCGATGTTCACCAGCGCCACGGCCAACGCCACCAGGCCCAGGCCCTCCTCGGTGAGGAAGGCGGCCAGCACCAGCGTGACGGCCATCTGGCTGCCCTTGCTGACCAGGTTGACCGCGAACAGCCACAGCGAGCCCCGCACGGCCCGCTGACCGACGGGTGTCACGCCCGGACCGCGCCGACGTTCGCGCACCGGCGGGTGGCCGCGAACCCCACCACCACCAGCCACGCCGCCACGACGGCCACGCCGTCCACCGTCACGTCGACCCGTGCGCCGAACACCGCGCGGACCGCCTGGCTGACGAAGTGCAGGTGCGCGAACGGCACCAGGAGCAGCAGCACCGCCGGCCCGACGCGCCACCAGCCCCGTTCCCGCCGGTGACGCCACCACACGACACCGACCGCCACCACCGACGGCACGGCGATCAGCACGTCACCGGGTTGGTGCACCACCGCGACCACCACCGCCAGGCACGTCAGCAGGTCCGCCGCGGCCGGCTCACCCATCCGGTCCAGCCGCCGCGCCAGCACCGCGCTCGTCGCGAGCACACCGACCAGCGCCAGGGCTTCCGCGCCGGGCGGCAGCCATCCCACGACGCGGTAGCAGACGGCGGCGAGGTCGATCCGCTGCGCCGTCATGGAGTCCACCGCGCCGTAGGCGGTCTGGCCGGCGTGGGCCAGGTTCGCCGCGATCACGTCCAGGAACGGCCCCACCCCGCCGTCGCGCACGACCAGCGGCACCACGACGACCAGGCTGGCCGCCGCCGCGACCGCCGTCCCGGTCAACGCCACCCGTCGCGACCCGCGCACGAACAGCAGCACCGCCAGCGGCAGGCCGAACTGCGGCTTGAGCCAGGCCAGCGCCAAGGCGGCCGACGCCCACCTCGGCGCGTCACGCCGGGCCAGCAACGCGCCCGCCGCGCCGACCGCGATCAGCGGGTTCACCTGGCCGACGTACAGCTGCGCCTTGCCCACCTGGCTGAGCACGAGCAGCGTGACGATCACCGCCGTGCCCAGGGCGAGCGGCACGTGCGGGCGCAGCCGGCCCGCCGCCAGCAGCGCCAGCACGACCAGCAGCAGCAACGAGGCCACCGTGAACGCCACCGCGCCCACCCGGTAGCCCGGCAGCGCGAACGGCGCGTGCAGCAGCAGGTGGTAGGGCTGGTAGAGGTTGAAGCCCTGCCGCACCGGCCAGTGGTCGAACATGGTGGCGGGGAGGTAGGGGTTGCCGCCGGCCAGGAACTCCCGGATCGGGAAGTACAGCGCGTCGCGGAAGTCCTGCAACCGTTCCTCGGGCCGGGTCGCCGCGGTCGGGAGCGGCACCTCCCACGACGGCCGCAGCGCGCGCCACGCCGCCACGGCGCCCACGAACGCCACCAGGGCGGTGAGGAGGCGGGTCTTCTCCTTCAGCGCAACGGTCTTCAGCACGTCACCACCGCCACCACGGTCGCCGTGGTCGGCAGCGCGCCCACCACCGCCGCCAGCTCCTCGGGCCGCCCGGCGGCCGGGGCGAGGACGATCACCGCGTCGCCGTCGGCGGGCTCCCCGGTCTTGTCCGGCAGCTCGGCGGCCAGTTCCTCGGCGCGATCGGTCAGCTCCGGGACCACCGCCACCACGCGCGCGGGTCGAGCCGACGCCTCGCACAGCACCGCCAACCGCCGCGCCAGGTCGGGGTCGTCGTCCGGCAGCACGGCCACCGGGCGCCGCACGCCACCGGCGGTGAGCGCGGCGCGCACGTCGTCGCGGGACCGGGTCCGCCGCAGGTGGCCGACGGCGAACGCGGCCAGACCGGCCACGATCCCGGCCACCAGGGCCAAGCCGAACCCCAGCGGCCGGTCGGGCGCCACCTGGGTCGTCTCGGGCCGGTCGAGCAGGCGGAGCCGGGCGACGGGCGAGAGCAGGTCGGCGTCCACCACGGTCTGCGCGATCCGCGTCGCGGCCTGCGCGGCCTGGTCGGCGGTCGAGGCGCGCACCGACAGGCGGGCCAGGCCGGAGGCGGGCACCAGCTCCACGGACACCCGGCGGGCCAGGTCGTCGGTCGTGGTGCCCAGCTCGTCGGCCGTCGCGCGCAGCACCGTCGGCGTGCGCGCCACCTCGACCAGCGCGGGCAGCGACAGGGCGACGACCTCGCCGAAACCGGCCTGGGCGGACTCGCCGGGGTCGGTGGCCACCGCGAGCAGGCCGACGCGGCTCTCGTACTCGGCGCCGCCCAGCTCGACGGCGAGCACCGCGGTCAGCGCGACCAGCAGCGCGACGCCGAGGCTGACCGGCAGCGGACGGCGCAGGACGCCCGGTGCCCGTACGACGCGCAGGTTCTTCCAACCGTTGAGGTTCCTCGGGCGGTACCGGTCCCCGGAGGTGTTCCGCTCCTCCGAGCCGTGCCGTCGCTTCGAGCCGTTCAGGTGGTTCGAGCCGTTCGGGTCCTTCGAGCCGATCCGGTTCTTCCAGGCGTGCAGGTTCTTCATGACGCTCCGATCGCGGTGCGCAGCAACTCGTCGTAGGACCGCATCAGCAGCCGCGGGTCGTGCTCCCGCCGCACGGACGCGCGGCCGGCCTCGGCCAGTCCGGCTCGTGCCCGCGGGTCGAACAGCAGCGACCGCAACGCTTCGGCGGTCGCGGCCGGGTCGCGGCGCGGCACCACCACACCGCCGCCACCGGCCAGCGCCTGGCGCACACCGTCCACATCGGTCGCCACCACGGGACGTCCGGCGGCCAGCGACTCCAGCACCGCGATCGGCATGCCCTCCCAGTCGCTGGTGAGCACGGTGACGTCGGCGGCGGCCAGCAGGTCGGGCACGTCGCAGCGGTTGCCGAGGAACCGGACCCGGTCGGCGATGCCCAGTTCGGTGGCGCGCACGCGCAGCACGTCGCGGAGGCTGCCGTCGCCCGCGAGCCACAGCACCGCGTCGCCGGGCAGCTTCGCCCACGCCTCCAGCAGCACGTCGTGCCGCTTCTGCGGTTCCAGCCGCGCCGGGCACAGCGCGACCGGCACGTGCCGACCGACGCCGTGCACCGCGCGGACCGCTTCCCGGTTCACCCGTTCGGGTTGCGGGAACACGGCGTTGGGGATCACCACCGGGTCGGGGACGCCCGCGGCGCGCAGCCGGTCGGCCGTGGCGTCGGCGACCGCGACGACCGTGCGCGAGGTGTGCTTGAGGATGCGGGCCGCCCCGCTGTAGTCGGTCTCGGCGACACCGTGGAACACGGTCAGCAGCGGCAGCCGACCCGGCAGCACGGCCAGCCGGGCGACCAGGCTGGCCGAGACGTTGTGCGCCAGCACGACCTGCGGTCGGAAGCTGCGGATCGCCGCCTTGGTGGCCGTGGTGGCGCGCAGCACGCCGGCCGCCCTGCGCCGGGCCACCGGCACGGTGAACGTCGGCACGCCGAGGGCGCGCAACGCCTCGGCCCGGTGCCCGCCGCCGCTGGCCACGGCCGACTGCCAGCCGAACTGCGCGCCGGACCGGGCCATCCCGGCGACGAGCGCCTCGGCGCCACCGGTACCCATCTCACTGATCACGTGGAGCACACGCATCGTCGCTCGTCCTCCTCAGCCGCAGGTCGGCCGCGGCCACGACCGCGACCAGCGACCACAACGGCAGGTAGTACTGCTGGGACAGGAAGGTGGAGGCCACCACGACCGCGATCAGGGACGCCTGCACGGCCAGGACCGGCAGCGGGTCGGGACTGGCGCGGCGCACGCGTTCGCTGACGACCGCGGTGAGCGCCAGGAGTGCGGCGAACAGCGCGAAGCCGGGCACGCCGAGTTCGGCGGCCACCTCCAGGTACATGTTGTGCGCCACCGGTGTCTGCTCGTCGATCTCGGCGTTGTTCGAGGCGGCGGGGTAGCCGGCGCGGAACCCGCCCGGTCCGAGGCCGAGGCCGGGGTGGTCGGCGACCATGCGGACGGCGGCCTGCCAGCGCAGTTCGCGGGTGTCCACGTTGGTGGCGGCGATGTGGGTCTTCTCGCGCACCGCGCGGTCCAGCTCGGGTCCCGCGAACAGCACGGCGGCCACGCCGATCACGGCCAGCGCCGCCACCCCGCCCGCCAACGCCTTGAGCGGCAGCGCGCGTCGGGCCAGCAGCCACGCCACGGCGGCGGTGAGGGCGAGCGCGCCGCCCCGGGAGAACGTCGCCGCCGCACCCGCGACCAGGACGACGGCGGCCAGCGCGGGCAGCACGCGGTGGCGCAGGGCGAGCAGCAGCGGCAGTGCCGCGACCAGGAAGTAGGCCAGGTCGTTCGGGTCCTCCAACGGCCCCGCCGCGCGCGTCTGCCCCTCGGTGACCATGCCGTACAACGCGCCGACGGCGGCCACCACGGCGCCCGCGACGGTGGCCGTGAGCACCGCGCGGATCGGCACCTCGCGGGACACGACGTCCACCAGGACCACCGTGATGAGCAGGAACGGCAGCCAGCGGAGCAGGTAGTCCAGCGTGAACGCGCCGCCGGAGTGCACCGCCGAGGACGCCAGCAGCACCACGGCGAGCAGCGCGAGGACCGCGTGCACGGGGTGCGGCTCGGGTACTCGGCGTTGCCGCACCCGGAGCACGGCCCAGACGGCCAGGAGCAGGGCGGGCGGCACCTTGGCCAGCTGGCCGTGCACCTGGAGCAGGTAGCCCTCCAGCGGCGCGACGAACACCGTCGCGCAGGTCAGTGCCCGTACCAGCCAGGTCATCCGCCGCACCGCGCCAGCAGCCCGGTGTCGTGCTCGCGCAGGTCCGCGGCGAGCCGGTCGACGTGGGCGCCGGTGCCGACCACGTCGAAGTGGGCGCGCAGCGCGCCGAGCACCCAGCCCAGGAACTCGACCTTCCGGGCGCCGGGCACCGCCATGCCGGGGAAGAACTCCATGCCGGGCGCCTCGGCCGCGCCGAGGACGTCGGTCGGGTGCAGCAGCAGCGACGGCTGCACGCCGCGCGCCCGGCACAGCCTCAACGCGGCGGTGAAGTAGCCGCGTGCCAGGCGGGGTGAGACCTGGTGGAGTTGCAGCAGGTAGGAGCCGTGGATCGGGAGGCGGAGCAGCGGCATGGTGGTGACCGGCAGTTCGACCAGGCCCGCGCCGACGCGCCAGCGGTAGGCGGCGTTGGGTGCGCGGACGCGGGAGAAGCCGCCGAAGAGGTCCCGTTCTCCGCCGGTCGGCGCGGTGCGGTTGTGGTAGGCGCGGGCGAGCGGGCCGATCCAGGTGGGCAGGGTGCTGGCGTCGTAGCGGTAGCCGCGTTCGGCGAGCAGTTCCAGCAGGTCGCGGGTGACGCTGTAGCCGGGGCCGCGGAACCCGGTCGGCCGTGGCGCGCCGGCCGCGACGATGGCGTCCTCGGTGCGGGCGAGTTCGGCTTCGAGCCGGTCGCGGGTGTAGCGGTGCAGCCAGGGTTCGTGGCCGAACGAGTGGTTGCCGACCTCGTGCCCGGCGGCGGTGATGGCGGCGACGGCCCGTGCGCCGTCCTCGCGTTCGACGTCCGCGCCGACGACGAAGACGGTCGTGGTGAGGCCGTGCGTGCCGAACGCCTCCAGCAGCCGCGGCACGGCGGTGGGCAGGAAGCTGGGGCGGCGTTCCCACTCCGGGTCGCCGTGGGTCTTGAGGTAGGCCCAGAGGTTGTCCAGGTCGAGGGAGACGCTGGCGGTGTTCACCCGCTCACCTCCGTCGCCGGTGTCCTGGTGAAGCGGTCGGCGTAGCCGAGCAGGAGCACGCCGGACACGACCAGCGCGACGCCGAGCGCCACCCACCACTCGCGGCCCGGGGTGATCCGGTCGCCGAGGGCGGCGATGCCGATGATCGAGGTGAGCACGACGGTGGTGGCGTCCATGGTGGCCACGGTCGAGGTGGCCGAGCCGCGGCGCAGGGCCAGGGCGAGGTAGGACTGGCCGACCAGGGCGGCGACGATCATCAGCCACGCCAGCGGGTACAGCGGGAGGGTGAGCAGCGGTTCGTCGGCGAGGGTGCGGCTGGTCATGGCGACCACGGCGAAGGTCAGGCCCGCGGCGGCGGCCAGCGGCACCACCCCGCCGATCCGGCGCTGCACCAGGACGAGCGCGACCACGGGCAGTCCGAACAGGACGATGCCGAGGCCTTGCGGGACGTCGTGCGCGGCCGACGGCGTGGCCGCCGCGACGAGCAGCACCAGGCCGGCGGCCATCACGACGAGCACCACCACCTCGATCGCGCGGACCCGCCAGCCGAGCACGACGATGCCGAACAGGGTGGCCAGGCCGACCGCGCACGACGACCCGGCCTGGACGAGGTAGAGCGGCAGTTGGGCGCGGGCCAGGAACGCCAGCGCGAAACCGCCGACCTGGCCCGCGAAGCCGAGCAGGTAGAGCCGGTCGCGGGCGAGCCGGGCAAGCAGGCCGAGCCCGCCGCCGCCTTCCTCGGCGCGCCGGGAGGCGATCGACTGGGCGACGATGCCCAGCGCGTACAGCACCGCGGACGCTGCGAGTTCGAGGTAACCAGTCACGCGACCCTTCCCAGGGAGATAACGGCCCGTGGAGACAGCCGGCGCGCGGAAGCGGTCGGTGTGATCCCGATATCGGATGGGGAGCGTAGAACCCGGATGTGCTCGACTCGTTCGAGCGATAGGCCACTACACGATCGAGTTACATTGCCGACTACACAACGAAGTTCTGCCTCCGGCCCGACCGGTGCGGCGATCCGGCCCGCACGACGCACGTCGCGCGGGCACGGGCGGCCGGGGTCACGCGGTGTCGGAGCCTATGATCGGGGCCGTGACTTGGACCGGCCGCACCGATCGGTGGATGCGGGCACACCCGGTCGTGCCGGACACCGTCCTCGCCCTGGTCATCGGCGCGGTCATCGGGGCCGCTTCGCTCGACATCCTCCGCGTGGCCACAGCACCCGCCTGGGTGCTGTGGGTGGCCGGTACCTGCGGGTTCGTGGTGCTCGCCACCGTCGCGCTGCGTCGGGTCGCCCCCGAGGCCGCCTTCCTGCTCGCCGGTCTGGCGATGGCGGTGACGCTCGCGCTGCCGAACACGGTGGTCTCGGCCGCGGGGCTGGGCCTGGCGGGGACGAGCGACGACCTGGAGATCCCGCTGTTCTTCCTCCCGTCGTCGGCGGTCTACCTGGTGCTCCTGTACGCCGTCGCCGCGCGGAGCTCACGGCTCAAGAGCCTGCTCGCCCTCGGGATCAGCGTGGTCGGGGCGTTGGTGTGCACGGTGCGGATGGCGACGGCGTACGGCATCCTCCCGGTGGGCCGGCTCACGCTGCTGCTGACCTTCGTCGTCCTGGTCACGGCCGTGACCGGCACCTGGGCCATGGGCCGGTCCCACTTCGACCGGCGGCAACGCCTGGTCGAGGATGCCGCGGCGGCCGCCGAGCGTGCGGCGACCGACGAGCGCGAGCGCATCGCCCGCGACATGCACGACATCGTCGCCCACTCGTTGGCGGTCATCGTGCGCCAGGCCGAGGGTGGCTCCGCCATCGCCGCCAAGTCACCGGACCGCGCGACCCGGGCGCTGTCGGTCATCGCCGACACCGCGCGGGAGGCCCTGGCCGACATGCGCGGCACGTTGCAGGTGTTGCGGGGAGCCGCTTCCGCGGAGTCCGTGCGGCCCTCGCTCGCCGCGGTACCGGCCCTGGTGGAACGGGTGCGCGCGACAGGCGTCGACGTCCGCTTCGCCGAGCGCGGTCCGGCCGGTGCCCTGACGGCGGGCGCGGCCGCGGCGGCGTACCGCCTGATCCAGGAGGCGCTGACCAACAGCGTCAAGCACGCGGGCTCGCACCCCACGGTCACCGTGACGATCGCGCACGCACCGGGTTCGTCGGTGGTCACCGTCGACGACGACGGCGGGGACGCCGACGACCGGCGGGCGGTACCCGGCACCGGCGCCGGGCTGCGCGGTGTCCGGGAGCGGGTGCGAGCCGCGGGCGGTGTGTTCGAAGCCGGCCCCGTCGAGGGCGGCTTCAGGGTGCGCGCGGAGTTCCGCGCCGGCGTTGGGGAGCCTTCGAGATGACGATCAGAGTCGCCCTCGTGGACGACCAGGAGCTGATCCGCGTCGGCCTGGCCATGGTCATCGACGCGACGGACGACATCCGGATCGTCCTGCAGGCCGGCGACGGTGCGGACGCGGTCGCGAAGCTCGCTGAGACGCGGGTCGACGTCGTGCTGATGGACGTGCAGATGCCGGGCATGAACGGCGTCGAGGCCACCGGTCTGGTGACGGCCCGCGAGAACCCGCCCAAGGTGATCGTGCTGACGACGTTCGACCTCGACGAGTACGCCCTCGCCGGGCTGCGGGCCGGCGCGAGCGGGTTCCTGCTCAAGGACGCGTCGGCCGCCGAGGTGCTGCACGCCATCCGCGCCGTCCACGCCGGCGATGCCGTGATCGCGCCGTCCACGACCCGCCGCATGGTGGAGCACCTCGTCACCTCACGGGTCGCCCGCGACGCCTCGCCGCTGCTGAAGCGGCTCACCGCACGGGAACGGGACGTGCTGCTGGAGATCGCCCGGGGGCACTCCAACGCCGAGACCGCGCAGCGGCTGTTCCTGTCCGAGGCGACGGTGAAGACGCACGTCGGCCACCTGCTGGCCAAGCTGGAGGTCCGCGACCGGGTGCAGGCGGTGATCTTCGCGTACGAGAACGGGCTCGTTCGTCCGAGCTAGTCCGATCTCATCACTTCGGTGGAGCGGTTGGCGACCCGCGGTCGAGGACACCCGCCGCCCCGGCGCGCAGCCTGGTGCACATGCCGGACATCGACACGCGTTCCGAGGCCACGACGTCACGCGCCTGGTGGTGCGACTTCTCCGCGTGGGGTGGGCTCCTCGCGGCGTGCGGCGGGTTCTTCCACACCGTGACCGCCGCGGTGGTGCGCCGGGAGGTCTGGGCGCGGATCGTCGACGACGGATTCCCCCACACCGTCACGTCGGACCCCTCACCCGACCGGCTCGCCGTCGCGGAGGCGTTCTGGTTCGGCCCGGGCAGTTTCGGCGTGCCGCTGCTCCTGCTCGGCGCCCTCGTGACGTGGCTGGTCCGGCGCGGCGCGCACGTGCCCGGGTGGCTGGGGTGGGGCGTGGGCGCGTGGGCCGTGCTGCTCGGGCTGCTGGGTGGTTTCGACACCGGGACGATCACCCTGCTGCTGATCGGCGTGCTGCTGGTGGTCGGCGCCTTGAGGTCCCCCTCCGGTGGCACCTCGGCGCGGCGGGGGCAGCCGAGGTGGTCGGCGCCGCGCTCGAACGCGTCGCGGTGGTAGGCCCGGCGGTCACGCGGCGTCGGCGACGGCGAGGCCGATCCGGGTCAGCTGTTCCTCGGTCAACGGCAGCGTCCCGCGGCCGGCGCCGGTGCGGTCGAAGGACGCGTCCTGCTCGCGGAACTCGAAGTCCGGGCTGCCGAAGTTCCTCACGGTGACCGCGTAGGTGTCACCTCTCGGGGTGTAGATGCGCAGCACCTGGAGCAGCGACTGGTACGGCTCGCTCGCCCGCACCGGGTAGAACTGGAGCACCGTCCCGTCCGCGCGGACCAGGCGGCGCGGCGGGGTGCAGTTGCCCTCCGCGAACGCCTCGTCGTCGGCCGCCGCCGGCGGGGCGAGGGTGGTGCGGCCCAGGTCGAGGTCCACGCTCCCGGTGCCGCCCCCGTCGGTGACGTCGATCCACTGGGTGTGGCCGTCCACCTGGTCCGGGTGCTTGTCCTCGTTCGCCGGGATCGTGCGCGTGTGCGGTCCGCTGACCTGCGCGGGCGCGGCGACCTGCCGCACGGCGGACGCCCACGCGTCCAGCAGCGGCGCCGGCGGGCGCGGCGAGAGCCAGGTGGTGAACCGGCTGCCGGCGCCCGGGTCGCACTGCGGGACGACCAGGACCTCCCGGCCGGGTGGGGGCGGCGCGGTCGATCCCGGGGTGAACGTGCCGTAGGGGGCGCGCGCCGGCAGGCCGGGCGTCGTCCACTCCGGACCGACGGTCGCCGGCGACGTCGTGAGCAGGGGCGCGGCGGTGCTGTTGCCGTCGGCGGGCGGCGAGTGGTCCGGCGCGGCGAGCTCACCCAGCGCGGCCGTGCCGAACCCGACCACGCCGACGACCGCCAGCACGCCCGCCGCCGCGGCCACCCGGCGCGCCAGCAGCCGGCGTCGGCCACGCCTGAGCAAGTCCGCCAGGTCGGTGCGCGAGGCGGGCGCGGGGCCGTCCACTTCGGACCGCAACGCGCCGCGCAACTCCTGCTCGTTCTCCCACATCACGCACTCTCCATCACGCAGTCTCTGGGGCGACCGTGCCGCGATAGGCCTCGCGGAGCGTCTCCAGACCCCGGGCGGTCTGGCTCTTCACCGTGCCGGTCGAGCACCGCAGCGACTCCGCCACCTGCTCCACCGACAGGTCGTGCACGTACCGGAGCACCAGCACGGCGCGCTGTCGCGGCGGGACGTGCCGCAACGCGGCCAGCAGCGGTTGCCGCTCGTCGCTGGAGGTGTCGGCAGGCACCGCCGACTCCGGCGGGGAGGGCACGGCCTGCTCGCGCCCCCTCCCCCGGCGCCGGGAGTCGAGGAACAGCCTGGTCACGATGGTGCGCAGGTACGCCTCCGCGCTCTCCCGCCGCACCTTCGGCCAGGCGGCGTACATGCGGACGAACGCCGCCTGCGTGATCTCCTCCGCCTCCAGCCAGTCACCGCACAGCGCGTGCGCCGTGCGTCGAGCCTGGTCGAACCGGCTCGCGAAGAACCGGGAGAACTCGTCGTCGCGCCCCACCCGTCGCCTCCCCCGATGTCCTGCGGTCACCCCCTCTACGCACTTGTGGGCGAGCGGGTTGCACCGGCCGCCGAGTTGCCGGAGCAGCAACTTTATTTGCCGATCGGTCCGGGTGGTCCGCACCATCGGAGCATGGAGACCGCAGAGGAGTACTGGGAGACGTTCTACCGCGACCGCGACCAGGTGTGGACCGGCAAGGCCAACGAGCTGCTGGTGCGGGAGGTGGCGCACCTGACCCCGGGCACCGCCCTGGACCTGGGCTGCGGCGAGGGCGGCGACGCGTTGTGGCTGGCCGGGCAGGGCTGGTCGGTGACCGCGGTGGACGTCTCCACCGTCGCCCTGGCCAGGGGCGCGGCCCGGGCCACCGAGCTGGGCCTGGCCGCGCGCATCGACTGGCAGCGGCACGACCTGGGCCGCTCGTTCCCGACCGGGACGTTCGACCTGGTCTCGGCGCAGTTCCTGCACTCATCGGTGGCGCCGGAGGGTGAGCGGGAGGGCATCCTGGCGCGGGCGGCCGAGGCGGTCGAGCCCGGCGGGGTGCTGCTGGTCGTGGGCCACGCCGGCTGGCCGACGTGGCTGGCCGACAACCCGCCGGTCGAGTACCGGTTCCCGACCAACGCCGACGTGCTGGCCTCACTCCGACTCGGCCCGGAGTGGGTGGTGGAGGTGGACGACCAGGTCGAGCGGGAGATCACCGGCCCGGAGGGCGAGCACGGCACCCGCGCGGACGTCGTGCTGCGCCTGAAGAGGCGTTAGAGGCGTTAGAGGCGGTCGAGCAGGGACGTCAGGGCGTGGCCCAGGGGCAGGTCGACGCGCACGGTCGCGTGGACGTCGCCCCTGGTCTCGCCCTGGTTGACGATCAGCACGGGCTTGCCCGCGGCCGCGGCGCGGCGGACGAAGCGCAGGCCGGACATGACGGTCAGCGAGGAGCCGAGGACGAGCAGCGCGTCGGCGGAGTCGACCAGCCCGTAGCAGTGCTCGACGCGTGATCGCGGCACGTTCTCGCCGAAGAACACCACGTCCGGTTTGAGCACGCCCGTGCCGCAGTCGGCGCACCCGACCAGCCGGAACGACCGCACCTCGTGCTCGGGCAGGTCCACGTCGCCGTCCGGGTTGACCCTGGTCGCGGTGGCCTCGAACGCGGGGTTGGCCGCGCGGAGCCGGCGGTCCAGGTCCTCGCGGGGGCCGGTCGCGCCGCAGTCCAGGCAGACGACCCGGTCCAGGCTGCCGTGCAGCTCCACCACGTCGGGCGTGCGGGCGGCCTGGTGCAGGCCGTCGACGTTCTGCGTGATCACACCGGACAGGTGGCCGCGGGCGTGCAGCTCGGCCACGGCGTGGTGGCCGGTGTTGGGCGCGGCGCGGGCGATGGTCCGCCAGCCGAGGTGGCTGCGCGCCCAGTACCGGCGCCTGCCCTCGACGCTGCCGACGAACTCGTCGTAGGTCATCGGGGTGTGCCTGCGCAGGCTGCCCGACGCGCCGCGGTAGTCCGGGATGCCGGACTCGGTGGACAGGCCGGCGCCGCTGAGCACCAGGACCCGCCCCTCGGCGACCACCCGCACGACCTCGTCCAGGCTGGTCGTGCGCGGCAACGGCGCACCGGTCGGCGTCCAGCTCAGCGTCGGCCGTGTGCGCATGCCGTCCACTTTACGTGCGGGCGGGCGGCGGACCCGTGGACTCGCGGACCACCAGTTCGGGCGGGCGGACGACCACCGACGCGTCCTCGACCTCCTCCAGCGACGCGAGCAGCACGCGGGCCGCCGCCCGGCCGAGGCCGACCAGGTCCTGGCGCACGGTGGTGAGCTGCGGGTACACCAGTTCGCCGAGCGGCAGGTCGTCGTGGCCGATCACGGACAGCTCGCCGGGCACGTCCACGCCGAGCCGGCGGGCGGCGCTCATCCCGGCCACGGCCATCGAGTCGTTGGCGAACAGCACGGCGGTGGGGCGCCGGCGGTCCCCGAGCAGCCCGCCGATCGCGGCGACCGCGCCGGCGGCGGTGAAGTCGGACACGACCGAGTGGCTGGGGGCGAGGTCGTGCGCGGCCAGCGCGTCCTCGAACACGCGTCGCCGGTAGAGCGTGTGCACCCGGTCCTCGGGGCCGGAGACGTAGGCGATGCGCCGGTGCCCGAGCGCCACGAGGTGCGCCACGGCCGCGCGGATCCCGCGGTCGAGCCCGGTGGCCTGCACCGAGGGCACCGGGTCGTCGCGCCACGGCGTGCCGATCAGCACGGTCCGCACGTCGAGGGTCCGCAGCAGCTCGAACCGGGTGTCGCCGATCCGGCTCTCGGTGAGCACGACGCCGTCGACCCAGCGTTCGTCGGCCAGCCTGCGGTAGGCGGCCTCCTCCGCGCTCGGCTCCTCGCCGACGATGTGCAGCAGCAGGCCGTAGCCCAGGGGCGACAGCTCGCTCTCGATGCCGGAGATCAACAGGGTGAAGTGCGGGTCGGCGCTGAGCAGGTCCGGCGAGCGCATGGCGACCATGCCGATGGCCCGGGTCTTCGCGCCGCGCAGGGCCACGGCGGCGGCGGACGGGGTCCAGCGGAGCTTGCTCGCGGCGGTCAGGATGCGTTCACGGGTGGGCGCGGAGATGCCCCCCTTGCCGTTCACGGCCTTGGACACGGCCGCCACCGACACCCCGGCGAGGGCCGCCACGTCGGCGATCGTCGGCTTACCCTGTGCTCGTCCCACCGGGAGAACGTTACACCGCTGGGCCATCACACCTCGACAGATAGCTGGTTAAACGATATACCTGTGGCCATGCAGCGCAACTCCGCCAAGCTCACCGGCCCCGACGGCGCTCCCGCGGTCTGGGTGGGGGTCAACTACTGGTCCCGCACCGGCGGCCCGTTGATGTGGCGCGACTACGATCCCTCGGTGGTGGACGAGGAGTTGCGCACCATGCGCGACCACGGCATCGGCCTGACCCGCAGCTTCTTCTACTGGCCGGACTTCATGCCGACCGAGGACGCGCTGGACGGCGAGCTGCTGGCCAGGTACGACGACTTCCTCGACCGGCACCTCGCGTTGGGCATGCGGACGATCCCGACGTTCATCGTGGGTCACATGTCCGGCCAGAACTGGGACCCGGCGTGGCGCGGTGGCCGGGACGTCTTCGCCGACGAGTCGTTCCTGGACCGGCAGCGCTGGTACGTCCGCGAGCTGGCCGGCCGCTGGAAGGACCACGAGGCGGTGGCCGGCTGGCTGCTGAGCAACGAGATCCCGATCTACGCCGACTGGCGGACGCGGGGCATCGGCACGCTCGACGCCGCCGCGGTGACGGCGTGGGCGGCGGCGCTGATCGGCGAGGTCCGGGCGGCGGGCGCGACGCAGCCGGTGTCGGTCGGCGACGGCGCGTGGGGCGTCGAGGTGACCGGGCTGGACAACGGCTTCCGGGTCCGCGACCTCGCGCCGCTGATCGACTTCCACGGTCCGCACGTGTACCGGATGGAGGACGACCAGCTGCGGCTGCACCTGGGTGCGGCGTTCGTCTGCGAACTGCTCGACATCGGCGGCAGACCCGTAATCCTGGAGGAGTTCGGCGTGACGTCCGACTACGTCTCCGAGGACAACGCCGCGCACTACTACCGGCAGGTCCTGCACACGACGCTGCTCGCGGGCGCGACGGGCTGGATACCGTGGAACAACACCGACTACGACGACCTGGCCGACCAGGACCCGTACCGGCACCACCCGTTCGAGATGCACTTCGGGTTGACCGACTCCTCCGGCCGGCCGAAGCGGCAGCTGCGGGAGGTGCACGCGTTCACGGAGGTGTTGCGGCGCACCGACTTCGCCCGGTTGCGGCGGCCGGACACGCGGATCGCGTTGCTGGTGTCGTCGTTCCTGGAGGCGCGGTACCCGTTCACGCAGCCCGAGGACGCGACGAGCGTGGCGGACAACTCGCGGCAAGCCTACATCGCGGCACGGGAGGCGGACTTGCCCGTGGGCGTGGTGCGCGAGCTGGACGGCGTGCCGGACGACTGCGCGCTGTACCTGGTGCCGTCGGTCAAGCAGCTCACCGCGCCGACGTGGCGGACGTTGGTGGAGCGCGCTTCGGCGGGCGCGGTGGTGTACGCGTCGTACTTCGTCGGTGAGCACCGGAACCAGCGCGGGCCGTGGTGGCCGAAGCTGGACGAGACGTTCGGCGTGGTGAAGCAGCTGCGGTACGGGTTGGTCGACCCGATCGAGGACGACTCGGTGCGGATGGTGTTCCGGCAGGACTTCGGGGGCATCGGCGCGGGCGAGGAGCTGATGTTCCGGGTCGGCGGCACGGAGAACTCGCGGGCGTACCTGCCGGTGGTGCCCGACGTGGCCAACGGGTCCGGTGGTGCCGAGGTGGTCGCGGTGGACGGGCACGGTCGGCCCGCGCTGCTGCGGCACCGGGTCGGCGACGGGTGGATGGTGCTGTGCACGTACCCGTTGGAGCACATGGCCGCGAGGACGCCGCGGGTGAACCCCGAGCCGACGTGGCGGCTGTACGCGGCGCTGGCCTCATGGGCCGGTGTGCCACCGCGTGTGCGGGTCGATGATCCGCTGGTGATGACGGGACTGATGGAGCACTCGTCCGACGGGAGGGTGTTCGCGTGGTTCGTGAGCCAGCACCCGTCACCCGTCGTGGTGCACCCGGTGGTGGCGGACGGGTCGTTGGTGACGTTGGCCGGCTCGCCGTCGGACTCGGTGGCGCTGGACGCGTACGGCGTGGTCGTGGCGGAAGTGCGGAGGGACGCGTGAAGATCGCGGCGGTGGATGTCGTGGTGACCTGCCCGGGGCGGAACTTCGTCACGCTGCGGATCACCACCGAGGACGGGATCACCGGTCTGGGCGACGCGACGCTCAACGGCCGTGAGCTGGCGGTGGAGGCGTACCTGCGGGAGCACGTCGTGCCGCTGCTGGTCGGGCGCGACGCGTCGGCCGTCGAGGACACCTGGCAGTACCTGTACCGGGGCGCGTACTGGCGGCGCGGCCCGGTGACGATGGCCGCGATCGCCGCCGTCGACACGGCTCTGTGGGACATCAAGGCGCGCGCCGCGGGGATGCCGCTGTACCAGTTGTTGGGCGGCGCGTGCCGGGTCGGGGCGCTGGCGTACGGGCACGCGTCCGGGCGTGACCTGCCGGAGCTGTTCGACTCGATCCGGTCGCACCTGGAGCTGGGGTTCCGCGCGATCCGGGTGCAGACCGGCATCCCGGGGCTGGACACCGTGTACGGGGTGGCGGCGTCGGCCGCGGGCGGCGGTGACCGGTACGACTACGAACCGGCGCGGCCCACGGCGTTGCCGGTGGAGGAGGGCTGGGACACCCGCGCCTACCTCCGGCACGTGCCCTCGGTGTTCGAGGCGGTGCGGTCGGAGTTCGGGCCGTCGCTGCCGCTGCTGCACGACGGCCACCACCGGATGACCCCGATCGAGGCGGCGCGGCTGGGCAAGGCGCTGGAGCCCTACGACCTGTTCTGGTTGGAGGACGCCACGCCCGGCGAGGACCAGGCGGCCCTGCGGCTGATCCGGCAGCACACCACCACCCCGTTGGCGATCGGCGAGGTGTTCAACTCGATCCACGACTACACCACGTTGCTGAGCGAGCGGTTGATCGACTACGTGCGTTCGGCGGTCACCCACACCGGCGGCGTGACGGCGATGAAGAAGGTGCTGGACTTCGCCGCGGTGTACGGGGTCAAGTCCGGGATGCACGGACCGACGGACATCTCACCGGTCGGCATGGCCGCCGCGCTGCACCTCGACCTGGCCGTGCACAACTTCGGCATCCAGGAGTACATGCCGCACACCGCGGCGACCTTGGAGGTGTTCCGCACGTCGTACACGTTCGCGGACGGTCTGCTGCACCCCTCCGAGGCGCCGGGGCTGGGGGTGGAACTGGACGTGGCGGCCGCCGGCCGGTTCCCCTACCGCGCCGCCTACCTGCCGGTGAACCGACTGGCGGACGGCACCCTGCACGACTGGTGAGCGGCACGACTGGTGAGCGGCGCGGTCGGCCGCAGGCGGTCCGAGCCGTGAGCCATCGGACCGAAGTCGACGTGTACAGCGTAGACCGGATCCGTGTACGTTGTACACATGACGGACACGGCCGAGCGGGTCTCGGCGGCGGCGTTGGCGATCCTGTCGGCCGAGGGCGCGCAGGCGGTGACGATGCGGCGGGTGGCGGCGGATGCCGGGATCACCGCGATGGCCACCTACCGGCACTTCCCCAACCGCGAGGCGTTGTTGCGCGCGGTGGTGGACCGGGAGGTGGCGGAGGTGACCAGCGGCTGGGACGGGTTGGGCCGGGACCTGCCGTTCGCGCGGCGGGTCGAGGTGCTGACCGACGCGTTCCTGGACTTCGCGCTCGGCAGGCCCAACCTCTACCGGTACCTGGTCACCGAGCGCCGGTCGGACGCGTTGCGGTTCCCGGACGACTTCCGCGCCGGCGGTTCGCCCGCGTTCGCACCCGCCTTCGCGGCCGTCTCGCAGGCGCTGGCGCAGGGCGTGCTGCGCGACGACGACCCGCTGGAGGTCACGCTGGCCATCACCACGCCGGTCATGGGCCTGGTCCAGCTCTACCTCGGCGGTCGGATGACCACCTCCGAGAGCGACTTCCGCGCGCTGTGCAAGCGCACGACGGGAAGGGTCCTCGATGGACTCACCGCGTGAACGCCTGCTGGTGGGACTGGCCGCGTTGTGCTCGGCCGTCCTGTTCTACTTCGGCACCGGGCTGGCGCCGGTCGCCGCGCTGGCCTGGCTCGCACCGCTCCCCGTGCTGCTCGTCGCGCCACGCACGTCCGGGTGGGTGGCCGCGGGCGTCGCGTTCGGGTCGTGCCTGGCCGGCCTGACCAACAACTGGGCGTTCTCGGCCCGTTCGCACGACCTGCCGCTGTGGCCGTGGGGCCTGCTGGTCAGCGTCGGCATGGCGGCGACGTTCGCCCTGGCGGTCGTGCTGTACCGGGCGCTGCTGTCGCGCGGACGCGCCCTCCTGGCGGTGACGACGGCGCCGGCCGCGTGGGTCGCGGTCCTGTACGGCGTGGCGTCGGTCAACCCCACGGGCATCATGGGCACGTTGGCGACGACGCAGGCCGACGTGCCGCTGGTGGTGCAGACCGCGGCGATCACGGGCGCGTGGGGCGTCGAGTACCTGGTCCTGTTCGTGCCCGTCGCGGTCGCGGCGGCGATCACGGACCGGCGAGCGCGGGTCGTCGTGGCCGCCGGGGTGGTGCTCGCGGCGGTGTCGATCCACGGCGCGGTGCGGCTGGCGCAGGACGGCGGACCGGTGCGGCGGGTGGCGTTGGTGGCGAGCAACCACCACGGCTGGGCCACCGACCTGGACACACCGGCCGGACCCGAGCTCGTGGCGGCGTACACGCGGCAGGTCGAGGCGCTGCCGGACGGGGTCCGGACCGCGGTGCTGCCGGAGGCCGCGTTCGGCGCGCGCGAGGCGCGGCCCGCGGTGCTGGTCGACACCATGTCCGCACTGGCCCGCTCGGAGGGCGTCGACATCGTGGTCGGGCTCGCGCAGTGGACGGACGGCAGGAAGTACAACTACGCGTTGACGTTCCCCGCGTCCGGCGGCGAGCACGTGCGGTACCTCAAGCACCACGACACGGTCAGCCCTGCGGGCCACGAGCTGACGATCCTCGGCTCGACCGGTGTGGTGGTGTGCGGGGACGTCAACCACCCCGACCCGACGGTCGACTACGCCACGGCGGGCGCACGGCTGCTGGCCGTCCCGGCCTCGGACGAGCGCGCCAACGGGTGGCAGCACAGCCGGACCGCGTTGCTGCGCGGTGTCGAGAGCGGGATGGCGGTGGCGTGGAGCGGGCGGACGACGCGGATGGTGCTGTCCGACGACCGGGGCCGGGTGCTCGCGGAAGCGGACAGCGGCGGCACGGACGCGTTCACCGCCGTGGTCGCCGACGTGCCGACCGGAGACGGGCCCACGCCGTACGCGCGGCTGGGCGACTGGTTCGCCTGGCTGTGCGCCGCGCTGGCGGCGGTCGGCCTGATCACCGCCGGAGCCGCGGCGCGGTCCGCGAGACGCCCGTCGGTCGACGGCAGCGGCGACCGGTCCGCAACGGCCGCGGCGAGGTGACCGGCCGGCGGGGTCAGAGCCGGAACGAGGCACGCACGACGGCGGCGTCGTAGAGGCGGTTGCCGGACTGGACCGGCATGGTGTCGGCCGGGCGTGGGCCGACCAGGGCCGTCGCTTCCGCGGGCAACCCGGCCCAGTGGTCTGCCACGCCGACGTCCAGCGGGGTGCCGGGGTCGAGGTCGCAGGTGAACTCGCGGCTGATCGGGCCGTACAGCTCCAGGATCGGGCCGGGGAGGTCCGTCGAGCCGAGGCGGCAGCCGCGCAGGCCCCGGTCCGACAGCGTCACGTGCGTCCGCCACGCCCGCGCGGTGGGCGTGACGCGGAACGTCACCGTCCGCGCGGAGGCGTCGGTGGAGGTCAGCAGGGTCGCCGTGGGCGCGGGCAGGTCCAGGTCGGGCGCGTCGGCGCGCATCATCGGCTCGTCCGCCGTCGGGTGCACCTCGGTCGACGCCACCCGTTCCGGGTCGTTCCCCAGCACCCGCGAGGTCCACTCGTCGGGCGCCGGGTCGGCGGAGAGCCAGCTCGCCCGGCCCGTTCCGCCGTCCTGCAGGTAGATGAGCGAGTCGGGGCGCGGCTCGTCCGGCGCGAAGCCGAAGCGCACGACGCCCACCGCGAGCAACGCCACCGCCACCGCGGCCACCCCGGCCGCCGTCACGCCGAGCCGCGGCAGCGCCCCGAGCAACGGCAGCAGCAACACGCCCGCCACCATCGCGAACACCACCCCGACCGCGCTCAACGGCATGCCGAGCGCCACCAGCATGGTGCCGACCAGCGGCGGGAAGATCGCCGCGGCCACCAGCGGCGGGAGGAACACGAGCCGGGTCGTCCACAGGGCGGGCAGGCCGAGCAGCAACGTCCACTGGAACAGGAAACCGGCACCGGGCACCGCCGCCGTCGCGGCCACCAGCAGCACGGCCGTCACCAGCAGCACCCCGGCGACCACCTCGGCCGACGACCACCGCCGCACCACCCGTGCCGCCGCGACCAGCACCGCCGCCCCCAGCACCGAGAACCCGGCGACGAACCAACCCCGCTCGTGCGGCTCGGACAGCGCCAGGAACCCCAACCCCGGTCGCAGTGCCGCCACCAGCGCCCACGCCGCGTACGACAACGCACCGGCCACGACCACCGCGCCGACCGCGACCCCGGCCACCGCGAACACACCACGCCACCGCAGCCGTCCACTTCGGACACCCAGGACCAGCAGCGACGCCAGGGCGGCCACCGTCACCGCGGCGAGCGCCACCGCGAGCCACGTCGGGTAGTGCACCAGCACCCGCGAGAACAGGTCGAAGTAGACGACGTCGCCCGCACCCGCCCGCAGGTCGCGGTCGCCCAACGCGCGCACCAGGCCGACCATCGTCTCGCCGTGGTGCTGGAGGCTGCCCCGGTCCAGCCGCTCCACGTCGTCGTAAGGCGAGTGGTAGTCGTGCACGTGCTCGATGAACGCGCTGTTCAGCCCGCGCGCGCCGGCCTCCTGGAACACGGTGAAGTCGCTGTAGTTCGGCATCCGCCGGTACACCTCGTAGGCGAGCGAGTTCGCGATGGGCCTGCTGCTCGCCTCGCCGAACGCGGACACGAGCGGCGCGTTGTCGGCGCCGGTCTGGAACATCCACACCGGTCCGCCGCTGCCCCGCGCCTCCCAGTTCAGCACCGCGCCGACCTCGTCGACGCCGTGTCGCCGCACGAACGCCTCCGCGCCGAGCGTCCCGGCCTCCTCGCCGTCGGTGAACAGGAACACCACGTCGTTGCGCACACCGCCGGTCGTCAGCGCGCGCAACGTCTCCAGCATCGCCGCGACCGCCGCGCCGTCGTCCGCCGCACCCGGACCGGTCGGCACCGAGTCGTAGTGCGCGACCAGCAGCAACGCCTTGCCGCCGCTCACCGACGGGTCCGTGCCGCGCACGCGTGCCACGACGTTGTGCGCGGTGGCCACCCGGACCACGCCCCGCCACGGCAGGACCACGTCGTCGGACTCCACCACCACCTCGGCGCCGAGGTCGCGGGCGGTGTCGGCGATGTACTCGCGGACCCCCTCGTTGTCCGCCGACCCGATCGGGTGGGGTCGTCGGGCGACGGCGAGCAGGTGCTGCTCGGCGCGTCCGGCGGCGAACCCGCCGGGTGGGGCGACGGCCGCGGGCGTGGGCGGCCGGAACGCCAGCACGGCCAGCACGCCCACCCCGGCGATGACGGTGAGCAGGACCAACACCCGCCGGGCGCCCTCGATCACCGGGAGACCCTAACCCGGTGGAAACGCGATCGACAGACGCCCGAACGGCGGCGCACGATGTCCGCCATGGACGCCCTTCCCGCCGGTCACACCGTGCGGCCGCCACGGCCCGAGGATGCCGAGCCGATCCTCGGCCTGGTGCACGCCTACACCACGGCGGTCATCGGGTTCGCCGACTACACGCTGGAGGACGTGCGGGACGAGCTGACCCGGCCGGGCTTCGACCCGGAGCGCGACGCGTGGCTCGTGCTCGACGCGGCGGGCGCGCCGGTCGGGTACGCGACGGCGGACGGCAAGAGCGGCAGCGACCAGGTCGACGTGGACGTGGTGTCAGCCGATCCGGCGGTGGCGGACTGGCTGTTCACCAGGGTGCTGGACCGGGCCCGCGAGATCGGGCGCGCGGCCGGGCACGACGGGATCACCGCCGACCAGGGCGTCTACCGCGACGACGTGGCGTTGCGGGCGCGGGTCGCGGCGCTGGGGTTCGAGGTCGCGACCACGTTCCACCGGATGCGGATCGACCACGTCGGCGCCGTGCCGCCGCCGGCGGCGGTGCCCGGGTTGGTGCTGCGGCAGGGCGTCGACCCCGACGTGCGGCGGGCCGTGCACGAGGTGTGGAACGAGTCGTTCGCCGGGCACTTCGGGTTCGTGCCGAAGACCTACGAGGAGTGGCACGAGAAGCTGGCACGCAAGTCGATCTTCGACTGGTCGGGGCTGTGGCTGGCGGAGCTGGACGGCCGGCCGGCGGGGTTCCTGGAGTGCACCGACCAGTTCGCCGACGAGGACTGCGGGTACGTCGGCCACCTGGGCGTGTCGGCCGCCGCCCGGGGTCGCGGGGTGGCGAAGCACCTGCTGGGGCACGCGTTCCACCGGGACGCGTCCGCCGGCCGGGTGGGCACCATCCTGCACGTCGACTCGAACAACCCGACGCCCGCGCTCGGCCTCTACGAGTCGGTCGGCATGCGGCCGGTGCTGGTGATCGACGTCTGGCGCGGCCGGTTCGCCTGACCGGCCGCCCTCACGGGAGTCGCTTCACGTAGCGCAGCTCGGCCACGTCGCGGTCGCCGAAGGTCTCGGTGCGCGTGACGCCGTCCGGCGCGAAACCGGCCCGCTCGTAGAACCGGCGCGCTCTCGGGTTGTCCTCCAGCACCCACAGCATCACGCCCGGCGCGGTGACGTCGGCCAGCGACGCGTCGAGCAGGTCCTGCCCGACGCCTCTCCCCCACTCCGCCGGCCGCACGTAGACGGCGTACAGCTCGACGAAGTCCCGTTGGCGCAGGTCTTCGTCGCGCGCCGGCCCGGTCAAGATGAACCCGACGACCTCACCGGCCTCCGGACCGATCGTGACCAGGACCGCGTCACCGCCCGCGGGCGCCTCGACCAGCGCGCGACGCCACCCCTCGGCCCGCCGTTCCCAGTTCAGCGCGGCCAGGAACCCGTCCGGCAGCACGCCCCGGTAGGCCGTCTGCCAGGTGGTCGTGTGCACGCGCGCGATGCCCTCGGCGTCGTCCGGCACCGCGCGGCGGATCGTCGTGCGCCCCACGCTAGGCGCCGCTCTGCGCGTCGATCGCCCACTGCCCGCCGACCTTGACCAGCGTGTAGACGTGCTGCTCGGACTGGGTCCCGCCGGACTTGAACGTGTACGACACCGTCGCCGCCACCTGCTCCGGCCCGACCGCTCGCACGTTGCTGACGTTCACCGCGCTCATCCGGCCCCACCAGGCCTGGTAGTCGCCGAAGCTCGGCGACCTGGCGGCCTTGAACCGGTCGGTGAGGCGACCGTACGCGGTCTCCAGGTTGCCCGGCAGCAGGCCGTAGTAGTCGCTCAACGCCTGGTCCGGGCCGATCTCGACGGGCGGTGGGACCGAGGTCGTGGTCGTCGGCTCCGGCTGCGTGGTGGTGGTCGTCGTCGTGGGCTGGTCCTCCGCGCTCGTCTGGGCGGGCGGGTTCGCCGCGGCGGTGTCCGACGTCGGTTGGGCGGCGGCCTCGGTGGTGGTGGTCGACCCGGCCGACGGTGCGCCGCGCTCGCCCCGGTTGACCAGGTACACCACGACGGCGACGGCGATCAGCGCCACCACCGCGAGCGCGACGAGCGCCTTGCGGTCGCGTCGTTCCCCCTCGGCGGGCGGGCCGGCGTCGGCCGGGCCGGGTGTCGCCGGAGCGGGCGCGGGTCGGGGTTGCGCGGGTGCGGGCATGGGTCGGGGTTGCGCCGGCGGGGGCGCGGGTCGGGACGGCGCGGGCTCGGGGTCGGCCTGGTCGGCGACCGGCTCGGCGGGCGCGGGCGCGACGGGCTCGGGCACCTGCTCGGGCACGGGGTCGGGTTCCGGCACGGGTTCCAGGGGCGAGGCCAGGATCGCGGTCGGCGTCGGCGGGGGTGCCGGGACCGGGGACGGTGTCCCGTCGAACCGCACCGTGCGCAGCATCTCCGCCGCCTCGGCCATGGTCGGGCGGGTCTCGGGGTTCGAGTCGAGCAGGCGCATCAGCACCGGTTCCAGCGGCCCGGCGTTGCGCGGCGGCGGGAACCGGCCGTCGGCCACCCGGTGCAGCAGGGCGATGGTGTTGCCGTCCACGCCGAACGGCGGCGTGCCCTCCAGCGCCGCGTACAGGGTCGCGCCCAACGCGAACACGTCGGCCGGGAACTCGCCCTTGCCGCCGCGCGCCACCTCCGGTGCCAGGTAGGCGGGCGTGCCGACGAGCATCCCGGACGCGGTGACGGTCACCTCGTCGGCCGCGCGCGAGGTGCCGAAGTCGGTGACCTTGACCGTGCCGAACTCGGTGACCAGCACGTTGCCGGGCTTCACGTCCCGGTGCATGACGCCGGCCGTGTGCGCGGCGGCCAGCCCGGACGCCAGCTGCACGCCCAGCCGGGCCACCTCTTCGGGCGGCAGGGTGCCGCGTTCGGTCATCACCGTGGCCAGGCTGCGCGACGGGAGGTACTCCATGATCAGCCACGGGTGGCCGTCCTGCTCGACCACGTCGTACAGCGCGATCACGTTGGGGTGCGTCAACCGGGCCGCGATGCGCCCCTCGCGGATCGCGCGGTCGATCGACTCCTGGTCGAACCCGCTGCGGGACAGCAGTTCCTTGACCGCGACGATGCGGCGCAGCCGCTGGTCCTCGGCCCGCCACACCACCCCCATCCCACCCGTGCCGATCCTCTCGGTCAGCCGATACCGGCCTGCGATAGTGCGGTCCTCCGCCACCCGTGCTCCCAACGTCGCGCGCACGTCCGGCGACGGGGGTACCCGATCGGGTTACCTCTCGAACGTGCGTTTCAGTCGTAACACTTCCACTGGTGGTTTGTCCCTTCACCACGCGGGGGCCGACCAGGTGAGCTGCGCGCCACTTCGCACCCCCGCGGTCGCACGACCATTCGAGTCCTTTGTGGACAGATCAGGACCGGTGACGGTTGTGCTCCACCACCCCGACTGCTTTGATCTTGGGTGAGGACCACGTCGAGGGAGGACCATGGACCTGCCGCCGGTGCCCGACCGCGTCGCCGCGCTGGTCGCCTCCGGGGTGCTGCCGCCGGAGTTCGGGGACGCCGCGGAGGAGCGCCTGGCGGCCGTCGACGCGGACGAGGGCGAGACGGGAGCACTGGCGCTCGCCGCCGCGTACGGCCGGCTGGAGCTGCTCGCCGACGACGTCGTCGACCCCGACGTGATGGACGAGAACAACGACCGGGCCGTCGAACTGCTGCGGGTGGCCGAGGCCAACGGCGTCGACGAGGACGAGAGCCTCGCGTTCTGGTGGTACTCCGACCGCATGAGGAACCTCGGCGCCGAGATCAGGGACGAGATGGCGGCGATGGAGGAGTACGTCGCCGAGCACGGGACGACACCGCGGGGACGGCTGGACGCGAAGTTGGAGCAGGCGCACGCCCTCTACGAGGCCGGTGACCGCGCCGCCGCGATCGCGTTGTTCCGCGAAGTCGCGGAGATCTCGCCCTGGGACAGCGAGTTCAGCGGTTGTTCCGACCGCGTCGACGTCGGCTGGTGCCGCCTGCTGCACGACGCGGCCCACGTCGACGGACCCGAGGCGGCGCGGCGGGTGTGGCGGGAGGCCAGGACGCACTACCTGGCCTCGACGTTCCCCCACACCGACCACGCCTGCCGGCTGATCGAGATGCTGCTGGGCACCGGTGTGCCGGACATCGTCGCGGTGGTCGCGGCCCAGCGGCGGGAGGCCGCCGAGCCCGAGCGACCACCGGGGCTGTTGACCTGGCCGTTGAGCGAGGACGAGCAACGCGTGCTCGGACTGGCCGACGCGGAGGTCGAGCGGCTAGGAGGGGCGCGTCAGGCCTGACCACCGGCGACCGTCGACCAGCCCGGTCGGCACCTCGACCGGGTCCTCGTCGAACAGGGCGCGCACCGGGCCGTCGGGCAGCAGCACGCCGTGGTCGGTGACGACGGCGACGTACCCGCCCACCCGGAGGTCGCCGACGACGGTGGCGGGGAAGAAGTCGCTCGGCGGCCGGCCGGCGTCCTCGCCCTCGCCGGTGGCCGTGATGGCGGTGGTGGCCGCGCGGACGTCGGGCTTGTCCTCGTCGGCCGACCGGTAGTCGATGCTGTCGAACGGCAGCCAGGCCACCCGTTGCGGGTACCGGTCGGCGGTGTGCAGCACCAGCCGCAGCCCGGGCTCGACCCGGACCACCACCCGCGCGGCCGGTCCGGGCCCGGACAGGAGCCGTCGGGCGGCGAGCCGGGTGGCGACCTGGCGTGCGCCCTGGACCGCGGCGACGAACCCGATCACACCCACCACCAGCCAGGTCGTCGGGTGGTCACCGCGCCAGGCCCACGTCGCCGGCGCCGCGCAGGCCACCAGCATCAACCCGATCAGGCCCGAGCGCAGCCGCGGTGCCCGACGGCGGACCGGGTCGTCGTCCGGCAGGCTGATCGCCACCGGTGCGGCCAGTTCGGCGAACGTCCGGCGCTGCCGTCGTGGGCCGATCAGGAACCGCGCCAGGGAGTAGGCGCAGAACGCGCCGTTCACCGCGAACGGGATGACGACCGACGGCGGTTCACCGGCCACGCCCAGCAGCACCGCCGAGGTGATCGCGACCGCACAACCCAGCCTCGGCCGCGCGAACAGCACGAGCGGGGTGGCGAGCACGACGAGGTAGCGCACGCCGCGCGGGACCGGGGCGTCGGCGTCCGAGCCGTCCGCGGCCAGCGCGAGCACGAGTGCGACCAGCCAGGTCAGGTTCGCGACCAGGATGCGGCGGTCGCGGTGGGCGGCCGGCTCGCGCCACCGCCGCGCGAACGCCCGGTCCAACGCCGGCGCCGGGGGTCTGCCCATGCCGTCGATCATGCCCGCCAGCGCGGGGCGTCGGTGCCCCACACCGTCGGCGGGTGGTCCCAGGTGCCCCGGTCGGTCAGCGGTGGGCGGGCGTGGCGCAGCGTCCCGTAGGGCGAAGGGGTCTCGACCAGCCACGGCCCGGGGTCGTGGTCGTGGTCGCCGCGGGTCGGCGAGGGTTCGACGTCGTGCAGCAGCCAGGACGCGGTACCGGCCAGCGACAGCCTGACGTGCCGGCCCCCTGGTTCGGCGAGCGCACGCAGGACGGCGGCGGCGAGCAGGTAGCCGGTGCCGTGGTCGAGGGCCTGTGCGGGCAGGACGCCCGGTGTGCCGTCGGTGCTCTCGACGGCCGCGATGCCGGTGGCGGCCTGGACGAGGCTGTCGAACCCGCGCAGGCCCGCCCGCTCGCCGGTGTAGCCCCACGCGGAGAGCTGGGCGACGACCAGGTCGGGACGTGCGGCGTGCAGGGCTTCGGGTGCCAGGCCGTGGCGGTCGAGCGCGCCGGGCCGATAGCCGGTGACGACGACGTCGGCCCGTTCGAGGAGGTCGTCGAACGCCCGTCGGTCGTGGCGGTCGGTGAGGTCGAGGAGGGTGGAGCGCTTGCCCAGGCCGGTGTCCGCGTGGATGTCGGGGTCCTCGGGCAGGTGCGGTGAGTCGACGCGGAGGACGTCGGCGCCGAGGAACGCGAGGGTGCGGGTGGCGACCGGGCCGGCGATGACCCTGGTCAGGTCGAGGACGCGGACGCCTTCGGCCGGGCGTGGGGACGGTGGGAGGACGCGCTTGCGGGCATCGGTGGCGCGCGTCTCGACCAGGGGGCGTCGGGTCCGGTCGGGTTCGGTGGCCACCGCGACGGCCAGGCCGCCCGCGGCGTAGACGGTCTCCTGGACCTCCGCGGCTCGGCGGGTGGCCAGCTCGCGGGCAAGAGCGGTGCGGTCGTCGGGCACGTGCAGGGCGGCCAGCAGCGCGTCGCGGTGGTGCGGGTAGTTGGCGTGGGTGCGCACCCAGCCGTCGGCGGTGCGCCAGAACCCGGACAGCGGCGCGAACGTGGCGCCGGGGCGCCCGTCGATCCTCAGGTGGCGTTCGCTGGTGAACGCCGTGGCCACGGCCGCCTCGTGCACCGTCACGGGCGGGGTGGCGGTGTTGTTGCGCACGGCGGACAGCTCGGCCGCCGCCAGCGCGCACACGCCGACGGTGGCGCGCGCCATGTCCCGCACGGGGAGGCGGGCGCTCAGCACGTCGCCGGCCGGGGTGTAGTCGACGGTCAGGTCGGGTCGGCCACCGAGTGCCGACCAGGCGTGCGCTGTCACGGGGTCCACGTGGGCAGTGTGCTGCTCGCGGCGGCCGTCGGTGGTGGTCGGCGGCTATAAGGTCGATCACCATGGACTACCCGATCGCGCGTCGTCCCGGGTTCGACCCGCCGGCGGAGTTCGCGTCGTTGCGGTCGCAGGCGCCGGTGTGCCCGGTGTCGCTGCGGCACGGCCAGCAGGCGCACCTGGTGACCCGGTACGACGACGTGCGGGCCGTGCTGCGCGATCACGGCCGGTTCTCGTCGGACCCGAGCACGCCGGGTTTCCCGCAGTTGCGGCCGGTGGTGGACCGCAAGGCGGCGCCGGGCAGCTTCCTGGTCACCGACCCGCCCGAGCACACCCGGTACCGGCGGATGTTGACCGGTGAGTTCACCGTGCGGCGGATGAACGCGCTGCGGCCGGAGGTGGAGCGGATCACGCGGGAGCGGTTGGCGGCCATGCGGTCGGGGCCGCGGCCGGCCGACCTGGTGACGGCGTTCGCGCTGCCCGTGCCGTCGGACGTGATCTGCCTGTTCCTCGGGGTGCCGGTGGCGGACCAGGAGTTCTTCTCCACCCGCAGCCGCGCCCACCTCGACCGGTCGTTGTCGGCGGAGCAGGTGGGGGCGGCGCTGGAGGAGCTGCACGAGTACCTGGCCGACCTGGTCCGCGCTCGTCGCGAGGCGCCGCGCGACGACCTGATCAGCCGCCTGGTGCGGGAGCCGGGGCTGAGCGACGAGGAGGCCGTCGGGATGACCGTGCTGCTGCTCGTCGGCGGGCACGAGACGACCGCGAACTCCATCGCGTTGTCGGTGCTGGCGTTGCAGCGGGACCGGACCCGGTGGGAGGCGCTGGTCGCCGAGCCCTCGCTGGTGGAGAACGCGGTGGAGGAGCTGTTGCGCTACCTCAGCCCCGTGCACCACGGGGTGGTGCGGGCGGTGGCGGGCGAGGCGACGGTCGGCGGGTCGGTGCTCGGTGCGGGCGAGGGCGTGATCGCGTCCCTGTTCGCGGCGAACCGCGACCCGGCGGCGTTCCCCGAGCCGGACCGCCTCGACCTGCGCCGGGACGCGCGGACGCACCTCGCGTTCGGCAGCGGGGTGCACCAGTGCATCGGACACCTGTTGGCGCGCTTGGAGATGCGCGTCGCGCTGGGTGCGTTGGCGACCGAGCTGCCCGACCTCCGCCTGGCCGTGCCGTTCGAGCAGGTCGAGTTCAAGTTCGACGCGCCGATCTACGGCCTCCGGTCGCTCCCGGTCACCTGGTGATCCCGCCCCCGCGCGCCCGGTGGGCAGGGGCGACCTGCCGTGACGGATGACGCTGGCGCACGCGTGCCCGGTGGGCAGGCACGACCTGCCGTGACGGATGACTCCGGCGCCCGCGGGCCGACCCGCGGGCGCCGGGACGTCACTCCCCCGTGCCGAACGCGGCGTCGAACGACGCGGCGGGCGGGTCGAACAGGTGCCGCCGGATGAAGCCGACCGCTTCCTCCGCCCCGCGCAACCGGTCCATCCCGGCGTCCTCCCACTCCACCGAGATCGGCCCGGTGTACTTGATCGCGTTCAACGCCCGGAACGACTCCTCCCACGGCACGTCGCCGTGCCCGGTGGACACGAAGTCCCAGCCGCGCCGCGGATCGGCCCAGGCCAGGTGCGACCCCAGCCGACCGTTGCGCCCGTCGAACCGCTTCTTCGTGTCCTTGCAGTCCACGTGGTAGATCCGGTCGGCGAAGTCGAGGATGAACCCGACCGGGTCCAGGTCCTGCCAGACGAAGTGCGACGGGTCCCAGTTGAGGCCGAACGCGGGCCGGTTGCCGACCGCCTCCAGCGCCTTGCGCGTGGTCCAGTAGTCGTAGGCGATCTCCGACGGGTGCACCTCGTGCGCGAACCGCACCCCCACCTCGTCGAACACGTCCAGGATCGGGTTCCACCGCCGGGCGAAGTCGGCGTACCCCTCGTCGATCACGGCCTGCGACACGGGCGGGAACATCGCCACGTACTTCCAGATCGACGACCCGGTGAACCCGACGACGGTGTCCACGCCCAGGCGCGCCGCGGCACGAGCGGTGTCCGCCATCTCCGCGGCGGCGCGCTGCCGCACGCCCTCCGGCGAGCCGTCACCCCAGATCCGGGCGGGCAGGATCGCCTGGTGCCGGAAGTCGATCGGGTCGTCGCACACCGCCTGCCCGACCAGGTGGTTGGAGATCGTCCACACCTCCAACCCGTACTGCTCGAGCATCGCGCGCTTGGCCGGCACGTAGTCGTCGTCCGCCAACGCCTTGTCCACCTCGAAGTGGTCACCGCCGCAGGCGATCTCCAACCCGTCGTAGCCCCACCCGGAGGCGAGCCGGCACACCTCCTCGAACGGCAGGTCGGCCCACTGGCCGGTGAACAGCGTGACCGGTCGGCTCATCGCAGGTCTCCAATCGTGGTCCAGGTCGACTGCCGCGCGGCGCTCTCCTCGACCGCCGCCAGCACCCGCTGCACGCGCAGGCCGTCGGCGAAGCTCGGCGCCGGGTCCCACCCGTCCGGGGATTCGGGCGAGCCGCCGATGGCCGTCAGGAAGTCCGCCGCCTCGTGCGTGAACGTGTGCTCGTAGCCGATCAGGTGCCCCGGCGGCCACCACACGCCCACGTACGGGTGGTCGGCCTCGGTGACCAGGATCCGGCGGAACCCGGCCGCCGAGCCGTCGTCGGCCGAGAACACCGACAGCTCGTTCATCGACTCGAAGTCGAACGCCAGGCTGCCGCGGGTGCCGTTGACCTCCAGCCGCATCGAGTTCTTGCGCCCCAACGCGTACCGGGTCGCCTCGAACGTGCCCAACGCGCCGGACGAGAAGCGGGCCAGGAACACGGCCGCGTCGTCCACGGTCACCTCGCCCCGCCCGTCGCCGTCGGGCCGCGAGTGGACGAACGTCTCGGTGGTGGCGCTGACACCGGTGATCAGGTCGCCGGTGACGTACTGGGCGGCGTCCACGATGTGCGCGCCGAGGTCGCCGAGCGCGCCCGAACCGGCCTGTTCCCGCCGCAGCCGCCACGTCATCGGCGACTCCGGGTCGGACAGCCAGTCCTGCAGGTACACCGCGCGCACGTGCCGGACCTGGCCGATCCGGCCCTCCTCGACCAACCTGCGGGCCAGCGCGATCGCGGGCACCCGCCGGTAGTTGAACGCGACCATCGACCGCACGCCGCGCCGGGCCGCGTCCGCCGCTGCGGCGGTCATCGCCTCGGCCTCGGCGACCGAGTTGGCCAGGGGCTTCTCGCACAGCACGTGCTTGCCGGCGGCGAGCGCGGCGAGCGCGATCTCGGCGTGCGTGTCGCCGGGGGTGCAGATGTCGACGAGGTCGACGTCGTCCCGGGCGACCAGCGCGCGCCAGTCGGTCTCGACCGCGGCCCAGCCGTACTTGGTCGCCGCCTCCTGGGTGCGCACCGCGTCACGTCCGCCGAGGACGGCCAGCCGGGGCGTCAGGGGCACGTCGAAGAACCGGTGGACGCTGCGCCAGGCGTGCGAGTGCACCGCGCCCATGAACGCGTGGCCGACCATGCCCACGCCGATCTCTTCCGTCATCAACAGCCTTTCGCAGCGGTGTCGGGCCGAACCACGTCGAGTGCGCGCACCGGGGAGGTGTTCACCGGTGTCCGTCATCCCGAGCGGGGTCGAGCATGGTCATGCCGGGGCCTCTTCGCCTGGACGGTGGTCCCGCACCGGCACGACGGTCGGGTCGTGCAGCACGCGGCGCAGCGCGGCCAGCGCCGCACCCTTGCCACCGGCGGTGAACCCGAGCGTGGAGGCGATGACCCGGGTCCTCCCCCGGTCCTGCGGCGGGAGCAGCCAGTCCTGCAACGCGGCGAAGTAGCCGCCGAGCACGACCTTCTGCGGGTCGAGCAGGGTGGCGAGGACCGAGATGCCCGCCGCCAGCGCCTCGGCCGTGCGGTGCAGCGCGTCGAGGGTGCGCGCGTCGCCGCGTTCGGCGCGGGAACGCAGGATGGACATGCGTTCGCCCGGTGCCAACTCCGGGTCGTGCACCTGGTCGTGCCGCGGCGCGCAGGCGTGCAGGAACGCGTCCAGCCCCACCTGCGTCCCCCAGCAGCCGCGCCGGCCGCACGCGCAGTAGGTGCTGCCGAGGGGGTCGAGCACCAGGTGGCCCACCTCGCCCGCGTGGTTGTCCGCGCCGCGCACCAGGACGCCGTTGGCGATCACGCCCGCCGTCACGCTGTGGTCGCCGTTGAGGTAGACGAGGTGGTCGACCGGGTCGGCGTCGTGCTCGGCGTACGCGGCGAGGTTGGCCTCGTTGTCGACGTCGAACCTGCCGACGGGCAGGCCGGTCCGTGCGGCCAGGCCGTCCACCACGGCCACCTCGCGCCAGCGCAGGCACGCGGCGGAGGCGGTGCCGGCCGCCAGGTCGGCCCGGCCCGGGATGGCGACCGTGATGCCCGTCCAGCTCGCTCCCGGCACGTCGGCGAGGGCCTTGCGGGTCAGGGCGGCGAGTCGGTCCAGGGCGTGCTCGGGTGCGCTGGTGTCGCAACTGGTCTGCCGGCGCAGGAGCACCTCGCCGGTCAGGTCCGTGACGGTCGCGCCGAGGTGGCCGGGGTGGATGTCCAGGCCGATCCCGCACGCCGCGCCGGGGCGCAGCCGGACCAGTTCGCCGGGCCTGCCCCGGGTCGACCCGGTGCCCGCGCGTTCGGTCAGGCCGCGTTGTTCGAGGTTCGCCAGGAGCAGGGAGACGGTGGCCTTGGACAGGCCCGACCAGGCGGCCAGCTGGGCGCGGGACACGGGGCCCCGGCCGCGGAGGGTGCGCAGGAGGAGGGCGAGGCCGGCCTCGCGCTTGCCTTCGGTCTGCGCCTGCATCCGGGTCTCCGACTTCGTGGGTCGTTCGATCGAACGAGGTCGTCCAGCTCACGCTCCGGGGTGGGTTCCGGCAGATCCTGGCAGTAGCCGGCGCGATCTGACAAGAACTTGGGCCGACTTTTGTGTTCTCGCTGCAAAAGTCGGCTTCGATTTGACGGAAGGTCGCCCTTGGCGTGATTGCTTTCGCGAATACGGAGGAGACGTGCGCGGGGTGGATCGTGACGGGCAGGGGTCAGCCGGCCGGGGAGAACGCGCGGTCGGTCGCGGACCAGGCCGCGCCCGTCACGCCCGCCAGGTCGCCGAGCTCCGACAGCACGATGGGCAGGTTGCCCGTGGCCAGCGGCAGCGAACGGCGGTAGACGGCGCTGCGCACCTCGGCCAGCAGCGAGTGGCCCAACCCCGACACGCCGCCGCCGATGACGACCATGCCCGGGTTGAGGAAGCTGACCAGCGACGCGACCACGTGCCCGAGCCGGCGGCCGCCCTCGCGCACCAGGTTGGCCGCGGCGAAGTCGCCCGCCGCGGCGGCGGTGCCGACGTCCGCGGCGGTGAGCGCGCCCTTGTCGTGCAGGGCGGTGGCCAGCGCGACCGAACGCCCGCTGCGCGCCAACGTGGTGGCGTCACGGGCCAGCGCCGAGCCGCCGAAGTAGGCCTCCAGGCAGCCGACCTCGCCGCACGCGCAGGCCGGGCCGAAGTCGTCCAGCCGGATGTGCCCGATGTCGCCCGCGGTGCCCGCCACGCCCCGGTAGACCCGCCCACCGAGGACTATCCCGCAGCCGATGCCGGTGCCGACCTTGACGAAGATCAGGTCTTCCAGCGACCGGGCCACGCCCGCGTGGCGCTCGCCCAGCGCCATGGCGTTCACGTCGTTGTCCACGGTCACCGGGCAGCCCCAGCGACCGGCCAGCTCGTCGCGCACGGGGTAGCGGTCCCAGCCGGGCATGATCGGCGGTGCGACCGGCATCCCGTCGCGGAAGCTCACCGGGCCGGGCAGCCCGATGCCCGCGCCGATGAGCCGGCCCGACGCCTTGGCGTAGACGACGTCGGCCAGCTCGGCGACCCGGCTCAGCACCTGCGCCGGACCGCTGCGGACGTCGCAGTCCTCGCTGCGGCTCTCCAACACCTCGCAGCGGCCGTCCGTGACCGCGACCGTCACCGACGTCGCGCCCACGTCGACGCCCAGCACGCGCAGGTCGTCGGCCAGGTGGACCAGCGTCGACCGCCGCCCGCCCCGGCTCGCCGCCGGCCCGCCGACCTGGACCAGGCCCACGTCGATCAGCCGGGCGAGTTCCGCGGTCAGCTTGGCGCGGGGCAGTCCCAACCGTTCGCCCAGGGCCACCCGGGACATCGCGCCCTCGTCGCGCAGAAGGGCCAACAGCTCCGACTGCCTGCCGGAAACCACCCGCGGCTGCTGGCCGCCGCCCGTCGCGCTGCTCATGGCACCAACTTACGGCCGGCGTTCCTCCAGGTGCGCGGCGATCAGGGCGGCGTGGGACAGCGGCGTCCCCAGCTCCGCCACGTCGCCGTTCGTCGTGTAGTCGAGCAGCACCACGTCGCCCGCTCCGCTCAACTCCGCGAGGGCGGCCACCTCCGCCGCCGCCCGGTGCTCCAGCACCCAGCGGTAGGTGGGCAGGTAGATCGCGCGACGCGCCTGCTCGTAGGACAGGAGGCGATCACCGGTCAACCCCTCGCGGTGGCCGCGCACCGGGCCGAAGCGCCGGACCGTGCGCTTGAGCCCGGCCATGGTCCGCACGTCGAGCTTGGTCGCGTCGACGTCCGCGCCCTCGAAGACCTTCAACGCCTGCCAGACGCCTTCCACCGACTGCGCCGTCACGCCCGGGGTGAACGGCACCGGTATGCCCCCGTGCGGGTAGAACGGGCTCAACCGCACCCACGGCTCCGGGCCCTTCGACGTCACGTCCACCACCGACGCCCCCGGATGCGTCCTCGCGAGCCACGCGGCACCCCGCCGCCTGCTCGCCACGTGCACCGCCACGGCGACTCCCCTCGACTCCCTCATGGTGCCAAAGGGGTCCGACAATCCCGGCCGCCGCCGGAGCGTCCACTCCGGACGTCACCCGCCCTCGTGCGGCATGATCGGGCTCGCGTCGTGGTGGGGGTCCGCGACACGTCCGTCCGGCGCGGTCGGGTTCCGGTCCTCGGGAATTCGCGAGCGGGTCGACCCGGCGGGTGGTTGCATCGAGGCATGCCGATCGACCAGCACCTGCTCGTGTTGTTCACCCTGACCACCGTCGTCGCGATGATCACACCAGGGCCGGACATGTTGTTCGTGCTCGGGTGCGGGATGCGCGGCGGCCCGCGCGCAGGCCTGCTGGCCACCGCGGGCGTGGCGACGAGCGAGGCCATCCACGTCGTCGTGGCCGCCGCGGGCCTGGCCGCGTTGTTCGCCGCGGTGCCGGTCGCGTTCACGGTGGTCCGCACGATCGGCGCCGCCTACCTCGTCTACCTCGGCGTGCAGGCCATCCGCCACCGCGGGCGGACCGTGGTCGGCGAGGCGGTGACCGGTGGCATGTCCGGCCGCCGCGCCTACCTCACCGGGATGGCGACCAACCTGCTCAACCCGAAGATGGTCACCTTCACGATCGCCTTCCTGCCGCAGTTCATCAACCCGGACCTCGGTCGGGTCTGGCTCCAGTTCGCGATCCTGGGGGCCATCCTGATCGTGCTGGAGTTCGTGGTGGACGGCGCGGTCGGCGTGCTGGCCGGTCGCATCGGCGGCTGGTTGCGGCGCAGGCACGCGGTCCGCCGCCGGATCGACGTCGCGACCGGCGGCGTGTTCATCGGGCTGGGCGTCCGGCTGGCCGTCGAGCGCTGACCAGCGGAGAGGCGGAACCCGATGGACCTCCCCACGTCCACGTCCGAGGAACGCACGGCGGGGGCGGTGCGCAAGGCCGGCCTGCGCCTCGTCCCGCTACTCGGCCTGCTGTACCTGCTCAACTACCTCGACCGCGTGAACGTCGGGTTCGCCGCGCTGACCATGAACGCCGACCTCGGCATCAGCGCCGCCGCCTACGGGCTCGGCGCGGGCCTGTTCTTCGTCGGGTACTTCTTCTTCGAGGTGCCCAGCAACATCGTGCTGCACCGGGTGGGCGCCAGGGTCTGGATCGCCCGGATCATGGTCACCTGGGGCGTCGTGGCCTCGGCCACCGCGTTCATCCAGGGCGAGGTCGGCTTCTACGTCGTCCGGGTGCTGCTCGGCGTGGCCGAGGCCGGGTTCTTCCCCGGCATCATCCTGTACCTGACCTACTGGTTCCCCCGCGCGCAACGGGCGAAGATCGTCGCCCTCTTCTTCCTGGCGGTGCCGCTGTCCTCGGTCGTCGGCGGTCCGATCTCCACCCTGCTCATGCAGCACGGCGACGGCGTGCTCGGCTTCGACGCGGGTTGGCGCTTCATGTTCTTCGTCGAAGGCCTGCCGTCGGTGCTGCTCGGTGTCGCGGTGTTCTTCGTCCTGCCCGACCGGCCGCGTGACGCGAAGTGGCTGACCGCGGCCGAACGCGTCGCGCTCCAGTCGACCATCGACGCCGAGGACGCCCGGCAGGTCGGTGCCGAGGTCGGCACGCGGTCGGCGCTGACCAACCCGCGCGTGCTCGCCCTCAGCGTCGTCTACTTCGGCATCGTCTTCGGCCTCTACGTCCTGGCGTTCTTCCTGCCGCAGGTCATCAAGGGCTTCCAGGAGCAGTTCGACACCACGTTCAGCATCGTCGAGATCGGGCTGGTCACCGCCGTTCCCTACGCCTTCGCGGCGGTCGCGATGGTGTTGTGGGCACGGCACTCCGACCACACCGGCGAACGGGCGTGGCACGTCGCGATCGCCGCGTTCGTCGGCGCCGCCGCGTTCGTCGGCGCCGCCGCGATCGCCGCCGCGCTGTACCTCGACTCGCCGCTGCTGGTGATGGCGGCCGTCACGGTCTGCGCGATCGGCGTGTTCGCCGCGATCCCGGTGTTCTGGCAGCTGCCGAACTCGTTCCTGGTCGGCGTCGGGGCCGCCGCGGGCATCGCGCTGATCAACTCGTTCGGCAACCTCGCCGGTTTCGCGGGCCCTACCTCGCGGGGTGGCTCCAGGGCCTGACCGGCAACTTCCGGGCCGGCATGTGGGTGGTCGCGGCGTTCATGGCGCTCGCGGGCGTCATCGCGCTGTCGTTCCGCCGCGCGGACGGCGCCACCCGACCTGATCCCCCGGCCGCCACCGCGCGTGGCTGAACCGGCCTTCGGCCTTGCGTCGAGCGGCTTGGTCACGCGGCAACCACCCGCGAGAACGGGGCCCACCGCGGCAACGGCACGGGGGTTCCGTCCCGGTCTGCGCTCAAGACCGGGGTGACGCGCCTGGTCTACGGTCGCGGTGGCCACGGCCTCGATGGACGAGCGGTTCCGGCTACCGGTCCGGGCTCCGTGCGCGAGAGGGAGCAGAGATGATGCTGAACGACAAGGTCGCGGTGGTCTACGGAGCCGGAGGGGCGATCGGCGGCGCGGTCGCACGCGCGTTCGCCGCCGAGGGGGCCGCAGTCTTCCTCACCGGACGCCGCCTGGCCCCCGTCGAGGTCGTCGCCAAGGACATCGCCTCGGCCGGCGGGTCCGCCGAGGCGGCGGAGGTCGACGCGCTCGACGAGCAGGCCGTGGAGGAGCACTTCCGGTCCGTGGTCGAGAAGGCGGGACGCGTCGACATCTCGTTCAACGCGATCGGGATACCGAACGCGGGCATCCTGGGCGTGCCCATGACCGACCTGGACGTCGAGCGGTTCTCCCTGCCGATCACGAGCTACGTGACCTCGTACTTCCTGACCGCGCGCACCGCGGCCCGGCGGATGGTCGAGCAGAAGTCCGGCGTGATCATGACCGTCACCGCGCTCCACTCGCGCACGGGCATCCCCCTGGTCGGCGGCTACGGTCCGGCGATGGCCGCCAAGGAAGGGCTCACCCGGAGCCTGTCCGCCGAACTCGCGCCCCACGGCGTGCGCGTGGTCGGCCTGCGGCCACAGGCCATCCCGGAGACGCCCGCGATCAGGGAAGCCTTCGAGGAACGCGCCGCGGCAACGGGGATGACCTGGGAGCAGTGGCCGGGCTTCCTCGCGGCCAGGACCCACCCGCGGCGGCTGATGACGTTCGCGGAGTTGGCGGACACCGCCGTCTTCCTGGCCTCCGACAGGGCGAGCGGCATGACGGGGACGACCGTCAACCTGACGATGGGCAGCCTGGACGACTGACAGCGGCGTCGTCCGACCTGCCGATCCGGTCGGCCGGGTGGCCGGGTGGTCTGAGTGGCCGAGTGGTCTGGTCGGCCGAGTGGCCGGCGGTCCGGGTGGCCGAGTAGCCGGGTGGTCCGGCGGCACGGTGTCGTGTGGCAGCAGGCGACTACCGCCCACGTCCGGGCGCACGGCGGGTCGACGCGGGATGGGTCAGCGTGGCGTCGTCGGGCACCACGGGGCGCGGCGGAGGTCGACGTCCTGCCGGTTCGGGTAGTCGCCGCACGAGGCCAGGACGGTGGGCGGCTCGCCGTCGGACACCCGGAGCACGGCCAGGAACTTGTCGATCGGCACCTGGCCGCCGCCGAAGTCGATCACGCCGCTCTCGCCGGACAACGCCCTCGCCCCGCCGATGTCACCCATCTCCTTCCAGATGTGGCCCGGCGAGACGGGGATCCTCCCCAGCTGGATCATGGCGTGCACGAAGAGGTACAGCGCGTCGTAGGTGAGGGCGGCGTGGCCGTCCAGCGACGGGTTCGCGCCGCCCTCGCACTCCTCCGGCAGGAGTTCGCGCAACGACTGGTGCATCTCGGTCGCCGCCGCGCAGCCCTGGGCGCCGATCGCGAACGAGACGTACTCGAACGGGATCTCGGGGTGCTGCCCGCGCAACGTGTCGTCGGCCGCGTAACGGGCGACGTCGTCACCGGCGAGCAGGGACGGCGGGTCGTTCTTGCACCCGGCGCTCAGCCCGTCCATCAGCTTGCCGAAGTCCGCCGGCCTGCCCGCGAAGAACACCACGTCCTCGTCGCCCACGGCGCACAGGTCCTGGCCGAGGCGCCTGGCGTCGGAGCCCTGCTCGGCCGTCACCGGGCGGTACGGCTCCTCGCGCACCCGCAACCCCTGCTCGCCGAACCTCTTGGCCACGTCGACGCGCAGGTTGTCCGCGTAGGAGTCCTCCTCGGCGCTGGAGTGCACGATCACCACGCCCCGCTTGCCGGGGTGCGCCGCGCGCACGTGCCCTGCCGCGACCTGGGCCTGGCGGTCGTTGGTCGGCGAGACCTGGAAGTACATCCGGGACGCGGTGGGCATGGCGTCGTCCGACAGCGTCGCGGCGACCACCGGCAGGCCGACCTCGCCCAGCGCGGTGATGGTGTTCCTGGTCGGCGTGCTGCTCAACGCCATGCCGACCACACCGATGATGCTCTTGTCGTGCTCCAGCATCGACCGGAGCTTGTCGGCGACCACCTCACCGTGCTGCATGGCCGACCCGGCGTTGCTGAGCAGGACCCGGATCAGCGGGTCGTCGGAGTCGGTGCGGTCGAGCAGCCGCGCCTGGCGGGCCGCGACGCCGACCAGCCGGGCGGTGTTGCTGGCCAGCGCGTCGCGGCCGGCGCTCATCGCCGACACGTACACCACGGTCGCGTAGGGGCGGGTGGCGTCGCGCGCGTGCGCCTCCAGCACCCGCCGGTTCTGGTCCACGATCAGCTCTTGGATCCGGTTGAAGCGCTTGAGGTCCTCGCCGTCGGCCTGGCCGAACAACGGCACGTGGCCCGTGGTGACGCCCACGCAGTCGTCGCCGATCCGCTTGAGGGTGTGCGCGTCGGGGTTGTCCTGGTCGAGCCCGCAGTGCTCGTAGCGCCACTGCTCGTTCGCGGCGTTGATCCCGCGCACGTGCCGGTAGCCGACCGTGGCGACCGACGCGAGCAGCAGCAGCACGACGACCACCAGCACCGGGGTCCGCGACCAGACCGGTGCCTGGCGCACCGACAACGTGGCCGTGGGCGGCACCTCGCCCCGCACGAAGGAGACGTCCGGCACCTGCAACGGCAGGAACCAGGCGGTGGGGCGGCGGGCGCGGCTGTCGGTGGCCAGCTTGCGGGCCCACGTCTCGTAGGCGTGGACGGCCTGGCCGACCGGCGCCGGCGCGCGTTCGGCCGTGTTCTCCGCGTCCGGCGGCACCTTGGCGCTGCCGCTGATGATCACCAGCGGGTCGAACGCGCCGGTGTCGTTGCGGACGTCGTTGATGATCTTCAGCACGGCGTAGCCGCCGTTGTCGCGGCGGATGCCGTCCAGCAGCACCACCGGGTACACCGTGCGGCGGGCCGACCTGATCCGCCACCACGACCGCCGGTAGGCGTGGCGCACGTCCTCCAGGAACGCGTTGACCAGCAGTTTCGCCAGCTGGCCGGTGTCCTCGCGCGGCTCGGCGCTCTGGCCGGGCACCAGCGCCGACGTGAGCCGCTCGGCGAAGCCGATGAACGTGCCCGGGTCGTGCGGCGCGAGGTAGGGCTGACGCAGCAGCCACCGGTACTCGCTGCCCGGCACGAGCCCGCGCAGCTTCGCCCGGAACAGGAAGGACGGCACCAGGCGCACCACCAGCCGCACCCACCACGGCGCGGTCTCCGCGGCGTTGTCCAGCACGTCCTTCAGGTCGTCACCGCTGCGGCGGCTCAGGTCCCGTTCCCGTAATCGGGTCAGCAACGTCGCGGCCGACTCCGCGTTCGAGCCGTCCACGCGCTGGTTCATCAGCCAGTAGACGAGTTCGAAGCGGCGGAACTCGTGCCGCCCGTAGCGGTCGTTGGCGCCGTGGGCCAGCTCGCGGGCGATGTGCACCAGCACCGCACCGACCGCCTCGACCGTGGCGGGCTCGGGCGTGACGACGTCCGGTCGCGGTTCGGGGAAGCGGTGGTAGGCGTGCGGCACGCGGCCGGGGTGCGCGCCGCGCAGGTGCGAGCGGAGCGCGCCGAGCAGGCCCTCGGCCTGCTTGCCGCGGACCAGGCAGACCAGCGGGATGCCCCGATCGCCACCCGCCCGCGCGCCCGCCCGGCGGCCGGGCAGCTCGCCGAACCTCGGTCGTTCGGTGAGGTCCTGGAGGAGCTTGACCAGCTCGTCCACGACCTCGACCGACGAAAAACCCTGCCCTGCACCGTCTTCGGCCACCGGACTCCTCGTGCGGACCAGCCTCGTCGCACCCTCTCCGGCGTGACGCAGGACTTCCGACTGTAGCCGCCGGGGCCGTCCGGTTCGGGCGGTTTCGCCACTGTTTCCCCATGTCACCGCAGTCTTGCGGGTTCGGGGTGGCGGTCACGGCACCCCCGGTGGTCCGGGTTCGTGCGGGATGGCGCGAAACGGCCCGGTGAACGCGGCGGAGCGGGTAGAGCGTCGCCCTGCGCAGGTCCGGAGTGCCGCTCCTGGCCGTGCCCCCGGACTGGTCGTCACACCGCGACGGCAGGCGGTGTCCGTCGCTATGGACGGCAGGCGGTGTCCGTCGCTATGACGAAGAGACCGACGGCGCGGGACTGAGTGGTGGTGCCGGGTGGTGGTGCCGGGTGGGCTGTGGCCGCGCTCGGGCCCGCTTGGCAGCTCTCCCACGACCCGCTGACGGGCGTGGACGTGGCGGTGAGCCCGGGGTTCACGCCGTTCAGGGCCGCGCCGCTTCCCCGGCCGTTACCGTTCTGACACCAGAGTGACGACCCAGGCAACAGAGCGTAGCGGCGCTCACCCGCAAACGTGACGAGAGTCACCCATTGCCGCCCAGTGCTTGCCTCCTCAAAACACGAACGGTTACGTTCTCGGCCGCAGATCACGGTTCCATCACCGAAGGGACACGGGCCCGACATCCCCCGATACGGCCCAAGTCCGCCTGGATCCCCCGCCAGGTCCGGTGACGGAGTTCCCCGACCGCAGGAGGCTGCACCCTTGGCTCGGCACGTCCGTCACAAGAACAAACACGGCCAGACCACGTTCCAGGTACCCACCCCGCCGCCCGGCTACAAGGGCGCGCACCGGGCCGAGGCGGAGCGGGTGCTCCCCCGACGCATCGCCGGCGTCGCGGTGGCCGTCGGCATCGTGTCCGGCGCCGGGGCCGCGGCCCACGCGATGAGCGGCCCGTTCAGCCCGATGGCCGGCGGCGCCGACTTCGGCGGCGTGCCGGACGACACCGTCCGCACCGGCAAGGTCGACACCGTCCACGCGGTCGACCTCGGCTCGGAGACCGCCCGGATCATCCGCCAGGAGCAGCTGAACGCGCTCCAGACGTTCAACCAGGCCAGCGGCGTGGCGCAGGACGGGTACGCGGCGCGCAAGGCGGCCGAGGAGAAGGCGGCGGAGGAGGCCCGGGCGGCGGCGGAGGCGCGCAAGCCACCGAAGCAGCGCCAGGTCGAGGGCTGGATCCGCGAGGCCATCAAGGTCCTGGCCGCCAACGGCACCCCGATCGACGAGAACAGCGTCGACGAGATCTACACGATCATCGTCAAGGAGTCCAACGGCAACCCCAACGCCGTCAACACCTGGGACTCCAACGCCGCCCGCGGCACGCCCTCCAAGGGCCTGATGCAGTGCATCGACCCGACGTTCCAGTCGTACAAGCTGCCCGGCTACAACGACATCTACGCCCCGGTCGACAACATCATCGCGGGCGTCCGCTACACCTACGCGCGCTACGGCGGCTTCGCCAGGCACCCCGGCCTGGTCGGGATCAACGCGGGTACCGGGTACGTCGGGTACTGACCCCGCGCAGCAGTTCGGCGCGCTTCGAACCTCCCGGTACGCGGTGCAAGCGGTACGAACCGGGCTGGCGCGCCTCGCCTGCCAGGTGCTTGACGATGCCGCGGCACACGAACTCCTTGACCCGCGCGCCGAGGCGACCGTCGACGTGGAACCACAGCGCGACGTCGTGCCGGTGGGCGAACTGGAAGATGCCGCCGCCTCGGCCCAGGCTGATGCACTGGCCGGCGAACACCTGGTTGAGGGTCTCGGGCCGCTCGCCGGCGATCCGGCTGAGCACCGTGTCCGCGGCCCGCGCGCCCAGTGGCATCGCGGCCTGGCAGCTCATCCGCAGCGGCAGGTCCGACGGCGCCGCCGAGTCGCCGGCCGCGACGATGTGCGGGTCGTCCACGCTGGTCAACGTCTCGTCGGTGCGCAGGCGGCCCAGGGCGTCGGTGCTCAACCCGCTGCGCGCGGCCAGGTCGGGCACGCCGAACCCGGCGGTCCAGACGGTCACCTCGCTCGGCAGTTCCCGGCCGCCGTCGAGCCGCACGGCCTCGCGCGTCACCGCCGTCACGGTCGTGCCGTCACCGTCGAGCACGGTCACGCCGAGCGCGGCCAGCCGCTTGGCGACCGCGCGTCGACCGCGGTGGTGCAGGTACGGGCCGAGCACCCCGCCGCAGACCAGGGTCACCGCACGGCCCGCCTCGGCCAGTTCGGCGGCGGTCTCGATACCGGCCGGACCGGCTCCGACCACGGTCACCGCGGCCGTCGCGGGCACGGCGTCGAGGGCCGGTCGCAGCCGCCGCGCGTCCTCCAGGGTCGCGATCGGGTAGGCGAACTCGGCCGCGCCCGGCACCTGCCGGTCGGCGCAGCCACTGCCCACCGCGTAGATCAGGTAGTCGTAGCCGACCACGTCGCCGGCCGCCAACGTGAGGGTGCGCGCGGGCGCGTCGATCCGGGTCACGGTGTCGACCACCAGCCGGACGCCCTCGGCCAGCACCTCCCGGTAGTCGACCACCGCGTCGTCGGACCCGCCCACGAACTGGTGCAGGCGGATCCGCTCGACGAACTCGGGACGCGGGTTGATCAGGGTCACGGTCACGCCGTCGCCTCGCGTCAGGCGGTTGGCCGCCATGACACCGGCGTACCCGCCGCCGATCACGACGACATCGGTGCTCGTAGCCACGGTGCCTCCTCTGGTTCCGGAACTTCCGGCCTTGAGACACCGCGGCACCGGTCGTTGTGACAGGCGTGAGGCGGATCACCCCGCGCTCAGCCGAGCCGGAAGTCGGCCACCCGGATCGGCGACGGCGTGGTGCCGCTGGAGCGCTGCTGGTACTGCAAGGACAGCACCCCGTCGACCGCCAGCCTGGACGTGTCGACGTTGACCTCGCCGAACGCGTTCATCGACGGCCGGTCGAAGACGAGCGTCCAGTCGGTCCAGCCACTGGCACGGCTCGCCGACACGATCCGGCCCCGCGGCATCACCAGGTAGGCGTTGTCGGACCGGTCGAAGACGAGCTTCGTGCGCTGGGTGCTGCCGGGCGGCACGGGGACCTCGCGCTTGGTCCACGTCCCGTTCGAGTTGCGCACCACGTGGAACGTCCGGCCGTACTGCGTGCGCTGCTGCGCGTAGTTCGACACGCACTGCGTGAACCGGCCCGGCACGTAGCTGATCACCACGTGCGGCGTGCCGGTGGAGTCCGCGCCCTGCCCCTCCTGGTTCATCAGACCGTGGTTCGGGTCGAGCGGGTCGGCGACCAGGCCCGGCGAGCCGACCGACACCCGCGTGCCGCCCGTGTTGCCGATGACCGCGCCCGCCGCGTTGCGCCACGTCCGGCCCCGGTCGTCGCTGTAGACGTACCCGGTGTCGTGGTTGGTCAGGCCGCCCCGGTTGCACAGCACGCCCGCGTTGCCCTCGCGCCAGGTGAACGCCGCGTGCAGCCGACCGCGCCGGTCGTAGGTGAGGCCGTGCAGGTACATGTTGCGGGTGGTGGACACGACGCCGTTCGGCCCGGTGTAGTTGCCGGTCGCGGACGACCACGCGCCCAACCGCCGCCACGTGCCGCCGGTGTACTCGGCCAACTCGTTCACGCCGTTGCCCGAGCCGCCGGTGCGGTAGCTGAACTGCAACGCTCCCTCGGGTGTGACGACGAACTGGGGGTAGGTCATGTTGCCCAGCTCGACGCCGCCCAAGGTCCGCTGCACGGTCCCGAAGACCGACGGGGACCAGCGGTGCGACCCGGGCTGCGACGCCAGGCCCGCCACCGACTTCGAGTAGTGCAAGCGCGTGTTGTGGGTGTCCATCGCGACGTGCAGGGTGCCGTCCTGGGGCGAGATGCCCAGCGAGATCACGTTGTGCGAGTCGTCGGTGCTCAGCCGGTGCGGCAGCACCGCCTTCTCCCACTCGCCGCCCAGCGGTCTCCGCGCGATGACCGCGTTGCGCGCGGAGGTGTACCAGGCCGCGTACTGGTGGCCGTTGTAGGTGATCAGGGCGTCCTGGAACGCGTTGTTGTTGACCAGGCCGTCGTAGGAGACGAAGTACAGCGCCGACTGGTCGAGCAGGGTGTCGGACAGCAGGGTGACGCCCGGCGCGGCGTTCGCCACACCCGGCTGCACCAAGGACGCGGCGAGCACGACCGCCGCCACCAGCGGCGCCTTCACAGGACCACCCCGTCGACCTGCAACGTCTGCACCGAGCCCGCCGCGAACGGCACCCGCACGACCTTCCCGGCCACCCGCACGTCCTGCCGCCGGGTGTACCGGTCGCCCGAGCCGGAGGTGAGCGTCGACCACCGGGTGACCACGCCGTCGGGCGCCTGGCCGAACCGGGACAGGTCGAACGTCAACGTCTGCGCGGCGCCCACGTTGGCCGCCACGACCACCAGCCGGCGCGCGGCCGCGTCGTACGCCGCCACGGCGTAGTCGACGCCGGTGCCGAGGATCCTCATGCCGGGTCGGATGTGGCGGGTGAACTGGGCCAGCACGTACAGCTTGGTCTCCACCGCGCCCGCCTGGCCCGCGTTGCCGTCGTACCGGATGGCGCCCCAACCGGCCGTGGGGTCCATGACCTGCCAGTAGCACCAGGCGGTCGGCTTGAGCCAGCGGAAGTCCATCAGCAGGCACCGGGCCGTCTGCATGCCCGAGCCGTCGCTGTCGCCGTGCTCGGTGTTCCACAGCACCTTGCCCGCGGCGCGCACGTCGTTGCCCAGCAGGTCGCGGCGGCCGCTCAGGCCCTGGTAGCCGTGCACGTTGACCTGGCGCACGCGTCCCTTGGTGGCGGCGTCGAAGCTGTTCCACGTCGTGCGGGCGAGGTCGTAGCTGGTCTCGTCGGACGCCGAGACCCACGTGCCGGTCAGGCCTTGCCGGTCCAGCTCGGTGCGCAGGTGCGCCAGCACGCTGCGCTGGGTGGTGGCGTCGATCTTGCAGCCCTCCTGGGTGCCGTTGGCGTGCCAGTAGTTCGAGGACGGCTCGTTGAACGGGTCGACGGTGCGGAAGGTGACGCCCCACTGGTCGCGGGCCCGGCGTGCGGTGACCGCGAGGTGGTGGGCGTGCTGGCGGTGGTTCCAGGACTGGAGGTTGGTGTCGGCCGCGTTCGCCGCGCCGGAAGGGTTATGGTTGTTGCACATCCACCACATCGGCGAGTTCGCGAACAGCTCGCTCATCGCGCCCCGCTGGGTCGCCTTGACCAGGGCCGCGCGCTGCTTGGCGTCGGCGTTCCAGTTCCACGCCGCCGAGGCCGGGTCCTCGTTGTTCCAGTCCTGCCAGAAGCCCTCGATCTGCTTGAACCGCGGGATGTTGGGCGAGGCGACCATCCGCTCGCCGTTCACCGCGTTCCAGCTCGACGCCCCCAGGTTGTAGCGGGCGATGTTCATGCCGAGGCCCGGCAGCGCGACGCCGTTGTAGGTCACGGTCCCGGTGGTGAAGAACAGGTCGGCGAAGTCGTCCCGGTCACCGAACACGTTCGCCCACCACGCCAACGACGTGCCCCAACCCTCCCAGGTGCCCTGGTTGGCGGCTGGGTCGACGCCGATGGTGGCGTCGGCTGCGGCCACGCCGGCACCGAGCGCGCCGCCCGCGACCGTGACGCCGGCCGCCGCGAGCAGTGTTCGTCGGGTGAGCCTTCCCGATGGGTCCACGCCAATCTCCTCGTCAGAAGGTGAACTCGGTGTGCCGGGTGCTCCCGGCGGTGTCCAGAGGGCGTCAGGCGCACGGTGGCGGCGTACACGTGGCCCAACCGAGACGGTGTGGCGATCCCCCTGCTGGAGTGATGTAGAGCCATTTCAGTCCGTGGCATAGTCCAAGGTCAACGAACCGAACAGGAACGATCAAAGTCGATCGGGACCGACATGCGACTCGCGGTGCAGCGGCGTGAACTGATCCTCGCGGCGGTGAGGGAGCACGGGGTGGTCCGGCTCGCGGACCTGGTGGACCGGCTGGGCGTCACGGCGGTGACGGTCCGCCGCGACGTGACCGCCCTGGCCGACCGCGGGCTGGTGTCCCGGGTGCACGGCGGCATCACCATGCCCCACCACGGCGACCCGCCACCACCGACGGCCCGCACGGTGAACCTCCTGGTGGGCATGGTCACGCCGTCCGAGGACTACTACTGGCCCGCCGTGATCCAGGGCGCGCAGGCCGCCGTCACCACCGCGGGCGGGCGGTTGGCGTTGCGCACGTCGTGCTACGACGCGGCCGAGGACCGGCGGCAGGTGGTGCGGCTGCTCGAACGCGGCGTGCAGGCGTTGCTGGTCGCGCCGAGCACCACCGGGCCCGCCGGGCTCGACCTGATGCGCTGGCTGGGCGGGTTGACCGTGCCGGTGGTGCTGATCGAACGGATGCCGCCGCCGGAACTGCCGACGATCGGGCTGGACGCCGCCGTCACCGACCACGCGCTCGGTGCGGGCCTGGCCGTGCGGCACCTGGCGTCTTTGGGGCACCGCACCGTGGGCCTGGTGCTGTCGCGGCTGAGCCCGCACCAGGCGGCGATCCGGGCCGGGTGGGCGGCGGCCGTGTCGTCGCTGGACATGCCGGTGGACGGGGTGCCGGCGGTGGACGTGCCGTCGTACGGGTCGCCGGGGTGGGCGCGGGCGTGCGACGACGTGCTGGACCGGTGCGTGCGGGCCGGGGTGCGGGCGTTGCTGGTGCACGCCGACCGCGAGGCCATCGACCTGCTCGAACGTGCCCGTGACCGGGGCCTGGACGTCCCGCGCGACCTCGCTGTCGTGTCGTACGACGACGAGGTGGCCGCTGCTTCCGACCCGCCGTTGACCGCCGTGCGGCCGCAGAAGCACCGGCTCGGCGCGCTGGCCGCGCAACTGGCCCTGGCCCGCGCCGCCGACCCCCTCGACCGGCCCGTGCACCGGGTCGCCCTGTGGCCGAGCCTGACCGTGCGCGAGTCGTGCGGGACACCGCGTGGCCGGCCGGAGTAGGCGCACAACCGCCTGTCGGCCGTACCGGTGCCATCGTCCAGGGGCTGAACGATTGATTGCCGACCGATCGAGACCCCACCACGATGAGGGCAGGCCGAACGTGGAGGAGGCCGCGGTGGCGCGATACCGGTTGCACGTCAACGGCGAACGGCGCGAGGTGGACGTGGACGCGCGGACGCCGCTGCTGTGGGCGTTGCGGGAACAACTGGGCCTGCTGGGCCCGAAGTACGGGTGCGGGGTGGGCGCGTGCGGCGCTTGCACGTCCCTTGTGGACGGTGAGGCGGCGCGGCCGTGCGTCACCACCGTGGCCGAGGCGCAGGGCAGGCGCATCACGACCATCGAGGGCTTGTCGGAGGACGGTGACCACCCGGTGCAGCAGGCCTGGCTGGAGCTGGACGTCGCCCAGTGCGGCTACTGCCAGCCGGGCCAGATCATGTCGACGGTCGCGCTGCTGGCGACCAACCCGGACCCGGACGACGCCGAGATCGACGAGGCCCTGCGCGACAACGTGTGCCGGTGCGGCACCTACACGCGGGTGCGCGCCGCCGTGCGCCGGGCCGCGCAGTTGACGCGGGGCCGGCGATGAGGGTCAGTCGGCGGACGTTCCTCGGTGGTGCGCTGGTCGTATCCGTGCCGATGACGTTGACGGACGTCGCCGGTGTGGCGTCGGCGGCGGACGAGTTCGCGCCCAACGTCTTCGTCCGGTTGGACGACCGCGGCCGGATCACCGCGACCGTGCCCAAGCCGGACTCGGGGCAGGGCGTGCGCACGATGGTCGCGCTGCTGGTCGCCGAGGAGCTGATGGTCGGCCCGGACGACGTCCGGCCGGAGCAGGCCCACGGCGACACGGCCCGGTTCGGCTCGCAGGGCGTGGGCAACTCGTTCTCCGCACGGCAGCTCAGCGAACCGGTGCGCCGGGCCGCCGCGACCGCCCGCTGCCTGCTGGTCGCGGCCGCGGCGCGGCGGTGGGGCGTGCCGGTCGAGGAGTGCACGGCCCGCGACGGCGCGGTCCGCCACGGTCGCCGCGTGCTGCGGTACGGGAGCCTGGTGCGGGACGCGGCGGCGTTGGACCCGACGACCGTGCCGGTGACGTTGACCCCGCCCGAGCGGTGGCGCCTGCTGGGCCGCACGCGCGCCGGCCGAGTGGACGCGAAGGCGATCGTCACCGGCAAGGCCCGCTACGGCATCGACACCCGCCCGCCGGGTGCGCTGGTCGCCGTCGTGGCCCGGCCGCCGTGGATCGGCGCGACGGTCGACGCGGTGGACGACAGCGCCGCACGCGCGGTGCCCGGCGTGGTCGCGGTGACGGCGCTCGACCCGGCCACGTCCGGGCAGGGCGGCGTGGCGGTGATCGCCCGGTCGATGCCCGAGGCGCTGCGCGGGCGCGAGGCGTTGCGCGTGACCTGGCGCGGCGGCACGCCGACCGCGGACAGCCGGCAGTGGCTCGCGGAGCTGGAGACCGCGCTGCCCGCCGTGCCCGCGGCGCCGGGGCCGGTGGCGTTCGAGGCCACCTACAAGCTGCCCCTGCTGGCGCACGCGCCGATGGAACCCATGAACTCCACCGCCCACGTGACCGCGACCGGCATCACCGTGTGGACGCCCACGCAGGACCCGGGAACGCTGCGGGCGATGCTCGCCGGGCAGTTCGGGCTCGACCAGGCGGACGTGCGGGTCGAGCCGACGTTGACGGGCGGCGCGTTCGGCAGGCGGATCGAGCCGGACCCGGTGCTGGAGGCCGTCGCCTGCTCACGGGCGGCGGGCGCGCCGGTGAGCGTGCTCTGGACCCGTGACGACGACATGCGGCACGACTCGTACCGGCCGATGTCGGTGCACCGGCTGTCCGCCGTGGTCGACGCCTCGGGCGTGCCGACGTGGCGGGCGCACGGGATCGCCACCTGGCCGTTGACCATCATGCCGTTCTTCAACAACCCCGCCATCATCAAGGCCGCCGGGGACCACTTCCCGTACTCGGTGCCGGGCCGGGTCGACGTGACGCTGCGGGACGCCCCGCTGCGCACCGGCTTCTGGCGCGCGGTCTACGCCGGGCAGTTCCAGTACGCCGAGGAGAGCTTCCTCGGCGAGCTCGGCCACCGGGCCGGGCTCGACCAGGTCGACCTGCGTCGGCGGCTGCTGCCCGCCGACTCACGCCTGCGCCGGGTGCTGGACGCGGCGGTGGAACGGGCGGGTGGCGTGCGGCCCGGTGCCACCCGCGGTGTGGCGTGCCACGACGACTACGGGTCGGTGATCGCGGTGATCGCCGACGGCTCCGACGGCCGGTTGCGCCGGGTGACCGCGGCGGTCGACGTCGGCCCGGTGCTGCACCCGTCCGGGGTGCGCGCCCAGGTCGAGGGCGGCGTGATGGACGCGGTGTCGACGGTCTCCGGCGCGCAGATCACCGTGCGGGACGGGCGGGTCGTGCAGTCGTCGTTCCGCGACTACGCGTGGGCGCGCATCGACCAGGCGCCGGACATCGACGTGGTGCTCGTGCGGTCGGACGCCCCGATCGGCGGGCTGGGCGAGCTGGCCTTCCCGCCCGCGGCGGCGGCCGTCGCGTTCGTCACCGGACGGCCCGTCACGGGTATGCCGGTGGGGGTCGAGGTGGGCTGAAAATCAGCGGGCGCCCCGATCGCGTCGACCTATCCTCTGCGCATGGACCTGGTGGACCTGTGGCGACCGACCGGACGCGCGGAGCTGGACCTGGTGGCGGCGTCGCAGTGGCGGGCCTGGCCGCCGCGCCTGCCCGACCAGCCGATCTTCTACCCGGTGGCGAACCGCTGGTACGCCACCAGGATCGCGCGGGAGTGGAACGTGCCCGCCGAGGGCGTCGGTTTCGTGACCCGGTTCAGCGTGCGGCGCGACTTCCTCGCCCGCTACCCCGTGCAGCAGGCCGGCGGGCGTGACGTGCTGGAGCACTGGGTGCCCGCCGAGGACCTGGACTCGTTCAACGCCAACATCGTCGGCCCGATCGTGCGCGAGGCCGAGTACCGCGGTCCGGTGCCCGACGCGGAGTTCGACCGGGCGGAGGCCGCGTCGGGCCGTCCGCTGCCACCGGCGTGGCGGCGCTACCTGCAGGGCGAGTCGTGGTTCCGCAGCGGGTGGCTGGGCGACACCTTCCTCACCCTCCACCGGCCGTCGGAGACGGTGTCGGCCGACGGCGCGTGGGGCGACGCCGCGGCCGCGCGCCTCGGCATCGCGATCATCGGCGACGACGGCTCGCGCCGACGCCTCGCGTTCGACCTGCGTCACGACCCGGCGCCCGTGGTGCTGACCGACGGCGCCGACTGGTCGGCGGCCGTGCTCCTCGCGCCGGACGCGGCCACGTTCACCGCGCGGGTCGAGTCCGGCGACATGTCCTGGTGACCGGGCCGGGCACCGACCTCCGCCCGCGTCGACCCGCGTGCCGGTGCCCGCGAGTTCGTCCCGGAACGCGAACCGGGGGCGGGGTCCGCTCGGAACCCGCCCCCGGTCGGCGTCTTGGCACCAGGTCGACGTCTCAGCGCCAAGTCGGCGTCTCAGCGCCAAGTCGGCGTCTCAGCGCCAAGTCGGCGTCTTGGCGCCCGGTCGGCGTCTCAGCGCAGGGCGTAGGCGCGGATGACCGTCTCGGTCACCGCGTTGCCCGCCAGGTCGACCGCGCTCGCGCGCAGCGACGCGTAGCCACCCGAGGGACCCGGCGGGATGGTCACCTTGTCGTGGGACAGGTCGGCCCGCCGCCAGGTCTTGCCCTCGTCGAACGACACCTCGACCTTCTGCACCCTCGCCCGCAACGCGGGCGCGCCGGGCTGGTGGGCGACCGTCACCGCGCCGGTCAGCGGCTCGCCGGCCGCCGCGCGGTTGCGGTCGTCCAGCGGCAGGCCGAAGCGGACGTCCAGCAGCGGCAACGCCTTCCTGCCGCTGCCCTTGGTGGTGTGGAACGTCCACTCCGCACTCGTCCGGGTGGACAGCGCGGGGTCGAGCGCGGCGTCCGCGGCGGGTCGCCGGGCGTCCACCGACAGCTTGTAGGTGCCCGACGCCACGTCGAAAGTGCCGATACCGGGCACGTCGCTCCGGCCGACCTGCCTACCGCCGCGCACCAACGTGGTCGTGCCCTGGTTGGTGGAGTCGAACTGCGCGGCGTTGCCGGGGTCGCTGTCGGCGAACATCGGGATCGAGAGCACCACCTGGTCGCCCTCCCGGTACGCCCACGGCAGCGGCCGGCCGTCCTGCCTGCTCGTCGGCGGCGTGGTCAGCTCCGGTCCGAACGGGGCGCCGAACACGCGGGACGTCCGTCGCTCCCCCGCGCCCAGCACCACCGGGACGGTGGTCTCGAACCCGAAGTCCACCGCGCCGTCGAAGCCGACCGCCGCCGCCATGCTCAGCGCCGCGCCGGGGCTCGCGTGGTCGGTCCGGCGCTGCGGCCAGACCGTCTCCACCTCGGCCATCGCCGTCAGGCCGCCCATGGTCCAGATGCCGTAGTGGAACCGGTAGCTCCCCGGCTTCCTGGTGTCCACCAGCTGCCGCTCGACGCTGCCCAGCCCGTCGCGCCGGTACCGGAACTCGCGGCCCGCGGGCACCGCGCCGGTCACCCGGTCGGCCACGAAGTACGCCGTCGGGCTGCCCGCGCGGGACAGCAACGACACCTCGACCGGACGTTGGCGCAGCAGCTCCCGCACGGCGTCGATCTCCCTGGTGTCGAAGACCGCCACCGTGGGGAGGGCGGGCGCGGAGGGCGGACCGATGTAGCTCAGCGCCGCCTTCGCGCCCCTGGCCTTCGCCGCCTCGATCGCGCGCAGCACCTGCTGCCCGTCCCACGGCGCGTCGTCCCAGTTCGGTGGCGCCACCAGGACGATCGCCCCGGTCAGGTCGACGGTCGGGTCGGGGTCGCCGAGACCGATGTCGACCAGCCGCGCGGTGAGCCGTCCCTCGAAGCCCAACGGCAGGGTCGCCGTCGCCGAGTCGAGCTCGAAGCCGCCGTCACCGGTCACCCCGACGCTGACGTGCGGCGGGGTGAAGTAGCTGAACTGCAGCAGTTCCAGGCCCGGCATGGTCGGGCCGCCGATCGAGTACACCGACGCGTCGTCGTCCGGCGTGCCGCCGATCGACACCAGGTCCGCGGGCAGCGGGCCCTCCTGGTCCACATCGGACACGATCGCGGTGGCGCCGCCGTAGCCCGCACGGGCGTCCGGGTCGTCGATCGACGCGACGATCCGCTCGGCGCGCTTGGCGTCCACCACCAGCTCGGTGGTGCCGGCCACCGTGGCGCGGTCGGCGAACAACGCCATCGCGCCGCTGGTGTCCTGCGTGATGCCGGTGACCCGGTAGTCGCCCGCGGGCACGGTGAAGTACGCCTCGACGCCGTCCCAGACCACCACGTCGGCAGACCACCCGGTCCGCTCGTTGGTCACCACGTACAGCGAGCGCACGACGTCACCCTCACGGGCCGTCGCACGCACGCTCAGCGCGTGCGCCTCCCCCATCAGGTTCCCGGTCAACGGCGTGGTCAGCACGACGTCGCCGCCGCGCGCCACCAGCGCGCCGGTCACCTCGCCGCCGGGCGCGGCGGAAGCCCGCAGGGCCACCGTGACCGACGCCGCGGACTTCGCGGGCACGGTCAGCGTGCGCTCCACCTCGACCAGGTCCGGCCGGTTCACCTCCGGCTCGATCGTCAGCCGCACCTCGCGGTCGCCGTCGTTGACGTAGGAGACCTTGCGCTCGACCCGCTCGTCGCCCCAGACCTGGCCGAAGCCGGCCAGGCCCTCGACCCGCACCGACTGGCTCGTGGCCCGTGCCACGTCCAACCGGCCCGCGCCTTGCGCGTGGGTGTCCACGTCCGGCAGCCGCAGCGCGCTGCCGACCAGCGCGTTCTTGATCTGGTCGCCCGTCCAGCCGGGGTGCTGCCCGGCCAGGATCGCGGCGGCGCCGGCGACGTGCGGCGCGGCCATCGACGTGCCGGACAGGCGGGCGTGGCGCTCGTCCACGGCGGCCGACGGCCGGGTGCCCGCGGCCCTGGCGGCCACGATGTCGCTGCCCGGCGCGGCGATCTCCGGCTTGAGGCCGAAGTCGCCCACGCGCGGGCCGCGGCTGGAGAACGCGCTGAGCCGGTCGTCCTTGGTGACGCTGCCGACGGTGAGCGCGCGGTCGGCCGAGCCGGGGCTGCCGATGGTGCTCGCCGCGCCCGCGTTGCCCGCGGAGACGACGAACAGCGCGCCGGTGCTCTCGGACAGCCGGTTCACCGTGTGCGACATCAGGTCGTTGCCGTCGCTGACGCCGCCACCGAGGCTCATGTTGACGACCTTCGCGCCCTGGTCGACCGCCCACTGCATGCCCGAGAGCACCCAGTCCTCACGACCGCCGTTGCGACCGAGCACCTTGCCGACCAGCAGCCGCGCGCCGGGTGCGACGCCGGTGTACCGGTCGCCGACGCCCGCGATCGTGCTCGCGACGTGCGTGCCGTGGCCGTCCACGTCGACGGCCGCGTCGCCCTCGCCGGTGAAGTCCGCCGCGGCGTCCACCTGCGACCTCAGCTCCGGGTGGCCGCCGTCGTACCCGGTGTCCAGCACGGCGACCTTCACACCGTCGCCGCGCAGCCCCGCCTGCCACGCCTTCGGCGCGCCGACCTGGGTGACGCTGCGGTCCAGCGTGGGCCGGACGCGGCCGTTCAGCCACACCTTGCCCGCCTGCGCGGTCCGCGCGCCCGAGAGGGCGTGCCACTCGCGGGCCGCCTCGGACTTGGGGATGTCGCGCTTGACGAGCCCCAGACGTCCCAGCGGGTCGGCCTGGGCCTGGACCTGGCCCGTGCCGCCGACCAGGGTCGGGACGACGGGCTCGTGCGCGTCGTCGTAGTGCTGCTCCAGCAGCCCGGTCACGTCGAAGAGCCGGGCGTCCAGCCGGTCGTCGCGCAGCAGCGGCAGGGCGTCCAGCGGCACCACGTGGTCGCGGCCCTTGCTGCGGTACTGCCAGGTCCGGACGTGCTCACGCCCCTCGGCCATCTTCACGCCCGCGACCCGGTCGTCCTGGACAACCACCTTGTCCCCCGTGACGAGCGTGACGAACCGCGTCACCCCCGCTGCCCCCGCCGCCCCCGGATCCTCCGACGACGGTTCCGCGACCGCGGGAACCGCGATCACGGCCGCCAGTAGCACGGCGACCGCCGCCGTGCCTGTGTGTCGACGCAAAGTCGTGCCCTCCCAGTTGTCGCCGGCTCCCCGAACGTCCGGCTCGCACAACACTCACGACGCTCGAAGGGCGCCGGAGGTTGCCACTGGGGTCACACGTTCACGACAGGACGACCTCGACGCTGACCTTCACCACGTCGCCCACCGCGACGTCCTCGGCCTCGCGGACCGAACGCTTCACCGGCAACACGTAGCAGCCCCGCCCGGAATCCGGGAAGATCGACGTGGACCACGCGCTCGCGCCGAGCACGACCCGGACCCGCACCGCCCCGAACCCGCGCTTCGGCCCCGCCGCCAGGTCGCGGATGTCGTCGGACGCCTCCACCGGCAGGCTCACGAACGTCCAGCTCTCGTTCTGCCGCGCGTCCCAGAGCCACAGCTCCGCCTCGAAGTCGACCACCACGGGCCGGAGCATCGCACACGGCACGACCTGATCGCCCGGTGCGCACCGCCGCACCCGGTGTCGAGCCGGCCGTGCCGTCGCGGTGCGTCCCCCTCCACTGGTCGGTGGTGCGGTCAGCAGGGTCGGGTGCGGTCAGCGCGGGGGCGCGTGGCGTCAGCGGGGGCGGGTGGCGGCGGCTATCAGGGTGATCAACTGGCGGCGGAAGTGGTCGTAGTCGTCCACCGCGCCGAGCAGCGACTCGGACTCCTTCTCCTCACGGCGGGCGGCGGCCAGGACGTCGCGGCCGGTCGGGGTGATCTCGGCCAGCGTCCGGCGGCGGTCGTGGGCGTCGGAGCCGCGGGTGACGTGGCCGGAGCGGTTCAGCCGCTCGATGGTGCGGCTCATCGTCTGGTCGGTCACCCTGCACAAAGTCGCCAGCTCGCGCTGGGCGAGCGGTCCGTCAGCGAGGTGGTGCAGCGCGATCAGGCCCGCGTGCGTCAGGCCCAGCCCGTTCAGCACCTCGTCGAACCGGCTCTCCACGACCCGCGCGGCGACCGACAGCAGCCGGCCGGTCGGCCAGGAGTCGACGTCGGCGCGCACCTGGTCCGGTCGATGCGACACCTCCTGCTCGTCCCCTCGGCCCACCGGACCATCTTCGCAGAGCGGCCGGAGGTGCAATCGTTCAGCATGCTGAGCGTTTGCCATAATGTTCAGCATGCTGAACGTTGCGCGTGGTCGGCTGCTGCTGTGGGGCGTGGCGGGCAGCCTCGTGCTCACCGGCCTGGTGTGGTTGGTCGGGCAAGGGCTGCACGGGACGGTCCTGCTGCCCGACCAGGGCGCCTCCCGGTACTACTGGAAACTGCCCGAGCCGACCTTCTGGACGCGCGCGTCGGCGTGGGCCGGGTACGTGGCGCACCAGGTCGTGTCCTGGACGCTCATCCACTACGCGCAGACGAGGGTCCGCCGCTACACCACCGGCCTGCACCGGGTGAACGTCGTCGCCCTCGCGGCCAACGGCGGGTTCATCGCGCTGCACGCCGTGCAGACCCGGGTGTTCTACGACGGCACCGCCCAGGACGTGTCGATCTTCAGTTCGCAGGGTTCCGTCGTGCTGCTGCTGGTGGCCGTGCTGCTGATGGAGAACAAGCGGCGCGGGCTGTTCCTCGGCAGGCCGGCGCCGATCGCGGCCGACGTGGTGGCGTTCGTGCGCCGGTACCACGGTTACCTGTTCAGCTGGGCCGCGATCTACACGTTCTGGTACCACCCGATGGAGTCCACCAGCGGTCACCTCATCGGGTTCTTCTACATGTTCCTGCTGCTGTTCCAGAGCAGCCTGATGTTCACCACCGCGCACACGAACCGGTGGTGGACGCTCGGACTGGAGCTGATGGTGGCGCTGCACGGCACGCTGGTCGCGGTGATGAACTCGGGCCCGGACGGGATCTGGCCCATGTTCCTGTTCGGGTTCGTCGGCGTCTTCGTGATCACCCAGCTGCACGGCGTCGGGCTGAGCAGGACCGCGCGGTGGTGGACGGCCGCCGTGATCGGCGTGGCCGCCCTCGCCGTCTACGCGTGGCGCGGGTACGACCGGGTCGACGAGGTCGTGCGCATCCCGGCCATCGAGTACCTGCTGGTGGCCGTGCTCGCCCTGCTGGTCTGGGCGCCGCTGCGGCTGGTCCGGGCGACCCGCCGGTGATCCGGGCACCGGTCGCCCGCGGGTGGGTCAGGCCACCGGTCGGCCCATCCACCAGTTGCCGGGGGCGTCCGGGTCCGGGCTGGACCAGAACTCCACGCCGGCGCGGGTGAACTCCTCGGCGCTGAGGTAGCCGTCACCGTCGGCGTCGAGGTGCTCGAACGCCTCGGCGAGCTCGACGTCGGTCAGGCCGGGGAAGTGCCCTCGTTGGAACGCCAGGAACTCGGCGGGGCTCACGCGGCCGTCCACGTCGGTGTCCGCGATGGCGAGGAACGCCTGGGCGATCGCGCCGACGGTGGCCTGCGCGGCTCGCGGGTCGTCGACGAGCGAGCAGGTGGAGGCGAGGAACTGCTCACCGGAGATCACCTCGCCGCCGTCGGGGATGTGCGGCAGGTGCAGGTCGTGCCAGATCCGCAGGTAGGCGTCGATGATGCGCTGTTCCTGCGGCGAGCCGGGGGCGTGCCCGAGCGCCTCCGCGGAGCGCCTGCCCATCAGGACGTGGTCCTGCTCGGTGAGCAACCCGTCCCCGTCGACGTCCAGGTGGGCGAAGCCGTGGCGGATCTTGGCTTTCAGCATCTCGTTGACCGGCACGAATCCTCCGCACGCGAGGTGGTTGACGCGGACGGCTCACAGGATGCGGCGGTCGGGAGCAGCGGAACAACATCCGAACGGGTTCCCAGCCGACTCGATCGGGTGGTGGCGGGCAGTCACGGCCACCGGAGGCGCGCGCTCCCGGGACGGCGACATGTAGGCAGGTCGGCTACGCGAGCGCCACCGGATTCCGGCGCAGCAGGGCGGCACACCAGTGGAAGTGGCCGTCGCTGCCGTCCGGGGAGAACAGGTCGTAGGTGGTGAGCGCGTAGACGGCCTGGTAGAGGGCGAGGGTCTCGGCCGGGTGGCCGAGTTCCCCGGCGAACAGGTCGGTCAGGGTGGCGGCGTGGTGTTCGGCGTGCGGTCCGTACATGTCCCAGACGGCGGCGGTGACGGCGGCCTCGAACGCGGGGTCGCCGGCGGTGGTGAAGAAGCCGAAGTCGAGGACCGCGGTGGGACGGCCGGTGTCGTCCACGTGGATGTTGGGCGGCACGAGGTCGCCGTGGATGGCGGTGACCGGTGCGTCGGGCAGGGCCGTGAGGGAGGTGACGACCCGTTCCACCGCAGCGGGCAGACCCGGGACGTGGGCGGCGAGCACGTCGCCGTGACGGCGGGCGGCGCGCCGGACGAGGGCGGCGAGGGCGTCGGGGAAGCGCGTGTGGTCCCGCCAGAGGGGGCGGTCGTCGCCCTGGACGGTGAGGTCGCGCATGGCCCCGGTGCCCGGGACGGTGGCGAGGGCGCGCAGGACCGTCAGCAGCGCGGTGGTCTCGGTGGCGGGCAGGTCGCGTTCGGCGGAGGTCGTTACCGGTTCCGACCGGAAGGGCGATCCGGTCAGCTCGCGCTCGTAGGTCACGAGCACGCCGTCGTGGACCTCGGTGTCGAGGATCTCCGGCGTGGCGAAGGGCAGCGCGTGGCGGGCGATGTCCGCGTAGACCCGGCGGGAGAGGTCGAGATCGGCCGGCGGCCTGCCGCTCCACACCTTGGCGACGAGGCCCTCTTCGAGTCGGTAGACGGCCCCCTCGACGCCGGCGCCGAGGGGGCGCGGGGCTCGGTGACCCCGACGGGCGAAGTGTGCGAGCCACTCGTCGGCGTGGCGCTGGCGGTAGTCGACCATGGCGGGCAGTACACCCGCCCGGTCCCGCGTCCGCACCTGGATTTCGCCGCCGGCCGTGGCGCGGACGCCACGAGCAGCCACCACGGGACGACGCCCCGTCCGGCACCAGGGATCGCGCACCACGACCGGAGTACCGCCGGACACCGCCTAGCCGCGGATCGGGTCCAGGACCAGGCGCACGGCGTCGAGCAGCGTGGCCGGCCGCCGCACGGAAGCGGGCAGCGCGAGCCCCTCCCAGCCGGGGCCCGCAGCCACCAGCACCGCGTCGGTGCTCCGGCGCAGTTCCTCGATCGGCACGGCGGCGGCGAGGTCGGCGTGGTGCGCCCAGATCACGACCACAGGTGGGCGCAGGCGGTCCAGCGCGTCGCGCAACGCCGTCGACGGCACGCGGGCGCCGAGGTTGCGCCACAGGCAGTCCTCCTCGGACAGTGCGGCGCCGAGCGCTTCCAGCGCCAGCGTGTGCTGCTCTTCCGGTGCGCACGACAGCAACGCTGCCAGCACGCCGTCGCGGTCCGGGTAGGGCACGGCGCGCAACGCGTGCAGCAGGCCGGCGCTCGCCAGGTGCTCGACCTCGACCCCGGCGCCGCGCTGGCGCACGCGGTCGCCCAGCTCGACGAGGAACGGCGCGAGCACCGCCTGCCAGGCGGCCACCACACCGTGCGCGGTGATCAGGTCCGCCGCCAGTCGACGCACCCGCGGCTCGTCGAGCCGGTCGGCCGCGGTCAGGAAACCGCGCCGCGCGGACCGGGCCGCGGCGTCGGTGAGTTCGGGCCTGGCCGGCGGCGACGTGACCGGGACGGGTTGCCGCGACTGCCGGGCTGCGTCGGCGGGTGCGACGCCCTGCGCGGTCAGCGCGACCATCCGCCGCAGCTGGTCGACCTCGTCGTCGCGGTAGCGGCGGTGACCGCCGGCGGTGCGGTCGGACGGTCCCAGCCCGTAGCGCATGTCCCACGTGCGCAGCGTGGTCGGCGAGATGCCGAGCATCGCCGCGACCGCGCGGGGTGTCCAGCTCATCGACTACGGGCTCACTTCCTGGCGCGTTGGGAAAGCATAGCCCGCAGTTCACTCTCGCCCAGGCCTCCCCAGATGCCGAACGTCTCGTGCACTTCGAGCGCGTGCTCGCGGCACTGCCGCATCACCGGGCACCGCCGGCAGATGGCTTTGGCCATGGCTTCGCGCTGCTCACGGGCGGAGCCGCGCTCGTTGGGCGTGTGGAAGAAGTAGGTGCTGTCCATGCCGCGGCACAGACCGGAGAGCTGCCAGTCCCAGGACTCGGCGACGGGGCGGGGCAGGCGGGAGAGCTCAGGCATGGCGCGCGTCCTCTGCGAGTCGACAACGATGACGAGCTCCATCCTAAAATCGACTCAGAACCGTTTCAAGTTGAGCTTCGTCTCAGTCCGGATAAGCCCCCTTGGACCGCAGGGCGTACCGGCGTTCGGCGTAGGCGAGGTCGTCGCGCCACAGTCGCGCGGCGGCCCGGCGCATGGCGGGCCGGAACGCCGGCGCAGCCCACCTGGCCAGCGCGAACCCGCGCCGGTCCGACTGCGCGATGGTCGCCTCGACCACGGCCGTCCGCCCGTCGGCCAGCGGCGTGGCGTGGGTCTCGACCACGCTGCCCTCCCCCTCGCCGGAGACGATGCGCATCACCACCGTGCGCGGTTCGGGGCAGGTGAACTCGGCGGTCACCGGCACGCCGAGCCTGCCGACGAGCCGGAACGTCACCTCCACCAGGAACCGGTCCCGCTCCTCTGTGGGCGTCTCCAGCACGCGGAGGTTGGCGAACGAGTAGGGGTGGAACCACGCGCCGTGCCACGGGTCGAGCCGGTTCGCGATCACGTCCTCGGGGTCGCAGCGGCCGATCAGGGTCGCGACCGCGTCCAGCGCCACCCCGGCCGGGCGTTCGGGCAGCACCGGCTCGGGCAGCGGTTCCTCGCCGCCCACGTCGTCCAAGCGCACCCACGCGAGCACGCCGTCGTCGTGCGCGGGGAACGGGCTCCACGCGCCGAACCGCTCGCCGCCCAGCGCGAGGCCGTGCCAGCGGCAGACCAGCCTGCCGTCGGTGACCGCCCCGTCGCACAGCGGCGCGCCCAGGTGCGGGCACGAGCCGGGACCGGCCACCAGCACGTCACCCGGCCCGCGCCAGAGCACCACCTCGCGACCGGCGACCGTGCGGCCGAAGGGCTTGCCGCGCACCACATCACGGCTCGCACCGACGACGAACCAGTTGCCGGAGGGGCGGGCGGTGGCGCGTTTCAGCGCGGCCTCGATGAGCGCGGGTTTCGCCTCCCGCCACGTCGGTTCCTGCTGCGACCAGGCGGGGCTGCTGAACCTGCGCAGCGGCAAGCGGTCGGGCATCTCACTCCTCCGGGATCAGGCCGTGCGGGCGAGCACGGCCCTGGCGAACGCGGGCAGCGCGACGGCGAGCCGTCGGCCGTTGGACACCGCGACGCGGCGGGACAGCACGTCGTAGTCCGACGCCTCGACCAGGTCGAGGATCCGGCCGTAGAGCCGGTAGGCGGTGCTCACGCAGGGCCTCGAACGCGGCGCGAGCATCGCGATACCGGGCCACGCCCGCGCGTAGACCTCGCGGGTGCGGTGGACCTGGTCGCGCAGCGCCGCCCGGATCCGGTCGTCCACCCGGCCCGCGCCACGCGCCCACCGCAGCCGGTCCCGGTCGACGCCGAACGCGGCGAGCTCGTCCGCGGGCAGGTACACCCGGTCGCGGTCGAGGTCCTCCCCGACGTCGCGGATGAAGTTGGTGAGCTGGAAGGCGATCCCGAGCGCGGCGGCGGCGGGTTCCGCCTCCTCCCTCGGCACGACCGTCCCGAGCACCGGCAGCACCTGGAGGCCGATGACCGCCGCCGAGCCGTGCACGTACCGGGTCAGCTCGGCGCGCGTCGCGTAGTCGGTGACGGTCAGGTCCATCCGCATGGAGGCCATGAAGTCGTGGAAGTGCACGGTGGGGATGTCGTACCGGCGCACGGTGTCCAGCAACGCCGCGACGACCGGGTCGTCGCTCGTGCCGCGTTCCAGGGCGGTGGCGAGGAGCGCGTCGACCGCCGCGAGGCCCTCGGCCTTGCGCGACGGTCCGCTGTGGACGTCGTCGACGATGTCGTCCACCCGACGGGCGAACCCGTACAGCGCGTGGACGGCCGGCCGTTGCTCCTGGCCGAGCATCCTCGTCGCCAGGTAGTACGTGCGGCCGTGTCGGGCGTTGAGCGCGCGACACCGCTGATAGGCGTCACGGAGCCGAGGGTCGGTGATACCCGCGGCATCCAGTTCCCGGTCTGCGGACATGCGTGAGCGTCCTTCCCGCGATGGCACCCCCTCACGCTAAGTCGGCCGGTGACGCCCTGCACGACCAGCGCGCTCGTTGTGCAGAGCCGGTTCGGCGCTGCTTAGCTCGAACCGTTCAGATCCGAACCGCTGCTCAAGGGGGGCGACGATGTCGCTGACGGCCGGCATGGACACCCGTGCGCCCGCGACGCACGACTCGTTCCCGGCGCGGTACGCCTCGGCGCTGGACGACTTCTTCCGCGCCCGCCCGGAGGTCGACGCCGCACGGGACCTCGTCGAGGAGGTGCGCGCGCTGGTCCTGGCCGGCGGCAAGCGGATCCGGCCCGCGTTCGCGTGGTGGGGCTGGCGCGCCTCGGGCGGTGAGGTGCGCGGCGACACGGCCGAGGCCGTCGTGCGCGCGCTGGTGGCGTTGGAGCTGTTGCAGTGCTGTGCGCTGGTGCACGACGACGTGATGGACCGTTCGGCGACCCGTCGCGGCAGGCCGGCCGTGCACGAGGCGTTCGCCGCGCGGCACCGGCGGTCGCGGTGGTCGGGCAGTGCCCGCCGCTACGGCGACTCCACCGCGATCCTGGTCGGCGACCTCGCGCTGGCGTGGGCCGACGACGCGCTGGTCACGGCCGGGTTGCCCGCCGACGCGCTGCACCGCGCGTGGCAGCCGTGGCAGCGGATGCGGACGGAGATGATGGCCGGTCAGCACCTCGACCTGCGCGCGACCGCGAGTCGGGACGGGTCGTTGGAGAGCGCGCTGCGCGTGGCGGCGCTGAAGACCGCCGCCTACACCGTCGAACGCCCGCTGCACCTCGGCGCGGCGCTCGCCGGCGCACCGGCCGACGTGATCGAGTGCCTGCGCGTGTTCGGCCGCGACATCGGCGTGGCGTTCCAGCTGCGCGACGACCTGATCGGCATGTTCGGCGACCCCGCCGTGACCGGCAAACCCGTCGGCGAGGACCTGCGCGAGGGCAAGCGCACCCCGTTGATGGCGGTCGCGATCGCCCGGGCCACCGCGTCGGGCGACCGCGCCGGCGCGCGGGTGCTGCTCCGCTGCCTCAGCGGCGTGCCCATGACGGACCGGACCGTGGCCACCGCGCGGGCGCTGCTGATCGACCACGGCGCGGTGGAGGCCGTGGAGGAGCACATCGAGACGCTGACCGAGACCGGTCTGGCCGCACTCGACCGGGCGGCCGTCGACGACGTCGCCCGCACCCACCTGAAGCAGCTGGCGGCCAAGGCCGTCCGCCGCCGCGACTGACGGGGGACGCCGTGGCACACCTGGTGAAGGGCCGCACCGACTCGGTCGTGGTGATCGGCGCGGGGCTGTCCGGCCTGTCCGCCGCGCTGCACCTGCGCGGGGCCGGGCACGAGGTGACGGTGCTGGAGCGGCACGGCCACCCCGGTGGCCTGGCGGGCAGGCTGGACCTGGCCGGGCACCGCATCGACACGGGACCGACCGTGCTGACCATGCCGGAACTGCTCGACGACGCGTTCTCGGCGGTGGGTGCCCGACTCGCCGACCACCTGGAGCTGCTGCCGCTGCACCCGGCCTACCGCGCCGAGTTCGCCGACGGCAGCGGGCTCGACGTGCACACCGACGCCGCCGCGATGGAGGCGGCGGTCGCCGAGTTCGCCGGCGACCGCGAAGCCGAGGGCTACCGCAGGCTGCGCGCCTGGTTGACCCGGCTGTACCAGGTCGAGCGCGACCGGTTCATCGGCGCGAGCTTCGACTCGCCGCTCGACCTGCTCGGCCCCGACCTCGTCGCCCTCGCCCGGCTGGGCGGCTTCCGCTCCCTGGCCGGGGCGGTCGGCCGGTTCCTCCGCGACGACCGGCTCCGCCGCGTCTTCACGTTCCAGGCCCTGTACGCCGGGGTGTCGCCCACCGACGCGCTCGCCGCCTACGCCGTGATCGCCTACATGGACACGATCGCCGGCGTCTGGTTCCCGCGCGGCGGCATGCGCGCGGTGCCCCAGGCCCTCGCCGACGCCGCGTCCGCCGCCGGCGTCCGGTTCCACTACGACGCCGAGGTGGTCTCGCTGGACCGCGCCGGGCCGCGGGTGACCGCGGTCCGCACCGCGACCGACCGGTTCCCGTGCGACGCCGTCGTGCTCGCCACCGGTCCGGCGCAGAGCGCGCGGCTGCTGCACGGCAGACCCCGGCGCCCGCGGCCGCTGCGGTGGTCGCCGTCCGCGGTGGTGGTGCACCTCGCCGCCGGGCGGGTCGTCGAAGGGCTGGCCCACCACACCATCTCGTTCGGCACGGCGTGGGAAGGCACGTTCGACGAGATCATCAGCCGGGGCCGGCTCATGAGCGATCCGTCCCTGCTGCTCACCACACCGACCCTCAGCGACCCGGGACTGGCACCGCGAGGACGGCACCTGCAGTACCTGCTGGCACCGTGCCCGAACCTGGACGCCGCGCCGATCCGGTGGGACGCCGTCGGGCACCGCTACGCCGCGGAGGTCGTCGGCGAGCTCGTCGCCCGCAAGCTGGTGGACCCCGACGTCGAGATCCTGTCCGTGGTGACGCCCGAGGACTGGGCGCGGTCCGGCCAAGCCGCCGGCACCCCGTTCTCGGCGGCCCACACCTTCACCCAGACCGGCCCGTTCCGGCCGCGCAACCTCCCGTTCCGCGACGGCAACGTCGTGCTCGCCGGCAGCGGCACCACACCCGGCGTCGGCATCCCGCCGGTGCTCATCTCCGGCAGGCTCGCCGCCGAACGGCTTTGGCGCCGCTGAGCGACCAGCGTGGCAGCGGTCGTCCGCGTTCCGGCGGACCCGCGCCGCTCAGCGCAGCACGGCCGCCGGCAGGACGGCGCCCGTGCACGGCGCGGGCGGCCAGGGCAAGACGCGGCTCGCCATGAGGTTCGCCGAGCTGTGCGCCGCCGAGGGCTGGTCGGTCCTGCACGCCAGGCACTCCAACACGATCGCGCCGCCCGCGACGGACCAGCCCGACCCGGCCGACGCACGCGGTCTGCTGGTCGTGGTGGACTACGGCCTGGTCAACCTCACCCACCGGCACAACGACCTCCGACGGCTGGACCGAGCCGCCGCCACGGGCCGCGAGGCCGTCGAGCTCTACCGGGAGCTGGCGGCACGTCGCCCCGCGGAGTTCGAGCGCGACCTCGCCGAAGCGCTGGCGAACCTGGGTGCCGCGGCGTGGAACACCGGACAGCGCGACGAGTCCCTGCGGACCGCGGAGGAGGCGACCCGCATCCTGCGCAGGCTCGCCCGCACGGGTCGCGTCGACGTCGAGGCCGGTCTGGCCAAGTCGCTGTGGTCGTTCGCCGCCATCCGGCTCGCCGCCGGCACCCGCCTGCCGCAGGCCAGGGCGGACCTGCGGGAAGCCATCGACCTCTTCTCCGGGCTCGCGCAGGGGGAACCCGGCGCCTACGAAGGACAGCGGCGTGCCGCGCTCGACCTGCTCGCACGCTTCGATCGACCCGACCCCGCCTGAGTCGGGTGGTCATGCCGTCGCACGGAAGGTGCGGCGGCACTCGGTCGGCTCGACGCTGACGTGCGTGCCGATGTGGCAGCGCACGTTCGCCACCGGAGCCGAGCGCGCTGCCGCTGCGCGCGTGGGACTCTCTTGTTGCGCGTGTTCACCCGGCATGACGATGGACGACGAGGGGTTTTCGCGGTGACTCAGACGGTTCGCGGTGTGGTCGCACGGGGCAAGGGCGCGAGGGTCGAGGTGGTCGAGGTGGTGGTGCCCGACCCCGGCCCGGGTGAGGCCGTGGTGCGGGTGCAGGCGTGCGGCGTGTGCCACACCGACCTGCACTACCGGGAGGGCGGCATCAACGACGGGTTCCCGTTCCTGCTCGGTCACGAGGCCGCGGGCGTGGTGGAGACCGTCGGCGAGGGTGTCACCGACGTGGCGCCCGGTGACTTCGTGGTGCTCAACTGGCGAGCCGTGTGCGGTGTGTGCCGGGCATGCCTGAAGGGCAAGCCCTGGTACTGCTTCGACACCCACAACGCCTCCCAGCCCATGACCCTGACCGACGGCACGGAGCTCTCCCCCGCGTTGGGCATCGGCGCGTTCGCCGAGAAGACCCTGGTGCACGCCGGGCAGTGCACCAAGGTCGACCCGCGGGCGTCCGCCGCGGTGGCCGGGCTGCTCGGGTGCGGGGTGATGGCCGGGCTCGGCGCGGCGCTCAACACCGGCAACGTCGGGCGGGGCGACAGCGTGGCCGTCATCGGCTGCGGCGGCGTGGGCGCGGCGGCGGTGGCGGGCGCGGACCTGGCCGGGGCGACCACGATCATCGGCATCGACCTGGACCGGCGGAAGCTGGAGTGGGCCACCGGGCTGGGCGCCACCCACACCGTGAACGCCGCCGAGGAGGACGTCGTCGCGCGCGTCCGCGAGCTGACCGGCGGGTTCGGCGCCGATGTCGTCATCGACGCCGTCGGGCGCCCGGAGACCTGGGAGCAGGCGTTCTACGCCCGCGACCTGGCCGGCACGGTCGTGCTGGTCGGCGTTCCGACCCCGGACATGCGCATCGACATGCCGTTGATCGACCTGTTCGCCCGGGGCGGCGCGCTGAAGTCCTCCTGGTACGGCGACTGCCTGCCCAGCCGCGACTTCCCCTACCTGATCGACCTGCACCTGCAAGGCCGCCTCGACCTCGACGCGTTCGTCACCGAGACCATCGCCCTGGACCAGGTCGAGGACGCGTTCGCCAAGATGCACCGCGGTGACGTGCTGCGCTCGGTGGTGGTGTTCTGATGACCGCCCGCATCGACCGCACGACGACCCGGGGCACGTTCCACCTCGACGGCGAGACCTTCGACGTGGACAACAACGTCTGGGTCCTCGGCGACGACACCGAGTGCGTCGTCATCGACGCACCGCACGACGTGGCCGCGATCCTGAAGGTGGTCGCCGGGCGCACCGTGAAGGCGATCCTGGCCACCCACGCGCACGACGACCACGTCCGGGTGGCCCGTGCGCTGGCCGAGGCCACCGGCGCCCCGGTGCTGCTGCACCCGGCCGACCGGGTGGTGTGGGATCTGACCCACCCCGACGCCGGGCCGGACGGCGACCTGGCCGACGGGCAGGTGATCGAGGTCGCGGGCATCGCGCTGCACGTGGTGCACACCCCGGGCCACGCACCCGGCGCGTGCTGCTTCCACGCCCCCGCCCTGGGGGTCGTGTTCACCGGCGACACCCTGTTCCGGGGCGGGCCGGGCGCGACGGGCCGGTCGTTCTCGGACTTCGACACCATCATCGAGTCGATCCGCACGCGGCTGCTCACCCTGCCCGCCGGCACCGTCGTGCACACCGGGCACGGTGACGACACGACGATCGGCGCGGAGTCGCCGCACCTCGCCGACTGGATCAGCTCGGCCCGCTGACGCCGGTCCCACGCCGCCGCGAGGCCGGGCCCGTGCGCAGGAGCTACGGGTCCGGCCCGTGCACGGGGTGATCGTCCGGCGGACGGGCGGCGGTCACGGCCTGGCCCTCGGGCGGCGGCGGGCCGGCGGCACCGGCCGGACCTCGACCCCGGCGACCACGGTGGTGCGGAGGCGGCCGATGCCCTCGACGGTGAGGGTCACGGTGTCGCCGGGCGCCAGTGGCGGGCGGTCCACGCCGCGGCCCCACAGCTCGGCCAGGCAGCCGCCGTTGCCGCAGGTGCCGGAGCCGAGCACGTCACCGGGTCGCACCCACGTGCCGCGCGAGGCGTAGGCGACCATCTCCTCGAACGTCCAGCTCATGTTGGACAGCAGGTCGGAGCCCACGACCTCGCCGCCGACCTCGGCGGTCAGCGCCAGGCGCAGCAGGCCTTCGTCGTCACGGCGGGGTTCCAGCTCGTCGGGGGTCACCAGCCAGGGCCCGAGGGTGGTCGCGGTGTCCTTGCCCTTGCACGGACCCAGCCCCACGGCCATCTCCGCGGTCTGGAGGTCGCGGGCGGACCAGTCGTTGAAGATCGTGTAGCCGGCGATGTGGTCGCGCGCCCGTTCCGGGGTGAGGTCGCGGCCCTCGCGGCCGATGACGGCGGCGACCTCCAGTTCGAAGTCCAGCACCGCCGAGCCGGGCGGCACGGGCACGTCGTCGTGCGGGCCGATGACCGCGTAGGGGTTGCCGAAGTAGAACGTGGGCGCGGCGTGCCACTGCCCGGGCACACCGGCGCCGGCGCGCATGCCCTCGACGTGCTCTTCGAACGTGACGAAGTCGCGCACGGTGGGCGGTCGGAGCGGCGCGAGCAACCGCACGGCCGAGACGTGCGGTCCCGGTGGGCGGGCCAGGGCGTCGGCGCCGGCCGCGGGCAGGTCGGCCAGGACGTCGAGCAGCGAGCCCGCGTCGACCGGGTGCAGCAGGTCGCCGTCGTCCAGGACGCCGACCTGCCGGCGGCCCTCGTGGTGGTAGGTGGCGAACCGCATCGTCACACCGGCGGGGCGACGAAGCAGCCGCGGTCGGGGTCGTTGAACGACTCCTCGGCCACCAGCTCGTTCATCGGGTTGGCGGTGCCCCACTGGTCGGTGACCTCGGGCCGGGAGAAGTCGTAGACGTGCGGGTGCCAGGTGTCCTCGTCGAGCAGCTCCAGCTCGGTGGTGTACTCCACGGTGTTGCCGTGGGGGTCAGCTGGACAACCTGAGCACGCTGCTGAGCACGGTGGACGGGCTGCTGCTGCCGCACGGCGTGATCGACGGCTTCCCCGCCGTCGAGCTGTTCGCCGACCGGTGGGTGTGCCTGGTCGCGGACGACAACACCGAGGTCGGCGACGAACTCGCCCTGGACGACCTGGCGCGGCTGCCGTGGGCGGTCTACCAGCGGACCTACGACGCGCCGGTCGCCCGACAGCTGAGCATGCTCGGCATCAGCCCGCGCGTCGACGTCTCCGTGCCGTCGTTCCACCTGCTGCCCGCGTTGGTCGCCGGCACCCGGCGGGTGGCCCTGGCCCAGCAGCGCCTGGTCGACCTCTCCCCCGCTCTCGGCGTCCGCGTGCTGCCCTGCCCGTTCCCCGCCGTGCCGTTGCAGGAGGCGATGTGGTGGCACCCCGTGCACGCCCAGGACGCCGGGCACATCTGGCTGCGCGAGGTGGCCGAGCGGGTGGGCCGACGTATCAGGGGTGCGTGACGCGTCCTGCCGGCGCACACCGAGTCTGAAGTGGACTGTCGGCGCGCGTTGTCACGCCGTTGCGTCGATCGCGGGCCCGCGGTCGGCCTGGCGGACTCGGGCCACCCCGATGGCGATCGCGACGACGAGCGCGAACGCGACGAATGCGGTGACGGTGCGCACGACGTTGAAGGTCTCCCATCGCTGGAGCTGCGTCGCGTAGTCGGCCGGTGGCCCGGAAACGGCCCACACCTTGATCCGGCCGTTGATCGGCACGTTGCCGAAGCGCGTGATCAGGAACGAGGCCACGACCAGTGCTCCGGCCGCGCCCGCCAGGTACCGCTGGGTGCCGCGGGCCGGCACGGCCAAGGCCAGCGAACTCAGCGCGGCCAGCGCCATCATGGTCTGCATGACGATGCCGTTCATCTGCATGAGCGCCGAGTGGAAGGTCAGGCGCACGTCGAGTGGCACCACGTCGAACGTGGTCGCCACGTTGACCGCGCCGTAAGCGAAAGCGCCCGCGAGCAGGCCGGTGGACAGCAGGGCGAGGCCGGTGACCAGTCGGATGGGCATGGGGACTCCTCGGGTTCGGTCAAGCGGTGGGTGTTGGCGAAGCGGTGGGTTCGGCCGCCGCGGCGGCGATGTCGGCGAGCATGTGGGTGCGTTGGCCCGGTGAGATGACGCGTCCTCGGGTGAGCACGGTGTGGATGCGGGTGGTGTTGCGGATGTCGGTCAGAGGATCGGCGTCGAGCACGACGAGGTCGGCAAGCTTGCCGGGCGTCACCGTGCCGAGCGCGTCGTCCAGGCCGAGCATGCGGGCCGGCTCGATGGTCGCGGCCCGCAGTGCGTCCAACGGTGCGAGCCCGGCGCGCACCAGCGTGGCGAGTTCGTCGTGCAGGCCGAACCCTGGGATGACGAACGGCACGTCGCCGCCGTCGGTGCCGGCGACGACCGGCACACCCGCGCGGGTCAACTCCCCCACGAACGCCAGCCGGTGGTCGAGCAGGGCGTGGCGCTGGGCGGCCTCGTCCGGCGTCCACCCGGCCTTGATGACGTTCTCCAGCGCCCAGCGCCAGCCCTCGACCACCGCCACCGGCACGTACTTCAGCCGCTCGTCGTCGAGCACGACCTCCCCCGGCCGGTCCAGTACCCGGTACACCGACAGGGTGGGGACGATCCGGGTGCGGTTGCGGGCCAGCACGGCGAACACAGCCGCCGCTTTCCTCGCGCTGTAGCTGCGAGCGGCGTCCCATTCCAGCCGGTGGATCTCGTGCATCCAGGTGACGTAGTCGCTCCGGTCGATCGTCAGCCCGGCGATCCGGGCGCGCAGTTCCGCCTCTCGGGTCGAGGTGTCGTACCAGGTCGAGTACAGGTGTTCGACGCTGCACTGGCCCATCGCGCCAGCCGTGCCGAGCGGGACCGCGTCCGGGCAGTGCCCGGCGAAGGGGATCCGCTGCAGGCGGGCCTCTTCGGCGATCGCGCGGTGCAGGTGGCGGGGCAGCCGCGAGTACACCTTCACGAAGTCCGCGCCGTCCCGTTTGGCCTCGCGGACCGCGTCCCGGGCCTGTGCCTCGGTGGCGACCTCGACGAAGGCCGTCGGGTCACCGATGGTGGGCGCGCCGTCGATGATCCGGCTCGCGATGACCGATCGCGGCCCGAGCAGGTCGCCGCGATCCACCCGGTCACGCCACTCGTGCAACAGCGCCGAACCGGACATCTCCCGGACCGACGTGATGCCGTTGGCCAGGTACAGGGGCGGAGAGATCCGCTCGGCGGGGATGCTGTGCACGTGCGCGTCCCACAGACCAGGGATCACGAACTTCCCGGGTAGGTCCAGGACCCTCGCACCGGCCGGCACCCGGACATCGCCGCGGCGTCCGACCGCGACGATGCGGTCCTCGCGGACGAGCACCGTCGCATCGCGCTCGGGTCGGCGTCCGCCGACGTCGATCACCGTGACCCCGGTCAGCGCGAGGACGTGGTCTCCCGCCGCCGCAGCGGTTCCGCCGGTAGGCACGGCCGCCGCACCCGCCGCTACCACGGCGACGCCCGCTCGCAGCACATCGCGGCGACCGACCACAGTTATCTTTGACATGCCGTCAAACATAATGACCTTTGCTAATCTTGACAACGTGTCCGAGATAACCCCGCCTCGGCGTCGACGCCGCCGCTCCGACGCCGACCGCAGCGCCGGCGCGATCCTGTCCGCCGCGCAGGAGGTCCTGGCCGCCCAACCCACCGCGAGCGTCGAGGACATCGCCGCCGCGGCCGGGGTGAGTCGCCAGACCGTCTACGCCCACTTCAAGACCCGCGAGGCGCTCATCGGCGCGGTGATCGACGTGATCACCGACGAGGCGGTCGCCGAGATGGATGCCGCGCACCTGGACGAAGGCCCCGCCGCCGCCGCCCTGCTCCGCCTCCTCGACGCCAGTTGGCGAACCTTCCAGCGCTCCCCACTCCTGCTGACCGCCACCGCCACCGCGCCCGACGCCAACGCCGACCGCGCCCGGCACCGACCCGTGGTCGACCACCTCGACCGGTTGCTCACCCGGGGCAAGGACTCCGGCGAGTTCACTGACGACGTGCCCACGTCCTGGCTCGCGACCGCCGTGGTCAGCCTCGGCCACGCCGCCGGCGAGGCGGTGAAAGCGGGGCGGATGCCACTGCCGGAGGCCACCGAAGCGCTCGCCCGGAGCGTCCTGCGCGTCTGCGGAGTCACCCCCGCCACGCTCACCGACACGGTGAACCGACGCGAACGATCGCAGGCCTCGGATACACGATGAGCAGTCGGCATGACGGGAGGTGAGCGATCACGGACTCCCATGCCTCGACATGGCGTCGAACACGTAGCGGCGGCCAGGTACGGGCGCCGACCGGGGGGCTACCACCGCACCAGTGGCACGCGTGCTCATCTCCTGACCGACAAGACCGGCCTCCCGGTGCACGGTGGCCTCCTCGTAATCTGCATCCACGGGCGACCGACGGGAGGCTGGGGTGACCGGGACGACGGTGGCCGAGGTGATGGCCGAGTTGGCCGCGCTGGAGGACCCCAGGGCACGCGAGGTGAACGAGAAGCACGGCGACGACCACGGGGTGAACCTCGGCAAGCTGCGGGCGATCGCGAAGCGGCTCAAGACGCGGCAGGACCTCACCCGCGACCTCTGGGAGACGGCCGACACGGCGGCGCGGCTGCTGGCGCTGCTGATCTGCCGCCCGAAGGCGTTCCAGCGCGACGAGCTGGACACCATGCTGCGCGAGGCCCGCACGCCCAAGGTGCACGACTGGCTGGTGAACTACGTGGTCAAGAAGGGGCTTCACGCCGAACCACTGCGCCTGGCCTGGTTCGCCGATCCCGACCCGGTGGTCGCGAGCGCCGGGTGGGCGCTGACCACCGACCGCGTGGCCAAGAAGCCAGAAGGGCTCGACCTCCCGGCCCTGCTCGACGTCATCGAGGCGGGGATGCGCGAGGCCCCGGATCGCCTGCAGTGGGCGATGAACCACTGCCTGGCCCAGATCGGGATCGAGCACGCCGAGCACCGTGCCCGCGCCATCGACATCGGTGAACGCCTCGAAGTGCTCAAGGACTACCCGACTCCCCCGAACTGCACGTCGCCGTTCGCGCCCACCTGGATCACCGAAGTGGTGCGCCGACAGCACGACGCCTCGTCGGTGCGGCGATAGCGCGACGCGCGGCCGGGAGCCGACCGCGCGCCCGTCACCGATCCACGCGACACCGGCCGGTCACGGCGTCCAGCGGACGTCGGGGTTGATCCGGCCGGTCCAGTTGAAGATCGCCATGTTGTCCCAGCCGTTGCCGCTGTTGGTGATGTCGGCGGGGTCCCAGCCGTTGCCGGGAACGGCGTACCAGGTCGGTTCCCAGTAGAAGACGCCGATGGCGCCCGCGTTGCGCGCGGTGTTCTGCACGTGGGCGAAGTTCGTGGCCTGGCCGGCCCACGTCAGCGGGTAGCCCGCGCAGCCGGCGTTGATCGAGTTGCCGGTGCCGTCGGCGTTCGCGGTGGTGAAGGGGTACGCCGTCTCCGCGAGGACCACGTCCTTGCCGTAGCGGGAGCGGACGTCGGAGATGACGTTGTAGAGGTTGGCGAGCGTGCCGTGCCACGAGCAGTAGTAGGACAGCGCGGTGATGTCCCAGGCCACGCCCTTGGACCTGATGCCGTCGTAGAACCAGCGGGCGTGGTCGAGGTTGTCGGCGTTCGCCGTGTGGATCATGACCTTGGTGCCGCCGTTGCACGCCTTGGTGGCGTTGTAGCCGGCCTTGAGCAGGAGGCTGAGGTTGGTGAAGTTGTTGTCGACCACCTTGCCGTCGTCCCAGAGCATGCCGACGTTGATCTCGTTGCCGATCTGCACGCTGTCGGGCGTGGTGCCCTGGGCCTTGAGGCTGGTGCAGACGTCGTAGGTGTAGTTGTAGACGTCCGTCTGCAGCTGACCGATGGTGTGGTTCGCCCAGGCGGCGGGCTTGTACTGCTTGCCGGGGTCGGCCCACGTGTCGGAGTAGTGGAAGTCGACCAGCAGCTTGAGACCCTTGGCCTGCACGGTCTTGGCGTAGGCCAGGACCTTCGCCTTGTTGTTGTAGCCGCTGCGCGGGTTGTTCCAGACGCGCAGGCGGACGTAGTTGACGCCCGCGCCCTTGAGGATGTCGAGCGGGTCCCGCGCGACGCCGGACGCGTCGTGGAACTTCGCGCCGAGGTCCAGCGCGCGTTGCACGGTCGAGACGTCGGCTCCGCGCATGGTCAGCGTGCCCGCCGCGGACACGGCCGGGGTGAGCGTGGTCAGCGGGAGCACGGCGGCGGTCAGGGCGAGGGCGACCTTGGCCGCCCGGTGAGGTCCGGACATCCGATCTCCTTTGATCGACGATGCGGCGGCGGCGCGACTGTGCACGTGCACAGTAATGAGCGACCACAGCTCTCTGTCAACCGCAGGATTCGTCCTTGGCATGTGCCCAAACTCAGCCAAACGACTGTGCACGATCACACGGGAACCGGTGATCACTCGCCGTTCCGGCGACCTTGCCGCAGGGCCTCCTGGAGCTCGGTCACTGTCTCGTCCGGCCACTCGAACCGGACACCCGTCTCCTCGATCGTCCGGATCCCCTGCGCCACCTGGTCACCTTCCGCGTACCTGCCGGACAGCTCCATGAGCGACTTCGCGATGGACACCTGCTTCCAGCCCGCCGCGCCGAGCGCCGCGTAGAAGACGAAGTGGGCCGACCTCCGGTAGCGGTACTCGGCCCACGAACCGCCGAGGTAGAGCATGCGGAACTGCCCGTGGTCGAGCAACCGCACGAGGCGCTCGCGCAGGAGTTCGGGCTGCAACGACGTGCGCTCGACCCACCCGAAGGTCATCGACTCGGCCTCGTCGAGCACGTAGAGGTGTGCCTCGTACTCGGGCCAGCTCCGCGAGAGCCTGGCCGCCAGTTCGGCGACGCCTTCGGCGTAGGTGGTGAGCAGCACCTTCTTGTTCGCCTCGGCGAAGTCGAAGAACTTCGACCACTGGCCCGCGGCGCTGAACCGCATCCACTCGCGCAGCATGTGCAACGCCGTGGCCATGTTGGCCAGCACCCGGTCGTCGACGGGATCCGGTGCGGGCGGCCGCAGCAGACCACCCCGGATCTCCGCCTTGATCAGTTCAAGCTCGTGCCGGACGAAGACGCCGTGCTCGGGGAGTGTCTCCATGAGCCACCGCAGTGCTTCCTGCTCCTCCTCGTCGTCGACGAACTCCTCGAACTCCGCGGTCTGACCGGGCAGCATGAGCGACCGGAGCCGCATGCCGACCCTGAACTCCAGCGTTTCGTACACCCACTGCCCCAGCAGCCTCCGCTCGGTGTCGGAGGACCACGTGAGTTCGAGGGACGTGAGCAGGTCGTCGTCGATGGCGACCATCGACGACGACTTCTGCTGCCGCTGCGTCGCGGCGACCACCGCCGCCCGCATGGCGAAGAAGTCGTCGATCGTCGCGCCCGGCCCGTACATGAACTGGCGCAGCGCCTCGTAGCCTCCCTCGAAGCCCGCCAGGGAGTCCACCAACCGCTCGACGTACCGCCTGCTGCCCGACGCGGTGAGACCGAGGATCAGCCGGTTGTGCCAGATCTCGGGCACGCCGTCCAGGTCGATCGTCAAGATCGTCCGCTCCACCTCGGGGTCCTGGATGCCGCCCAGCGCGACGAGGCTGCCGATCCGGATGTCCCAGGGGCACTCCTCGTCGCGAGCCGTGTCGATCAGGACGGCTCGGCCGATGTGGCCGGCGGCGGCGAACAGCCTGCTGTTCAGCGGCCACTCGATCAGGTCGGCGTGGTCCGCGATGATCGTCCGCACCGCGTCGCGGACATCCGCGACACCGCTGCGGGCCAGTGCCACCGCGACGCGCATCCGGTCGGCGACGGTGAGCCGGGTGTCCACGCACAGGCTCAGCGCCGGCTCGGCGGTGACGAGCGACTCCTCGCTGTCGAGCAAGGCCAGCAGCATCATGGCGCGCTGGACGGCCGGCACACCTTCGTCCCGCATGATGTCCGCCGCCAGCGCCTGTGCGGTCCGGTGCCGCACCTCGACCAGCGCGGTGAGCGGCGCCAACATGGTGGCGAGCGACCGACCGTTGAGGACCTGGCGCATCAGCAGGTCCGCCCCGATACCGCCGATGTCCCTGACAGCCCTGGCCAGCGCCATGCGCCGGTGCCACGTGAGCGCGGGGTCGACCACGAGCTGCACGGCCATGGTCAGCCAGGCGGTGTCGCCCTGCCTGACCATCGCCTCCACCACGTGCGACTTGTCGTCGGCGGTCAGGTTCGGCGTGCGCAGCAACGCCATCGCCTCGTCGCCCAAGCCCCTGCGCCCCGCGTTGATCAACTGGTGGTACAGCTGACAACGCAGGCTTCGCTCGAAGCTCGGGTTCCGCGCACCCGCGAGCACGGTGTCGATCGCGTCGTCGCCGCACTCGATGAGCGCCGTCGCCACGTGCGCCCGGGCGGTGTCGGTCATGGCCTGCCAGTTCAGCACCTTGACCGCGAGGTCGAAGACCCGTGCCGACTGCGGCGTCAGCGCGGTGATCACGACGTCGAGGTCCTTGAGCTTCGCCCGGCTGCTCAGCTCGCCGAGGATCGCGTCCATCGCCGCCGGATCCTCGGTCGTCGCGAGGGCCGCGGTCAGCCGACGCCGGTACCTCCTCGGTGTGTTCTCGCGGTCGGACAGCAGCGCGATCGCGTGGTGGATGCCCTGCCGGTCCCGGCGCTCCGCCAGCGCACAGGCCGCCTCGACCCGCATCTCGACGGAGGTGGCCGTGTCGCCCGTGCAGATGGCCAACGCGCTTGTCTCCGCCGGCCGCACGGCCGCCCGCACCATGCGGCCCAGCGCCGAGGCGGCCGACGTGGAATCGGAGGGGTGCCCGGAGTCGTCCGCGGCCAGGAGGGCGTCGATGACGGTGTCGACGATCCCGGGCGAGATGCGGTTGCCGCTCTCCGCGACGCACTGGGCGGCGAACAGCGCCTGGGTGAACCACGGGTCGTCCTGGACGTCGAGGATCCGGGTGATCATGGCGTCCGGGTGGGCCAGCAGCGGGGTCGCGATCGCGAAGATCTCCTGCCACTCGGGGTCGAACCAGCGGTGCCGGGCCAGTGCCGCGTCGAGCTCGTCGTGCCGCAACCGGGAGACGTAGGACGCGAGCAGGAAGTCGCGCAGTGACGGGTGCAGGACGCGCACCTCCGGCTGCAACCCGTCGGCGTCCTCGTCCACGAGTATCCCGTCGAACCGGTACTCCCACAGGACCACGTCCGCCCTCGGCGGCGCCGGCTCGGCGTTGCTGCCACGCTGCCAGGCCTCCCAACGCGCGATCGACGCCGTCCTGACGTACTCGTAGCCGTCCTGTCGCGAGAGCGCGGCGAGGAGGTCGCCGCGGTCGATGGTCACCCCGGACGTGCGCCAGCTGTCCTGCAACTCGCCCAGCGCCCCGGCCAGCACCTGCATCCGGCGATTCGGGTCGGGCGGGCTGATGTCGTCCACCGCCGCACGCGACGGCTCCCGCCACGAACCCGACAGCAGGCGGCGCACCACCTGTTGGTAGAGCGCGGTTCTGGACGTCGGGAACCCCTCGGCCCGGCTGGGCGTGTCCGCGAGCCTGCACAGGAACGAGAGCAGCAGTGGCACGGTGGCCATGTCCTGCAACGACTCGTTGTTCTGGAGTGCCGTTTCGAGCGGCTCGCTGCGGCTCTTGAGCCAGGCCGCGACGAACCGCGACCGTTCCCGTCGGCCGAACCCGAGCATCTCCACGTCGACCCGGCCGTCCAGAGCGACGTCGTCGAGCAGCGACAGGGTCGACGGACGGGTCGTGATCAGCATCGTGTTGGAACTCGCCGCGATCGTCGACAGCGCGTTCTTCAGGTTGGTCCGGAACTCGCCAGGCACCTCGTCCAGGCCGTCCAGGCAGATCGCCAGCCGTCCGGTGTCGTAGGCCTCGCGCACCATGGCCGTGCAGTCCGCCGCGGCCTCGACGGGGAGCCGGTCGAGCCGCAGGAGACCCGTGATCGCGCCGAGCACGGCGGTGCGGTCCGGGTCGTTCGCGAGCCGGGCGCCGAGCGCCGCGCAGTCCACCAGCACCGGGATCCGGATCTGATCGGGATCGGTCCCCGATTCGAGCGCGACGCGCGAGTCCTCCGCGATGGTCGCCGCGTAGTGGGTCAGCAACCACGTCTTGCCGTAGCCGGGAAATCCCCGCACCACCGTGGTCGTGCCGACCTGGTGCAGCGGGTTCCACCGGAAGCGCTCGCCCACCGAGCGGCCGCCCGCGTCCTTGGCGATGATCGACACCTGCCGCACCCAGATGGTCTGGTGCACGGCCGCCGGGTCCACTGAGCGGGGCAGGCTCAACGCCCGCGAGCGCACCGTCGTGCTGGTCACCGTGAGCAGGTCCCGGGCGGCCGTGGCGGGGTCGCGCACCGTCGAGTCCGGCTGGATGGCGAGGCGCCAGCGTCGATCGCTCTGGTGGAAGAGCTGGTTGGTGGTCCAGATGTCCGGCCGCCGCTCGTGCAGGCTGCGCGCCGCCACCGCGTACAACCCGTTGGGCAGGTCCGGGGATCGCTGCGACTTGACCACGCCCACCACATGCCCCGTGGCGAGGTCCAGGAGCGGACCACCACTCATGCCGTCCTCCACGACGTTGCCGCGGCACTTCAGCAGCTCTCCGCCCGGTTCGGTGACGGGTCCGTCGTAGCGCAACCCCACCGGGTTGGGCGTTGCCTCGGTGGTGGTGAGCCCACCGGTGTAGCCCTGCGCGAGCAGCTCCGCGCCTTCCGACGGCCGTTTCGTCGACAGCATCACGCAGGCGTGGGTGGTGGTGATCGCCGCAGGGACGTGCAGCACGGCAAGGTCCGGGAGCGGGTAGATGTCGACGTAGGCCGTCGGTCGCTCGGGGTCGCTCCAGCGGACGCTCGCCGGGTGTGCGCCGGTGTCACCCCAACGGACGTGGGCCTCTTCGCCGTCGAGCCGGTCGATCACGTGCGCGGCGGTCAGAACCGTTCCTGGTGCGATGAAGAACCCGCTCCCGCGCAGGACACCGTACTGGTTCACCACCGCGACGGTGGCCGCCCTCAGTAACTCGACCAGGTCGTCGTTCACCGGTCCGCCCTCCCCGGGACTGGCTCCTCCGGGGCCAGCTCCTCCGGGGCCGGCTCCTCCGGGGCCGACTTGTCCGGGGTCCACTCCAGCCGCACGGTGATGGCTGCCTCGCCGTTCGCCTCGGCCAGCACGCTGGTGAGCTTCCCGCTCTTGACGGCGAGCTTGACGCCGAAGTCGACGCCGATCTTGTCCGGCTTCTCGGGCAGACCGCTCCTGACGGCCCCGATGACCCAGCGTGCGGTTTCGGTGATCGTCGCACGGGCGTCGTCGAGCCTTAGGAAACGACGCACGGAGACGTCCGCCGGCCCGGAGTCCATCGCGACCTCCGCGAGGATCGTGCCGTCGTTCCCGTCGCCGTCGGTGACCTGGATCTCGATGATGCGCACGTTCGAGCGGCCGCCCATGGCACTCCTCGGGAGAAGGGGATCGTCAGGTGCCGGTGGCTACCAGCGACGTCGGTTCTCCTTTGATCGCGACCCCACACACCGTCGTTACCGCGTGCGACGGCGGGGTCGGTCGGCGCACAGTTGGGCGCGCAACGTCTCGCCGACCCAGCTCTCCCAACGTTCACGCGGCCAGCCGCGCTGGGCGAACAGCAGGTACAGCTCGGGGCTGAGCAGGCCGTAGAGCACGTCCGCGGCCTCGTCCGCGGAGACGCCGTCCTTCGCGCCCGGCTTGCCGACCAGGACCTCGGCCACGTTCCGCTGGACGACGAGCCGCGGGTCGACGTCGTGCGACCACAGCGCAGCGACCTCCGGGTCGCTCGCCGCCGCCGCCTCCAGCACCTTGCCGATCGGCGCCACCCGTGCCAGCACCGAGGTGGTGCCGGCGACGTAGGCGCGCAGCACGTCCTGGGCCGTGTCGGCGGCCAGCGCCTCGATGTACCAAGGACGGTCCATCGTGGCCACGGGCTGGTCGTCGCCCGCGATCGTGACGTCGACCAGTTCCTTGAGCAGGGTGCGCTTGTTGCCGAAGACGAAGTAGATCGTCTGCACCGCGACACCGGCCCGGTCGGCGATCTCCTGGAGGTTCGTCGCGCCGTACCCGTCCCGCACGAACAGCGCGAGCGCCGCCTCCAGGATGCGCCGACGCGTCTCCTGCGCCTTCTGCGCCCGCTTGCTCCCGCGCTTGACATCACTCATGGCTGGAGTCTATCTCTAGATAACGAAGCTAGAAGTCAACTCTAGAGAACGGATCCAACGATGGTGTTCCACACCGCCACCCGCCCCCGGGTCGGGGTAACGACGTGATCAGGGTCGAAGCGCTGACCAAGGTGTACGGCTCGGCCGAGACCCGGGCGGTCGACGAGGTGTCCCTCGACGTCCCCGCCGGCACGGTCTTCGGCTTCCTCGGGCCCAACGGCGCGGGCAAGACCACGACCATCAAGATGCTGGCGGGCCTGCTGACGCCCACCTCGGGACGGGTCCGGCTGGGCGGCTTCGACGTGGCCACGCAGCGCTCGGCCGCGATGGCGCAGTTCGGCGCCGTGCTGGAGGGCTCGCGCAACGTCTACTGGAGCCTGTCGGCCTGGCAGAACCTGCTGTACTTCGGCCGGCTCAAGGGCCTGCGCAAGGCACAGGCCAAGGTTCGCGCCCAGCACCTGCTGACCGGCCTGGAGCTGTGGGACCGGCGCGACGACGAGGTCGGCGGCTTCTCGCGCGGCATGCAGCAGAAGGTCGCCATCGCCGCCGCCCTGATCGCCGACCCGCCGATCGTGCTGCTGGACGAGCCCACGCTCGGCCTGGACGTGGAGACCACCCGCACGGTCAAGACCTGGATCACCGCGCTGGCCCGCGAGTCCGGCACCACCGTCCTGCTCACCACCCACCAGCTCGACGTGGCCCAGGAGCTCTGCGACCGGGTGGCCGTCATGCGCCGCGGCCGGCTGGTGGCCGACCTGCCCACCCGTGAGCTGTTGGCGAGCTTCCGGGAACGGGACCGGTACGAGATCCGCGTCGAAGGCGCGGCGCCACCGGGGTTCGACGCCGTCACCCACGACGGCGTCAGCACGATCAGCGTGCGGGTGGGCGATCCGCGCGAGGTGTACGACGTGGTCGAGCGCTTGCGCGCGCAGGGCGCCGTGCTGGAGTCGCTGACCCAGGTGCAGCCGGACCTGGAGGACGTGTTCCTCGCGCTGGTGAACGAGCCGTCACATGCTTGCTGACGTGCTGGCCGCCGAGATCGGCAAGGGCCTGCGGGTCCAGCTCGCCCACCCGGTCGGCCACGTCATCACGCTGCTGATCAGCACCATGATGTACCTCGGCCTCCAGTTCGTCCTCGGACAGGGCGAGCTGCGGCAGGACCTGCTGCCGCAGACCCTCGTCGCGATCGGCGGGTACTGGTTCCTGCAGTACGCCGGCCTGGTGCTGGTGGCCGACCTCATCGAGGAGAAGCGCGCCGGCACCTTCGCGCAGACCCGGATGTCGCCCGCGCCGGCGTGGCTGCCGATGCTCGGCCGGTTGATCACCGCCTCGATCTTCGGCCTGGGTGTGGCCGCCGCGGCCGCCCTCGTGCCGGTGCTGGTGGCCGGCATCGCGATCCCGCTGCGCTGGGCGGCGCTCCTGCCCGCCTTGCTGCTCGGGGCGAACGTGCTGGCCTTCACGTTCCTGTTGGCCGCGTTGGCGCTGGTCTCCCCGATGATCGGCGCCTTGCAGTCGCTGTTCACCTCTCTGGTGCTGCTGCTCAACGGCTCGTTCCTGCCGCTGGCTTTCTACCCGGACTGGTTGGCCGCGTTGGCCAGGGTCCTGCCCACGACGCTGGGCATCGAGGTCATCACGCGGACGCTGTTCGAGGGCGGGACGTTGGCCCAGGTCTGGCACGACGGCTCGCTGCCGTGGCTGGTCGCCCACACCCTCGCCCTCATCGTGGCGGGCGGCCTGCTGTTCTCCCGCAACCACCGCCGGGTTCTGCGGGAGTCGTCATGACCTTCGCCCGCGGCTTCGCCGCCGAGGTCGGCAAGGGCTTGCGCGGTTTCGCCGCCGGGTGGCGCGAGAGCCTCTTGCAGATGATCACGTTCCCGCTGTTCTACCTGCTCGTCGTGTTGTTCATGGGACGCGGTCAGCTGCTCGCCGAACTGCTCCTGCCGGTGCTGCTCGGCATGGTGGCGCTGACGTTCATCCACGAGCAGGTCAACCGGGTGTTCTGGAGCTACCTCGGTGACATCCAGTCCGGCGTGCTGGAACAGACCTACCTCACCCCGCTGCCGTCGGCCGCGCTGATCCTGGGCCGCCAGGTCGCCGCGGTGGTCGCGGCCCTGCCCACCGCGCTGGCCGTGCTGGCCACCGGTGCGGTCGCGATCGCCGTCCAGGGCGGCCGGGTGCCGTTCGACGCGCAGGTGCTCGTGCCGCTGGCCGCCATCGTGCTGGGCACCTGCGGGCTGGCGCTCGTCCTGTGCGGGCTGACGCTGGTGTTCAAGCGGCTCGAGATCATCACGCAGGTGTCGGTCGCGGCCTACGCCATCGCGGGCGGCACCCTGGTCCCGCTGGCTGCGGTGCCCGACCCGATCGCGTTCGCCAGCCGGTTGCTGGTCCCCATCGCGCCCGGCATCGAGGCCATGCGGGACATCCTGCTCGGCGGGCACTCCCTGGTCGCCCTCCCCACCGGTTGGGGCCTCGGGTGGTTGCTGGCCCAGCCACTGCTCATCACGGCGGCCGGGGTCGTCCTGTTCAACAGGCTCGAACACCTGGCCAAGCGCCGCGGCACCCTCGGCCGCTACTGACCCCCGACGTACGAAGGAAGCAGTCGACGTGAACGTGTTCCTGTGGATCCTCCAAGCCGTCCTCGCCACCGCCTTCGGCCTGGCCGGTCTCACGAAAGCGCTCAAGCCCAAGGAGAAGCTCCGCACCACGATGCCGTGGGTGGACGACTTCACGCCCACCCGGATCCGGCTGATCGGCGTGGTCGAGGTTCTCGGCGCCCTCGGCCTGGTCCTCCCGGCCGTGACCGGCGTCGCCCCGGTCCTCACCCCGCTGGCCGCCATCGGCCTGGCCGTCACCATGGTCGGCGCCGCCGTCGTCCACGCCCGGCGCAAGGAGTCGCCCGCGATCGCCGTCAACGTGGTGCTGCTGGCCCTGGCCGCAGTCGTCGCCTGGGGCCGACTCGGTGCCCACGCCCTCTGAACCCGACCGCCACCCGATTCGGAGCACCATGATGGACAACACCGTGACCCTGCACCCCGTCGGACGAGTCGTGGGCGGCCGCAACGAGGTGGTCGAGGACGACTGGCACGACGTCCGGGCCGTGATCCGGCTGGACGACCGGTCCTTCACCGCGTCGGCGGTGCTCGGCCTGGAGGACTTCTCCCACCTGGAGGTCGTCTTCCTGTTCGACCGGATCGACCCGGCCGCCGCGTCCGGCGAACCCCGTCCGCCCAGGGGTGACCCGGACGCGGCGCCCGTGGGGGTCTTCGCCCACCGCGGGCCGTACCGGCCCAACCGCCTCGGCGTGTCCCGCTGTCGACTGCTGGGCGTGGACGGATCGGACCTGCACGTCGCCGACCTGGACGCGCTCGCCGGCTCGCCGGTGCTCGACGTCAAGCCGTACCTGGTCGAGTTCGCGCCGCGGCAGCCGGTCGTCCAGCCGGCCTGGGCCACCACCCTGATGAGCCGCTACTACTGACGGACCTGCGCGACCACACGGGTCAGTCGGCCTGGCGGCTGAGGTGCTCCCACTCGGCGAGGGCGGTCATCCGCGCCCCCACCAATTCCCGCACCATGTCGTACGCCGCGCCGCCCAGGACCAACCGCTTGGGCGGCTCGGGCAAGTCCACCACCCGCAGCACGACCGCGGCGGCCAGGCGGGGGTCGTAGTCCTCCGACTCGCCCCACAGCTCGCTCAACCAGGCGCGCAGCGGGGCGTAGGCGGGGTTCTCCGCAGTCGTGGTCAGGCCGAGCGTGAACAGGTCGGTCCGGTAGCCGCCGGGCTGCAGGATGGTCACCTTGATCCCGAAGCGCTCGACCTCCATCGCCAGCGCCTCGCTCATGGAGTCGAGTGCCGCCTTGCCGGCGCCGTACAGGCCGGTCGACGCGAAACCGCCGGCCGATCCCATCGAGGAGACCTGGAGGATGTGACCCGAGCCTTGTTCCCGCAGGAGCGGGACCACCGCCTGGTTCACCCACAGGGCGCCGAAGAAGTTGGTGTCCAGGTGGGCGCGGGCCTGCTCCTCGGTGATCTCTTCGAGCATGCCGAGCACCACGCCGCCCGCGTTGTTGACCACGACGTCGAGCCGCCCGAACGCGGCGAAGGCCCGCCGCACCCCGGCCTGCACCGCCGTCCGGTCGGCGATGTCCAGCGGGAAGGTGACCAGCCGGCCCGCCGATGCGACGACCAGGTCCTCCAGCGGCGTGATGTCGCGGGCCACGCCGACGACCCGGTCGCCCGCCGCGAGCGCGGCCTCGGTGAACGCACGCCCCAGTCCGCGCGAGGCGCCGGTGATGAACCAGGTGCGGGGTTCGGTGTGTTCCAGCGTCATCGGTGTCCCCCATGGTGGAGTGAGACGATACGTTCCGTCTCGATGCGGTAGACACTGCCAGCCGCTCCCCCGGATGTCAAGACGAACCGTCTCGTTTCCCACTAGGGTGTCGGCATGGCTCCAGGCACCACACCCGACGGCACCCGTCGCAGCGAGCGGTCGCGGGTCGCAATCCTGACCGCGACCCGCGAGCTGATCAGCGAGGTCGGGTACGCCAAGTTGACGATCGAGGCCATCGCCGCCCGCGCGGGCGTGGGCAAGCAGACGATCTACCGCTGGTGGCCGTCCAAGGGCGCGGTGGTCTTCGACTCCCTGCTGGTGCTGAGCGAGCAGCCCGACGGCGGCGGCATCGAACTGCCGGACACCGGGGACGTCGAGGCCGACCTCAAAGCGGTCCTGCGCGCCACCGCGGCCGAGTTCGCCGATCCCGCGTTCGAGGCGCCGATCCGGGCGTTGAACACCGAGATCATCAACGATCCCGAACTCGCCGCGGCCTACCGGGAGAAGATGGAACGACCGATGCGCGCGGCGAAGCGCCGGCGGTTGATCAGCGCCCAGCAAGCGGGCCAGATCGCCGCCGACGCCGACCTGGACCTCCTCATCGACGTGCTGTACGCGCCGCTGGCCCAGCGGTGGCTGCTGCGCTCCGGCCCGCTGGACGACGACTTCGCCGACGCGCTCGTCGACACCGCCCTGCGCGCGTTCCGGCCCGGCTGAGCCCGACCAGCCGCTGTCCGCGGGCGTGTGCGACGCCGAGTCGGCCGAGGTCTCCGCGGCCGAGCTGCGGGTGGTGCCCGCGACGCACGACATCGTGACGACCGCGCCGCGTCGGCGTCCGGACCCGACCTGGCGGCGCGGGCGAGCAGAGCCTCAGGGGGCGGTCAGCTCGGACGGGCGCCGATGCCGACGAGTGCCCGGACCCGCAGCACCGCCGTCGGCCGGACCAGCTCGCGGTAGCGGTCGCGGACGGCGGCCACGGCGCGGTCGTCGAGGCCGGCCAGGAGGGCCCTGCCCGCGGAGCCGGTGACGAACGCCCAGGCCGACTCGGGGGTGATCGGGACGTCCAGTTCGACCGGGTGCACCCGGACCGCGTCGAGCCCCAGGCTCCGCATCCACTCGGCGAGCTTGTCGTCGGTGTCCAGCCGCGCGGCCCGGTCGGCGGCCGCCGGTCGGGTCGGCGCCACGCCGGTGTGCTCGGCGAGCGCCCGGAACAGCGGGCCGACGACGTCGTCCACGCTGCCCTGCCGCCACGTGGTCACGGCCAGGGTGCCGCCGGGACGCAGCAGGTGGGTCAGGTGCACGCCGGCGGCGTCGACGTCCGGCAGGAAGAAGATCCCGAACACGCACTGGACGTGGTTGTAGGGCAGGCCGTCCGGGGCCGACCAGCCGGTCACGTCGTCCCGGTGGAAGCGCAGCTGCGGCAGCTCCCGCGCGCGTCGCGCACCCTGGTCGAGCAGCGCCGCGGCGAGGTCCACGGCGTCGACCAGGCCGTTCGGACCGACGGCCCGCGCCGCCGGGATCGCGGACGAACCCGCGCCGCAGCAGACGTCGAGCACCCGCTCCCCCGGCACGGGTCCGACGAGGTCGACCACGGCGGCACCGACCGGGTCCCACAGCAGCGGCGCCCACTCGGCGAACTCCGCGCTGCCGTCCTCGAATGCCTTGATCACCGCTTTCTCGGCCACCCGTCCCCCTCACCGCGTCGCGGACCCACCGCAGCATACGTAACGACAATCGTTCCCGCCCAGCGGTTCGCGCACCCGGAGGGCACGAACCGATCACTGCCGCAACGGACCCCTGCCCGGATTCGATAATCGCTGCGTGGGGTGTCGTGAAGGGGGAAACCTTGGCGAAGTCGGTGTTCCGCGGGCTGCACGCCCTGCTGTCGGCCGTCCACGACCTGAGCGAGCGGCCGCGGTGGTCGTGGCGCGCGCGGGGCGGACCGCGTGGCGACCGGCCGCTGCCGGTGGTGTGCCTGATCGGCAAGGAGCCGGACGGTGTCCTGACCGACCTGGCGAAGCTGCTGGCCGACGTGGGCCCCGCGAAGATCCCGTTCGCCCGGGTCGACATGGACAGGGTGGCGGCCGACGCCGAAGCCCGGTGGCGGGGCAGCAGGCGCGAGGAGCAGCCCTTGCTGCCGGTGCTGGACGAACTGCGGCACCAGTTGTCCGCGGATCGGTTCGGCACGTCGCGGCCGAGCCGGTTCCGGCACTACCGGCTGGTGGACTGGCTCACCGGCAGACGCCTCACCCAGGGCGACAACCGCCACGAGCCGACCGACATCACCGAGTTGCTCCGCCTCTGGCACGGCCGGCGGGAACAACCCGAGGCGGCGTACCAGGCCGCGGTCACCGAGGCACTCGTGCTGCTGCCGGCGCCGGTGAGGTTCCTGGTGGCCCTGCTGTTCGCGTGGCACCGCCCGGTGCGGTTCCGGCTGTGGACCCGCGGGACCCGATTACCCGGCGGTGAGCCGCGGTGGTTGATGCGGCAGCCGTTCATGCTCCCCGGGCACTCCACGAGCTTCACCGGTTTCGCCGAGCTCCTGACCGCGGGCAGGCAGGACGAGGACGACCGGGCGCAGATCAAGAAGCTGCTGGTGCACGCCTTCCTGCAAGACTTACGCGAACTGTACGGCGCGGGCTCGTGGCGGCCCCGCCACCGGCGGCGGACCGCCTACACGGTGGTGCTGCTGGACAACGTCACCGAGGCCAACCGCGGCTGGGAGCTGCTCCAGCTGATCAACGAGGTCCGCAACGAGTCCACCGAGCACGACCCGGTGCTCGTCGTGGCGACCGCACAGGCGGTGCCGCGAGGGCTGGTCAGGGGCAGGCCCCGGGCGGTGGCGGGCATCGGGGGCGAGGTCGTCGACTGGTACAGGGACCTGCCCGCACGGCGGCGGGCGCTGAGGCAGGACACGCTGATCGCCGTCACCCTGCCCTCGTCCAGGACCGCCGACGAGCAGGACCGCGAGGCCTGGACCACCTTCCGCGAGGGCATGCGCCCGCGTGCCGTCCCGTTGCCCGCGCGCAGGTCGTTCACCGCCGCCGTGATCGCGCTGGTGATGACCGCGGCGGTGCTGACCGGTGGGCGGTGGCTGGCCACCAGGTTCGGCGAGGAGTGCCTGCCCTCGCCCCGCGCCGGCGTGGCGACCACGTGGATCGCGGACGGTGACGGCGGTGAGTGCGTCGGCTACAGCGACAACGCCGCCCAGGTGTTCGGCAAGGACGAGCGGCTGCGCAAGGCGCAGCTGGCCGTCTTCGAGCTCAACCGGGAGGCCGAGCGGATGGCCGCGACGGCCGGGCACCGGCCGTTGGTGACCGTCGTGTACTTCGCCGAGTTCAGCAGCCCCACCGTGCCTGACGACTCGGCGGGCGCGGTCACCGAGGAGCTGACCGGCCTGATGATCCGCCAGGCCCGCGACAACACCGAGCGGAAGCAGCCGCTGCTGCGGGTGGTCGTGGCCAACGGCGGGCACGAGATGCGGCACGCCCGGACCGTGGTGGACAGCCTCCTGGCGCCGCTGTTCGCCGCCGACGACACCGCCATGGGCGTCGTCGGCATGGGGCGGACCGTCCCGGCGACGGAGAGCGCCATCGGCGCGTTGGGGGACCTCGGCATCCCGGTGGTGGCCACGACCCTGACCGGGCAGGGCCTCGGCGACCGGTCCCCGCTGTACTTCCAGCTGGTGCCCGGCAACGGCAAGCAGGTCGCGCTCCTGCGCGAGTTCGCCCAGCGGGAGTCGGAGAAGCGGCGCAAGCGGGTCGAGGTGACGGCGTACCAGCCCGCGGACGTCGACAAGGACAGCTACCTGAGGACGTTGCGGGCGGAGCTGGAGACCGCCTTCGGCGAGGACCGGGAGTGGCTGGTGACGTGGGGTGCCGGGGTGCACGGCATAGAACCGCAATGCAACACCGCCGACGTCGACCGGATCGCCTACTTCGCCGGGCGGGAGTACGACTTCGACGGCTTCCTCGACCGCGTCTTCCAGCTGTGCAAGAACGACACGCCCATGGTCATCGGCAACGACACGACGTCCCGCTTCGTCGCCGACGGCGCCAAACGGCGGGAGAGGTACGCGGGGAGGGCCATGTCCTACGTGTCCCTGGCCGGTGCCGCCGTGCTGGAGAACCGGACGTGCCTGTCCCCCGACCGGGAGCCGGGCGTCGAGCCGTCCGCCCTGTGCGCCGGCCTGCTCGCCCTGCGGGCCGGGACCACCACCCGACCTGCCTGGCGCGCGTTCGGCGAGACGCTCAAGGACAGCGCCACCGCCCTGCCGTGGGTCGGCGAGCGGGTCGGCGTCGCCTACGACGGCGCGGGGTTGTTCGTGCACGCGGTGAAGGAGAACCGGTTCCGCCGGCAGCGCACCGACGCCGGCGGCAACCTGGTGCTCGACCAGGCCGCCATCGGACCGCTCAGCCGGGCCGCCATCGGCCAGGAGTTGCGGGAGATCTCGTGCCCGACCGACCGCAACGCCCCGCGCGGCAACTGCTACGACGGCGCGTCCGGCGAGATCGGCTTCAGCACCGACCGCACGGGTGAGTCGCGACCGGTCTCGCTGCTCACCCTGGCGAACATCGCCGACCTCGCGATGGCGCCGACGTGCTCGTACATCGTCCCGGCGGCCGAGGCGCTCTGCCCGCGGTCGTAGCGAGCCCCGATCGGGGGCGCGTTCGCGGGCGGGCACCGTAACGCAGGAGTTTCGCCGAAGGCAAGACTTGAAGGGGCATTGATGTTAGCGATAACATTCCGCCCGCAGCCCGCGAGAACAAAGCAGCACCTATTCCTGTTAGCGCTAACAGGAATAGGTGCTGCCTCCGGGCAGGCGCCCCGGCCGACGAAGATCGGAGCGAACGATGCACCTACGAGCACGTGCCTGCGCGGTGCTGTCGCTGGTCACCATCACCGCATTGGTCGTACCCGCCACACCGGCCCTCGCGGACGTGCTGCCGACCGGTGCGCGGTCGCTGGAGTCTGTCAACCTCCCCGGCCGCTACATCCGCCACGCCGACTACCTCGGCCGGGTGGACCCGATCACGTCCGGCAGCTCGGCCCAGGCCAAGAAGGACGCCACCTTCACGGTGATCTCGGGCCTGGCCTCGCCGTCGTGCTACTCGTTCCAGGCGACCAACGGGATGTTCCTGCGGCACCGGGACTACCGCGTGCGGCTGGAGGCCAACACGGGCACGGCGCAGTTCCGGGCGGACGCGACGTTCTGCGCGGTCGCCGGGTCGGTGGCCGGTTCGGTGTCGCTGGTGCCGACCAACTACCCCGACCGGCGGGTGCGGCACCGCGACAACCAGCTGTGGCTGGACACCAACCAGGACACCGCCCAGTTCCGCGCGGACAGCTCGTTCCGCCTCACCGCGCCGTGGGTGCCGAAGACCACCAAGGGCCCGGTCATCCCCGGCCTGTACGCGGACCCGCACATCGCCAACTTCAACGGCCGCTACTACCTCTACCCGACCACGGACGGGTACGCGAGCTGGGCTTCGCCGTACTACAAGGCGTTCTCCTCCACCGACCTGGTGAACTGGACCGACCACGGCGTGGTCCTGGACCACGGGCCGGACGTGTCGTGGGCGGACAACTCGGCCTGGGCACCCGCGGTGGCCGCCGGGAACGGCCGCTACTACATGTACTTCAGCGGCGGCGCGGTGTCCGGCGACACGAGCAAGCACCTCGGCGTCGCGGTGTCCGACTCCCCGACGGGCCCGTTCCGCGACGCCCTGGGCAGGCCCCTCGTCCGGGCCGGCGCGTACCCGGGCCAGGCCATCGACCCGATGGTGTTCACCGACGACGACGGCCGGTCGTACCTGTACTGGGGCAACGGCGCGGCGCACGTCGTGCCGCTCAACGCCGACATGGTCTCGTTCGACCCGGCGGCGGTCCGCACGATCACCCCGAGCGGCTACCGCGAGGCGTCGTTCGTGCTCAAGCGCAACGGCACCTACTACTTCATGTGGTCGGAGAACGACACCCGCGACGAGAACTACCAGGTCGCCTACGCCACCGGCCCGTCACCGCTCGGGCCGTGGACCAAGCGCGGCGTGGTCCTGCAGAAGCGCCTCGACCTCGGCATCAAGGGCACCGGGCACCACTCCGTGGTGAAGGCGCCGGGCACCGACACCTGGCACGTCGCCTACCACCGGTTCGCCGTGCCCGCGGGCGACGGCATGAACCGCGAGGTGACCGTCGACCGCATGACGTTCAACCCCGACGGCACCATCGCCCCGATCGTGCCGACCCTGTGATCAAGGGAGATCACCCGTGTCCCGAGCACTGACGAGGGTTGGCGCGCTCCTCGCCGCCGTGGCCCTGCTGTTCACCTCCTGGTCGGTGACGACCGACCGGCGCGCCGAGGCGCTGGAGCCGTTCACCGGCTACCTGATGGCGCACTTCACCGGCGAGCACGCGACCGGCGAGCAGATCTACCTCGCGCACAGCCGCGACGGCCTGCGCTGGACCGACCTGAACAACGGCTCGCCGGTGCTGCTGTCGACGGTGGGCACCCGCGGGGTGCGCGACCCCGCGCTGGTCCGCTCACCCGCCGGCGACCGGTACTGGATCATCGCCACCGACCTGCGCATCGCGAACGGCACCTCGTGGAGCGACGCCGCGAACAACGGCAGCAAGTCGCTGGTCGTGTGGGAGTCCACCGATCTGGTGAACTGGTCCGCACCGCGGTTGCTGAACGTCGCGGGCGGCATCTCCGGCGCGGGCAACGCGTGGGCGCCGGAGGCCATCTACAACCCGGCGACGGGCGACTACGTCGTCTACTGGGCCACCAACGCCACCGTCAACGGCGTCAAGAAGCACCGCATCTACTACGTGCGCACCACCGACTTCCGCTCGATCACCTCGCCGGTGCTCTACATCGACCGGGGCGCGGGCCAGGGCATCATCGACACGCAGATCATCGAGTCGCCGACCAGCGTCGGCGGCTACCGCTACTACCGCGCGTCGGCGGACGGCCACATCACCGTCGAGGGCAGCAACTCGGTCCTCGGCTCGTGGACCACCATCGGCAACCTCTCGCACATGGGCATCTCCAACGGCACCGGCGGCGGCAACGTGGTCGAGGGTCCGATGTGGATGCAGTTCAACGGGCGCAACGAGTGGGCGCTGTGGCTGGACCAGTACGCCACCGGTCGCGGCTACATGCCGATCACGTCCACCAACCTGGGCAGCACGCGCAACTTCGCCACCCGCACCGACTACGCGCTGGGCGGCACCCGCAAGCGGCACGGCTCGATCCTCAACCTCACCGCCGCCGAGGAGAGCCGGGTGCTGGCCAAGTGGGGCGCCACGACGCCGGTCAACCGCATCCAGTCCTACAACTTCCAGGACCGGTACGTGCGCCACAGCAACCTCGACGTGCGCATCGACGCGAACGTCAGCCCGTTGCAGGACTCGCAGTTCCGGGTGGTGCCGGGCCTGGCGGGATCGGGGACCGTGTCGTTCCAGTCGGTCAACTACCCGGGCTACTACCTGCGGCACTACGCGTACGACTTCGTGCTCGCGGCCGACGACGGCACGTCGACGTTCAAGGCCGACGCCACGTTCCGGCAGGTGGCCGGGTTGGCGTCGTCGTCCTGGTCGTCCTTCCAGTCCTACAACTACCCCGACCGGTACATCCGGCACTACGCCTACCAGCTGCGGCTCGACCCGATCACCGATGCCGCGGGCCGCTCCGACGCGACGTTCCGGCTGACCGGCTGACGGTCCGACCGGCTCGGCCGCGGCCGGCGACGGCGGCGAGGCTCTATTGTGGACGTATGCTTCAGCTGAGCGGTCTGACGTGGACGGTCACCATCGGGCTGATCGTGGCACTGCTGGCAGTCGACCTGGTGCTCGCCGCCGCGCGGCCGCACCGGGTCGGCTTCCGGGAGGCGAGCCTCTGGTCGATCTTCTACGTCCTGGTCGCCGTCGGGTTCGGCATCTGGTTCTGGTCCGCGCACGGCAGCGCGTTCGGGACCGAGTACTTCGCGGGCTACATCGTCGAGAAGAGCCTCTCGGTCGACAACCTGTTCGTGTTCGTGCTCATCATGACCACCTTCGCGGTGCCCGAGGAGCACCAGCACAAGGTGCTGACCTTCGGCATCGTGCTCGCGCTGCTCATGCGGGCGGTGTTCATCGCGGTCGGGGCCACCCTGCTGGCGCTGTTCTCGTTCATGTTCCTGTTGTTCGGCCTGCTGCTGATCTACACGGCGGTGCAGCTGTTCCGGCACCGCAACGAGGACCCGGACATCGAGAACAACGTCGTGGTGCGGACCGCGCGCCGGATCCTGCCGCTGACCGACGAGTACGTCGGCGGCCGGATCCTCACCAGGGTCGACGGCAAGCGGGTGGCCACGCCGCTGTTCGTGGTGCTGGTGGCCATCGGCGGGGTGGACCTGCTGTTCGCGCTGGACTCCATCCCCGCGGTGTTCGGCGTGACCGAGGAGCCCTACATCGTCTTCACCGCCAACGCGTTCGCCCTGCTCGGCCTGCGGGCGTTGTTCTTCCTGGTCAAGGGCCTGCTCGACCGGCTGGTCTACCTCTCGACCGGGCTCGCGCTGATCCTGGCGTTCATCGGCGTGAAGCTGATCCTGCACTGGGCCCACGTCTCCGTGGACGAGCGGGTGCCCGAGGTGCCGACGCCGGTCAGCCTCGGCGTGATCGTGGTCGTGCTGCTGGTGGTGACCGTGGCGAGCCTGGTCAAGACCGGCCGCGACCCGTCGGCCAAGGCGCACGCGGGCTCGCTGCGGGCGCACACGGACCCCGACCGCGAGCCGAAGGGGTGACGTCCGCCGGCACGGCGACCCGCGTCCGGTCGGCCGTGCCGTCAGCTCGGCCGTCTCGTCAGCTCGGCCTGCCCTGTCGGCTCAGCCCGCCCCGTCGGCTCGGCCGTCCCCGTCAGCCGTCCGGGTGGCGGCCGAGCACGTCGGCGGCGTGCACCGCCTCCAGTGACAGCGTCTTGTACCCGACCTCCTCGAACAGCACGGTGAGCCGGTCGGCCTCGCTCTGCACGACCGTTCCCGAGCCCCACTCGGCGTGGTGCACCCGTGACTGCGCCGGGTACTCGGGGTTGGCGGACACACCGGTGCCCGCCTCGCCGCGCGCGCACGTGTCGCAGTTGCCGCACGCCCGCTCCAGCACCTCGCCGAAGTACCCCAGCAGGTGCTGCCGCCGGCACGCCCTCGTCTCCGCGTACGCCCGCAGCACCTCGATCCGCGAGCGGTCCAGCCGTTGCAGGCGCTCGGCCTCCTCGACCGCCAGGTCGGCCGCCCGCGCCGGCTCGACCACCAGCCGGAACCTGGTCTTGGCCGCCTCCACCGCGCCGACCCGTTCGAGCAGGTTCACCCCGGAGGTGACCTTGCGGCGGGACTGCCCGATCTCGCGGGCCAGCTCGGTGACCCGCAGCCCGGGGTGCTCGCGCACGAACGCCGCCAGCTCCACCAGGGCGTCCCGGTCGACGTGCCGGGATTGCAGGAACCGCTGGAGCCCGAGGTCCTGCTGCCGGTAGAACAGCACCGCCCGCGCGGGCTCGCCGTCCCGGCCCGCGCGGCCGATCTCCTGGTAGTAGGCGTCCAGCGAGCCGGGCGCGGACGCGTGCGCGACGAACCGCACGTCCGGCTTGTCGATGCCCATGCCGAACGCCGAGGTCGCCACCACCACGTCGACCCGGCCGCGCATGAACGCGTCCTGCACGCGGTCCCGTTCGGCGGCCGTCATCCCGGCGTGGAACGGCTCGGCGCCCAACTCCTCCGCGTACCGCCGGGAGTCCTTGCGGGCGGCCACGTACACCAGGCCGGGCTTCGGCGCCTCCTTCACCCAGTCGAGGATCGCGCGCCGCTTGTCGTCGTCCTCGACGAACATGCGCACGTCCAGCGACAGGTTGGGTCGGTCGAAACCCATGGCCACCACCATCGGGTCATGCATCCCCAGGTGGGTGATCACGTCCTCGCGGACGGTCGTGCCCGCCGTGGCGGTGAGCGCGAGCACGGGTGGACGGCCGACCCGTTCCACTGCCGAGCCCAGCCGCAGGTAGTCGGGCCGGAAGTCGTGCCCCCACGCCGACACGCAGTGCGCCTCGTCCACCACGAACAACGCGGGCTTGCCCAACCGGTCCAACACCTCGGGCTTGGCCAGCTGCTCGGGTGAGACGAACAGGTACCGCACCTCGCCGCGCCCGACGGCCTCCCACGCGGCGTCGTTGTCCACATCGGACTGCGCCGAGTTGACCAGCGCGGCGGGCGGTGCGCCGTTCCCGCGCAGCGCCGCGACCTGGTCGCGCTGCAACGCGATCAACGGCGACACCACCACGACCAGCCCGTCCAGCAGCACGCCGGGCACCTGGTAGACCGCCGACTTGCCCGCGCCGGTGGGCAGCACCACGAACACGTCCCGCCCCGCCAGCACCTGCTCCATGGCGTCGATCTGCTCGTCCCGCAGCTCCGCCCACCCGAACACGTCCTCGGCGGCCTCGCGCAGCCGCTTCCGCACGCCGCTCACCGGCCCACCCGCTCCCGCGCGAGGAGCGAGCCGACCACGACCAGCACCGCGCCCAGGGCGAGGAAGCCGAGGTCGTAGGCGAGCTCGTGCGGGCCGCCGCGCACGTGATGGATGCCCAGCACCAGGTGGTCCACCACGCCTTCGACGAGGTTGAACACACCCCAGCCCGCCAGCACGCCGCCCCACAGCACCCGGCGCGGCACCGTGCCCGCCCGGTTGAGCATGGCGACTCCGGTCAGCACGAGCAGCAGGCACAGCAGGTGGAACAGCCCGTCACCCCGCATGTTGAGGTGCAGGTCGTCGGGGTACCAACCGGACAGCATGTGGTGCCAGCCCAGGAGCTGGTGGGCGACGATGCCGTCGACGAACCCACCGACCCCCAGGCCGAGCACCAGCGCCGCTCGCACGCCTCTCGTCATGGCCCGGGAGTTGCCCGCTCCGGAGAGATCAAACTCGGGTGCGGTCGAACTCAAGTGGGGTCGAACCGCGGCGGCACCGGACTCAGGTGGGATCGGACCCGGCTCGCACGGACTCGACCAGCGCGGTGACCGCCGGGTGCCACTCCCGGTCCGGCGGGCCGCTCATCACCAGCCTGCGCACCACCCTGGGCCGCAACGGGACCAGCACCAGCCCCGGCACCGGCATCGACGCCACCAGGCCGGGCACGATCGAGATGCCGATCCCGGCCCGCACCATCGCCAGCAACGTGCCCAGCTCGCGCACCCGGTGCAGCGGGTCGAACGGCAGGCCCGCGTGCACCTGCCGCACGTGCCGCTCGCACCCGCCGCACGAGAGCAGGAACGGGTCGTCGGCCAGGTCCGCCACGTGCACCTCCCCCACCCCGGCCAACGGGTGGTCGGTGCGCAGCAGGGCGTGGAACGCGTCCTCACCCACCAGCACCCCGTGACCGGGCCGCGGGTCGACCACCACGGCCACCTCCACCGTGCCGTTGGCCAGCCACTCGGCGACCTCGTCGTCCTCGCCCTCGAACACCCGCACCCGCACGTGCGGGAACTCCTGCTCCCACCGCGCCATCAGGTCCGGCAGCAGCCCTTGGCACACGGTCGGCGGCGCGCCGAGCTTGACCGTGCCCCGCGCCGCGCCACCCCGGCGTGCGGCCAGGTCCGTGATCGCCACCGACGCGGCCACCGCGGCCCGGGCGTGCGCCACGACCTCCTCGCCGAACGCCGTGGGTTGCGCTTTGCCGCGCCGGACCAGCACCGGGTGGCCGAGGGTGCGTTCGAGCGCGGCGACGGCGTGCGACACGGCGGACTGCGTGATGCCCAGCGCGTCCGCGGCCGTGCCGAACCCGCCCTCGTCCACGACCGCGAGGAAGGCGCGGAGCTGCGTGAGGTTCAGGCCCATGAACGCCTCTCATGACTGGTTGCCGGCCACTTGTTGGACTCATCATCGCAGGCGGGGCGATCCTCGCCCGGTGCAGACGTCCGGGAAGTTCGTGCTGCTGTCCGCGATCTGGGGCAGCAGCTTCGCGTTGATCAAGGTGGCGGTGGACGCGGGCGTGCCCCCGGTGTGGGTGGCGTTGTCCCGCTGCCTGTTCGGTGCGCTCACGCTGTGGGTGATCTGCCTGGCGCAGGGTGCGGCCGTGCCGCTGGACCGGCGCACCTGGGGTCACGCCGCGGTGGTGGCGGCGCTGCTCAACGCGGTGCCGTTCACGCTGCTCGCGCACGGCGAGACGCGGATCAGCTCGGTGCTGGCGGGCGTCTTCAACGCGACCACGCCGTTGACCACGCTGGTGTTCGTGCTGCTGATCGTGCCGACCGAGCGGATGACCCGGACCCGCGTCGCCGGGCTGGTGGTCGGCTTCACGGGCGTGCTGGTGGTGCTGGGCGCGTGGCGCGGGTTGGCGGGTGACCTGCTGGCGGGCAGCCTCGCGTGCCTGGCCGCGACCGCCTGCTACGGCGCGGGTTTCGCCTACACCCGCCGGTTCTTCTCCGGCGGCGACCACCGGGCGAGCGCGTTGTCGGCAGTGCAGGTCACCTGCGCGACGCTGCAACTGGCGCTGGTCGCGCCCGCGCTGGGCGGGCCGCCGTCGTGGCCGGGGACGTCCGCGGCGGTGGCGCTCCTGGTGCTGGGCGCGGCGGGCACGGGGCTGGCGTACGTGCTGAACCTGGACCTGATCCGCGCGGCGGGGCCCGCGGTCGCGTCGACCGTCACCTACGTCACACCGCTGTGGTCGACGGCGGTCGGCGCGGTGCTGCTCGGGGAGCCCGTGGGGTGGCACACGCTGATCGGCGGCGTGGTCGTGATCGGAGGTGTCCTGCTGGCCCGGTCACGACCAAATGTGAAGATTCCTCTATGAACGCGCTCTTCGTCTTCGTCCACGGCTCCAACGCCAGTTCGTTCCACTTCGCACCCCTGCTCCGCGAACTCACCCTGCTCGGCCACCGCGCGCTCGCCGTCGACCTGCCCGGGCACGGCTTCGACGCCACGTTCTCCGCGTCCTACCAAGCGCCGCAGGACGCGGCCGCGTTGGCCGCCGCGCCGTCCGGCCTCAAAGGCGCGAGCCACGCCGACAACGTCGCGCACGTGATCGACGTCGTGCGGCGGGCGGGTGAGCACGGGCCGGTGATCCTGGTCGGGCACAGCCGGGGCGGGATGACCGTGACCGGGGTGGCGAACGCCGTGCCCGAGTTGCTGCACCGGGTCGTGTACGTGTCGGCGTGGTGCTGCGTCGACCTGACCGCCGGCGGGTACATGGCGGAGCCGGAGTACGCGTCGAGCACGCTCAACGAGCTCGGCGCGGGCCTGCTCGCCGGCAACCCGGCCGAGCTGGGCGCGCTGCGGATGAACTGGCGCACCGCCGACCCGGCCGTGCTGGCCACGCTCAAGACCGCGATGCTCGCCGACGGCACGGACGCGGAGTTCCTGGCCGCCCTGAACACCCTGGAGCCCGACGAGAGCCTGGACGCGGGCGACGACCGGGTGGACGCGGACGCCTGGGCCCGCCTGCCGCACACCTACGTCCGGCTGACCGGCGACCGGTCCATCCCGGTCGAGTTGCAGGACCGGTTCATCCGCGAGGCCGACGCGCTGCTCCCGGGCAACGCGTTCGACGTGCGCACCCTCGACACCAGCCACATGGGTTTCCTGGTCCGCCCGCAGCAGGCCGCCGCGGTGCTGACCGACCTCGCGTAGGTGTCCCGGTCCGACCCGCGAATCCCGGTTTGTCAGATTCTTGCGTGACACTGCTCACTTCTTGCATGCTGATGCCGTCCCTCCAACGAAGGAGCGTGCGGTGCCCCTGTCACGCAGGACATTCCTCGGGTCGGCCGTGGCCGCCCCCGCGATAGCCACCACGTCATCCCCGGCGGGCGCGGCCAGCCCGCCGGGCGACGTGGTCGGCAAGATCACCGTCGGCTACCAGGGCTGGTTCGCGGCCCGGGGCGACAACTCGCCGCTCGACGGCTGGTGGCACTGGAGCGACGACTGGGGCCGTCCGCCGTCACCGTCGAACCATGCGCTCATGTCGTGGCCCGACACGACCGACTACGCGAACAAGTACGAGACGGCGTTCGGCGCCCTGGGCGACGGCCGGCCGGCGACCGTCTTCTCCAACCACGACTACCAGACCGTGGACGTGCACTTCCGGTGGATGCGCGAGTACGGCTGCGACACCGCCGCCCTCCAGCGGTTCAACCCGACCGGCGGCGAAGGTCCGATCCGCGACGCCGTGACCCGCCACGTCCGGCGGGCCGCCGAGGCGCACGGCGTGAAGTTCTACCTCATGTACGACGTGACGAACTGGACGAACTTCCAGTCGGAGATCAAGGCCGACTGGACGGACAAGATGCGCGCGTACACCTCGTCACCCATGTACGCGCGCCAGAACGGCAAGCCGGTCGTGTGCATCTGGGGCTTCGGCTTCAACGACCCCGGCCGCCCGTTCACCCCGCAGCAGTGCCAGGACGTCGTCGACTGGTTCAAGGGCCAGGGCGTGTACCTGATCGGCGGTGTGCCCACGCACTGGCGGCGCGAGGTCGAGGACTCGCGGCCGGGGTTCGGCGGCGTCTACCGCAGCTTCCACATGATCTCGCCGTGGATGGTCGGCCGGATCGGCACCGTGGCCGACGCCGACCACTTCTACGCGAACGTCAACTCGCCCGACCAGGCCGAGTGCACCCGACTCGGCATCGACTACCAGCCGTGCGTGCTGCCCGGCGACCTGTCGCGGCGGCACCGGGCGCACGGCGACTTCATGTGGCGGCAGTTCTATAACGTGGTCCGCCTGGGCGCGCAGGGCATCTACATCTCGATGTTCGACGAGTACAACGAGGCCAACCAGATCGCCAAGACGCCCGAGACGCAGGCGGGCATCCCGGTCGGCTCCGGCTTCCTGGCGCTGGACGAGGACGGCACGCGCTGCTCCTCGGACTACTACCTGCGGCTCACCGGCGACGGCGGCCGGATGTTGAAGGGCACGCTCGCGTTGACGGCGGTGCGCCCGACCAAGCCGATGCCGACCGACACGCCACCCGTCGAACGCGACCTGGCGGCGGGCAGGCCGACCACGCAGAGCAGCCAGACCCAGCACTACGGCAGCCACCTCGCCGTCGACCCGGATCCGCACAGCTACTGGGAGAGCGCGAACAACGCGTTCCCGCAGTGGATCGGGGTCGACCTGGGCGCGGTGGCCGCGCCGCGGCGGATGGTGCTGAGCCTGCCGCCGAACCCGGCGTGGGGCCGCCGCACCCAGACCATCTCGGTGGAGGCGGGTGTGGACGGTTCGACGTTCAGCGCAGTGGTCGGCGCGACCGGGTACGTGTTCGACCCGGCGACCGGCAACGCGGTCACCATCACCCTGCCTGCCGGGCTGGGCGCGCGGCACGTGCGGCTGCGGTTCAGCGGCAACACGGGCTGGCCGGCCGGGCAGCTCGCCCGGTGGCAGGTCATCGGCTGAGCGGACAGGCCGAGCAGACCGGGGCAAGCAGACGGGGTCGAGCAGGCCGGCCGAGCAGACGGGGTCGAGCAGACGGACTGGGAGCGCTCCCACGGTACGCTGCCGCGCATGACGAGCGTTCTGGTCACGGGGTCGGCGGACGGTATCGGTCGGGAGACGGCGGCAACGCTGGTGTCGCTCGGGCACCGGGTGGTGCTGCACGCGCGCAACGCCGCACGGGCCGGGGAGGCGCTGGCCGCCGTGCCCGGCGCGGACGGCGTGGTGGTCGGCGACCTCGCCTCGCTGGCCCAGACCAGGGAGTTGGCGGCGGCCGCCGGGGCCTTCGAGGTGGTGATCCACAACGCCGGGCTCGGCGGCGGTCTGCCGGAGCGCACCGTCACCGAGGACGGCCTGGAACTGCTGTTCCAGGTCAACGTGCTCGCGCCGTACCTGCTCACGGCCCTGATGCCCCGCCCGCGACGGCTGGTCTACCTGACCTCCGGGCTGGAGTCGCAGGGCGTGGCCGACCTCGACGACCTCCAGCACGAGCGCGGCCCGTGGAACGGCATGCAGGCGTACTCCGACTCCAAGCTGCTGGACGTGGTGCTGGCCTTCGCGGTGGCCCGCCGGTGGCCGGACGTGTCGAGCAACACGGTCGACCCGGGCTGGATCAAGACCAGGATGGGCGGTCCGAACGCCACCGACGAGCTGCCGAAGGGCGCGGACACCCCGGTGTGGCTGGCCACGAGCGACGAACCCGCCGCCACCGCCACCGGCCGCTACTTCAAGTGGCGCGAAGAACTGCGCGCCAACCCGGCCGCCTACGACGTGGACGTGCAGGACCGCCTGCTCGCCGCCTGTGCGGAGATCACCGGCGTCGAGCTCCCCTGACCGGGCCACACCGAGCCGCCACAGGAGGACCGGCGGAAAAGGGCGCCGCGTTCCGCGCCGAGGTTTGCCTACGATCCGGCCGTGCCCCGACCACCGCGCGCCGTGCTCGCCGCGTTCGGCGTCACGGCCGAGCCGGTCGCGCTGCCCGGCGGCCGGGGCGGGACGTGGCGGGCCGGCGGGCTGGTCCTCAAGCCGGTCGACTTCGAGCCCGAGACGCGGTGGCGGTCCGACGTGCTCGCCGCGCTGCCGCCGTCGACCGCGTTCCGGGTCGCCCCGCCCGTGCGGTCCGCCACCGGCGACTGGGTGGCCGACGGGTGGGAGGCGTGCCGGTTCGTGGCCGGTGAGCCGGACGTCGGGCGGCCGGACGACGTGCTGCGGGCCGGGATCGCGTTCCACGCCGCCGTGCGCGACGTGCCCCGGCCCGCGTACCTGGACCTGCGCGACGACCCGTGGTCGGTCGGCGACCGGGTCGCCTGGGAGGAACGGCCCCTCGACGCGAGCCCGGCGGCCGCGCGGCTGCTGGAGCCGCTCGTCGCGGCCCGCCGCCCGGTGGACCTGCCCGCCCAGGTGGTGCACGGCGACCTGCCGGGCAACGTGCTGTTCGCCGCCGGCCTGCCGCCCGCGGTGATCGACTGGCCGCCGTACTGGCGGCCCGCCTCGTGGGCGGCGGCGGTCGCGGTGGCGGACTGCCTGTGCTGGTACGGCGCGCCGGCGGAGCTGGTCGACCGGTGGGCGCACCTGCCGGGCTGGGACCAGGTGCTGCTCCGGGCGTTGATCTACCGGATCGTCACGCAGGACCGGGCCACCGGCGACTGGTCGCCGGACCAGGTCCGCGCCTACCGCCCCGCGGTCGACCTGGTGGCGGCCAGGCTCAGCGGGCCAGGGTCTGCTCGCTGACCTGCCACAAACGGTCCGCCGCCGCCGGGTCGAGCGCGTAGTCGGCGACACCGCTGACCATGTTGCCGTCGTTCGCGACGGCCTCGTTGCAGTCCTCGAAGTACCGCCCGCCGACGCCCTCCAGCAGCGGTGACGTCGCCACCAGCACCGAGGTGGCCGCGCCCTGCTCGGGCGTCTTCAGCGTGAACCCGTCGGCGCCCGCCCGGCTGATCATCGCCTGCATGGCGTCCGGGTCGACGTGGCGCTGGAGGTTGGTCATGATCCCGCCGGGCATGAGGGCGTTCACGGTGATCCCGTCGGCCGCCCAGCGCTTGGTCGCCGCCACGGCGAACAGCACGTTCGCGGTCTTCGACTGGCCGTACGCGGCCCACGGGTCGTAGGGCCGGTCGGCGAAGTGGATGTCGTCGAAGACGACCGGCGACATCAGGTGCGCGGCGGAACTCACCGAGACCACCCGCGCACCCTCGACGGCCAGGAACCGGTGCAGGCCCGCCGTGAGCGCGAAGTGGCCCAGGTGGTTGGTCGCGAACTGGAGTTCCCAGCCCTCCGGCGTGCGGGTCTCCGGCGTGGCCATCACGCCCGCGTTGTTGACCAGGACGTGCAGCGGGCCGTCCCAAGCGGCCACGAACGCCGCCACGGAGGCCTGGTCGGCCAGGTCGAGCCGCGCGACCCGGACGTCGCCGCCGATGTCGTCGGCCACCCGCTGCCCGGCCGCGGTGTCGCGGACGGCCAGGGTGACCTCGGCGCCCGCCGACGCCAGCGCCCGCGCCGTCTCGACGCCGATGCCCGACGCGCCGCCCGTGACCACGGTGCGCCGGCCGGTCAGGTCGATGCCCGCCACGACCTCCGCCGCGGTGGACCCGGCGTCGAACGGCGTGGTGATGTGCTCGGTCATGTCTCTCCCCTGTCGTACACTGAAGCGGAGGTTCCTCCGTTACGTTCGACAGTAACCGGAGGTTCCTCCGGTTAGCATGGAGACCTGTGTCACACCCGCATGGAGGCCCCGTGTCCCGCCCGCTGCGCGCGGACGCCCAGCGCAACCGCGACCGCCTGATCGAGACGGCGCTGGAGGCGTTCACCACCGAGGGCGCGGACGTGACGTTGGAGTCCATCGCCAAGCGAGCGGGCGTCGGCATCGGCACGCTCTACCGCCACTTCCCCACCCGCGAGGCGCTGGTGGAAGCGGTGTACCGGACCGAGCTGGCCAAGCTCTGCGACTCCGCGCCCGAACTGCTGCGCACACTGCCGCCGTACGAGGCGACCAGGGCGTGGATGGACCGGTTCACGGACTACATGGCCGCGAAACGGGGTCTGGCGGACGCGCTGAGCGCGGTGATCGCGAGCGGCGGCGACCCGTACGGGGAGAGCCTGGCGCGGCTCGTGGAGACCGCCGACCTGCTGCTGAAGGCCATCGACCGCACGGACGTGATCCCGCTGGACCTGCTGGCCACCCTCGGCGGGATCGCGATGGCGGCAGGTGAGATCGGACCGAGGCCCGGCACGCTCGACCTGGTGATGGACGGCCTGCGCTACCGGGCCTGACCCCTACCGGCTCTGCCCCCTGCCGCCTCTGGCCTCCAGCGGCTCTGACCTCTAGCGGCCTTGGCCCGCCGGCACCGACCGCGGCACGGGTCGCCGCACGGCCGTCCTCGGCGTACCGACGAGCTGCCGGTTCAGGTCGCCGCGCAGTGTGGACACCGCGTCGAGCACGTAGTTCTGCCGCACGCGCCACGGACCGCGGTCACCCTGGCGCGGGAACGCGTCGATGGCCCGCTGGATGTAGCCGGAGGCGAGGTCCAGCAGCGGACGGCGGGCCAGCTCGCGGTCCGGCGTGGGGACGACGGCGGCGTAACCGCGCTTGTCCATGTGGTTGACCACCCGGCACACCAGGCGCGAGGTCAGGTCGGCCCGCAGCGTCCAGGACGCGTTGGTGTAGCCGACGCACACCGCGAAGTTCGGCAGCCCGGTGATCATCGCGCCGCGCCAGATGAACTGCTCGGGCAGCCCGACCGGCCGCCCGTCCACGCTCGGCGTGATCCCGCCGAACGCGAGCAGTCGCAGACCGGTCGCGGTGACCACGACGTCGGCCTCCAGCACCCGCCCGGACTTCAACCGCACCCCGTCGGGCGTGAACGTGTCGATGTGGTCGGTGACGACCGACGCGCGGCCGGACCCGATCGACCGGAACAGGTCGGCGTCCGGGATCGCGCACAGCCGCTGGTCCCACGGGTCGTAGGTGGGCGTGAAGTGCTCGCGGACCAGTCGCTCGTCCTTGAGCGCCTTGGCCGACAACCCGGTGAGCACCTTGCGGGCAACCCTCGGCCAGCGCCGGCAGAACTGGTAGAACGCCAGCCCGAACAGGATGTTCTTGGTCCGGATCAGCCGGTGCGCGATGCCCGCGGGCAGCAGTTCGCGGGTCTTGTCGGCGAGCTTGTCGCGGCCGGGCACCACGCCGATCCAGGTCGGCGAGCGCTGGAGCATGGTCACGTGCCCGGCGGTCTCGGCCATCGAGGGCACCAGCGTCACGGCGGTCGCGCCGCTGCCGATCACCACCACGCGCTTGCCCGCGTAGTCGAGGTCCTCGGGCCAGAACTGCGGTCGCACGACCTGCCCGCGGAAGGACTCGACACCGGGGAACACCGGGTCGTGCCCCTGGTCGTAGTCGTAGTAACCGGTGCAGGAGTACAGGAAGTCGCAGGTGATCGTGCTCTCGGTGACCGCACCCGCCTCGTCGCGGCGGCTGATCGTCAACGTCCAGCGCGCGGTCTCGGTGGAGAAGTCGGCGGCCAGCACCTTCGTCCGGTAGCGCACCAGCCGGTCGATGCCGAACTCCGCGGCGGTGTCCCGGATGTAGCTCAGGATCGACGGCCCGTCGGCGATCGACTTCGCCTCGCGCCACGGCTTGAACGGGTAGCCGAGGGTGAACATGTCCGAGTCCGACCGGATGCCGGGGTACCGGAAGAGGTCCCACGTCCCGCCCATGGCGTCGCGTGCCTCGATGATCGCGACGGACTTGCCGGGGCACTCGGTGCGCAGCCGGTAGGCCGCGCCGACACCGGACAGTCCGGCGCCCACGATCACGACGTCGAGGTGCTCGGGAGTGGTCATGGCTCCAGTGTGGTGGAGGCGCCGGCGCGCTTCTTGACTGGGGACGACAAGTATTTGACCCTGTACGACATGTCGGTGGTCCGGTCGGCGGGGTTGCGCGGGTTCCGGGCGACCGTGGCCGAGCTGGGCGGCCGGGCCGAGGACTACGCCCGCGCGGCCGGCCTGCCGGTGGCCGCGCTCGACGTGGACGACCTGCTGGTGTCCGACCGGGTGATGGCGGCCGTGCTGGAGCTCGCCGCCGAGGGGTTGCGCTGCCCGGACCTCGGGCTGCGGGTGGCCGCGCGGCAGGACTTCGGCATGCTCGGGCCGCTGGCGCTGGCGATCCAGAACTCGCCGACCGTGGCCGACGCGCTGGAGTGCACCTCGCGCTACCTGTTCGTGCACGCCCGGTCGTTGAGCCTGTCGCTGGTCGACGACCCGTACGGCGCGCCGGACCTCGCCGCGCTGCACTACGGCCTGCCGCCGGGTCTGCCGATCTCGGTGCAGGCGATCGACCTGGGCCTCGGCTTCCTGCACCGGTCGATCACCTACCTGCTGGGCGGCCCGTACGGGTTGCGCAGCGTGGAGCTGCCGTACACGCCGGTCGCACCTCCGGCGGTGTACGAGGAGTTCTTCGGCGCGGCCGTCCACACCGGACAGGACGCGCCGGTGCTGCGGATGCCGCGCGCCCTGGTGCACCAGCCGTTGGCCGGTGGTGACGAGCGGGTGTGGCGGTTGGCGCTGGCGTTCCTGGCGGAGCAGGCGGCGGGCGAGGGCGCGTCCATGACGGCACGGGTGCGCGCCGTGCTGACCCGGTCGCTGGGGACGTTCCCGCCCGAGATCGGCGGGGTGGCCAGGTTGGTCGACCTGCACCCGCGCACGGTGCAGCGCCGGTTGGCCGCGGAGGGCACCACGTTCGCCGCGGTGCTGGACGAGGTGCGGCGTGAGGCGGCGAAGCGGTACCTGACCACCACCGACATGCCGATGAGCCAGGTGGCCGGCCTGCTCGGGTTGTCGGAGCAGTCCGCGCTCAGCCGCTGCTGCCGCCGGTGGTGGGGCGTCACGCCGAGCGCCGTCCGACGCGGTGCCTGATGTCGTGCCGGGTCACCGCTGTCGTCCCGGGTCGCTGATGTCGTGCCGGGTCAAATCTCTGTCGTGTGAAGTCAAGCTCCGAGGTGCGGGCCGGACCAGACTGGTGGGACCGACGTCCTGAGGAGGCCGCATGTCCCAGCTCTCGCGCTACCGGTTCGCGGGCGGCACGGCGGTGGTCACCGGCGCGGCCGGCGGCATGGGCGAGCAACTCGCCTACAAGCTGGCGCGACGCGGCAGCGACCTGGTGCTGATCGACCGGGACGCCGACCGGCTGGCGGCGGTGGCGGCGAGGATCCGCGGCGCGCGGGTCGAGACGCACGTGGCCGACCTGTCCGACATCGCCGGTCTGGACGGCCTCGCGGCCCGCGTGCTGGCCGCGAACCCCCGCATCACCCTGCTGGTGAACAACGCGGGCGTCGCCCTGGGCGGCACGTTCGACCAGGTGAACGCCGAGGAGTTCGACTGGGTCATGGACGTCAACTTCCGGGCGCCGGTCGCGTTGACCCGGCTGCTGCTGCCGACGCTGCTGGAGTCGCCGGGCAGCCACGTGGTCAACGTGTCGAGCCTGTTCGGGCTCATCGGGCCGCCCGGCCAGACCGCGTACTCGGCCAGCAAGTTCGCCCTGCGCGGGTTCACCGAGGCGCTGCGCCACGAGCTGGCCGACCGGGGCGTCGGCGTGACGTGCGTGCACCCGGGCGGCATCCGCACCAGGATCGCGGAGACCGCCCGGGTGGCGTCCGGGGTGAGCGAGGCAGAGGCGGCGCAGGGCAAGGAGAGCTTCGCCAAGCTGCTGACCTACCCCGCCGACAAGGCCGCCGAGCGGATCCTGGCCGGCGTGGAGAAGCGCAAGGGCCGGGTGCTGATCGCGTGGACCGCCGTCGCGCCCGACATCCTGGCCCGGTTGTTCCCCACCTCCTACCTGGCCGTGATGACCCGGCTCAGCCCGTCCACGGCACGGAACGCGACTCAGCGCAGCACGACCTCCACCGGCGACTGAGTGACCTGGTCGTGCGAGGTGATCACCGGCGACACGCGGTAGGCGTCGACGTCGAAGGCCGCGCGCACGTCGACGTCGGGGTCGCGCAGCAGCGCCGCGAGCTCGTCGGCGGCCACGACGTCCTCTTCGGACAGCTCCGGCGCGTCGCTCAGCGTGCCCCACAGGTCCCAGAGGATCATCTCGTGCTTGTTCAACGACGCCAGGTCCTGCACGAGGTCGTGCCGCACCTGGGTCAGGCCACGCGTGCCGGGGATGGTCAGCTCGGGTGACACCGCGAACCGCTCGGGGTCGACCTCGCCCGAACGGCACGCCCGCCACGCGTCCGCGCCCACCAGGAACGCCTCACGCGGCACGTCCATGAGGTCGACCTCGCCCTCGGCGAACTGCGGGTCGACCAGCCGCCACCGCCGCCCGTCCCACACCTCGGCCACCACGTGGTCCAGGTACCAGCCGGGCGCGAGGTAGCCGGCGAACCCGACCCGTGACCGCGCCGGGATGCCGTGGTGGCGCGCCATCGACACGAACAGCAGCGTGAAGTCCCGGCAGCAACCCACGATCCGCTCGGTCGGCGCGCGCCCGTCGCCCAACGGCGCGGGGTTGAGCTCGTGCAGCCGGGCGAACATGTCCGCCGCGTACCGCAGGCCCACCTCCGCCAACCGTTCCGCCGGGAACCCGTGGCCGGTGATGTCCCCGTTGCCCCAGAAGTGGAACACCAACCCGGACGCGGCCCGCCGCAACTCCGCCAGGTCCGGCCCCACGCCGTCCAACCACCCGGCCGACGGCCCCGGGTCACTGAACCGGCTGTGCTTCGCGTAGTCGATCACTTACTCCCCCCTCACCACGATGTGCCGCCATGTCTAGTCCGTGCCCCAGGGGCGCGGTCAAGGGGCGACGTCGAGCCGACGCCGGTTGATCCGGAACCCGACTCCCCCGAGCCCGCCGGAGACCGGTTCTTCCGGCGGCACCTGTGGAGCTCCACCGCGCCGCTCGGCCCTCGTCGTACCGGAGGGTTCCAGGGCCTGTTCCGCTGGACGGACCCCCAACACCCAGCGGAACGCCGAGCGCCGGCCGCCCTCCGCGACCCGGCGCTCGGGCACCGCCGCTCAGCCCTGTTCGAACCGACAGGTCACCCTCGCGCCCGGATGCGCGATCGCCGCGTCGGTCGGCGACATACGTCGACCGTATCGCCAGACATCGGACCTCAGTCAACCTTCAGCGCGAAGACCGCAGACATATACGGACGTTTGCCCAGCAAGATTGGGCCATCTGGCTGGATACTGGACTCAACAGCAGACTTCCTCTACACATACATCTGATGTCTGTGTTCGGTTGGTCAAGGTGGACCGCTGCCACAGAACCGGTCCCGCCGTGGATGCGGACGGGACGGACGCGGAGCACTTTGAGTCGGACGCGGACCTTCGGACCGAAGGAGGTCTCCCCTGTCATGTCCAGTTTCGACCGCAGGAAGATGTTGGGTCTGCTCAGCGTGAGTGGTGCCGCGGCTGCCGGTCTGTTGCCCGCCGGTGCCGGCTGGGCTGCGGACGGCCCGTCCAGCTACACACCGACGTGGGAGTCGGTCGACCAACACCCGGCAGCCCCGGAGTGGTTCCAGGACGCCAAGTTCGGCATCTACTGGCACTGGGGGGCGTTCACCACCCCCGAGTACGGGTACGAGTGGTACGGCCGCGAGATGTACAACGACGGCACCGGCATCAACAACCACCACAAGGCGACCTACGGCGACCCCCGCACGCAGTGGGGGTACGACAAGTTCATCGACGGCGGCGTCGACAAAGCCGGCAACCGCGTGCAGTTCCGGCCGGTGCTCAAGTCGCAAGGCGGCAAGTTCGACCCGAACGAGTGGGTCCAGCTGTTCAAGAACGCGGGCGCGCGGATCAGTGGGCCCGTCGCCGAGCACCACGACGGCTACTCGATGTGGGACAGCCAGGTCAACGAGTGGAACTCGGTCGATCGCGGCCCACGACTGGACCTGCTGAAGCTCTTCGCGGACGCGGTGCGCGGGCAGAACATGAAGCTGTTCGTATCCATGCACCACTCGTTCAACCACAACGGGTTCTTCCGGTTCGTGCCGCAACAGTCCGACCCGAGCCTGAAGAAGCTCTACGGCCAGCTTTCCCGAGCCCAAGAGGACCAACTCTGGTTCGACAAGCTCAAGGAAGTCATCGACCAAGCCCAGCCGGACGTCATCTACCACGACTTCGCCCTCGACAGCCCCGGTTACTGCCACGGTGACCCGGGCCCGTGCGCGGTCGCCGAGCAGCAGCGCCTGAACTTCCTGGCCTACTACTTCAACAAGGGCCTGGAGTGGGGCAAGGACGTCGTCACCACCTACAAGCACTTCGACCGGGGCTTCCACAACGCCAGTGCGGTCGAGGACTACGAGCGCGGCGGCCCGGCGGATCTGGTGCACCCGTACTGGCAGACCGACGAGTCGATCGCCTCCGGCACTTGGAGCTACACCAAGGGGATCGGCTACTACTCGTCTCAGCAGATGATCCACCAACTCATCGACCGGGTCAGCAAGAACGGCAACATGATGCTCAACGTCGCCCCGACCGCCGAAGGGGAGATCCCGCAAGCGCAGCGCAACGTGCTGAACGACTTCGGGACCTACCTGAACCGCAACGGTGAGTCGATCTATTCCACCCGGGCGTGGGCGGTCTACGGCGAGGGTCCGACCAAGATGGGCGGCGGCTCGTTCGTCGCGCCGAAGGTCGGCACGAACACCGACATCCGGTTCACGCGGAGCAAGGACAACCGCGTCCTGTACGCCACCGTCCTCGGCTGGCCCACTGGCACCCTGAACATCACCACCCTGAACTCGAACCGGATCAACCTGGGCACCCTCACCTCGGTACAGCTGCTCGGCTCGACCGCCGGTACCTACGTCAACCTGCCCAGCCGAACGCAGGACGGCTCGGGCCTGCGCATCACCATGCCGTCGAACGCGCCGTACAGCGCACCCGCGTACGTGCTGAAGCTGACCTTCTCCGGGACCATCCCCACCCCGGGTGGCGGCACCGGTGGGACCATCCCCACCGGGTGGGCCAGGATCACGAACGTCGCCACCGGGCTGGTCCTGGACAGCGGCGGCAACGTCGCGTCCGGCTCACCGCTCAAGCAGTGGAACCCCGGCAGCAGCTACAACCTCCAGTGGCAACTGGTCGACGCCGGCAGCGGCTACTACCGCCTGGTCAACCGCACCAACGGCATGGTCGCGGACAGCTGGGGCGACGCCACCAACGGGGCCATCGCCAAGCAGGCACCCTGGAACGGCGGCAACAACCAGCAATGGCGGCTCAACAGCATGGGCAACGGCCGCTACCAGGTCATCAACCGCGGCACCGGCACCTGCCTGGACAGCGGCGGGAACACCACCGCCGACTCGCAGGTCAAGCTCTGGGCGCCACAGTCCAGCACCAACCTCCAGTGGACCATCACCGCGGCCTGAACTCCGACCGCTGTCCACCGACGCCGAGAACCCGTTGCAGCGACTCCACCGCACCGGCCGGCACGGAGGGGCACAATCCCGCTGGACCCCCGCCGCGCCATCGCAGTCCCGTCGCTTTCACTGCCCCGGCCACCGGCCGCACGCGGTTCACCCCGGGCAGCGGACACCGAGTTGGCAGGAGCAGCGGTCCTGCTGGAAGGACGTCCGCACGCGGTGACCGGTCAGGTCGTCGACGGTGTGTCGGGTCGAAGACGGGAGAACCTCCGGTTGGAGGGGGAGGTGACGGTGAACAGGACGTAGCCGTAGCTCAACTCGCGCCGACCGGGATTGGCGTGGACCCACCCGTCCACCACGTCGGGCGGGAACTCGATGCGCAGCACGGATTCCAGCTCGGCCGCGTCACGGCAGCGCCAGGCCGACATCACCTCGGTGCGCTCGGCGCCCTGTTCCCGCCACCACGCGTCGGTCGTGTCGGCGGTGCCCTGGGCCGACGCCCACGGTGAGGCGGCGAGCAGGTCGGCGAACTCGCCGTGCCGCCCGTCGTTGTCGATCACGACCAGCGCACCGCCGGGCCGCAGCACCCGCCGCACCTCGGCGAGGCCGGGTTCGCAGCCCGGCGGGAAGAAGTACGCGAACCGGGCGTGCACCACGTCCACGCTCGCGTCCGGCAACGGGATGTGCTCGGCCGAACCGTGCCGCACGGTTCCCCGCTCCCCCGCCCTGGCCAGCAGGTCCGGGTCCGGCTCGACGCCGATCACCGCCGCCGCGTCGACCGCGTAGCGGGGCAGCCAGAACCCCGTGCCGCAGCCGAGGTCGAGCACCGTGCGACCGGCCCAGTCGGCCCGCTCGCGCAGCGCGCGCCACAGCACCTCGTCGGGGTCGATCGCCTCGTTCTCCCGCTCGTAGAGGTCGGGGTGGTCGGCGATGTTGGGCGCGCGGTGGAAGTCGGGGAACACGCCGTCACCCTAGGAGGTCGCGTCCGCGTCCCGCGCGCGCTTTCCCGTCGAGCGCCTGTCCGGCCACGGCAGGACGATCTTCAGCCGAAATTCACAGGTTCTCTCAGGACCACCGCTGACCTGGACCTTGCCCACCCACTTGGACTAGCGCAACCGGCCCAGCGGAATGCTCCGTGTATCTGATCGACAAGTCCTGGTACCTGTGTAGTACAGGGCGACCACAGGGGGTGCGCTCGTCCTGCCCGGTGATCCGGGGAACTCAGACCTGGGGGGGGTCTATGAAGCAGCACGGTACGAACAGCTTCTTCGTCGTCGGCGAGGGCGTGCTCGAGTTCGACCGCGACGGCGAGGCGACGACCCGCCGGCCGCTCACGGTGGAGGAGTTGCGCCGGTTCCGGTTCTCCCGGCTGGGGCCGGAGGGGACCCCGCTGGACGAGGGGACCAGGATCGCCCTGGCCACCGCCATGACCGCCAACGTGCCGCAGTCGGACTCCGCGGACCCGCCGATCCCGGCGGGCTTCACCTACCTCGGCCAGTTCGTCGACCACGACCTGACCATGGACCGCACCGAGTCGCAGCTCGGCGAGGACGTCAACCTCGACGAGCTGGTGCAAGGCCGCTCACCCGCCCTGGACCTCGACTCGGTGTACGGACGCGGTCCCGGTGACCGCAACGACCGGATCTTCTACGCCGCGGACGGCGTGAAGCTCAAGGTCGGCACCACCTCGCCGGCGCCGTTCCCGGACGAACGGGTCAACGTCGCGCTGGAGGGGTTCGACCTGCCGCGGTTCGGCGCGGCGGGCATGACCGGCGCCGACCGGCGCCGACCGTTGATCCCGGACACCCGCAACGACGAGAACCTGGCTGTCGCCCAGACCCACCTGGCGTTCATCAGGTTCCACAACCGGGTTGTGGACGAGCTGGCGCTGCGCGGTCTGACCGGGCGGCGGCTGTTCACCGCGGCACGCGAGCAGGTGGTGCGCCACTACCAGTGGATGCTGCGCACCGACTTCCTGCCGCGGATCGTGGACCCGGCGATCGTGGACGACGTGTTCACCAACGGTCGGCGGTTCTTCGAGGCGCCGGGCCGGGGCAGGTCGCCGCACGGGCTCCAACCGACCATGCCGCTGGAGTTCTCGGTGGCGGCGTACCGGTTGGGCCACAGCATGATCCGGGACACCTACGAGTGGAACCGGGTGTTCAACTCGACCATCCCGGGCCGCACCGCCTCCCTGTTCCTGTTGTTCGTCTTCACCGGCACCTCCGGCAACTTCGACCCGGGGGCGGAGCTGCCCGACCTGGACAACCCCAACTCGGGCACGGTCGACACGCTGCCCACCAACTGGATCGCCGACTTCCGCAGGCTGTTCGACTTCACCGAGGCCGACCGGCCGGACCTGGCGCCGCCGACCGACGGCGGCAACCTCACCAAGCGGCTCGACAGCCTGTTGGTCAACCCGCTGACCCAGCTGCCGGCGGGCACGTTCGACGGGCGCGGCACCACGTTCCCCGAGATCGAGCGCAACCTGGCGTTCCGCAACCTGACCCGGGCGAACATGGTCCGGCTGGCCAGTGGGCAGCAGATGGCGGAGTTCCTGGGCGTGCCGCCGTTGACCGGCGAGCAGGTCCTGGTCGGCAACCAGGGCGCCACGTTGGACTCGCTGACCGACGCGCAGAAGGCCGAGGTGACCGCCTCGACCCCGTTGTGGCTCTACGTGCTGCGTGAGGCGGAGTTCGGCAACGGCCGGCTCGGGCCGGTGGGCGGCCGGATCGTGGCCGAGGTGTTCCACCGCGCCATCGAGGGCAGCCGCACGTCGATCGTCCGCGAGCCGTCGTGGCGACCGGCGTTCGGTCCGGACGCCCAGACGTTCCGGATGACGGACCTGCTGCTGTTCGCGTTCGAGGGCAAGGCGGACCTGCTCAACCCGCTGGGCGACTGACGTGTCGACCCGGGGGTGGTGTTGCCGTTCGGGCGGCCGCCGCGGCTGACGCAGGTCGTCGTGGCGGTCCACCTGGCGGGGACGTTCCCGGTCCCCGTCCAGGCGCCTGCTCCCGGGACGACCGGGAGCGACCCCTGCTGTCGACCACGACCGGCGAGCGCGTGGTGAAGGACGTGGTGCTCAGCTGTGCCGCACCGGTGCGGCTCGGACGTGTCGTGGGGGCGCGAACGAGCCGGCGGTGCGGACGGTGCCCGGTCCCCGGTCCTCCCGGGGACCGGGTTTCTCCACCTCCTTGACAGCCGAGGGCGCGGGGCGATTGACTGCGGGGGTTTGAAACGATTCAAGCCTGTGGAGCCGCCCATGTCGTCCCTCAACGGGGTTTTCGGAGCCATCGACATCGGCGCCTCGGGCGGGCGGGTCGTGGCCGGCGTGGTGGCCGGCGGCCGGACCACCCTGCACGTGGTGCACCGGTTCCCCAACGGCGTGGTGACGCGCGACGGGCACCTGCGGTGGGACTTCACCGGGCTGTACCGGGAGGTGGTGGTCGGGCTGCGGGCGCTGGCCTCCGGGTTCCCCGAGGTGGTGTCCATCGGCATCGACACGTGGGCCGTGGACTACGGGCTGCTCGGCGAGGACGGGGCGCTGCTCGCCGAACCCGTGTCCTACCGGGACGGACGCACCGCCGAGGCGGTGGAGCGGGTGCACGCGCGGGTGCCGCCCGAGGCGTTGTACGCGATCAACGGCCTGCAGTTCCTGCCGTTCACCACGCTGTACCAGCTGGAGGCGGAGCGGACGTCCCCGCGGTGGGCCGAGGTGGCGCACGTCGTGCTGCTGCCGGACCTGCTGGCGTACTGGTTGACCGGCGAGCTGCGGACGGAGATCACGAACGCGTCCACCACGGGTCTGCTGGACGTGCGGACGCGGACGTGGGCGCCGGAGTTGGCCGCCGGCGTGCCGTTCCCACCGTTGCAGGAACCGGGCGAGGTGCGCGGGTCGTTGCGGCCGGAGGTGGCGCGGGCGACCGGGCTGCCGGGCACGACGCCGGTCACGTCGGTCGGGTCGCACGACACCGCGTCGGCGGTGGTCGCGTTGCCCGCAGACGGGTCGCGCTTCGCCTACGTGTCCAGCGGTACGTGGTCGTTGGCGGGTGTCGAGCTGCCGGAGCCGGTGCTGACCCCGCGCGCCCGCGAGCTCAACTTCACCAACGAGGGCGGCGTGGACGGGCGGACCAGGTTCCTGCGCAACGTGGGCGGGTTGTGGCTGTTCCAGGAGTCGCTGCGCGAGTGGGGGAACCTGGACCCGGCGGACCTGTTGGCCCGGGCGGAGGCCCTCCCCGCGGGCGGCCCGACCGTCGACGTGGACGACCCGGCGTTCATCGCACCGGGCGACATGCCTCGGAGGATCGCGGCGGCGGCGACCGGTCCGCTGCGCACGCCCGCCGAGATCGTGCGCTGCGTGCTGGACTCCCTGGCCGTCGCCTACGCGCGCACCGTGGACCAGGCCGCCGAGGTGACGGGCCGGGACGTCGACGTGATCCACGTCGTGGGCGGCGGCTCGCGCAACGACCTGCTGTGCCGCCTGACCGCCGACCTCTCCGGCCGCCGGGTCACCGCCGGTCCGGTCGAGGCCACCGCCCTGGGCAACGTCCTGGTGCAGGCCCGGACCCACGGCGCCGGCCCGGCCACGCTGGAAGCGATGCGCGCCCGATTGGCGACCACCGCGGACATCCGCCACTACGACCCGACCTGACTGACCGCTGCTCAAGGCGGGCAAGCCGGTGTTCCGGGCCACGCGGTGGTGACGAGCGCCCCGTCCCGCTCACGGCATGGCGTGGCGCTCCCACTCGCGGTGGAAACCTTCGACGTGGCGGGTGACCCGCGTGGCGGCCAGGTCGCCGTCACCCGCCTGAACGGCCCGCAGGATCGACCGGTGCTCGCGGCGCAGTCGCACGGCGGTGCGCGGCCAGTCGGGCAACGCCTGCACGGCGTCCAGCACGGTGCGGTGGATCGCGTCGCGCAGCGCGGCCATGATCGCGGTGTTCACCGCGTTGCCCGCGGCCGCGGTGAGCGCGACGTGGAAGTCGGCGTCGAGCTGGTGGAACGCGTCCGCGTCGAGGTCCGGCGCGTCCATCCGGGCCAGCAGGTCCGCGGCACGGGCCAGTTCCGGGTGGTCGGGGTCGACCGCGGCGGCGCGCACGGAGTGGCTCTCGATCATCACCCTGGTGCCGACCAGGTCGGCCATGGGCAGCCTGCGGGTGGCCAGGTGCAGCCGCAGGGCCGCGCCGAGCCCGCCCGCCGGGTCGGCGATGACGGTGGTGCCCGCGTCCGGCCCCGAGCCGACGCCGCTGCGCACCACGCCCATCGCCTGCAACACCCGGATCGCCTCGCGCACGGTGGCGCGGCTGACACCGAGGTCCTCGGCCAGCCTGCGCTCGGCGGGCAGCTGCTGCCCCACGCCGAGCCTGCCCGCGCTCAGCTCCGACTCGACGTGCCGCAGCACCGCGCCATACCCGGACAAGGCGAACCTCCGCACGCGACTGTGGTCTGACCACAGCCTGGTGTGGTCAGACCACAGAGCCTAGACTCACCGCGGTGAGAGTCGCGCTGTTCGTCACGTGCCTGGTCGACGGGCTGTTCCCGGACGTCGGCAAGGCCACCGTCCGGCTGCTGGAACGCCTCGGCCACGAGGTGGTCGTGCCGCCCGACCAGACCTGCTGCGGGCAGATGCACATCAACACCGGCTACCCCGGCCAGGCGCTGCCGGTGATCCGCAACCACGTCGAGGCGTTCGAGCGGGCCGACGTGATCGTCGCGCCGTCCGGGTCGTGCGCGGGATCGGTGCGGCACCAGCACGCCGCCGTCGCCCGCGAGCACGGTGACGCGAAGCTGGCCGAGGCCGCCGCGGACACCGCCGGGCGCACGTACGAGCTGTCGGAGTTCCTGGTGGAAGTCCTGGGCGTCACCGACGTCGGCGCGTACTTCCCGCACCGGGTCACCTACCACCCGACGTGCCACTCGCTGCGCGTGCTGAAGGTCGGGGACCGGCCGCTGAGGCTGCTCCGGGCGGTCGAGGGCATCGACCTGGTCGAGCTGCCGTCCGCCGAGACGTGCTGCGGCTTCGGCGGCACGTTCGCGGTGAAGAACTCCGACACCTCCACCGCCATGCTCGGCGACAAGATGAGCGCCGTGCTGAGCACGAAAGCGGGCGTGCTCACCGCGGGCGACTCGTCGTGCCTGATGCACATCGGCGGCGGCCTGAGCAGGCTGCGCAGCGGCGTCCGCCCGCTGCACCTGGCGCAGGTCCTGGAGCACACCCGATGACGTTCCTGGGCATGCCCGCCGGCGGCGGCAACCTGACCGGCGAGCCGTTCCCCAAGGCCGCGCGCGAGGCCCTGGGCAACGCCCAGCTGCGCCGCAACCTCGCCAAGGCCACCACCACGATCCGGGCCAAGCGCGCGAACGTCGTCGGCGAGCTGCCGGACTGGGCGCAGCTGCGCGCGGCGGGCGCGGCGATCAAGGACGAGGTGCTGGCCGACCTGGACGACCACCTGGTGCGGTTCGAGGAGGCGTTGACGAGCCGCGGCACGCACGTGCACTGGGCGCGGGACGCCGACGAGGCCAACCGCATCGTCACCGACCTGGTGCGGGCGACCGGCACGCGCGAGGTCATCAAGGTCAAGTCGATGGCCACGGTCGAGATCGGGTTGAACGAGGCCTTGGCCGACATCGGCGTGCACGCGGTGGAGACCGACCTCGCCGAGCTGATCGTCCAGCTGGGCAACGACAAGTCCAGCCACATCCTGGTGCCCGCGATCCACCGCAACCGGCAGGAGATCCGGGACGTGTTCCGGCGCGAGATGCCCGGCGTGGACCCGGAGCTGACCGACGACCCGCGTGCGCTCGCCGAGGCGGCCCGCAAGCACCTGCGGCACAAGTTCATGACGGTCGACGTGGCGATCTCGGGCGCGAACTTCGGCGTGGCCGAGACGGGGTCGCTGGTGGTGGTCGAGTCCGAGGGCAACGGCCGGATGTGCCTGACCCTGCCGCGCACGCTGATCAGCGTGGTGGGCATCGAGAAGCTGGTACCGACGTGGCAGGACCTGGAGGTGTTCCTGCAGCTGCTCCCCCGCTCCTCCACCGGTGAGCGGATGAACCCGTACACGTCGGTGTGGACCGGGCCGACCGAGGGCCAGACCAGCCACGTGGTGCTGGTGGACAACGGCCGCACGGCGACCCTCGCCGACCCGGAGGGCCGGGCGGCGTTGCGCTGCATCCGCTGCTCGGCGTGCCTGAACTCGTGCCCGGTGTACGAGCGCACCGGCGGTCACGCGTACGGCTCGACGTACCCCGGCCCGATCGGCGCGGTGCTGTCGCCGCAGCTGACGGGGGTGGATCGCAACCCCACGCTGCCGTTCGCGTCGTCGTTGTGCGGTGTCTGCTACGACGTGTGCCCGGTGGCGATCGACATCCCGTCGATGCTGGTGCACCTGCGGGCACGGGTGACCGAGTCGAAGAAGACCACACCGGAGTCGACGGCGATGCGCGCGCTGGCGTGGGCGATGTCGGACGCGCGCCGGTGGCGCCGGCTGGTGCGCCTGGGCCGGTTCGGGCGGCTGGCGAGCCGGCACGTGCCGCTGCCCGGCTGGTCGACGGCCCGTGACCTGCCGCAGCCGCCGAAGGAAACGTTCCGCGATTGGTGGGAGTCCCGATGAGCGCGCGTGACGAGGTCTTGGCGAGGGTGCGGCGGGCGAAGGGGCCTGGCGGGGCCGCGCCGGTGCCGCGCGAGTACCGGGCGGCGGGCACGCGGGGGCCCGGTGACCTGGAGCTGTTCGCGGAACGCCTGCGCGACTACCGCGCCCGGGTCCGCCTCGTGGCCGCGGACGAGGTGCCGGGTGCGGTCGCGGCCGCACTGCGCGACCGGGGCGCGCGGCTCGTGGTGGTGGCGCCGGGCTTCCCGCCGGAGTGGACCTCCACGTGGTCCGACCAGCCGGAATTGTCGGACCCCGGCGGTAGGATCGAATCCAGGGTTCCCCTGGGCGGGGACCCCCGCGGAGCCTTGGGCCAAGGCCCTCGTGAAGCACGCGTCGTCCCCCGCGAAACCGTGGGCCGCGAAACCGTGGGCCGCGAAACCGTCGGCGAGGATGCGCGCGAAACCGTGGGCGGGGACGCCGGTGGAGCTGAGCCCGCCGGCCGTGAAGCCGGGCTCATCCGCACGCCCGTGGGCGTCGACACCCTTGAACGCGTCGACGCCGTGGTCACCGCCTGCCACGTGGCCGTCGCCGAGACCGGCACGATCGTGCTCGACCACGACGCCGCCGACCAGGGACCGCGCGCCCTCACGCTGGTGCCGGACTACCACCTCGTGGTGGTGCGGGCCGACCAGGTGGTGGCGGGCGTGCCGGACGCGGTGGCGGCGCTGGCCGGGGTGCGCACCCAGACCTGGATCAGCGGACCCTCCGCGACCAGCGACATCGAGCTGGAACGGGTCGAGGGCGTGCACGGCCCGCGTACGCTGGAGGTCGTCATCGCCCGCTGAGGACGCGCAGCCCGGTCCCAGCAAGTGGGCGGATCCGCCCACCAAAGCGGGTTTGGCTAAGATTGACCCTCCAACCGAGAGGCGCTGCAACGGGTGACGAGCCCGCCACGCTCGGTGGGGTTAGACATCCGCAAGGGCGCCTCCCACGATGGGAGGCCGCGTGTCGGAAAACGCCCTGCGAGAGCTGCTGGACCAGCGGGTCGCGGTGCTGGACGGCGCCTGGGGCACCATGCTCCAAGCCGCCGCGCTCACCCCGGCCGACTACCGCGGCGATCTGCTCGGCGACCACACGCACGACGTCACCGGTGACCCGGACCTGCTCAACCTGACCCGGCCGGACCTCATCCTCGACGTGCACCGCCGCTACCTGGCCGCGGGCGCGGACATCACCACCACCAACACGTTCACCGCGACGAGCATCGCCCAGGCCGACTACGGCCTGGAGGAGCTGGTGCGCGAGATGAACCTGCGCGGCGCCCAACTCGCCCGCCAGGCCGCCGACGAGGCGGGCGGCCGGTTCGTCGCGGGTTCGGTCGGCCCGCTCAACGTCACCCTGTCGCTGTCGCCGCGAGTCGAGGACCCGGCGTACCGGACGGTCACGTTCGACCAGGTCAAGGACTCCTACGCGGAGCAGATCGGCGCGCTCGCCGAGGGCGGCGTCGACCTGCTGCTGATCGAGACGATCTTCGACACGCTCAACGCGAAGGCCGCCGTCGCTGCGGCCCGCGAGGTCGCGCCGCACCTGCCGTTGTGGATCTCGGTCACCATCGTGGACCTGAGCGGGCGGACGCTGTCCGGACAGACCGTCGAGGCGTTCTGGAACTCCGTCGCGCACGCCGACCCGCTCGTGGTGGGCGTGAACTGCTCGCTGGGCGCGACCGAGATGCGGCCGCACGTCGCCGAGCTGGCCCGGCTCGCGGGCACCTACACCGCGAGCCACCCCAACGCCGGGCTGCCCAACGCGTTCGGCGGCTACGACCAGACCCCGGACGAGACGGCCGCGCTGCTGCACGAGTTCGCCGAGGACGGCGTGGTCAACATCGTGGGCGGCTGCTGCGGCACGACGCCCGACCACATCGCGCGGATCGCCACGGCGGTCAAGGACATGGCGCCGCGGCCCGTGGCGAGCAGGCCGGAGCGGACCCGGTTCAGCGGTCTGGAGCCGTTCGAGATCGGCGCGGACACCGGGTTCGTGATGATCGGCGAGCGCACCAACGTGACCGGATCGGCGAAGTTCCGCCGGCTGATCGAGGGCGACAACTACCAGGCGGCGGTGGACGTCGCGCTGGAGCAGGTGCGCGGCGGCGCGAACCTGCTCGACGTGAACATGGACGCCGACCTGCTCGACAGCGAGCGGGCGATGACCACGTTCCTCAACCTGGTCGCCACCGAGCCGGAGATCGCCCGGGTGCCGATCATGATCGACAGCTCGCGGTGGAGCGTGCTGGAGGCCGGGCTGAAGTGCGTGCAGGGCAAGGGTGTGGTCAACTCGATCAGCCTGAAGGAGGGCGAGGAGCCGTTCCTGGCCCAGGCCCGCCGCATCCGCGACTTCGGTGCGGGCGTGGTGGTGATGGCGTTCGACGAGCTGGGCCAGGCCGACACCGCCGAGCGCAAGGTCGAGATCTGCGGTCGCGCGTACGACCTGCTGACGCAGAAGGCCGACTTCCCGGCCGAGGACATCATCTTCGACCCGAACGTGCTGGCGGTGGCGACCGGCATCGCGGAGCACAACGGGTACGCCAAGGCGTTCCTGGAAGCGATCCCGCTGATCAAGCAGCGCTGCCCGGGCGTGCGGATCAGCGGTGGCATCTCCAACCTGTCGTTCTCGTTCCGCGGCAACGACACCGTGCGCGAGGCGATGCACTCGTCGTTCCTGTACCACGGTGTGCGCGCGGGCCTGGACATGGGCATCGTCAACGCCGGTCAGCTCGCGGTCTACGAGGACATCCCGAAGGACCTGCTGGAGCTGGTCGAGGACGTGCTGTTCGACCGCCGCCCGGACGCCACGGACCGGCTGGTGTCGTTCGCCGAGACGGTGGCGGGCTCGGGCACCAAGCGGGTGATCGACCTGGCGTGGCGCGAGGGCCCGGTGGCCAAGCGGCTGGAGCACGCGCTGGTGCACGGCATCGTGGACTTCATCATCGAGGACACCGAAGAGGCACGGCTGGAGGCCAAGCGGCCGCTGGACGTGATCGAGGGTCCGTTGATGGACGGCATGAAGGTCGTCGGCGACCTGTTCGGCGCGGGCAAGATGTTCCTGCCGCAGGTGGTGAAGAGCGCGCGGGTGATGAAGCGCGCGGTGGCGCACCTGGAGCCGTACATGGACGCGGAGAAGGAAGCCTCCGGCTCCACCCGCGGCAACGGCAAGGTCGTGCTGGCCACGGTGAAGGGCGACGTGCACGACATCGGCAAGAACATCGTCGGCGTGGTGCTGGGCTGCAACAACTACGACGTGGTCGACCTGGGCGTGATGGTGCCCGCGGCGAAGATCCTGGACACCGCGATCGCCGAGGGCGCGGACGCGGTCGGCCTGTCCGGGCTGATCACGCCGTCGCTGGACGAGATGGTGTCGGTGGCGGCGGAGATGCAGCGGCGCGGGATGAAGCTGCCGCTGCTGATCGGTGGCGCGACGACGTCCCGCCAGCACACGGCGGTGCGCATCGCGCCCGCGTACGACCAGACCACGGTGCACGTGCTGGACGCGTCGCGGGTCGCGGGCGTGGTGTCGGCGCTGCTGGACGAGGACCGCGCCGAGGAGCTGGGCGCGGCGACGCGGGTCGAGCAGCAGCGGTTGCGCGAGGAGCACGAGAACCGGCAGAGCACGCCATTGCTGACCGTCGAGCAGGCGCGGGCGAACGCCGAGGTGGTGGCGTTCGAGGAGTTGCCGACGCCCGCGTTCACCGGGCTGCGCGTGGTGGAGCCGTCGCTGGCCGAGCTGCGCGAGATGATCGACTGGACGTTCTTCTTCCTGGCCTGGGAGCTCAAGGGCAAGTTCCCGAAGATCCTGAAGACCAACCCGGCCGCGCAGGAGCTGTTCGACGACGCGAACGCGATGCTCGACCAGATCATCGCCGACGGCTCGCTGCGGGCGAAGGGCGTGTACGGCTTCTGGCCCGCGCACGCCGAGGGTGACGACATCGTGGTGGACGGCAGGCGGCTGCCGATGCTGCGGCAGCAGACGACCAAGCCGCAGAGCAGGCCGAACCGCTGCCTGGCCGACTACGTCGCGCCGGAGGGTGACCACCTGGGCGGGTTCGCGGTCGCGATCCACGGCGCAGAGGAGCTGTCCGGGCGGTACGAGCGCGAGCAGGACGACTACAAGTCGATCATGGTGAAGGCGTTGGCCGACCGGCTGGCCGAGGCGTTCGCCGAGCACGTCCACCTCCGGGCGCGGCGCGACTGGTTCGAGCCTGACGCCGACCCGGCGCTGGAGGACCTGCACGCCGAGCGGTTCCGCGGCATCCGGCCCGCGTTCGGCTACCCGGCGAGCCCGGACCACAGCGAGAAGCAGGACCTGTTCGCGCTGCTGGAGGCCGAGCAGGTGGGCATGGCGTTGACCGACTCGTTCGCCATGACCCCGGCGGCGAGCGTCAGCGGCGTGATCTTCGCGAACCCCGGTGCGCGCTACTTCACCGTCGGCCGGATCGGTCGGGACCAGGTGGTCGACTACGCCCGCCGCCGCGGCATGCCGCTGGCGGAGGTCGAGCGGTGGTTGCGGCCCAACCTGGCGTACGAGCCGGGTGCCTGAGCAGGGGTAGCCGAGTCGGGGACCGTCGAGCGGGGGCCGGTCCTAGGCCCCTGGTCCGGTGTCGTGCGTCCGGGGGGCGCGGGGGCGCTGGGACAGGTGGACCGGCAGGGCGGTGAGGCTGCGGATGGTCGGCGACGCGTACCAGGCGAGTTGTTCTTCCGGCACGGCGAGCTCCAGGTGGACGTCGTCGCGCAGCAGTGCGCCGAGCGCGGCGCGCACCTCGACGCGGGCGAGGTGCGCCCCGATGCAGTGGTGCGTGCCGTAGCCGAGCGAGAGGTGCCGGTTGGCGCCCCGGTCGGGCTCGAACACCTGCGGGTGCTCGAAGGCCGCGGCGTCGCGATTGGCCAGCGGAAGGGCCGCGGTGACCCGATCGCCGGCCCTGATACACGCCTCGCCGAGGGTGACGTCCTCGGTGGCGACGCGGGCCATGCTCAGGGTGACCGAGGGGCTGTAGCGGAACGACTCCTCGATGACGCCGTCGAGCAGCGAGGGGTTCTCGCGCAGCGACGCCAGCAGGGCGGGGCGGGTCAGCAGGCAGAGCACGGCGTTGCCGATCTGGGCGGCGGCCAGCGCGTGGCCGTCGAAGAACAGGGACGCGGCGAGGCCGGTCAGCTCGGTGTCGGTGAGCAGGCCGCGGTCGTGGTGCGCGGCGACGAGGTCGGCCAGCAGGCCGGGCGGCAGGTCGGGGTCGGCCAGCAGGTCGGTGACCTCGGCGTGCAGCAGCAGTTCCGCGTGGTAGGTCTCGGTCGGGTCGGCGGCGCCGGGCGTGCCGAGCCGGCGCAGGGAGCTGAGGCCGATCGACTCGCGGCGGGCGGCGGGCACGCCGAGCAGCTCGCAGTGGGCGGTGAAGGTCAGCGGTGCGCAGAAGTCCGCGATCAGGTCCGTCACGGGGCCGGACCGGACGGCCTCGTGCAGCAGCCGCTCGGCGATCCGCTCGATGGTGGGGCGCAAGCGCTCGACGCGTCTGGCGGAGAACGCGCCGCCGATGATGTTGCGGATCCGGGTGTGCCTCGGCGGGTCCATCTCGGTGATCGACATCTGCAGCGCGGGCCCGCGCGGGTGGCACGCCTCGGAGGCCTCGGCCCGGCTGAACCGCCCGTCCCGCAGGAAGTCCCGCGTCTCGGGGTAGCCGGTCACGAGCCACTGGCCGCCGTCCGGGCCGTGCACGGGCACCACCGCGGGGTCGACCGGGACCGCGGTGGTGCCGATCAGCTGCCGCTGGTGCGCGCCGTCGACGAACTCCGCTCCCCCGAGGCCGTGGGCGGTGCTGACCGTGGTCATGGTGACTTCCTCTCCTCAGCGAGTACCGGGACAGTTGCCGTGCGACGACCGAGCAGGCACACCGCGAGGCAGACCGGTGCGAGGACCACCATCGCGGTGCGGAGGTCGCTGCGGTCGGCGATCTGGCCGACCACCGCCGGCCCCAGGAGCAGGCCCAGGTTGGCCAACGAGGCGGTCGCGCCGATGAGCGCGCCGCGCTCACCGGATGGCGCGCCGCGCCCGGCCAGCCCGTAGGTGACGGGTGTGACGACCGAGATCGCGGCGCCGACCAGCGCCGTGCCGGCCAGCGCGATGAGCGGCTCGGCGGCCGTGGCGATCAGCAGCACCCCCACCCCGGAGACCAGCCCGGCGGCCTGGAGCAGCGTCCGGTCCGTGGCGCGGACGGACAGCCAGTGCCCGCCCAGGCGGCCCGCGGCCATCATCCCGGCGAACACCCCGGGCGCGGCGGCCGACCAGGGCGGTGCCGCGTCCAGGACGTCGGACAGGAACACCGCGCTCCACTGCTGCACACCGCTCTCGACCAGCATCGCCAGACCGGCCAGCAGCACCAGCAGCGGCACGGGGCGGATCCGTGGGCGGACGGCGCCCGGCGTCCGTTCGCGGCGGGCGCTCCGCTCCTGGCGGCCCACGTGCCGCGGGAACGAGTCGCGCACCGCCCACACCCAGCCGACCAGGCCGATCGCCAGCACCACCGACACCGCACGCGCGGGCACACCGGCCGTCGCGACCAGTCCCGTCAGGGCGCTGCACACCAGCACGCCGACGCTGAACAACGCGTGCGCCCGGTTCATCACCCGCGCCCCGGTCCGGGTCTCCGCGGCCGAGGCGAGCGCCACCACCACGACGTTGCAGGCGCCGGAGCCGAACCCGAACAACGCGATCGACACGACCAGGCCGGGCACCGAGCCGGCCGTCGTCGGCAGCACGGCCGTCACCGCGAACAGCACGAGGACCGACGCCACGACCACCCGGCCGAAGCGGTCCAGCAGGCGGCCCACCCACGCCATCGCGGGCAGCGCGGCCACCGCGCCGACCAGCAGCGCCAACCCCAGCTGCCCGGTGGTCGCGCCGGTCGCCGCCCGCACCTCGGGCAGGGCGGCCAGGTACGGACCCCACAACGCGCCGTACGCGGTGAACGCGACGAGCACCACCGCGTTGTTGCGCGGCGGCGCCGCGATCACCGTCATACCCGCTGTCACACCCGCCTCCGCGGGTCGGAATCCGAGTGGCGGGACAACCGGAACACCGAAAGCAGCCGACGGGTCAGCCAGTTGTCGTCCGAGGAGGGAATGGGTGTTTTCGCAGGCACGTCCATCGGTCGACAACGTATCCACGTTGCCGACCACCGTGATGGCCGCCACCATTCCCGCCTTCGGAATCACGCAGGGCAATTTCGAAGAAACGGGTCCTGAGCTGCACGCCCATTGATTTCGACCGGCCCGCGCGCGGCTGCGGCGGCGCTCTTATCGCGATATTGCGCAAGACCGGGAACAACCGGCGCGGGAAGGTTCGGCCGGGAAAACGAAGGCCCCGCCGCCACGGGGGACGACGGGGCCTTCGGGCAAGGCGCTCAGACGGTGACCGGTTCGCGCTCCTCCACGGGCCGAGCGGACCGGCGCGCCAGCCTGCGCTCCTTGCGGCCCTCGACCATCGAGTACAGCGTGGGCACCAGCACCAGGGTGAGCAGGGTGGAGCTGATCAGGCCGCCGATCACCACGATCGCCAGCGGCTTGCCGATGAACGCGCCCTCACCGGTGATGCCCAGCGCCATCGGCAGCAGCGCGAAGATCGTGGCCGCGGCGGTCATCAGGATCGGCCGCAGCCGCCGCCGTCCGCCCTCGACCACCGCCTCCCGCACCGGCATCCCGTCCCGCCGGTACTGGTTGACCAGGTCGATCAACACGATCGCGTTGGTCACCACGATCCCGACGAGCATCAGCATGCCGATCAGCGCGGGCAGGCCGAGCGGGGTGCCGGTGAGCAGGAGCAGGCCGATCGCGCCGGTCGCCGCGAACGGGATGGACACCAGCAGGATCAGCGGCTGCACCAGGCTGCGGAACGTCGCCACCATGATCAGGAACACGATCGCGATGGCCGCGAGCATGGCCAGGCCCAGGTCGGCGAACGTCTCGGCCTGGTCGGCGCTGACGCCGCCGATGCTGTGCGAGGCACCGGACGGCAGGTCCAGGGCGTCCAGGCGGGAGGTCAGCTCGGCCGTCACCGCGCCCAGGTCCGAGCCGGTGGCCTTGGCCGACACGGTGGCGCTGCGCGCGCCGTCGGTGCGCCGCACCTGCACCGGACCGTCCACCACGGCCACCTCGGCGACCTGGCCGAGCGTGATGCCGCCCGGCAGCGGCAACGCGCGCAACGCGTCGACGTCGGCCGGCGCGCTGCCCGTGCGCAGCAGGATCTGCTGGGATACGCCGTCGATCGGCAGCTGCGCCACCGGCACGCCGCGCAGCGCCTGCGCCGCGAACTGGCCGATGGTCTGGCTGCTGAGCCCGCGGGCCGCGGCGGTGGCCTGGTTGACCGTCACCTGCACGCGCGGCGCGCTCACCGACAGGTCGTTGGTGACCTCGCCGACGCCGGGCGTGCCGGTGACGACCTGCTGCACGCGGTCGGCCGCGTCCCGCAGCGCGGCCGCGTCGGGCGCGGTGACCAGCACGTCGATCGTGTCCGAGCCGAAGCCGGACGCGGCCGCGCCGAACGCCACCTCGCCCGCGCCGGGCGTGTTGCCCAGCTGCTCGGTCAGCCGGTCCTGCAGCGCTTCCAGGTCCGTGCCCTCGCGCACGGTGGCGCGGACGCGGGTGTCGCCGTCACCGCCGAAGCCGAACGCGGCCAGGCTGTTGTCGGTGCCGACGGTGACCTGGTAGGTCTCCACCTCGTCGGTCTCCGCGAGCACCCCTTCGAGCTGCCGGGCGGCGTCGTCGCGGGCGGCGAGGCTGCTGCCGGGCGGCATCTTCTGGGTGCCCTGCAACGCGGTGCCGCCCGCGTTGTCGATGAAGTTGGTCTGCAGCGAGCTCGCCAGGCCGAGCGTGCCGCCGAAGATGAGCACCGCGATCAGCAACGTCACCCAACGCCGTGTGGTGGCGAACTTGAGCACGGGCACGTAAGCGCGCTGCAACGGGCTGCGCTTCTCCTTCTCCAGCGCGGCCTCGCGCGCCTTCGCGGCTTCCTCGGGGTCGGTCGGCACGGCCGGGCGCTTGAGGAACCAGAACGCCAGCACCGGCACGATCGTCAACGACACCAGCAGCGACGCCAGCAACGCCACCGTGACGGTGACGGAGAACGGCCCGAACAGCTCCCCCGCGATGCCGCCGACGAACGCGATCGGCAGGAACACCGCGACCGTGGTCAGCGTGGACGCGGTCACCGCGCCCGCCACCTCACGCGTGCCGTCGAGGACCGCGCGTTGCTTCTCCTCGCCGTAGCCGAGGTGCCGCTTGATGTTCTCCAGCACCACGATCGAGTCGTCCACCACCCGGCCGACCGCGATCGTGAGCGCGCCCAGGGTGAGCAGGTTCAGCGACAGGTCGCCGGTGTAGAGCGCGATCAGCGCGACCACCACGGACAGCGGGATCGACACCGCCGTCACCAGCGTGGACCGCACCGACAGCAGGAACAGCAGGATCACGAGCACCGCGAACAGCAGGCCGAGCAGGCCCTCGGTGGTCAGGCCGCTGATCGCCTTCTCCACCTGCGGGCCCTGGTCGAACGCGACGGTGAGCGTGGAGTCGGCCGCCTCGCCCCACTCGCCGAGCTTGTCGCGGACCTGCCGGGAGATCTCGACCGCGTTGCCGTCGGAGGTCATGGTGACGCTGATGCCGAGCGTCGCATCGCCGTTGGTGCGGGTCAGGACGGTCGCCGCCGCGGGCGTGGACTCGACCTTGGCCACGTCGCCCAGCTTCACCGGGCCGGCGGGCGAGGCGAGCGGCAGGGCGCGCAGGTCGTCCACGGTGCCGACCGGGCTGCCGACCTGCACGGTCAGCGTCTGGTCGGCCTGCGGGACGGTGCCCGCGGGCACGACCGCGCCCGCGGTGGTCAGGGCCGTGGTCAGGGCCTGCGGGTCGACCCGGGCCGCGCCGAGGCGGGCGTAGTCGACGGTGACGGTGACCTGGCGGTCGCGCTCACCGCTGACCGTCGCCTCGCGCACGCCGGGGATGGCCTCCAGGCCGGGCACGACCTCGGCGCGCAGCCGGGTCGCGGCGGCGATGTCGTCGTCACCGGAGGTCGCGGCGAGCGCGATGACCGGGATGTCGTCGGTGCTGCCCTGGGCGACGGTCGGCTCGACGCCCTGCGGCAGGCGGGGCTGGAGCCGGTTCACCGCCTGCTGCATCTCGGCCACGGCGGCGGCGATGTCGGTGCCGTAGGTGAACATCACCTGCACGGTCGCCGAGCTCTCGGCGGAGCGGGTGAGCACCTGCTCGACGCCGTCGACGCCGCGCACGGCCGACTGGATCGGCTCGGCGACCTGGCTGTCCACCAGGTCGGGCGACGCGCCGGGGAACGGCGCGATGACCACCGCGGCGGGCAGCTCGATGGACGGGAACAGCTGCTGCTTGATCGAGGGCAGCGTGAACACACCGAAACCGATCACGAGCAGGCTGAGCAGCCCGACGAGACTTCGGTTGGCCAGGCTCAGCCGAGCCAGCACGGACATCGTGGGAATCTCCTTGGTGAGCGGACCGGCCGGCGCGCTGCCGTCGAGGGAACCGACGGTCGGACGACTGCGCGGGGTGCCGCGGGCGGATGTGCGAACGCTGGCACACGCCACCTGAGAACGGGCTCAGACATGGGTTGATTCCACGCCGCGTGGACGGCCGTTGACCTGCGAGGATCGTGCTCACAGCAAGATCGGGACGGCCGGGTGATCTTTGTCACGGAGGCCGGGGAACCATCCCCGGCCTCCTCCACCCACGGCGACGTGCCCTGCCGGACGCCCTTGGTCTCGGCCGCCACCACGGATCGGTCCGCCGGTGTGGGGCCGACGGTCCGACTGCACTACGAGACCGGGTGCCTCCGAGTTCAACGGTCCAGTTCGGAGTTCCGCAGTCCCGTGCGGCGCAGCCACAGCAGGCCGAGCACGGGCAGCACGAGCGGGATGAACCCGTAGCCGCCGCCGAAGTCCGACCACACGGTGGCGTCCGGGAACGCGCCCGCGAACACCAGGCTCGCCGCGCCGACGACGATCACCCCGGCCAGCTCCACGCCGCACGCGAGGTACGCGACCCGCCGCGACACCACGCCGGCCAGCGCGGCCGTGGCCACGACGTACACGACGGCCGCGAACGCCGACAGCGCGTACGCCAGCGGCGCCCGCTCGAAGTGGGTGGCGATCTGCACCGCCGACCGGGCCGTGGCGGCGATGGCGAAGATCCCGTAGACCGCGATCAGCATCCGACCCGGGCCGGACCGGGTCGCCTCCGCCAGCTCCCGGGACCGCTCAGCCACGGAGCGCCCAGATCTGGTCGAGGCGCAGGATCATCACCGGCACGCTCAGGCACGCCACGGCCAACACCCCCGCACCCCACCGCGACCGGTCGCCCATCGCCCAGAACGCGCCGACCGGCAGCACCGAGACCACCGCGATCAGGTACCCGAAGAAGGTGGCCCGGTTCATCTCGCCGCGGTCGGCGCCGATCACGTTGACGGTGGCCAGCACCGCCTGCACGAGCAGCCCGGCCTCCAGGAGCACGACGACCGCGGCGAGGCCGAGGGTGGGTTTGGTGGCCAACGTGATGGGCCGGTCGGTGACGACCAGCACCAGCGACCACAGGGCGGCGACGAGCGCCACGACCGTCAGCGCGGTCGCGAGGACTTGGATCATCGGAGCTTCCCGGTCGTTCGGACGTACCGCGGCAACCTACCCCGCGTCACGGCAGCAGCAGCTTGAAGCCCTCGTGGGACTGGGTGAAGCCGAGGCGGCGGTAGAAGCGGTGCGCGTCCACGCGGGTCTTGTCCGACGTGAACTGGACGATGACGCAACCGCGGGCCCTCGCCTCGTCGACCGCCCACCGCACCAGCTCCTCCCCCAGCCCCTGCCCGCGCATCGAGGACGCCACCCGCACCGCCTCGACCTGCGCCCGCGCCGCGCCCCGCCGCGACAGGCCGCGCAACACCGTGAGCTGGAGCGTGCCCACGACCTCCCCGTCCCGTTCCGCCACCGCCAGCAGCTCGTGCCCGGCCGCGTCGATCGCCTCGAACGCCCGCAGGTAGGGCGCCAGGTCGTCCGGTGACTCGCGCCGCGCGCCCAACTCGTCGTCGGCGAGCATGGCGACGATGGCGGGTACGTCCTCGGCGGTCGCACGGCGGATGATCACTGGCACGGTCCTCCCCTGGTGGTCGGCGGTCCCATCCGCCCCTGCCCCGAGTATGACCACCGCCTCCTGGGAGCGGGCGAAGGCGTCGGGGTCAGGCGAGCCTGACCCCGCGCCGCCACACGTCGACCACGGCGCCGATCGCCGTGATGTCGGTGGTCGGGTCGCCGTCGACCAGCAGCAGGTCCGCGCGCAGGCCCGGTCGGACGCGGCCGCGGTCGGTCAGTCCGAAGTGGACGGCGGGCGCGCCGGTGGCCGAGGCCAGGGCTTCCAGCGGGGTCAGGCCGGCTCCGGTGAGCAGTTCCAGCTCGCGGTGCAGGCCCACGCCGTGCCGGGGTGCCCACGGGTTGGCGTCCGTGCCCGCCACGATCGGCACGCCGGCCTCGTGCAGCACACGGGCCGCGTGCACGGCGTGCTCGAAGCTGCCGTGCGCGGCGTGGTCGACGGTCGCCGCCCGGCCGGTGATCGACTCGAAGTACACGAGCGTGCTGACCACGAAGACGCCTCGTCGCGCGACGCGGCCGACCAGGTCGTCGCCCGCGTCGCACCACACGTGCGCCAGGCCGTCGACCCCCGCGTCCACCGCGATCCCGACCTCCCTCGCGGTGATGGCGTGGGCGATGACCTTGAGGCCGCGGGCGTGTGCCGCGTCCACCAACGCCTCCACCACGTCCGGCGCGAGGGTGGGCAGGTCGACGCCGTGCACGCCGCCGTCGTCGATCACGACCTTCAGGTAGTCCACGCCCTCCGCCGCCCGTGCCGCGACGAACGCCCGTGCCGCCGCCACGTCCGCGACGGTCTCGAACGGTTGCGCGGCGTCGCCGAACCCGTCGCCGACGGATGCCGGCAGTTGGCTCGGGTGTCCTCCCGGCGCGGTGGCGAGCAGGCCCGAGCTGCGCAGGTCGGCGACGTCGTCACGGGACGCGGCGAGCTCGCGCTGCCGTGCCAGGTTGCCCGGCAGGCAGAACATGTCCAGCTCAGTCGTCACACCGGCCGCCAGCGCGTCGGCCAGGCTGCCGTCGAACGTGTGCGTGTGCCCGTCGATCAGCCCCGGCAGCAGGGTCCTGCCCCGGCCGTCCACCTCGACGTCGCACCGACCACCGGGCTCGGCGATCAGCGGGCCGTCGATCAGCACGTCGGCACGCGGCACGACGCGGCGGCCGTCGAACACGCGCACGTCACGGATCAGGGTTCGCATGGTGTCTCCCTCCAACGGGTTCGTCACCGACCAAGAGGGAGCGCGACCGGGCGACCGTGACGTGCTGAGGTCCACGTCACACCGCGTCACAGCCCATCCGCCGCAGCGCTCTTAGAGTCGACGCGAGGGAGGGACCATGGGCGGCACGGAGGCGTTCGTCGAGCACCGGGAACTGCTGTTCTCCATCGTCTACGGGATGCTCGGCACGGTCGCCGACACCGAGGACGTGCTCCAGGAGACGTGGTTGTCCTGGGCGCCGCGGGACAACGTCGAGAACCCGCGCGCCTACCTGGTGCGGATCGCGGTCAACCACGCGTTGCGCCGCCGGGAGAGGAGCGGTCGCGACACCTACCCCGGTCAGTGGTTGCCCGAACCGCTCGTCGGCGACACCGCGGACGAGGTGGTGCGCGGCGAGGAGTTCTCGATGGCCGTGCTGGTGGTGCTGGAGACCCTCACCCCCGCCGAACGCGCGGTGTTCGTGCTGCACGAGGTGTTCGGGTACGCGCACCCGGAGATCGCGGCCATCCTCGGGCGCAGTCCGGCGGCCGTGCGGCAGCTCGCGCACCGGGCGCGGGCGCACGTGCAGGCCCGCCGGCCCCGGTTCACCGTGGACCCGCGCACCCGGCGGGCGGTGACCGAGCGGTTCGTGGCCGCCGCGCTGGGCGGTGACCTCGAAGGACTGCTGCGGGTGCTCGCGCCGGACGTGACGCTGTGGACCGACGGCGGCGGCAAGGGGCCCGCCACGAGCCCGGAGCCGGTGCACGGCCGGGACCGGGTGGCGCGGTTGCTGATCGCGGTCGCGAAGGGCGTCCCGAGCACCGCGGACCTGAGGTTGCGCCGCGTGCAGGGCGACCCGGCGGTGCTGCTGTTCGCCGACGACGCCCCGTTCGCCGTGCTGGTGCTGGAGGTCCGCGGCGACGTGGTCGGCGGCGTCTACTCGATCACCAACCCGGACAAGCTCACCCGCCTCGGCTAACGCGGTCCCGCGCCGTGCAGCAGGGTGTCGACCACCCGCTGCGCCAACGCGTCCGGTTCCAGGCCGCTGTCCGGCCCGTGCACGGCCTCGCCGATCAACGCGTAGAACACGCGGCGCGTCCAGTCGAGGTCGGTCGCGGCGTCCAGCAGCCCGTCGTCGCGCGCCCGGCGCAACAACGCCAGGCAGCGGTCGTCCACCCGCCGCTTGCCCTCGGCGGCGGGTGAGTCGGCGTCGGTGAAGACCAGGCCCATCGCGAACGGCCACCCGATCTTGACCCGCAGCACGTTCGCGGTGATCTCGTGCAGCGCGACCACCGGCGGCGCGGTCTCCGGCCGGCCCGCGTCCATCACGTCGTCCAGCTGCCGCACCACGTCCGCGGTCATCGCCTCCACCAGCGCCTGCCGGTTGGCGAACCGCCGGTGCACGGTGGTGCGCGCGACGCCCGCGGCCTCGGCGATCTGCTCCATGGACGCACCGGGGTTGACCGACAGCACCCGCTCGGCGGCTTCGAGGATCGTGCGCACGCTGCGTTCGGCGTCGGCGCGCAACGGCCGGGTCGCTCCCAAGATGTCCCCTTTCGGCACACCGATGGTACAGCTACGACCATAACTGAGACACCACTGTTGCAGTTATGACTGCAACTGTGCCTAAGATGTCCCACATAAGCAGTCGATCGAGGGAGACGCCGCCATGTCCGACCGCCCCACCGCTCTCATCACCGGCGCGTCCGCCGGGTTGGGCGTCGAGTTCGCCACCCAGCTCGCCGCCCGCGGTCACGACCTGGTCCTGGTCGCCCGCTCCGGCGACCGCCTGAACACCCTCGCCGAGAAGCTGCGCCGCGAGCACCGCACCGAGGTCGACGTCGTGGTGCAGGACCTGTCCGCGCCGGACGCGGCCGCCTCGGTCGTGTCACGGCTGCGCTCCCCCGTGCACACGCTGGTGAACAACGCGGGCTTCGGCACCGCGGGCCGGTTCGAGGAGATCCCCGAGGGCCACGACCACGAGCAGCTGATGGTCAACGTGGTGTCCCTGGTCGGGCTCACCCGCGCGCTCGTCCCGGGCATGGTCGAAGCAGGTTCGGGCGCCGTGGTCAACGTCGGTTCGACCGCCGGTTTCCAACCGTCGCCGTACTTCGCCACCTACAGCGCGGGCAAGACGTTCGTGCTGAACTTCAGCCTCGCGTTGCGCAAGGAGTACCAGGGCAGGGGCATCAAGGTGCTCGCCCTGTGCCCCGGCCCGACGGAGACCAGCTTCTTCGACCGGGTCACGCCCCGCGCCGCGCTCGGCGGCCGGATGATGACCGCCGAGGCCGTCGTGCGCGCGGGCCTCGACGGCCTGGACCGCGACCGCGGCTACGTCACACCGGGTCTGCGCAACGCGCTGACCGCCCACCTCGTACCGCGCCGCCCGCGCCGGATGGTGACCGCGATCGCCGAACGCGTCACCCGGTCCGTGCTCCAGGGCTAGTTGGCGTGATCACCCGACAAGGTGAGGTCGCCGATCACCACGGTGGTGCGCGGCGCCGCCACGGCGTCCGCCACCCTCGCCACCACCTCGTCGAACACCGGGTCGTCGTAGTAGTCGCCGTGCCCGCGCAACGGCGAGGCGACCATGTCCGGGTCGGGGTCGAGGAACTCCGGGTCACGCAGCCGCACGTCGTTCCCGCAGCGCACGCCCCACAGCTTCGGGTCGGCGAACACCCGCTCCTCCGCCGTCTCCGGCCACACCTGCACCGGACCGCCCAGCGGGTCGGTCAACCGGTGCACGTTCCACCAGCGGTCGCCGAGGTCCTCGTGCAGGCGGACGAGTTCGGCGTGGCCGAGGTAGTGCGGGAACAGCCGCGAGTACGCCCACTGCAGCTGCGAGCCGTAGGTGACCAGGCCCACCCGGCGCACCGCCGCGAGGGCGTCCGCCTGCCTGATGTACCGCTCGCCGTCGGCGGGGTCGGGTCGCTCGCTCTCGCGGCGCAGCAACGACAACGCGGCGAAGCACACCACGCTGCCCTGGCTGTGCCCCGACAGCACGACCGCGCCCACGTCGTGGTGCCCGGCCAGCCGGACCGCGCGGGAGGTCAGCTCGATGGTGGCGCGACCGCCGTAGGGCGGCGGGCAGATCGGGTGCGCCATCCGGGGCCAGAACGCCACCAGGTCCCACACGATGCCGACCGCCGTGCGCATCCGCGGGCTCTGCCACGTCCGCACACCCAACAACAACAGGAGCAGCACGAGACCGGACACCACCAGGCTGCCCAACGCGCCCAACTCCTGCGCCGGGAGGGTCGACAACCAGTCGGCCAGTCCCGGCGGCGGCGCGGCCCGCCAGTCCGGGTGCACGAGCCGGGCCAGCGCGAGACCGCCGCCCGCCGCCACCAGCACGCCGCCGAGCACCGCGATCGCGCCGAGCAGCCAGTGGTAGCGGTACTTCGCCGACGCCAGCCGCTGGGTGAACGCCACCTTGCCGATACCGGGCCGGTCCGGGCGTCCCGGGTGGTAGTCGGCCACCACACCGTCGCGGACGGCCACGCCGATCGCATGGCGCGCACAGGAGACCGCGCCGATCGCGTACAGCAGACCGGACACCGCCGCCACGAGCCAGAACGCCCACCCCGGCACGGACGTCCACCGCAGCACCACCGCCACCACCGCGGCCACCGACCCGGCGCCGAGCACCAGCGCGCTCGACACCTGCCGCACCATGGCCGCCACGATCGGCGCCACCAGCAACGGGAACGCGATCGCCAGCACACCCCACAACCCCGCGCCGACCAGGTAGCTCGTGCTCAGCACCAGCCCCGGACGCCCCGCCTCCGGCACCGGGTCGCCGACCCAGTCCACCACCCGGTAGGCCAACCCGCCGCTGAACCCGACCGCCAACGTGGTCGCCACGGCCGCGATCACCACGGTCCCGTAGCCGTGCCACATCGGCCGGAACCGCTTGTCCGACACCATCAGCTCGACACCGCGCGCGGAGTGCCGCATGCGCACGCACGCCCCGAGCAGCACCACCAGCAGCAACATCGCCAACGCCGACAGGATGTTGGTGACCGCCTCGAACCCCGCCAACGGCGTCACCGGCCCGGCGGCGTCGGTCGGCAGCCGCCACAGCAACGCGGTCGCGACCCCGACCGCGAGCAGCAGGTACGCCGCCGCCACCCACTTGAGCAGCCGCGAGTTCACCTCCCGCCGGTCCGGTGACATCGCCACGCACCCGACGGCCCACAGCAGCACCACCGCGCCCAGCCCGATCACCGCCCACGACAGCACGTCCGACGGCCGGTCCGGCTGGGCGGTCCGCAACGCCCCCGCGTACAGGACCCCCACCACCACGCACGCCGCCGCCACGTGCGCGTCACGCAGCACGGGCGTGCGCGGCGAGGTGTGCCAGAACGCGTAGTCGCCCAGGCTGCCCGTGCGGGTCTCCCACGCGTGGTGCGTGCCCTTGGGCTCGTACAGGAACGTCTGCCGGCCGAACCACCACAGCACGGTGATCACCAGACCCGGCGGGACCGCGCCCACCAGCAGCAACGCCCCGAACGGCCAGCCGGCGAAGAACGCCAGGTGCTCCGACCGGCACGCCGCCGTGCCCGCGCACTGCCGCACCAGCAGCTCCAGCGACACGTACGCGGTGGCCGTGACCAGCATGCACGTCAGCACCAGCCCGAGCAGCCGCAACACCGCCTCGGCGAACCGCCCCGCGCCCAGCAGCGCGTACCGGGCCAGGTTGAGCAACGCGAACGGGATCAGCAGCAGCCACAGCGCCCGGCTCGCGCCGCCCGAGGTGAACCGCCCCCAGTGGAACGCCTCCACGGTGCGGGTGCGCCCGCTGGACGACGCCCGCGCCGGCCTGCCCGCCCGCAGGAACCGGGCGACGTCGTCACCGGCCACCGGGGTGGGGAACGGGTCGCCGAGCATCGCTTCCGGCGGGGTGCCGGACACCCCGTGCACCCGCAGTTCGACGACATCCTCGGGACGCATGCTTTTCCCCTGCCGTAGGTAGCCGTGGGTGTTAACTACCGGATCGCCCACGAGAGGTACGCCGTTTCAGGGCGGGAGACACCCGGTTGGGCGATACCCGGGCTGGTGAGAACATCCTCCGTGACGCCCGTGCCCCGATCGGACCGGGCGCGTTCACGGCCCCGACCCGAAAGGCTGCCCACGGTGACCAAGCCCGCCCGCCGCGACCCGAGCAAGCTCGTCGACGCCTCCGGGTTCCGCGAGTTCGTCCAGCACGGCTGGGGCCCGGCCGACCGCGCCGCGCGCGTCACGCCCGGCGCCGCCGAGGCCGCCGCCGCGCACCGCGACCGGCTCAGCGCCGCGCTGCCCGGCACGCGCATCGCGGTGGCCGCGGGCTGGGCGCCGGTGCGGTCCAACGACACCGACCACGGCTTCCGGCCCGACAGCGACTTCTCCTGGTTGACGGGCTGCGCCGCGGAAGGCGCAGTGCTGGTGATGAACCCGGTCGCCGGTGGTCACGACGCGGAGCTGTTCCTGCGCCCGCCCGCCGGGCCGGACGAGCCGGACTTCTTCGCCAACGCCCGTGACGGCGAGCTGTGGATCGGCCCGGTGCCGGGCCTGGCGGAGTGGACCGAGGCACTGGGCGTGCGCTGCCGCCCGCTGCACGAGCTGCCGTCGGCGCTGCGCGGCAGGCTGCCCGCCGTGCACGCGACCTGGGGCGTCGACCCGCTGCTGGACGCGGTGGCGGGCGCCGACCACACCGCCGAGCTGCGCACCGTGCTGGCCGAGCTGCGCCGGATCAAGGACGACTGGGAGGTCGGCCAGCTCCAGGCCGCGGTCGACGCCACCGTCCTCGGTTTCGCCGACGTCGCCGCCGAGCTGGGTGCCGCGGTCAAGGGCGGTGGCGAGCGGTGGTTGCAGGGCACGTTCGACCGGCGCGCCCGCACCGCGGGCAACGGACCCGGTTACGCCTCGATCGTGGCGGCCGGGCCGCACGCGCCGGTGCTGCACTGGGTGCGCAACGACGGTCCCGTGCCCGAGGACGCCGTGCTGCTGCTGGACGCCGGTGTGGAGCTGGACACGCTCTACACCGCCGACATCACCCGGACGTTGCCGGTCTCCGGCGCCTACAGCCCGGCGCAGCGGCAGGTGCACGAGCTGGTCGAGCGGGCGTCGGTGGCGGCGCTGGCGGTCGTGCGGCCCGGCGCGGCGTACCGGGACTTCCACCAGGAGGCGATGCGGGTGCTCGCCGAGGGCCTGCACGACTGGGGCCTGCTGCCGGTGTCGGTGCAGGAGTCGCTCGACCCGGACGGCCAGCACCACCGCCGCTACATCACGTGCGGCGTGGGGCACTTCATCGGGCTGGACGTGCACGACTGCGCCAACTCCCGGGCCACCGCCTACCACGAGGGTTCGCTGGAGGTCGGCATGGCGCTGGCGGTGGAGCCGGGCCTGTACTTCCACCCGAACGACGAGACCGTGCCGCCGGAGCTGCGGGGCATCGGCGTGCGGCTGGAGGAGAACGTCGTGGTGACCGAGGACGGCAACCGGGTCCTGTCGTCCGCGCTGCCCCACGACGTGGCAGGCCTGGAGTCCTGGGTCTCCGCCGCGGGCCGCTGACGAACGCACGACGCCGTTGGCGGTGACGCCGACCCCTCACCCCTGTGGTGGTCGAAAGGTCGGACCGTGTGCGGCCATCATCGGATCGTGGTCGAGGGCAACGTTGTCTCGGGCCGCGTGCACGGACCGGTCGTGCAGGCGCACACGATCCACGGGGGCGTGCACGTGCACGCCCCCGCGCTGATGGTGCCCAGGCAGCTGCCGCACAACGCGCCCCACCTCGTGGGTCGGTCGTCCGAGCTGGAGGCGTTGGAGAGCGGGTCGCGGTCGAACAGCCGGATCGTCGTGATCAGCGGTACGGCGGGGGTCGGCAAGACCACGCTGTGCCTGCACTGGGCGCGGTCGGTCGCCGACCGCTTCACCGACGGCCAGTTGTACGTCGACCTGCGCGGCTTCGACCCGTCGCACCCGCCGTTGTCGACCGCGGAGGCGGTGCGGGGGTTCCTGGACGGTTTCGGGGTACCGCCGGAGCGCATCCCGGCGGAGGTCGCCGCGCAGGTGAACCTGTACCGCAGCGTGGTGGCCGACCGGCGGGCACTGGTGGTGCTGGACAACGCCCGCGATGCCGACCAGGTCCGCGCGCTCCTGCCCGGAGGGACCGACTGCGTGGTGGCGGTCACCAGCCGCACCGAGCTGACCGGCCTGACGGTGCGTGAGGGTGTCCGGCGGATCGCCCTGGGCGTGCTCGGTGAGGCCGACTCGCGGCGGCTCATCGCCGATCGCCTCGACGGCGCCGAGGTCGACGACGAGGCGGTGGGCGAACTGGCTGCGAGGTGCGCGGGACTGCCGCTCGCCTTGGCCGTCGTCGCGGGACGCGCGGCGCAGCAGCGCTCGTTCCCGCTCGGCGTGCTGGTGGAGGAGTTGCGTTCGGCGACGCAGCGGCTGGACTCACTCGACACCGGTGACCCGCACACCACCGCGCGCTCGGTGTTCTCATGGTCCTACGAAGCGCTCCCCGGCGCGGCACGACGCACGTTCCGCCTGCTCGGGGCGACGACCGGCGCCGACATCGCGCTGCCCGCCGCCGCCTCCCTGCTCGGCCTGCCGCTCCCGCCGACCCGCTCGGTGCTCAATCACCTGGTCAGGGCGAACCTGATGGAGGAGTACGCGCCGGGCCGGTTCCGGTCTCACGACCTACTGCGCGAGTACGCCGCCGAACGCCTGGCCGAGGAACTGGAGACCGAGCGCACCGCAGCGGTGACGCGGATGATCGAGTCGTACCTGCACACCGCCATCGCCGCGGACGCGGCGCTCAGCCCTCATCGGCTGCGCATCACGGTGCCGCCGCCCGTTCCCGGGGTGAGCGTGTCCGACGTGTCGGAGTACCACCGGGCGGTCGAGTGGTTCGTCGCGGAGCACCAACTCGTCGTGGGCGCAGTCGCGCACGCAGCGCAAGCCGGTCTCGATCGGCACGCGTGGCAGCTGGCCTGGGCAGCGGTCACCTACCTGCGACGGTTCAGCCACATCCACGACCGACTGCGGACCCAGCGGCAGGCCCTCGCCGCCGCACGCGCACTCGGTGACCGGTACGCGGAGGCCAAGATCTGCCGAGTGCTTGGCAAGACACTCCTCCGCCACGGCAGGGAAGCCGAGGCGGAGGACTTCATCGAACGCGCCGTCGCCCTCTTCCACCACCTGGAGGACCAGGCCGAGGAGGCCGACGCGCTGCTGAGCCGGGCCAAGTTCCATCGGCGACGTGGTGCCCATGCCGAAGCGGACACCGACGCACACCGTGCCCTGGCCCTGGCCGAAGCCGCAGGCAGCACCAACCTGCGCGCCACCGCCCTGAACTCGGCCGCCCGTTGCGCCCTGCACACCGGCATCCCGGAGCGGGCGATCACCTACAGCACCAAGGCCCTCGCGCTCTACCAGGGCATCGACAATGCCGAAGGGGCGGCCGATGCGCTGCGGGTCCTCGGATCCGCCCATACCCGACTCGGCCGATGGGACGAGGCGATCAAGCACTACGAGGAGTCGCTGGCACTGGACCTCGCCCTGCACGACGACTACTACGCCGCTCTCGTCCTGAACGAGATCGGTGTCACTCACCGGGCCGCAGGTCGGCATGCTGACGCGACCACGGCGTGGCACCGTTCCCTGGCGCTCATGGAGCACCTGGACCCACAGGAGGCCGAAGAAGTACGCGACCGCCTGCGCGTCGCCGAAGCGGCCTCGGGTCCGGTCAACCCGGCTGGAGCGCCGTCTCCACGACCTTGACCGCATCGGCCCAGGTGTAACGCTCCGCCAGCACGTTCCGCACCTTCCAGGCGGTGTCGAACGCGGCCTGGGGGTTCATCATGACCGCGTTGATGTGACTCGCCCACAGTTCGACATCGCGGGCATCGTCCTTGTGCACGGGCAACACGACGTTCCTCGCCAAGTCGTCCGGGAGCGCCGCGCTCAGCAGCCAGCCGCATCCACTCCGCGCGCTGACCCGCGCCGCGATCCCGAGCCGCATCGCTTCCCAAGCGGAGAGTCCGAAGCCCTCCTCGCGGGAGGGCATCAACAGCAGGCTCGTCATGTCCAGGTCATCGATGACATCTTGGGGGTTGGAGGCGTAGTTGCGCATGGAGACGGTGAGACCCGGCACGCCGGACCACTTGAGGATCCAGCCACGCATGTCGTCGCCCTCCCCCGCTGGAACGCCTCGGACGAGGAAGTCCAGTCTGTGCTCGGGAACGTTGAGCCGGAGGATCGAGTGCCCGATCGCCATGGCTGCCAGGTCGACGCCCTTGTTGTAAGCATCGGCCACTCGCCCCACGACCGTGACGATCGGGGTTCCGTCCCTGCTCGGCCGCCGGACGTCGACGTCGTCGAACCCCGGGACGATCTGCACCGCGTTCGGGACGCGGAGCGAATAGGTCAGCTTGCTCAGCGCATAGTCGTGCAGCTTCGGTCCGACCGCGATCGTACGAGCCGCACCTACGCACAGATCGCGCTCCTGCCTCGTACGCTCCTCGCTGGTCAACGCGGCGTCGTCCTCCCGATCCGGCTTCCCCCACACGATCTGGTCGGGATGCATGTGCACGAAGTGCAGCCGCCGCGCCGTCGGGTAGCAGCTCTCCACCAGCACCCGCGCGGCGGGACCGGTGATCCTGGCGTGGCCGATGACGACGTCGGGGACCACGCCGTCCGGCAGATCGGGCTTGCGCATCAACGCCTCCGAGTCGGTGACACCTCCCTGCTGCCTCGCGGTGATCAATCGCACCCCGTTCGCCTCGGCATCTCCCTCTTCGACCGGTGTCGCGGAAGGCACCAGGCACAGCACGCGGTGCCCCGCAGCCGCGAGGGCCCTGCACAGGTAGCGGTTGAAGGAACTGATTCCACCCTTACCCGGGAACCACTCGTCGCACAGGATGAGGATGATCAGCACCGATCTGGCTTCGGCCGGCACTGCTCGGGCCGCCCGCTCATCGTGCTCGGGCACACCGGCGACCGGCGGGGTACCGGTGGTTCTGTCCTCCCCTCGACGCGGCTGCGACTCGACCACGGGTGTCGTCGGCTGGTGTCGGGTCGTCGTCACGCGTTGCTCCTGTGCACTCGTGGCCGTGCGGTTCGGAAAGAGCGAGGCGGGCATGCCGCTCTCGACGCGGGGGTTCGTGCGGTTGCGGTGGGCGTGCCCCATGGGCAGGTGCGACTTGCCCACGTTGCCCATGCCGTGCAGCGCTTCGCGCAGCATCGCCGCAGACGCGGCACCTTTCGAGATCGTGGAGCAGGACCGCCCTGCCGGTGAAGTTCACGTTCCTCGGCGGCACCCCACCGAAGACGGGCGGTGCGAGGATGTTTCCCCTTATCTCCGGCTCGGTAGCCGTCACCTCGACTCCTCCTGCATTCCGCAACGACGAACCGTGTCATTGAGAACACGTGTTCGGTCGCCTTCCGCTCTCCGAATCCCCGATCGACCCATCATTGCCGACCACCGGCTTCGGCATGACTCGGGGTACCGCCCGACTTGGAATTCCGCAGGTGCAGTCCGAACCAGGCCGACCGCACTGCCCGGTCCGCTTCGGGCCGCGGGTGGCGGTGCCACAATCGCGCGAGGGTGATACCGACTCTTCGTTCAGGGGTGGAACGAACCACGAGGACGAGTCGCGGCCGCGTCGAATACCGCCTTCGACCCCGCGGTCCGGTGCCGCGAACAGCTCAGCGGCACTGCACCACACGTCGGCCGGGTAGTGCCGGGGCGACCGGGGCCAAGTTCGACGGGATGGGAACAAGGGCCCATGAAGGATCACCCGTTCCTTCCGCCGCAGCAAGAACGGCCCACTGAGGACCGATTCGACGAACGGAAGAGTGGCCATTCAGGTGAATGCCGGACCGAGCCGGAAATCGGCAAGGCCGGTGAATAGCGTGCCAGCGCACCGGTAAGGCAAGGTCGGATACCTCCCTGCGAACCCTGTTCAAGGTCAGTGGTTCCGGTAGACGCTGTGCGTCATCCCACAATACGGCAAGACCACGGGCGACATGCGGCTCATCGGTGTCACTGCCGACAGCGGGTCTAGGCGCAGGTGGACAGGTCCGGTGACCGACGCGCCTCACCGGAGGGAAGCAGGTAGGTCACGGCTTCGCGTGAACAGCCGCCGGAACAGTCCTCCCGGTCCCAGGTGATGATCGGGATCCCGCCGGCACAGGTCGCCGCCTGGCCGTCGACCCGTCGTCCCGCCCCCACCCGGGGACGGGCTTCAGCCCTTCCGCAGGCGCACGGAGGTGATGGCGTGGTGCTCGACCTTCAGCACCTCGACGTTCCAGCCGGACACGGTGATCCGGTCACCGGGCCCCTCGGGGATGCGGCCGAGCACCACCAGCACCAGGCCCGCGACGGTGGCGTAGTCGCCCTCGGGCGCGTCGGGCAGTTCGATCCCCAGGTCGACCAGGTCGTGCATGGGGAAGGTGCCGGGCAGCACCAGCGAGCCGTCCGCGGCGTTGCGCACCGCCATCACGTCGCGGTCGGTCTCGTCCAGGATCTCGCCGACGATCTCCTCCAGCAGGTCTTCGAGCGTGATGATGCCGTCGACCGCGCCGTGCTCGTCCACGACCAGGCCGAGCTGCTCGCGTTCGGCCTTGAACCGGCGCAGCGCGTCGGACACCCGCACCGAGTCGGGGAACACCACCGGCGGTCGGGCCACGTCGACCAGCTTGGCGTCGTCTTCGAGCAGGTCACGCAGGTGCACGACGCCCACGACGTCGTCCAGGTGCCCGCCGCGGGCGACGGGCGCGCGGGAGTGGCCGGAGGCGGCCAGCTCGGCGCGGGCGGTCGGCACGTCCAGGTCGGCGTCCAGCGTGACCACCGCCCGCCGCGGCACCAGCACCGCGCGCAACCGGCGTTCGTCGATCTCCAACGCGCCGGTGATGATCATGCGCTGCTCGGCGTTGAGTCCCCGTTGGGCGGAGACCAGCTCGCGCAGCTCTTCGGACGACATCTGCTCCGACTCCGCGTCCGGCTTGCCGCCGAACAGCCGGACCACCACGTTCGTGGACGCGCTCAACAGCCACACCGCCGGCCGTGAGGCGGCCGACAGCACGTGCAGCGGCCGTGCCACCAGCAACGCCCAGCGCAGCGCGTACTGCATCGCCAGCCGCTTGGGCGCGAGCTCGCCGAACACCAGGGTCAGGAACGTCAGCACGACCGTGACCAGGGCGATCGCCACCGCGTTCGCCCCGTCGCCGAGGAACGACAGCACCGGCACCAGCGGCGCGGCCAACGACACCGCCGCGGTCGCCGAGGCCAGGAACCCGGCCAAGGTGATGCCGATCTGGATGGTGGCCAGGAACCGGTTCGGGTCGCGGGCCAGCCGCACCAGCGTCCTCGCCGACGCCCGGTCGTCGCGCTCCAGCGACCGCAACTGGCCCTCGCGCAGGCTGATCAACGCCATCTCGCTGCCCGCGAACAGCGCGTTCAGCAACACCAGCACCGCGACCAGCGCAATCGTCCACCCGTACCCGTCCACACCCGACTCCATACCCGAACCGGTCCACCCCGCAACCGGAGATTGGTCATTTCGAGTGGCGGCACTCCCACCCGGTGGTCCTCCTGGGCTACAACCGTCTCGGGGAGGTCCTATGGGATCAGCGGGGCACCATCGTTCATTCGTCGTGGTCGACGTCGAGGGCTACGGGGCCGAGACGAGGACGTCGAGGCAGCGCACCGCCGTGCGTGACGGCCTGTACGAGGTGCTGACGACTGCCTTCGCCGACTGCGGCCTGCCATGGGACGACGACGCCTCGGACGACGTCGGGGACAGCGTGATGGTGCTGCTGCCCGCCGACACCCCCAAGGGCATCCTGGTCGACCGACTGCCCGAACGCCTGGCAGCCGCGCTGCGCGAGCACAACCACGTGCACGCCACCGGGGCACGCCTGCGCCTGCGGATGGCCGTGCACGCAGGCGAAGTGCACTACGACGGGCACGGCAAGACCAGCGCCGAGATGATCTTCACCTACCGCATCCTGGACGCGGCCGAGGCCAAGCGGGCACTGCGCGAGTCCACGGCCACGCTGGTGCTGATCGCCTCGGACCCGTTCTACCAGTCCGTGGTCCGCCACCAGCCCGCCGCGCGCCCGGACGCGTACCGGCAGGCCGATGCCGACGTGAAAGAGGTGCACGCGCGGGTGTGGGTGCGCCTGGTGGACGGGGAACCCGTCGCCGTCGAGCGGTCGACCTCCGGTTCCCCGCAGGCTCCTCTCAGCCTGGCCGACCTGGGCACGATCGTCGCCGTCCTGCTGCGTGCCCCCGGGTTCGACACCCGGGAAGGACGAGACCTGGTGCTCCGTGAACTGCCCTTCGCCGCTTCCGTCCCCCGACACAGCTCTGATCGAGCGGACACGGTCAGCATCGTCCGGACGTGTGCGCAGTACCCGAACGGGCTCAAGGCGTTGCAGGAAGCGGTCCGCTTCTACGCCGACGGCACGTCCGCCATGGCCGAACTCGACACCCTGCTGGCACAGCGGACCGGCGGCGCATAGTTGCCACTGACGTCACGGGGTACCGCCATGCGCCTCTCCCGCTCCGTTTCCGTGACTTTACACTCAGCCATGCTCTCGGAAGTCGTTCCTCGCGGCGTCAGAACCGCCCTACCTGTGGCCGTCTCGGGAGGCCAGCCAGTGGATGAATCGCCAATCCGCATCGACTCCGGCCTGCTCGACCTGACGGACGTCCCTCTCGACGCGCTGGACGCGTTGGACGCCGAGGTGCTCTCCCCGTCGACCGAGCGCTTCCTCAGGCAGGTCGACCACGCCAGCAGCAGCGTAGGAGGCCACGACTCCTGACCGGCGAGCTCCACGACCACGGCGAAAGGCGAACGAGGTGCCAGGCTCGAACCCGCCGAGCGGGATACCGCTGCTCAACCACGGGATCACCCTGGCCCAGTTGGACGCCTTGGCCTCCGGTCGACCCGACGACGGCAGCATGGCCCTGCTGCGCGGCGTCGGGAGGACGAGACGGCTGCTCGCCCTGCGACTGGTGCTGCACCACGCCCGCGGACACCGCTCGCCGAGCAGTCCGATACCCCCGGTGGACGAGGCGTGGGAACTCCTGGTCGCGGCCGAGCGCACCCGACCTGAGGCGGTGGCGGACCTGCTGTCACGTCCGCAGGTCGGCGTCTGGTCGGCGCACCTCCTGCGCCGCATGCGGGGCCGGGTGACCGACCCCGCACCCCTGTGGTTCCACATCGGCCAACTGCACCTGTTGGCCGCCGCGGGCGGCGTCGCCGCAGGACTGCGCTTCACCCTGGGAATCCCCCTGTGGGAGGGCGTCGCGGTGCTTCCCGGCTTGGGCGCGGCACGAGTGCCCGATGCCGCCGAATGGGGTCACTGCACGCTGGTGTCGGATGCGTCGGGGTTGACGGTGAAGACCAGCTCGGGCGATGCCCACCCGGTCGAGTGGCAGCCGGATCACATCCTCCGAGGTGAAGTCGGTTCCACCGCGCCACGCGTCCACTTGGACGACACCGGGCCGTACCGGGGCTTGGCGATCCCCGAACGCCCCACGCCTCTGTCCGGTGCGGCGGTGGCGCGGTGGCAGTCGATCTTCACCGGAGCGTGGACGCTCCTGGAGCGGCACCACCCGCACCAGGCACGGGAACTGGCCGACGGCTTGTCGATGATCACTCCCCGCTCGACCGTCTTCCGCTTCCGGTCGCACAGCGGCTCGGTCGGCGACGGCTATGGCGCCGCGATCATCTCCGAACCGCACGACGCCGCGCACCTGGCGATGACGATGGTGCACGAGTACCAGCACAGCAAACTGAACGCGATTGGCCAGTTGGCGCCCTTGACCAGCGTCGATTCGGCCGCCGCCTGCTACGCGCCGTGGCGCGACGACGCCCGTCCGGTCGCCGGCCTGTACCAGGGGGTGAACGCCTTCCTGTCCGTCGTCGAGTTCTTGGCGCGGCAACGCGGGCACTCGACCGGAGGAGAAGCCGCCCTGATGCACTTCGACTTCGCCCTGTTGCGGGGACAAGTCGGGGAAGCGCTCGACGCGCTCCGCCGTCATCCATCACTGACCGAGCCCGGGAAGAGGTTCGCGGGCGTCCTCGCGGAACGACTGACGGCACTGCTGGACCTGGAGGTACCGGCAGAACTGCTCTCGGCCGCCGAGACGGCTGCCCTGGACCACCGCGCGGCCTGGCGTGCCACCCACCTCCACCCGCCGCGAGCGCACGTGCTGGAGTGCGCCGAACGCTGGTTCGCGGATGAGCCCGCGCCGACCTCCGACCATCGCCCGGTCGTGGCCGGCGCTGCCACGCCGCCCAGGTTGGACGCCAAGGCGATCCTCATCCGGGTCCTGCTCACCGGCCGCGCGGAGTTCGAGGCCATGCGATCAGGCTCCTCGGAACACGTGCGGGAAGTGGCTGCGGATCTGACGGAGGCGGACTTCGCCCTCGTGGCGGGAGAGCACGAGCGGGCGCACGCGCTGTACGCGGCGGAACTCGGCGCGGGATCGACCCGGCCGGGCGCGTGGTCCGGTTTCGGACTCGCGGTGCGCCACCTGTCCCCCGGCCCGGCTTCCAGGGCGTTGCTCGAACACCCGCACCTGGTCCGCGCGGTGCGGGAAGCGATCACCGCAGCCGGTGGCATGCCGGACGTCGAGCGCCTCGCCGCATGGCTGGGAGGGGACGACTAGAGCGGCATCGGGTCGATGTCGCAGTTCGCACGCGCCTCTGGATCACTGAGTTCGGTCACCGCGGGGTGGTGACTCCCGAGCCGTGCGCGCATGAGGTCCACCGCTCGTCTCCGCATCAGGCCCGCTTCGTCCGTTCGCCCGAGGGAACGCAAGTCGTGCGCGAGGTTCGTACGGCACGCCAGCGTCGTGGGGTGCTCCGCACCGAAGACCGCGGTCGCGCGGCTCAGGGTCTCGGCGTCGGCGTCGTGAGCAGCTTGCACCTCGCCCACGGCGTGCAGGTCGCTGGCCAGGTTGATACGGGTGATCAGGGTGGAGGGATGGTCGTCACCCAGCCGGGCGAGGAAACCGTCCAGGGCCGCCTCGTCCTGTCGGCGTGCGCCTTCCAAGTCCCCCATCAAACGGCGCACGATCGCCACATTGACGGCCGCAGACAGAGTGTGCGGGTGATGAGGGCCCAACGTCCTTCCGTACCGGGTCAGCGTGTCTTGCGAGAGTTGCGCGGCCTGCTCCAGACGGCCCAGGTGCCTCAGCTCGATGGAACGGGCCAACGCGGCGGCCAACGTTTCGGGGTGGTCGAGGTCGTACCGTCGCCGCAGGCCGTCGTACGCCGTCTCCGCCGCAGTCATCGCGCCCCCGTGGTCACCTGCCTTGCGGCGCATCACAGCGAAGTGGCGCAGGGCGCGGAGCCAGGTCGGGTTGAGCGGTCTCCCCACGCTGAGCCGTTCGTACATGCGCATGATCTCCTCATGCTCGGCGGCCGCCTCCCGGTAGTTGCCGAGCTCCCGCTTGTCGAGGGTGAGGCCCACCTGGGTGAAGAGGGGCACCTCGTGCTCCTGGCCGTAGATCTGGACCCTGCGGTCCCACGTGTCGGCGTCGAGCTTGACGGCGGAGGTGAAGTCCCCGACGAGGCGGAGGTTCACGCCCAGGTTGTGCGCCGCGTTCAGGGTCACCGGGTCCTCGTCGCCGAGGTAGCGGACGCAGATGTCGTAGCTGCGCTTCGACAGCTCCAGCGCGCCGACGAAGTCCCCCTCCGCCCGCTTGTCCGCCGCGACCTGGCCAATCGCCTGGATGGTCTCCTCGTGCTCTTCGCCGAAGGTACGGCGGTGCCGCTCCAGCAGTTCCAGGTTCAGCGGAGTCGCCTCGGCGTACCGGCCCTGCGCCCAGAGCATGAAGCCGTACCAACGACCCATCCGCAAGGTCTCCGGGTGGTCCTCCCCCAGCCGCTCCAACCAGATCCGGTAGATCCTCTCGGCCAACTCGGCACTGCGCTTGTGATCACCCCACCGGTAGAAGAACTGCACCTGGTTGTAGAGCAGCGATCGGACCGGCTCGGCATCGCTCTCGTAGGCGTTGGAGGCGGACAGGTGCGCGCTCAGGTCCACGTAGACCGGCCAGTTGTCCGGCTCTTCCGGTCCGTCCGGGTCGTTTTCGCTGAGCATCAGGTGTGCGGCGTTGCGCATGGTCACGCGTTCGTCCTCGCTCATCTGGCTGATGAGCACGGCTTGCACGAGGCGGTGCAGCTCGATGGAGTTCGTGCGGTGGTCCACGCGCACCAACGCGAAGCGGTTCGCGTCGCGGATGGCCTCGTTGAGCCGCAAGCGGTCGCGGAGCACCCGGGACAGCTCGTTCGGCACGCCGGTGATGTTGCGGCTGTAGGTGAACATCGTGCGGTTGATCGGCTCCGGTGCCAGGAAGGCGCACACTTGGAGCAACCGGAACGCCGAGGGATTCTTGCGCTTGAGCTCGCCGAGCGACAGGTTCCACATCGCCGCGACGAACTGGGGATAATCGAGTGTCTCGGTGACGTCACCCAGCTCAAGTTGTTTCTCAGCGAGCAGGTCCAAGTACTCACCGGCGGGCATGCCCGTCTCGATGCGCCACGCCGCCGCCTGCGCGACGGCGAGCGGCAGGTCGCCCAACGCCTGCGCCAGGCGATCCGCATCCACGTCGCTCAGTGCGGGGTCACGCCGGCACAGCAACTGCACGCTTTCGGCGCGTTGGAAGACCGTGACGTCAAGGCACCGTGCCGCGCTCAACCATCGAGGATCACGTGAAGCGACCAGGATGCGACCAGGCCCTCCGATGGGCAGGTACGGCTCTATCGCCTGAGGGCTGCGCGCGTTGTCGAACACCAGCAACCAGTTCGACGGAACGTTGTACCGGGGCTGGCCTTTGAGCGCGTCGAGCACCGACTGCACCGCAGCATTGGACTCGATCCCCACATCGAGACCGAGTCGCAATCCCAGTTCCATGAGCGAATTCGCGATCTTGACGGTTCGCTCGGCCGGTATCCACCACACAACGTCAAAATTGGCTTGATTGCGGTAGACGTACTCGATCGCCAGTTCTGATTTCCCGACGCCACCCGGGCCGTGCAGCACCTCGGGCTCAGCGGCGGTGACGATTCCCGGCACCAGTCGCTCGTCGAGTGCCCTCAACAGGTCGTCCCGTCCCGTGAATCTCGGATCGCGCGGCGGCACTCCACCGAAAATCGGTGCGGCCCGGTGGGCCGAGGCAACCGGACGGCCGCCCCGACCACCCGTCGTAGCCGCTCCGGCGGACAGCGACGGGTGACCACCCCGACGGAGCGGTTCCGATGGTGTCGCGGTCCGATCCGAGGTCGCGTCCACACCTGTGGGCCTGACCGGCGACCGTGACGTGCTGTGCTCGCGTAGGAGGTCTCCATCGAGCAGCCGACCGATTTCCGCAGCCGCCGCGGTATAAGGCCCCGACAACGCTCGGGTCGCCGCCAGTTCGGCCTGGAAGAACTGCCGCGCGAGCAAACGCGTACCCGGCGCTTCCTCGCTGGAACTGCCGTCGAGGATCCGGCGGAACACGGGCAGTTCTTCGGCCAGGTGATGGTGTACGGCAGCACGGACACGCAGTGTCGATGTCCGGCGGCTGAAAGCGAGCAACTCCTCACGCACACCGGTCGCGAACTCGAATATGACCCGTTCAGGTTCGCCGGTTCCCGCCGAGTGCTTCGCGTCCACCACCAAAGGGCTGCCCAGAAACTCCGTGAGGTGCTCGGTTCTCGAAACGGTCACCAGGCGAGCTCGCAGGAAGGACATCACTTCGAGGTCGAGCGGCGCCGCCGCGAGATGGGTGGCGAGTTCGAACGCCTCCGGCGACGCGGTGGCCCGGAAAAGACCGACGAGCACCGCCGGCGTGCGCTCAGCGTCCGGTGGACCCGGACTGACGGGCGCTTGCGGGATCAGGATCGCGGCCAGGTCGGCCCCTGTCGTGGCGGAAGTGGTCATCCGGGCCCACCGCTCGACGTCGACCGGTCCCAACCCCAGGACGCAGACCGGCATGGCGTCTTCGAGGTCGTCGAACACTCCCGGCGCGGGAGACTGCGGCACCCAGTTCAGCCGCGAGTTCGGCGCGCCGGGCACCGGTGACTTCAGCCTCAGCCGGTGGATCTCGATTCCCATCCTCTGCACGATCGGCCAGGAGAGGACGTGAACGAGCGCCACCGGATGAGCCGAACCCCAGGTCCGCAGTGCGCGGAAGGCGCTACCGGACCGCCACATCGCGCTCACGCCATCGGTCATGACCAACACGATGCGTCGACCGGCCGGGTCGACCACCTCGGAGATGCTCCTGGGAGTCGCTCGGGTGCCCGTGCCACGAACGACGATCCTGCCGTTGGGCTCCTCGCCGAACCTCCGAAGGTGCACGTTGCGGAACACCGCCTGTTTGACCAGCGTCCGTGCGAACGAGTCCACGGTCGCCTGCCACAGCGCCATCGAGGGGCTGTCGTCGACCACCAGGACGGCGTCCCAGCGCAATTCCGCGGCCGGCCGGTAGACCGGCAGCCACCGCTGGTCGAGCACCGCGCCGACAGCCGTGGCCTCCTCGTCGAACTCCCACTCGTCGGCCGACGGGGTCTCCTGGCGGAAGGATCGCAAAGCGTGCTGCACGCCCCGGGCTGAGGTGACTTGGTCGAGGCGCGGCACTCCGCGCTTGCCCGAACCGCCCACCAGCGGTGCGGTGTCGAAACCGACCGCCGCCATGCCGCCCGTCGTCGTCATCTCCGGTCCGGGCGGGCCGGGCCGCGTGCTCTCAGGGCTTCGCGGTGGCTGCTCGTCGGCGGACCGCGCAGGCCGCCGGGCTCCCCGCAGCCGCGCGTCCTCCTCGTTCGTCGTCGGGACCGGATCACTTGCCCGACCCCCGGTCAGCAGCCACAACGCATCCGCTATCTCACGCGCGGTGAGCCCGGGAGAACCCGCTTCCCTGCCATCCATTGACCACTCCGACAGATAGTCACCCTCGGCTCGGCGGAAGCGCGGTGGCGGTCGTCATTCGGGCGACAGCCGGTTCACGATGGCGCGCACCATCGCCTCCGCCTGGTTCCGGTCCAGGCCGGACGGCGTTTGGGCGCGGATCACGTGCACGGCGTTGAGCAGGAGGTCAACGGCGAGATGACCGCCGTGTTCGGCGCGAACGGCGTCGAACTGACCAGCCAGGCCGGCCGCCAGTTCTTCCGCCTCATCGGGGAAGTGCGCGGCGACCATGTCCGCCAACTGCTCGACGCCGGGCTCGGGGAGTTCGACGTACAGGCAGCGCCGAAGGAAGGCCGGCGGGAAGTCCTGGTCCCCGTTGCTCGTGATGATGATCAAGGGGAAGGCGTGGCACACCACCCTGCCGCCCGTGATCGGCGCTCGGGCACCCGGGTCGGCGGTCCGCACGACCACGACCGGTTCGTGGAAGCGTTCCAGTTCCGGGATCCTGAATTCGCCCTCTTCGAGCGAGCCGAGCAGGTCGTTCACCAAGTGGACGTCGGATTTGTCCATCTCGTCGATCAGCAGGACCCTGGGCAGCCGGTGCGGGAGCAGGGCCGTGCCGAGTGGTCCGAGTTGGACGAAGTTCCCGATGTCGTCGTTGTTCTTCTCCTTCAGGCTCATCGCGTGCACGCGCCCGATCGCGTCGTACTCGTAGTGCCCGGACTTGACCGTCGACCTACTGGTGATACCCCATCGGAGCACTCGCCCCAACCCGAGTTCGCGCGCGATCGAGTAGGCCAGGCTGGACTTGCCCACACCTGGTTTACCGACCACCACCAGCGGCCGGGCGAGCAGGATCGCCGAATTGATCTTCTCCAGCACCCCGTAGTCGAGGGAATTGAACATGTGGTGACCCAGTCGACGCTGGGCTTCGACAGCATCGAACTCGGGAACGGGCAGATCGGGACCACCGGTGAATCTGCGCCACGATGGCGGCTTGGGCCACCTCGAATCGCGTTCTTCGGCGGTCAGGACTCGTCCGACACCTCGATATATCCACCAATCGGGTACCGCACCGCGCCCGCCAGACGATAATTCGGCCGGTTCGTCGGCCGCGCTGTCCAACCCCATCGAAAATACCCTCTCTGGGCCTCACCAGGCGCTAGCGGACTCCGGAAGTCGGTCAGGGTCGTCCCACAGTACTGCAAGACGACGTCCGGCATGGCGTTGGTCCGGATCCACTCGAAGCGCCTCCCGGCGCAAAGCCGCAATGCGCCGAGGCAGTCCGGCGATCTCGTCGCCGTCGGCGTGCACGGCGGCGATCGCCGCGCGGAAACCGTCGTCCGCGCAGTCCTCACGATCCCAGATGATCGCGGGTATTCCAGCTCGGAAAGCCATGGCCATCTCCCGCCACGCGATGCCGGCGAGGTTCGCAGGTGGCTCGCTGAGCACCAGAGAGGCGATGTGGTCGTCGCTCAGGTCCGCCGCGAGCCGGGTGAAGTACTCGCCCCCGCTCGGCCTGCTCCAGTAGGCGCGGCAGGTGGACGGACGGCTGGACAACAAGCGCCACCGCTGCTTCCAGGCCAACCGGTGACGGACGGCCCGCATCCGCTCCAGGCTGCTGAGCACGACGGGGTGGTCCACCGCCAGCGGAACGGCGTCCTCGGACATCGAGGCCTTGCGCCAGAACTCGACCGGCACGTTCAGCATTTCCCAGGGCACGACGAAGACGAGGAAGATCTGGCCGGCGTCGGACGCTTCGGGGGAACTGCCCAACTCCACCTCCAGTTCGGAGATCAACCGGTCGACCTCGCGTTCGAGGTCGACGCGATCGACGATCGTGTCGCCACGCCGGGCGGAGTGCGGGCCGCGCGTGCCCCAATTGCGCCAGTGGGACACCAGGAAGCGGTCACGATCCGTGGGGTCAGGATCGAACTGGATCACCAGGTCGACATCGACGGAGACCACGATCTCGCCCATATCCCGCCACGGCTCGGCCTGCCGGGACTCCGGCGACCTCAAGCCGAGTGAGTCGGACCAGCGTCGGACCCAGTTCCGCAATTCTGCGCCCAGCACCAGATCCCGGACCTCGTCGGCCACCCGACCGAGGAAGATCAACGCGGGCGGAGGGGAGTCCGGAGCGCTGTTCACACCTGCCAGGTGAAGGAATGTCTCCCACACCCATCGGCAGTGATCGGGGAGCTCGTCCATCCGTGACTCGGTGCACAAGCGCAGCAGCCCTCGAAGCCGGATGCGCTCCGCGTGCTCGTCGCCGGCGAGCCGCACGAGGAGCAGCGAGGCTCGCAGTTCGTGCCAGTCCTCGATCGGCAGGGCGCTCAAGGCCTCCCACTCGTCCGCCGAAACCATCAGGGTCGGGAGCGTGACCGCCCCGGGTTCCAGCATGGCGACACCCGCGGCGAGCGAGTGGAGCCCACCGGGGAGTGCACAGCAGTGTCTGACCAGGTCGACCAACTGCACCCGACTGGCGAATTGCGCGCGCAGGAACACGGTGCCGGCGAAGACGTCGGAAAGCAGGTCGACCAGCAATTGCCTGCCGCCGTCGGTCCGCAGTGCCGCAGTGCCTTCCAACGCGTCCACGACGTCCCGCTGGATCCGTAGCTGCACAGCCTGGTGCCCCGGTGCGAATCCCACGAGCCTGTCCTTCCGCGTCCCTCCGGCAGACCGACCAGACCCGTTCGAGGCAGATCAGCGAGCACACGAACCGGTGAATAGTGATGGTGTGGTATCCGACGGAATTACGCAATACCCACGAACGTCCACACCGGGAACAACCGCAAAATGCGGTCAGCCGACGGTGGCCGGGTGGCGGGTCAGGGCGCGGCCGCTGGTGGTCAGGTCGGTGGCGACGCGGTCGACCGCGTCGGTGAACTCGACGTCGTCGCAGTGCCAGTCGGTGAGCTTGACCAGCAGCCAGCGGCGCCAGGCGGCGACCAGGGCGGTGAACACCTCGGTGCCCTGAGGTGTGAAGCGGTAGTGGCCGTCGGACTCCGTGACGTAGCCCCTGGTCTGGAGCTGGCGTGCCACCGGTTCGAAGACGCCCGCCGGCACGCCGGTGGTCTCGGCCAGCTGGTCCAGGGTGGCGGCACCGTGGTCGACGCTCTGCCGGAACACCTTCACCACCAGCCACGCCTGCGCGTGCGTGAGGGGGACGCCCGAGTCCCTCAGCACGTCCGGTGTGGGGTCGCGGCGCTCGCGGCTGACGATCAGGGCGACCAGCTTCTCCAACTCGTCACCGGAGTCCGCCGTGTGCGGCGCGGCGAAGTTGTCGCCCACCTCGGTCGCCGCCGCGCGGGCGGTGTCGCGCAGCGGGACTTCCTTGAGGAACAGGGCGACCAGGAACGCGACCGCGGCGACCGGCGCGGCGGACAGGAACACCAGGTGCAGGGTGTCCGCGTAGGCGGCGATGATCGGTGCCTTGACCTGCTCGGGCAGGGCGTGCAGGGCCTGCACGTTCGCCGCCGCGGCCGGGTCGACGCCCGGCGGGGTGGCGGCGGCGAGGTTGCCCGGCAGGTTGCTCGCGTACACCGTGCCGAAGACCGCCACGCCGAACGAGCTGCCCAGGGTGCGCAGGAAGCTCACGCCGGACGTGGCCACGCCCAGGTCCTCGTAGCTGCTGGTGCTCTGCACGACCACCATCGCCACCGGCATGCACATGCCGACGCCCAGACCCAGCACGAGCATGTACCCCGACGCCTGCCAGAACGACGTCTGCGGGTCCAGCCGGGACAGCAGGAGCAGCCCACCGACCATCAGCAGGCTGCCGACCAGCGGGAACACCCGGTAGCGGCCGGTCTTGCTGATCACGTTGCCGGTCGTGACGGAGGCGATCAGCAGGCCGACCACCAGCGGCAGCATCTCCAGCCCCGACTGGGTCGCCGACGCGCCGTGCACGTACTGCAGGTAGGTCGGCAGGAACGTGACACCGCCGAGCATGGCGAACCCGACCACGAAGCTGAGCACCGTGCACACGGTGAACACACGGCTGCGGAACAGGCGCATGGGCAGCATCGGTTCGGCCGCACGGTTCTCGACGACCACGAACAGGGCGAGCGCGATCACCGACCCGACCGCCATCACGATGATCGTCGGCGACGCCCACGGGTACTCGACGCCACCCCAACTGGTGACCAGGGTGAGGCCGGTCGCGGCCAGGCCGATCAGCAGGATGCCCAGGTAGTCGATCTTCTGCCGACCGGCACCGCGCACGCCGGGCAGCGCGAACGCCCCCACGGCCAGCACCACCACGCCGAGCGGCAGGTTGACGTAGAACGCCCAGCGCCAGCTGAGGTGGTCCACGAACAGGCCGCCGAGCAGCGGGCCGACGACCGTGGCGACGCCGAACACCGCGCCGATGAACCCCTGGTACTTGCCGCGCTCGGACAGCGGCACCACGTCGGCGATGACCGCGGCCGAGGTGACCATGAGCCCGCCCGCGCCGAGCCCCTGCACCGCGCGGGCCAGGATGAGCCAGGTCATCGAGTCGGCCCAGCCGCACAGGAACGAGCCGACGAGGAACAGCGCGACGCTGACCAGGAACGCCCGCTTCCGGCCGAACAGGTCGCCGAACTTGCCGATCAGGGCGGTCATGATCGTCTCGGCGAGCAGGTAGGACGTGACCACCCAGGACAGGTGCCCGCCGCCGCCGAGGTCGCTGACGATGGTGGGCAGCGCGGTCGCCACGATCGTCTGGTCGAGCGCGGCGAGCAGCATCCCGAGCATGATCACCGAGACGACGGCGCGACGCGCGCCGCGCCCGACCTCGACCCGTTCGACCACGTGCACCTCCCGGGCTCGACCCTAAAACCGCCGTCGCGCCCCCGCCCGCCACGACCACGGCCGGGTGATACTCGATCCCATGGGGAACCCTCGCGACATCAGCTTCGCCGGTGCAGGGGTGACGTTGGCCGGTTCGCTGACCGTGCCCGACACCGGCGCACCGGCGCCCGGCGTGGTCATGGTCGGCGGTTCGGGACCGTCCGATCGCAACAACGGCACCCACTTCCCGGCGATCCGCGCGCACCTGGTCGAGGCCGGGATCGCCGTGCTGTCCTACGACAAGCGCGGCGTCGGCGGCTCATCCGGTGACTGGCTCGCCTCGACGCCGGCCGACCTGGCCGCCGACGCCGCCGCCGCGCTGGACTTCCTGCGCGGTCGGCCCGGCGTGCGAGCCGCGGTCACCGGGCTGTTCGGCCACAGCGAGGGCGGCGGGGTGGTCCTGCGCGCGGCCACCCTGCGCGACGACGTGCCGTGGGTGGTCACCAACGGCACCCCGGGCATGACCTACGGCGTCCAGGACCGCTACGCCCTGGCCACTTGGCTGCGCGGGACGGAAGGCGTCACCGAGGAGGGTGTCGCCGCCGCTCTGGCCGCGTACGACCGCGTGGTCGAGGCCGGTCGACGCGACGCCGATCTGGCCGAGGCGAACCGGCAGGTCGAGGCCGCCGCGACGCCACCCGAGTTCGCCGAGTACTGGGCCGACGTGGACGAACGCCTCTGGGAGTGCATCAAGCGCAAGCTGGACCACGACCCGGTCCCGGACGCGCTGCGCCTGCGCTGCCCGCAGCTGGCGATCTTCGGTGGTGCGGACGAACTGGTCCCGGTCGCCGACAGCGTCGAGCTGTTCACCGCCGCCGCCACCCACCCCGACCGCGATCGGCGGGCGACGTTGACCGTCGAGGTGTTCCCGGGCGCCAACCACCGCGTCCTCGTCGACGGCGGCCACCTGGCGCCCGGCTACCTCGACACCCTGACCCGCTGGATCACGGCCCACGTCGGCTGAGGCCGCCTGCCGCCCGCGCGGCGGGATCCGCGTGCCCCTTAGCTTGCCGTTTAAGCTGTTCGGCGGGGTTTGGTGCCCTTCTTGTGGTGGGCTGGTCGGGTGTGTGCCTGGCCGGTGGCCAGGAGTAGGCCGACG
>NZ_JBFAQZ010000004.1:311393-501701 GCF_040673975.1 Actinosynnema sp. NPDC050801 | reverse complement strand
TCATCCTTCTGTCGCAAGAGCGATGATCAACCAAGGGCTGCTTCCATGATCAACCGGGGTGTGCGTCACCCGTCCGGGACCTTAAACGGCAAGCTAAGACCTGGTCTCAAAACTCGGCGTGTCGCTAGGTGAACCAACGGCCCGCCCCTGGCTCCGCACCGCCCGCCCGTGGGCCCGGCCCGACGGACCGGAAGTCCGTCAGAGAGACTGGGGGCCAGTGCCCGCCCTCTCGACCTGGAGCCTTTGATGCCGCAAGGGACCGTCCGTTGGTTCGACGCCGAACGTGGTTTCGGCTTCCTCGCGCCCGAGGACGGCTCGCCGGACGTGTTCGTGCACGCCTCCGAGATCGTCGAGGACGGCGGCGCGAAAGTGCTCCGCGAGGGTCAGGCCGTCGTGTTCGAGGTCGGCGAGAACGACCGCGGGCCCCAGGCGCTGCGCGTTCGCGTCACCGCCGATGCGGCCACCGGCAGCGCCGTGGGCCTGCTCGGCACCGTCAACTGGTACGAGCCGGGCAAGGGGTACGGCTTCGCGTCGCCGGACGGCGGCGGCGCCGACATCTTCGTGCACAGTTCCGCCATCGTGACCGGCGGCGTGGTCACCGAGGGGCAGCGGGTGGCATTCCTGATCGTCGAAGGCGAGCGCGGCCCGCAGGCCGGGCACGTGATCCCGCTGGGAGCAGGGGCCGGCTCACCCGCTGCGGCTGGTATCTCGGACGGTGCCGACGGCACGGTGGCCTGGTACGACGAGGACAAGGGCTTCGGCTTCATCAACCCCGACTCCGGCGCCGGGGACATCTTCGTTCACGCCCAGGCCCTGGCCGAGGGGCTGACGTGGCTCGCGGAGGGCGACCGCGTCGCCTACGAGGTGGCTAGTGGAGACAAGGGCCCGCAGGCCCGCGACGTGCACCTGGTCCGGAGCGCCGAGCCCCAGACGGCGCCGCAGCGGTCGGCACCTGCCGCGGCCGCAGGGCCGGCCGCGCGGGACGTGCCCGTACGAGGCGGCGAGGGCGTCGTCGCGCGCTACGACGGCGACCGCGGCTTCGGCTTCATCACCCCGGACGCAGGCGGCGACGATCTCTTCGCCCACGTGTCCGTGATCATGGGGTCGGAGCCGCTGCAGAAGGGTGACCGGGTCCGGTACGCGGTGCGTCAGAGCGACCGGGGCCCGCAGGCCGACCGCATCGAACGCCTCTGAAGAGGCGGCCCCACCGATGGCTGATCACTTCCCGACGAGAGTGCTCGTTCATCCCCGTCGATGGTGCCGTCAGCAACGCGGCTGCAGCCTCCTCCAGGAGATCGATCTCCCTCGTGGTGACGGGGCCCCGTGCCGACCCGAGGACCTGCTCCGCGCTCAGAAGCTCACCAGTCACCCCACCCAACGACACAGAGCCACCGATGTATCCCCAACGAGTGAATGGATGCGTTAGACCTGGTCGCAGAGCTCGATCTTTATGAGCCGGCGGACGTTGATCACGGTGCAGGCCAGCGTGAGTAGCGCCAGCATGGTGCGTTCGGTCCGGTCGTAGCGCAGCCCGAGGCGTTTGAACCGCAGCAGCCAGGAGATGGTGCGTTCGACGACCCAGCGGACCCGGCCGAGGCGGGACTTGCCCTCAATCCCGCGCCGGGCGATACGGACCTTGATACCGCGGCGGGTCAGGTAGCGGCGGCAGCGGCGGTAGTCGTAGCCCTTGTCGGCGTGCAACTTGTCCGGTCGGCATCGTGGCCGGCCCGCCCGGCCGTGGTGGCCACGCACGGTCGGGTTCGTGTCCAGCAGCGGCTCGAACAGCATGCTGTCGTGGGTGTTTGCCGCCGACAACATGATGTGCAGCGGTAGCCCGTTCGCGTCGCACAGAACGTGGTACTCGGAGCCGGCTTTACCCCGGTCAGTGGGGCTGCGGCCGGTCAGCTCGCCCCCCTTTTCGACCGCACCGACACCGCGTCGATGCAGCCTCTGGTCCAGTCGAGCTCGTCGATGTTGGACAGCTCGTCGAGCACGAGCTGGTGCAGCCGGTCCCACACACCAGCGTCCTGCCACTCACGTAACCGCCGCCACGCGGTGTGCCCGGAACCGCATCCGAGCTGCTCGGGTAGGTCTCGCCAGCGGCAGCCGGTGTCGAGCACGAACAAGATCCCCTCTAGCGCGGCACGGTCATCGATCCGGGGCCGCCCACCCGGACCGCGCGGCGCTGGTCGGGACGGGATCAGGGGTTCGATCAGCTCCCAGAGCCGGTCTTCGACCCGCCGCTGCTACGTCGTCTTCGCCATGACTGCCCACGATCGACGACCAGGACCGGCAGGTTACGCAGTGACACACCCTTAAGTTTTGAGACCAGGTCTAACCAACCCACCCCACCAACCCACCCACAGCGACCCCAACGGACCCGGCACACCCCCACCGAGGCCCGATTTGACATGGGTTCGGGTGCCTTAGGCTGGACGAAGCCGGGCAGGCACGGCGGGACGCTTTTCCCCGCCGTGCCTGCCCGGCTTTGGCCTGCCTGGGGTGCCCGTAAGGGCCCCATGTCAAATCGAGCCGGACCCAACCACCACCCCTGCTCCCGAACGTAGAACTCACGGGTCCTGAACGTTCGACTCGCGCGTCCCGAACGTAGGACTCGCCCGTCCTGAGCGTTCGACTCACGGGTCCTGAACGTTCGACTCGCGCGTTCTGAACGTAGGACACGCCCGTTCTGAACGTAGGACACGCGCGTTCCCGACGTAGGACACGCGGGTTAGTTGATTTTGGTCATCCAGCCGTGCGGGTCGGCCACCAGCCCCTGCTGGATGCCCGTCAAGTGGTTGCGCAACCGCATGCTCACATCGCCCGTCCGCCCACCCGACACGCTGAACTCACCACCGGCGTGCTTCACGTGCCCGACCGGCGTGATCACCGCCGCCGTGCCGCACGCGAACACCTCCGTCAGCTCACCCGACTCGGCCTTCTTCTCCCACTCCTCCGTGGAGATCCGCCGCTCCTCCACCGCGTACCCGAAATCCGCCGCCAACCGCAGCAGCGAGTCACGCGTGATCCCCGGCAGCAGCGCACCGGACAACTCCGGCGTCACGACCCGCGCGTCCTCACCCGAACCGAGGACGAAGAACAGGTTCATCCCGCCCATCTCCTCAACCCACCGGCGCTCCACCGCGTCCAACCACACGACCTGGTCGCAGCCCTGCTCCGCCGCCTGCGCCTGCGCCACCAACGACGCCGCGTAGTTGCCCGCGAACTTCGCCGCCCCGGTGCCACCCGGCGCCGCCCGCACGTACTCCGTCGACAGCCACACCGTCACCGGCTTCAACCCGCCGGCGAAGTACGACCCCGCAGGCGAGGCGATGAGCACGTACAGGTACTCCTTCGCCGGCCGCACGCCGAGGCCCTTCTCCGTCGCGTACAGGAACGGCCGCAGGTAGAGCGACTCCTCGGGGATGGCGGGCACCCACCGCCCGTCGAGGGCGAGCAGCTCCCGGATCGAGTCCAGGAACAGCTCGTCGGGCAGTTCGGGCATCGCCAACCGGCGCGCCGACGCGCGGAAGCGCTCGGCGTTGGCCGACGGGCGGAAGGACGCGATCGAGCCGTCGGGCTGGCGGTAGGCCTTGAGCCCTTCGAAGATCGCCTGGCCGTAGTGCAGCACCATGGCCGCCGGGTCGAGCTCCAGCGAGCGGTAGGGCTCGACGACGGCGTCGTGCCAGCCCTGCTCCTGGTTCCAGCGGATCGTCACCATGTGGTCGGTGAAGTGCTGCCCGAAGCCCGGCTTCGCGAGTACCTCCGCAACGCGCTCCGGGGTCGCCGGCTGCGGGTTGGGGGTCCGGGTGAAAGGCAACGCGGTCGTCATGGCAGCACGATAGCCGCCAGTGGGACGTCGGAAAATCGTTGTCCCGATGCTCGGACATCCGACCATCCGTACGGGTCAGCCGACGGCCTGCCGCACTCGACCCAGCGCGAGCAGTCCGGTACCCAGCGCGAGCCCCACCGCCGTGATCACGAGCGCGTCCGCGGGCGCGCTCATCGCCAGCAGGACGGACAGGCCCAACCCCAGGCACGCCGTCCGCATCGGCCACGTCCGGTCCTCGTGCAGCAGCACCCGCGCCGAGGCGTTCGTGAACCCGTAGTAGAACGCCGTGCCGCACGCACCCACCGCCAGCGCCGTCGACGGCGGCAGCGCCAGCACGCCCAGAACGGCCAGCGCCGCGCCCACCACGTCCAACGGCCACCCGGCGCGCACCTGCGGCAGGTCACCGGTCTCGGTGAGGCCGACGAGCGTGCGCCGCGCCGACCCGAGCACGAAGAACAGCGACGACACCGCCGCCACCGCCGCGCCGAACCCGAGCACGGGCAGCAACCACCGCCCGTCGGCCACGATCAACGCGTCCCGCAGCGGCGTCGGCGACAACGCCAACCGCGCCGACCCGAGCTGCCGCAGCACCGCCGCGCCGACCCCGATGCCGACCAGCAGCGCCGCACCGATCGCCACGGGCACCGCGAAGCGCAGCACGCGAGCGGGAAAGACCTGGTCACCGGCTTGCGGCGAGGTGATCCGCTCGAAGCCGACGAACACGGCGAACAGGAGCGACGCCGCCGCCATGATCCCGTCGAAACCCGGCCCCTCGCCCACCACGACCGGGTTCGGCCCCACCACGACCGGGTTCGGCGGAGGCGCGACCGAGAAGCACACCAGCACGACCAGGACCAGCACACCCAGCACCACGACCACCGTCGCCACGCTCAGCCCGGTGCTCCACCTGAAGCCGGCCGCACCCAACCCGGCGGCCACCGCGATCAGGCCCAACGCCGCCGCCACCCGGTGCTCGGGGACGACGTACGCGCCGAACATCCCGGCCAGCGCGGCGGCCATGCCCGCTCGGCCGATCAGGTGAGCGCTCGCGCCGATGCGCGCGGGCCACGGGCCGAGTTGACCGCGGATGTAGGCGTAACCACCCGGCGCGTCCGGATAGGCGCGGTGCTGCTTGGCGGTGGCGAACGCACAACAGACGGCGGTCACCGCGGCTAAGACCAGACCGGGGAGGAACCAGGGGCCTGCCACGGCCGCGGCGGGGGCGAACCCGGTGAAGACACCGACCCCCAGCATCGCGCCGAGAGCGAGCGCCACGGCCCCGGCACGGGGCGTGATTGTCACCGGTACACAGTCTCAGATCAACCGGGTGACTGCGAACGCCCGGCCGGTCGACACCCGTTCGTGTTAATTGTTACTCATTGCGATCGAAGGTGCGCCCGCCCTGTGTGTGAACGAGACCTTTAGCATTCGTCGCGATCCACCACCATCCCGCCGCACGACCAGGAAGTGCCGGGAGGACCCCGTCAAGGAGCCGCAGTGACCGCGCCCAAGCTGGCCATCACCGACAGTGACCCGAGCAGCACCACCGCCGACGCCGTTGTGGTGGGCACAGTCCAGGGCCCGGACGGCCTCGCCCTCGCCCCCGGCTCGGAGGCGGTGAACGCCGCGTTCGACGGCACGCTGCCGGACGTGCTCGACGCCCTCGGCGCGAGCGGCAAGGCCGAGGAGGTCGTCACCGTGCCGACGCTGGGCAAGCTCGGCGCGCCCGTCGTGCTCGCCGTGGGCCTGGGCAAGCCCGCCGACGACGGCTCGGTGACCGAGGACCAGGTGCGCCGCGCGTCCGGCGCCGCCGCCCGCGCGCTCGGCGGCAAGAAGCGCGCCATCACCACGTTGTCCGCCCTGCACCTCGGCCCGGCCGTCGAGGGCACCGTGCTGGGCGCGTACTCGTTCACCGCCTACAAGTCCGACAAGGGCAACGGCCCGGTCGCCCGCGTCGACCTCGTCGCGCCGACCGAGGGCGCCATCCGGGCGCACCGCGCGACGCTCAAGGCGTCCACCGCGATCGCCGAGGCCGTCACCGCGACCCGCGACCTGGTCAACACCCCGCCGAACGACCTGTTCCCGGCGTCGTTCGCGGAGCGGGCCGCCGCCCTGGCCAAGGCCGAGGGGCTGGAGGTCGAGGTGCTCGACGAGAAGGCGCTGCGCAAGCAGGGCTTCGGCGGCATCCTCGGCGTCGGCGGCGGCTCCAGCCGTCCCCCGCGCCTGGTGCGCATCACCTACCGCGGCCCGAAGGCGGGCAAGAAGGTCGCGCTGGTCGGCAAGGGCATCACCTTCGACACCGGCGGCATCTCCATCAAGCCCGCCGCGGGCATGGACGAGATGACCTCCGATATGGGCGGCGCGGCGGCCGTGATCGCCACCGTCGTGCTGGCCGCGAAGCTCAAGTACCCGCTGGAGGTGACCGCGTGGGCGCCGATGGCGGAGAACATGCCGTCGGGCACCGCCTACCGGCCCGGCGACGTGCTGACCATGTACGGCGGCAAGACCGTCGAGGTGCTCAACACCGACGCCGAGGGCAGGCTGATCCTGTCCGACGCGATCGTGCGCGCCTGCGAGGACGCCCCGGACTACCTGATCGAGACGTCCACGCTGACCGGCGCGCAGGTCGTGTCGCTCGGCAAGCGGACCGCGGGCGTCATGGGCACCGAGGACTTCCGCGACCGGGTGGCCGCGCTCGGTCGCGCGGTGGGCGAGCAGGCGTGGGCCATGCCGCTGCCGGAAGAGCTGCGCGGCGACCTTGACTCGCGGGTGGCCGACCTCGCCAACGTGGCCGGGCACCGGTTCGGCGGCATGCTGGCCGCGGGCCTGTTCCTGCGCGAGTTCGTGGCCGAGGGCGTGACCTGGGCGCACATCGACGTGGCCGGGCCGTCGTTCCACAGCGGCGCGCCGTACGGGTACACCGCCAAGGGCGGCACCGGCGTCCCGGTGCGGACCCTGGCGGCGGTGCTGGCCGACATCGCGGCCAACGGCTAGTCCGATGGCGATCAGCCCCCGGTTCGCGGGGCTGATCGCCTCCCCACCAACTCCTCCACCAACTCGCGAGGACCGACTCGCGAGCACTAGCTCGCGAGGCTGATCGCCTTGCCCGCGGTACGCGGGTCGGCCAGGCAGCGCAGCACCAGCGCCGCCACGTCGGCCCGGGACACCCGCATGCCCGCGCGCACGTTGGTGTCCACCGCCGTGCGGAAGCCGTCCGTGCGGGGCCCGTCCGTGAGCTGCGGCGGGCGGACGATCGTCCACTCCAGACCGCTGCCGCGCACGACCTCCTCCATCCGCGCCATGTCACCCCACGGGTGCTTGAACACCCGGCGCAGCACCGGCTTGACCACGTAGCGGACGAACGGGGCGTCGCCGTCGGTCACCATGCCGCTGTTGCTGATCACGACCAACCGGCGCACGTCGTGCGCCCTCATGGCCCGCACCAGCGAATCCGTGCTGTCGGTCTGCACGGTCGTCGGTGTGCGCACGTTGCGCGGGCCGATGGCCGAGACCACGGCGTCCGCGCCGGCCACGTGCGGGCCGAGCGAGTCGGGGTCCATCACGTCGGCCACGGCGTCACGGCCGTTGGGCGTGCGCACGACCGCGGTGACCTCGTGGCCCGCCTCCCGCGCCAGCTCCACGATCTTCGTCCCGGTACCGCCGCTGGCACCTAAAACGGTGATCCTCATTCGTGTCGCCCTTCAGTTGGTGAGTGCTCACTAACCACTAGGATAGCCCCATGACCACCCGCGACCGCATGCTCGACGCGGCGGCCCACGTGATGCGCACCAGAGGGCTCGCCCGCGCGACGACGAAGGAGATCGCCAAGGCGGCGGGCTTCTCGGAAGCGGCGCTGTACAAGCACTTCACGGACAAGACCGCGCTGTTCCTCGCGGTGCTGAGGGAACGCGCGCCGGCCGACCTGGGCGCCCTGCTGGCCGGGCTGGAGGCCGGGCGCGGCGACGTGCGGGAGACCTTGGTCGACATCGCGCGGGCCGCGATCGCGTTCTACGTCGAGACCTTCCCGATCGCCGCGTCGATCTTCTCGGAGCCCGCGTTGCTGGCCGCGCACCGCGAGGCGTTGCGGACGCACGAGACCGGGCCGGGGGTCGTGCCGCAGACGCTCGCCCGGTACCTGGAGGCGGAACGCGCGCTGGGCAGGCTGCCCGCGGGCGTCGACCCGCGATCGGCCGCGGACCTGCTCCTGGGCGCGTGCCACTACCAGGCGTTCCTCGGCTTCTTCACCGACTGGCCCACCGATCCGCGAGGGCTGGTGGCGACCCTGTGGACAGGGCTCGGTCAGGCCTGACCCTTGCGCCGCGAGTACTCGCGCATCCGCTTCGGGTAGCCGACGATGCCCGCGTCGTAGATCGGGATGCCCAGTTTCTTGGCCAGTCGCTTGGCGCCCTCGGTGCCGTCGATCCGGCGACGCGTCCACTCACCGTCGTGCGCGACGAGCACGATCGTGGTCTCGGTCACGGTCGTCTTCGGCTCGACGTAGGCCTCGACACCCCGGCGCGCGGCGGTCCACTGCTCCAGGTGGCCGGTGTCCGTGGACGTGGCCGACCGCAGCACGCCGGGGCGCTGCTTCCTGCGAAAACGGTCGAACAGGCCCACCGGGCCACCTCCTGCCGGGACTTCTCCCGACCATGGTGCCGGCGCGGGTGTGAAGCCGGGGCCAAATCCTCTGAACAGGACACCGCGTCGCCGGCATTCGCGCGGTAGTGACAAGATGGCAACCACACGCGCGCACCCGCGCGGAGTAAGGCATCAAGCTCTCCAGGGAGAATTCGTGACCGACACCTCCGCCGACCTTGTGATCCTCGGTGGCGGCTCGGGCGGCTACGCCTGCGCGTTCCGCGCGGCCGAGCTCGGCCTGTCCGTCATCCTGGTCGAGAAGGACAAGCTGGGGGGCACGTGCCTGCACCGCGGCTGCATCCCGACCAAGGCGCTGCTGCACGCGGCGGAGGTCGCGGACAACGCTCGCGAGGGTGACCAGTTCGGCGTGAAGTCCTCGCTGGAGGGCATCGACATCGCGGGCGTCAACTCCTACAAGGACGGTGTGGTCAGCCGCCTGTACAAGGGTCTACAGGGTCTGGTCAAGGCCAACAAGGTAACCCTGGTCGAGGGCGCGGGCACGTTCGTCGGCCCGAACACCGTCGAGGTGGACGGGCAGCGCTACACCGGCCGCAACGTCGTGCTGGCGACCGGTTCGTACGCCCGCAGCCTGCCCGGCCTGGAGATCGGCGGCCGGGTCATCACCAGCGACCAGGCGCTCAACCTGGACTTCATCCCGGAGAAGGTCGTCGTGCTCGGCGGTGGCGTCATCGGCGTCGAGTTCGCCAGCGTGTGGGCCTCCTTCGGCGCGGAGGTGACCATCGTCGAGGCGCTGCCCCGCCTGGTCCCGGCCGAGGACGAGTACGCCTCCAAGCAGCTGGAGCGCGCGTTCCGCCGGCGCGGCATCAAGTTCAAGACCGGCGTGAGGTTCACCGGCGCCACCCAGTCCGACTCGGGCGTGTCGGTCACGCTGGAGTCCGGCGACGTGCTGGACGCCGACCTGCTGCTGGTCGCCGTCGGCCGCGGCCCGAACACCGCGGGCCACGGCTACGAGGAGGCCGGCGTGACGATGGAGCGCGGCTTCGTCATCACCGACGAGCGGCTGCGCACCAACCTGCCCGGCGTCTACGCCGTCGGCGACATCGTGCCCGGCCTCCAGCTCGCGCACCGCGGCTTCCAGCAGGGCATCTTCGTCGCCGAGGACATCGCCGGGCAGAACCCGAAGGTCATCGACGAGGCGGGCATCCCGCGCGTCACCTACTGCAAGCCCGAGGTCGCCTCGGTCGGCCTGTCCGAGGCAGCGGCCAAGGAGAAGTACGGTTCGGTCGAGACGTTCGTCTACGACCTCGCGGGCAACGGCAAGAGCCAGATCCTGAAGACCGCGGGCGGTGTCAAGCTCGTCAAGGCGCCCGACGGCCCCGTGGTCGGTGTCACCATGGTCGGTGAGCGGGTCGGCGAGCTGATCGGTGAGGCCCAGCTCATCTACAGCTGGGAGGCCTACCCCGAGGACGTGGCTCCGCTGATCCACGCCCACCCGACCCAGACAGAAGCCCTCGGCGAGGCCTTCCTCGCCCTGGCCGGCAAGCCGCTGCACGTGCACGGCTGACCGTCGCACCCCAGTCAGCCGATCCCCGACCCACGCACGAGGAGTCAGCGAACGATGGCCTTCTCCGTCCAAATGCCCGCACTCGGCGAGAGCGTCACCGAGGGCACGGTCACCCGCTGGTTGAAGCAGGAGGGTGACCGCGTCGAGGTCGACGAGCCCTTGCTGGAGGTGTCCACCGACAAGGTCGACACCGAGATCCCGTCCCCCGCGGCGGGTGTGCTCCAGAAGATCGTCGCCCAGGAGGACGAGACCGTCGAGGTCGGCGCGGAACTCGCCGTCATCGGCGACGGTTCGGACGCCGGGTCCTCGGACTCGTCCGACTCGTCCGCCGGCGAGGCCACCGCGCCCGCCGAGGAGGCGCAGCCCGAGCCCCAGTCCGCGCCCGAGCCCGAGCAGCAGCAGCAGCAGCAGGAGCAGTCCGCGCCGGCCGAGGCGCCGGCCCAGTCCGGTGGCGGCGCGGCCGACGGCACCCCCGTGACCATGCCCGCGTTGGGCGAGAGCGTCACCGAGGGCACCGTGACCCGCTGGCTCAAGGCCGTCGGCGACTCGGTCGAGGTCGACGAGCCCTTGCTGGAGGTGTCCACCGACAAGGTCGACACCGAGATCCCGTCGCCGGTGGCGGGCACCCTGCTGGAGATCAGCGCCGGTGAGGACGAGACCGTCGAGGTCGGCGGTCGGCTCGCGGTGATCGGCTCGGGCTCGCCCGCGCCCGCCGCGCAGGAAACGCCCAAGCCCGCGCCCGCTCCGGAAGCCCCGAAGCCCGCTCCGGCCGCTCCCCAGCAGGAAGCCCCGAAGCAGGAAGCCCCCCGGCAGGAGGCGCCCAAGCAGGAGGCTCCCAAGCAGGAAGCCCCCAAGCAGGAGGCCCCCGCCGAGGAGTCGGCCAACGGCGCGCCGTACGTGACGCCGCTGGTGCGCAAGCTCGCGTCGGAGAACGGCATCGACCTGGCCACGCTCAAGGGCACCGGTGTCGGTGGCCGGATCCGCAAGCAGGACGTGCTCGCCGCCGTCGAGGCCGCGAAGGCGCCCAAGCAGGAGGCACCCCAGGAGGCGCCCAAGCCGGCCGCGTCGTCCGCACCCGCCCAGCGGGTCGCCACCCCGCCTGCCGACACCAGCGGCAAGCGCGGCACGGTGCAGAAGCTGCCCCGGCTGCGGCAGATCGTCGCCCAGCGCACGCGGGAGTCGTTGCAGGTCTCGGCGCAGCTCACCCAGGTGTTCGAGGTGGACGTCACCAAGATCGCCCGGCTGCGCAACCGGGCCAAGGCGGCGTTCGAGCAGCGCGAGGGCACGAAGCTGACGTTCCTGCCGTTCTTCGCCAAGGCGGCGGTCGAGGCGCTCAAGCAGCACCCGGTGCTGAACGCCTCCATCGACGAGGAGAAGAAGGAGGTCGTGTACCACGGTGCCGAGCACCTGGGTATCGCGATCGACACCGAGCGGGGCCTGCTCAACGCGGTCATCGCGAACGCGGGCGACCTGAACCTGGCGGGCCTGTCGCACAAGATCGGCGACCTGGCGGCGCGGGCGCGCGGCAACAAGCTCACGCCCGACGAGCTGACCGGCGGCACGTTCTCGCTGACCAACCTGGGCAGCAACGGCGCGCTGTTCGACACCCCGATCATCCAGCAGCCGCAGGTCGGCATCCTGGGTGTGGGCGTGGTCAAGAAGCGCCCGGTGGTGATCACGGACGAGAACGGCGACGACACCATCGCCATCCGGTCCATGGCCTACCTGGCGCTGACCTACGACCACCGGCTGGTCGACGGCGCCGACGCGGGCCGGTTCCTCACCACGGTCAAGAACCGCCTGGAAGAGGGTTCGTTCGAGGCCGACCTCGGTCTCTGAAGCCGCGTTCGACGTTCGGCGAGGGCCGCTCCCGGCACACCGGGGGCGGCCCTCGCCGTTCCACCTCCGCGTCGGGGGCGCTTCGGCACCGAAGGGTGACGGTCGGCGTGGTGCGGGTGACACCTTCGCCGCTGTGCAACCGGCCCCCTGCTGCGAGACGATCAACGCATGCGGGTTGTCATCGCGGGATCATCGGGCTTGATCGGCACCAGTCTGGTCGCCGCGCTGCGCGGCGCGGAGCACGAGGTCCTGCGGTTGGTCCGGCGGCGGCCCTCGGCGCCGGACGAGCGGCGCTGGGACCCGCCCGCCGGTCGGATCGACGCGGGCGCGTTGGACGGCGTGGACGCGGTGGTCAACCTGTGCGGCGCCGGTGTGGCGGACAAGCGGTGGAGTGACGCGCGCAAGCAGGTGCTGCTGGACAGCCGCACGGTGCCGACCGAGGTGCTGGCCGCGGCCGTCGCCGAGCACGGCGTCCCGGTGCTGGTCAACGCGAGCGCCATCGGCTACTACGGCGACACCGGTGACGAGGTGGTCGACGAGACGAGCCCGTCGGGCACCGGTTTCCTGGCCGAGCTGTGCCGCCAGTGGGAGGCCGCCACCGCGCCCGCCGACGAGCACGCCCGCGTGGTGCGGATGCGCACGGGCCTGGTCATCAGCCCGTCCGGCGGCCTGTTCGGCCGGATCAAGCCGCTGTTCTCGTTCTTCCTCGGCGGCCGCATCGGCGACGGCCGCCAGTACATGCCGTGGATCTCCCTGGACGACGCGATCTCGGCCATCCGGTTCGTGGTCGAGCACGACGTCTCCGGCCCGGTGAACATCACCGCGCCCAGCCCGGTCACCAACGCCGAGTTCACCCGCACGGTCGGGCACGCGCTGCGCCGGCCGACGCCGTGGGTGGCGCCCGCGTTCGCGTTGAAGGCGGTGTTGGGCGAGGTGGCGGAGGAAGGCCTGCTCTCCGGTCAGCGCGCGGTGCCGCGGGTGCTCGAACAACGCGGCTTCCAGTTCCTGCACCCCGCGCTCGGTGCGGCCGTGGCGGCGGCCGTCGAGGGGTGATGGGCGCCCTGGTCGGCGTCGTGCTGGCGCTGGCCTCGATGGTCCTGGGTTTCACCGTCCGCCACGAGCCGCCGGGGTTGGACCAGGGGCTGCACCAGGCCGCAGTGGACCTGGGACCGGAATTCGCACAGTCGGCGGCGGTGGTGAGCTTCGTGCTCAGCCCCGGCCTGGCCACGATCGCGTTGCTGTCGTTGGGGTTGCGGGCGTTGCTGGCCAAGGACCCGCTGCTGGCGAAGTCCGCGGTGCTGCTCGCGGCCTGCTGGTCCACGCTGTTCGCCCGGCACGTCTACCAGCGGGTCCGGCCGATCGAGTTCCCGAAGTGGGCCTACCCGAGCGGGCACGTCACGGCGGTCACCTCGGTGGCGTTCACGGGCGTGGTGCTGTGCGCGTGGTTGGCGCGCAGGCACCTCAGGCTCGCGGTGGCGCTGGCCTGCACTGCGGTGCTGGTCACGGCGGCCAGCCGGGTGGTGCTGGAGATGCACTGGTTCACCGACACGGTCGGCGCGGTGCTGGCCGTGGTCGGGGTCGGCCTGGTCGTCTCCCGTGCCCTGGGGCTGGTGCCCGTGGGCGTAGTGTCGAGACGTGAGCAGTCCTGACCTTTCCTGCCGCACCTCGACCGACCCGATCGAGGTGCGCGAGCTGGGCACCATCGACTACCTGGCCGCGTGGGACCTGCAACGCGAACTCGCCGAGGCACGCGCGGAGGGCGCGATCGGCGACACGGTGTTGCTGCTGGAGCACCCGCCCGTCTACACGTGCGGTCGGCGCACCGAGCCCGAGGAGCGGCCCAGGGGCGGTGACGTCCCGGTCATCGACGTGGACCGCGGCGGCAAGATCACCTGGCACGGGCCGGGTCAGCTGGTCGGCTACCCGATCGTGGGGTTGGCCGAGCCGCTGGACGTGGTGCAGTACGTCCGCCGCTTGGAGCAGGCGCTGATCCACGTGTGCGACCAGCTCGGCGTGCGCACGGGTCGGGTCGAGGGCCGCAGCGGCGTGTGGATCCCGGCCGACGACAAGGGCGTCGAGCGCAAGGTCGCGGCGATCGGGATCCGGGTGCAGCGCGGCGTCACCATGCACGGGTTCGAGATCAACTGCGATGCCGACCTGTCCGCTTTCGGCGACATCATCCCGTGCGGGATCAGGGACGCCGGCGTGGCGTCGCTGTCGCGGGAGCTGGGCCGGGACGTGACCGTGGCCGAGGTGCTGCCGTTGGCGCGCCAGGCCGTCATCGACGCGTTGAACGGCGACCTGCCGGTCACCGAGCGCACCCTGGTCCGCTCGCGGCCGATCGCCGCCGGCGTCACCTTCGCGGTCCGGACGGGCTGACAGCCACCCCTCCGTCCCTCTAGTATTCCGGAATTACGGATTACCAGGAGGGAGTTTCGTCGTGCCCCTGACCCGACGACACCTGTTCCGCACCTGCGGGGTGGCCGGCGCCGCCACGCTGCTGCCCGCCGTGCCCGCGACCGCGACCGCCCAGCCGGACGACTGGCTCGCCTGGTTCCGGGCCAACCGGCGGCACGTGGCCCTGGTGCTGGACGACGGGCGCGGCGGTCGGGTCGCGCACCGGCCGCACGAGCGGCAGCCGTTGGCGTCCGCGGTGAAGGTCGTGCACCTGGCCGCGTACGCGAAGGCCGTCGGGACCGGCCTGGCGCGGCCGGACGAGAAGGTGCGCGTCGGCGACTGGGAGCAGTACTACCTGGGCCTGGACGGCGGGGCGCACCAGGCGTCGCTGCGGGCGCTGGGCATCCCGTTCACCAACGGCGTCACGGCCGACGACCCGCACCGGCTGGTCACGCTGGACGACCTGGCCTCGGTGATGATCCGGCACAGCGACAACGCCGCCGCGGACTTCCTGCGCCACCGCCTGGGCGTCGTGGCGTGGCCCGGCCTGGATGTGCCGGAGATCCTGGCCGAGGTGCTGCACCTCGTGCTCGGCCGGCCCGTGGACGTCCAGCGGTACCTGCGTGATCCGCAGTTGCAACTGGAGGTGATCGGGAGGTTCCCCGACATCCCGAAGACCTACGAGGGCCAACGGCCTTGGGCGCGGGGCACCTGGGCGGGCACGGCGGCGGCGCTGAACCGGGCGCACCGGGCGATGACCGCCGTGCCGCTCGCCGCCGCGCACCTCGAACGCGGTCAGCCGCTCCCGCCGGGAGTGGCGGGCATCGGGTTCAAGGGCGGGTCGCTGCCGGGAATCGTCACGGTCGGCTTCGGCGTGCGGTGGGAGGACGGTCGGGTGGGCAGCGCCGCGGTGCTGGCCCGCGAGGTCGACGAGGCGTGGTACGCGAGGGCGGGGGAACTGGTGGGGTTGGTCCAGAAGGCCCTGGTGGAGCCCGCTGTCCTGCGGGAATTCCACGTGACTCTCTCGTAGGATCACCGCGGTGGACCTGGTGCAGCGACTAGCCGAGCTGGAACAGCGCGTGGCCGCGTTGGAGGGCGACGAGCAGGAACCGCTCGCGTCACCCGAGGAAGCCGACGGCGGCGCGTTCGGCTACGGCGGCCAGGTCGCGGTGGGCGACGGCCGGGTCTCGTGGCGGATCGACCTGACCCCCGGGCGCACGCTGTCGTTGCCGGACCGGCCCCGGATCGAGGTGCTGTCCGCGTTGGCGCACCCGGTGCGGGTCGAGCTCGTCCGCACGCTGCTGGCGCAGGGCGGGCAGCCCGCCGCGGCGTTGCAGGAGGCGGCCCGACTCGGGTCGACCGGCCAGCTGTACCACCACCTCAAGGCGCTGACCACGTCCGGCGTGGTGGAGCAGGACAAGCGCGGTAGCTACCGGTTGCGGCCGGACGCGATCGTCCCCGTGCTCGTCCTGCTCACCGCCGCGTCGGACGTCGCGGGTCAGCTGCGCAGCTGAGGCGCGACGGCGGCCGCGATCAGCTCGACGTGGTCGAGGTCGGCGAGGTCCAGCACCTGGAGGTAGGCCCGGCTGATGCCGGTCTTCGCACGCCACGCGCCGAGCTTGTCCACCACCTCGTCGGGCGTGCCCGCCACGCCGTTCTCGCGCAGATCGGCGACCTCGCGACCGATGGCCGCGGCCCGCCGCGCGACCTCCGCGTCGTCCCGCCCGACGCACACCACGAGGGCCGCGGAACGGGTGATCTCCGCCGGGTCGCGGCCGATCGCGCCGCACGCCTCGTCGACCCGGGCGAGCACCTGGACCGCGGCGTCCACCGGCTGGAACGGCAGGTTGAACTCGTCGGCGAACCGCGCCGCGAGCGCCGGCGTGCGCTTGCGGCCCGTGCCGCCGACCAGCACCGGGATCCTGCCCGCGGGCTTGGGCAGCGCGGGCGAGTCGGCCAGCCGGTAGTGCTTGCCCGCGAAGTCGTAGGTCTGCCCGACCGGCGTGTTCCACAGCCCGGTGATGATCTCCAGCTGCTCCTCGTACCGCTCGAAGCGCTCGATCGTGGACGGGAACGGCAGGCCGTAGGCGGTGTGCTCGGCCTCGTACCAGCCCGCGCCGAAGCCGAACTCGACCCGGCCGCCGGACATCCGGTCCACCTGCGCCACCGAGATGGCCAGCGGACCGGGGTGGCGGAACGTGGCGGCGGTCATCAGCGTGCCGAGCCGGATGGTCTCGGTGTCGCGGGCGAGGCCGGCGAGGGTGATCCAGGCGTCGGTCGGGCCGGGCAGTCCGTCCCCGTCACCCATCTTGAGGTAGTGGTCGGAGCGGAAGAACGCGTCGTAGCCCGCGGCCTCGGCGGTGCGCGCCACCGCCAGCAGATCGTCGTAGGAGGCCCCTTGCTGGGGTTCGGTGAAGATGCGGAGTTCCACCGCGATCACGCTAGTCGGCCGTGCGACCGGCCCGCGATCCGAGCGCCTCGACGAGGCGTCAACGCCGCCGCGACCGCGACCGCTTCTCCTCGGCGGGCGCGACCGGGACGTCCGAGCCCGCGGACGTCGGCGTGATCCGCAGCCCTTCCACCACCCGCACGATGGTCCGCTCGACCTCGGCGCTGGCCTTGCGCGGGTCGGACGCGCCGGCGATCGTGCTCGCGCCCGCCGACAGCGCGCCGAACAGCAGCCTGCTCATCGTCTCCACCGGCAACTGCTCCAGCTCCCCGGAGGTGACCAGGACCTCGATGGTGGAGCGCAGCAGGCCGTAGCTGAAGTGCTCCTCGGCCTCGCGCCAGCGCTCCCAGCCCATCACCACCGGCGCCTCGTGGATCACGATCCGCTGGTAGGCGGGCTCCAGGCACACCCGCACGTACGCGCGCAGGCCCGCGATCGCGGTCTCCCACGGGTCGCCGGGCGCGCTGACGATCTCGCCGAGCTTCTCGATGAACTTGGTCTCCACCGAGTCGAAGGCGGCCTCGAACAACGCCTGCTTGCCGCTGAAGTGGTGGTAGAGCGCGCCCTTGGTGAGCCTGGCCCGCTTGACCACCTCGTCCAGCGACGTGCCCGCGTACCCCCGTTTGGTGAACAGCTCCACGGCACTGTCCACGAGGGCCTGCCTCGTCGACTCCGAGTAGTCCAACCGCCTCGACCGCACTGTCACCACGTTCACAACCGTACGACATACCGACGGTACGTACTCGTGGTATGTTCGCCTCATCGGCCATACCGACGGTATGCGAAAGACCTGGGGTATGACGCCGGTCACCACGAGAGGAGGGCGTGATCATGAGTTGGTCCGACTTCTACCGACGGCGCGACGCTCTGGACGCCGTGCTCCGCGCCGCGGCGGGGAACCCCGCGGCACCCCTCGCGTTCGACCGCGACCTGTTCGCCACCGAGGACGACCTGCTCCTGGCGTTGCACTACCGCTGGATGCAGCAGCTCACCGGCCGGCTGGGCACGGCGCTGGAGGACGACGACGACCGCGTCGAGATCGTCGCGCGCACGTGGCGCGAACTGGCCGCCGAGCAGCCGGTGCTGCGCGCGGTGCTCGACGCGCACCTGACCTCGACCGAGGCGGTCGAGCGGGAGCAGCGCCTGCTGGCCCTCACCGCGGGCCTGGCCGAGCTGTCCGAGCCGGGCGCGGAGATCGCCCGCGTCGGCGCGGCGTTCGCCAACCTGATCCGCACGCGGCCGGGTGTCGTGGCGGGCAGGCACCGCAGGCTCGCCAAGAGCGCGTGACCGCCTGGTAGGTATTGACCCATGCCGAAGTGGATCGCCCGGAAGTGGGACACCGCCGACATCCCGGACCAGAGCGGGCGCACCGCGCTGGTCACCGGGGCCAACTCGGGCCTCGGTCTGCGCACCGCCGAGGTGCTGGCGGGCAAGGGCGCGCGCGTGCTGCTCGCCTGCCGGTCCCCCGAACGCGGGCAACGCGCGCTGGAACGGGTGCTCGCCGCCGGCGGCACGGCCGAACTGGTGCCCCTGGACCTGGCCGATCTGTCCTCGGTCCGGTCGGCCGCGTCACTGGTGCGGGAGCGCACCGGTGACGCGCTGGACGTGCTGGTCAACAACGCGGGCGTGATGGCGGTGCCGCTGGGGCGCACCGCCGACGGCTTCGAGCGCCAGTTCGGCACCAACCACCTCGGCCACGCCGCGCTGACGTGGCTGCTCATGCCCGCGCTGCGCACCCGTCCGGGCGCGCGGGTGGTCACCGTGTCCAGCCTGGCCCACCAGCTGGGCCGGGTCGACCTGGCCGACCCGAACTACGAGGTGCGCCGGTACACGTCGTGGGGCGCCTACGGGCAGTCCAAGCTGGCGAACCTGCTGTTCACCCGTGAGCTGGACCGGCGGACCAGGGCCGCGGGCGTGGACGTGACCTCCGTCGCCGCGCACCCCGGCATCACCGCCACGGAGCTGAGCGCCAACATGGCCCGCGCGCGGGGCAACCCGCTGCTCGGGTTCGGCACCCGGATCAGCGACTTCTTCTCGCAGTCCGTCGAGGTGGGTGCGTTGCCGCAGCTCTACGCGGCGACGGCGCCCGACGTCGAGCCCGGCGGCTACTACGGGCCGGACGGCTTCCGCGAGATGCGTGGCCACCCGGTGCCCGTCGGGTCGACGACGGCCGCCCGCGACGAGCTCGCGGCCAGCCGTTTGTGGGACTTGACGGCCAAGCTCACGGGCGTCGCGCCCGACCCCGCGTGACGTAGGGTTGAGGTCGTGACCGTCGTACCTGAAGGTCGGAAGCTGCTGCGGCTGGAAGTCCGCAACAGCCAAACGCCCATCGAGAAGAAGCCCTCGTGGATCAAGACCAAGGCGAAGATGGGCCCCGAGTACCGGGAGCTCAAGGGCCTGGTCAAACGCGAGGGCTTGCACACGGTGTGCGAAGAGGCCGGTTGTCCCAACATCTACGAGTGCTGGGAAGACCGGGAGGCCACCTTCCTGATCGGTGGCGAGCAGTGCACCCGTCGCTGCGACTTCTGCCAGATCGACACCGGCAAGCCCGCCGACCTCGACCGCGATGAACCGCGGCGGGTGGCGGAGTCGGTGCAGGCCATGGGTCTGCGCTACTCGACCGTGACCGGCGTGGCGCGTGACGACCTGGAGGACGGCGGCGCGTGGCTGTACGCCGAGACCGTCCGCCAGATCCACGCGATGAACCCGGGCACCGGCGTCGAGCTGCTGATCCCGGACTTCAACGCGGTGCCCGAGCAGCTGGCGGAGGTCTTCTCGTCGCGCCCGGAGGTCCTGGCGCACAACCTGGAGACCGTGCCGCGCATCTTCAAGCGCATCCGGCCGGCGTTCCGCTACGAGCGGTCGCTGGAGGTCATCACCGCGGCCCGCGAGGCCGGGCTGGTGACCAAGTCCAACCTGATCCTGGGCATGGGCGAGACGCCGGACGAGGTCACCGAGGCGCTGAACGACCTGTACGACGCGGGCTGCGAGATCATCACCATCACGCAGTACCTGCGGCCCTCGCCCCGGCACCACCCGGTGGAGCGGTGGGTGAAGCCGGAGGAGTTCGTGACGCACAAGGAGACCGCCGAGGGCATCGGGTTCTCCGGCGTCATGGCCGGTCCCCTGGTCCGCTCGTCCTACCGCGCCGGGCGGCTGTACGCGCAGGCCGTGCAGAAGCGCGGCGACGTGCTGCCGGAGAACCTGCACCACCTGCTCGCGGCGGGCGGCGCGGCGCAGGAGATCACCTCACTGCTGTCGGCCCGCTGACGGTTCGCTGAGCACCACGCCGTCCAGCGCCCGGACGTAGTCGGCTCCGAAGGCGCTGGACGGCGTGTGCGCGCCGGGGGCCGTGTCGGCCAGGCGTTGGATCGCCTTGACCACCGAGTCGGCGGTGAGGTCGTAGGCGTTCGGGCCGGTGAGCGCGGCCCGGACCCGGTTGCCGTCCTCGTCCCACGCCTCGCCGAACACCTCGCAGCGCGTCCTGGCCCTGGTGGTGCCGTTCGGGCCGCCGATGCGCTTGGCCAGCGCCCTGCCGAGCCGTTGCGCCGGGCCCGTGCGCAGCAGCGGCGCGGTGAGCGGCTGGATCTTGCCCAGCACGCCCGGGATCGTGGTGAACGTGGTGATGTTCGGGATGCCGGTGGACCGGTAGGCCGTGCTCACGTCACCCCACGGGATGGCGCCGACCTCCCGCGGCCGGTCGCGGAAGTGCGCCGTGCGTCGACGGTGACCCAGCGGCACGCCGCGGATCTCGCCGTCCACCCGTGCCCGTCCCCCGCCGCCCGAGCCCTCGACGGCGGTCAGCGCCGTGCCCGCGCTGGCGCCGCCCTGGACCAGGAACGCGAGGTCCAGGTGCGTGGCCGTGGGCAGGGCGGCGTGCAGCATGGCCGCGAGGCAGTCGGTGGGGACGACGTCGAAGCCGGCACCGGGCAGCAGCACCACCCCGGCCTGCTTCGCCTCGTCGTCGCGCCGGCTCACGGCCTCGAAGACGTCGATCTCGCCGGTGATGTCCACGTAGTGCGTGCCGCTCTTGAGGCACGCGTCCACCATGGGTCCCGAGGTCGAGGAGAACGGCCCCGCGCAGTGGGCGACCGCGTCCACGTCCTCCAGCGCCCCTGTCGCTCGGTCGAGCCCGAAGACCCGGTGCTCCAGGCCCAGCCGTTCGGCCAGGGGACGCAATTTCGCGGCGTCACGCCCGGCCAGCACCGGCCGCAGTCCTCGCCGCACCGCCAACTCCGCGACGAGCGTGCCCGTGAACCCGTAAGCGCCGTAGACCATCCACCTCATGCGGTAGAAGCTACTCGCAGGTAGTTACGCCGACGACCGCCGCCGCACCACGATGCTGCCCGCCACCAGCAGAACGCCCACCACGCACACCGGCGCGGCCCACGCCAACCGCTCCATGCGCAGCCGACCGCAGATCTCGACGAACGCCGCGCCCTCGGCCTCGACGGCCAGGGCGTCGAACCCCATGGCCAGGCTGTTGCCGCAGGAGATCGGGACGCCGACCGGGGAGTCGGTGGACAGCGGCAGCAGCATGATCAGCAGGCCGGCCAGGAAGAACGCAACACCAACCACCGCGGTGACCGCCCTGGGCGACATGTGAGGAAGTTACGTCTTCGGCACGCGACGGGATAGGGGGATGTCACATAGGGGGATCCGGTTAGCACCCCCTAATGGGCCATCCGGCCTACCTGGGGTAAGCGGACACCCTGGTGCGCCGAACGGTTCCGCGGTCCCTTCGACTTGACCAGTCGAACCATTCGCGGTCGTGTGCCGTGCGGCCCATTCCTCTCATCGTGCTCACCCGCGAAACCCGGTAACCACTCGATCGAGTGACTTGCTTCCCGCGGACCCCACCCAATACTCGCAATGCCACGCCCCAGCGTGCCCGTACTCGCGTCTTCGCACCTCATCGGCCCTGGTCGGCCGGATCACCGCTGGGCTCAGACCGTCCGCCGTTCACCGACCGGCAGAGCCGTTCCACCCTTTCGTGGGCCATGGTCGATCTGTTCCCACCATTCCGCCGCGCCCGCCGAGGGAGTTCAAGGCCGCCGTGAACACCATCGAAGACGACTCCCTGCTGACCGCCCTGGAACGTCGACTGGCCGCCGCGCTGGGCGGCAGCACCCGATTCGGCGCGCTGGCGCTGCGCTGGCCCGCCGCCGCCGCGCAACGGGCCGCCGAGACGGTCGCGTTCCGCACCAACGACATCGGTGGCTACGGCCCACTCCCCCTCGACGGAACCCTGGACGTCACCGCCGTCACCGCCCGCTTCGCCCGAATCCCCGAGTTCGCCCGGACCGACGAGCTGAAGCAGTCCCGCCTGATCCCGTGCGCCGACGAGGAACGCGAAGAACTGCTCACCGCGCCCATCCCGATGGACCGCTGGATCGCGTTCGAGACGGAGATCGGCCGCCGCGTCTACCGGCTGCACGAGGGCCGTTGGCGGGAGCTGTGCGAAGGACGCGGCCACGCCGCCTGACCGCCGCGTGACGCTCGACCGAAATGGCGATCGGCCTGCCTGCGACCACGGCTAGTGTCGCCGACATGGCGACGATCTCCGCGCTGTACCACTACCCCGTGAAGGGCTGCGCCGGAATCCGCGTGCCGACCGGCACCCTGGGTCGCGCGGGCCTCGCCCACGACCGCCGCTTCCTGGTCACCGACCTCGCCGGCACCTACCGGACCCAGCGCCGCGACCCACTGCTGGCCACGGTCCAACCGGCCCTCGACGCCCACCCCGACGCCGACCGGCTCACCCTCTCCGCACCTGGCGCGGGCGCCGTCCGGGTGTCGATCGACACGACCGCCCCGAGGCGTCCGGTCACCCTGTTCCACGACACCTACACGGGCATCGACCAGGGCGAGGAGGTCGCCACCTGGCTCACCGCCGTACTCGGCAAACCGAGCAGGCTCGTGCTGGCACCGCCCGAACACCACCGCGTCACCGACGGCCTCACCCCCGGCACGTCCGGCTACGCCGACAGCTGCCCGGTGCACTTGCTGTCCACGAGTTCGCTGCGCGCCCTTAACGCCCGGATCACCGCCAACGGCGCCCCGCCAATCCCCACCGACCGCTTCCGCCCGAACATCGTGGTCGACGACTGGGAAGCCCACGAGGAAGACCACGCCCTCCGCCTCACCACGGGTGCGGTCGAACTCGGCTACGCAAAGCCCGCCATCCGCTGCGTCGTCACGACGGTCGACCAACTGACCGGCAACCGGTCGGGTCCCGAACCGCTGCGCACCCTCGCCACTTACCGCCGCACCCCGGACGGCGTCGCGTTCGGCGCGAAGTACGCCGTCCTCCAGCCGGGCCGGATCGCGGTCGGCGACGTGCTCACCACCGTCGAACGCTCCGAAGCAGACCTGTCGGGTCTGACCCGAACGACCGTCACCCCATAGCCGGCCCGGGTAGTCGCGCTCACACCTGACCGACGAACACCGCCTTGTCGGAACCGAAATCGGGTCGCAGGGTGATCTGGAGTTCCCCGGGCTGCGCACCGACGGCGAAAGCCGTTTCGTACGTGAAAGCCTTGCCGGGGAGCACCGTGGCGTTCTCCGCACCGCCACCGCCGCATTCGCCACTGGAGTCGAACACCGTCTCCGCCTTCCGACCGTCGAACTGCGCATCGCCACCGAACGAGAGCAACCCGGCATCGAACGGTTTGTCGGTGCCGTTGGTGACGGTCACGGTGACCTTCGCAGCGCGGACGATGTTCGACGGCGCCGCGTACCGACTCGGCGTGCACGGCGCGGGCGTGGAGACCTCGACGGCCAGGCCATTGGCCCAGGTGTAGCGCTGCCCCCAGGTGGGCGGCGCCTGTGCGGTCTCGGGCTTCTGCTCCGCGGGCGCGGCACTGTCGGTTCCGTCACTGACCTGCCCCTGGTTGGTCGAGCCGTTGATGATCTCGTCGAACTCCTCCACCGCCGCTTTCTGCGCCATGACCGTGAAGACGATGCCGAGCACGCAGAGCACGACACCGATCACGGCGATGATCTTCTTGGTGCCGAAGAGCGCGATGAACCCGAGCACGAAACCGACACCGGCGACGACGGCGGTCAGGTTGTTGAAGATGATGATGGGCGAGCCGACAATGCCGACGACGCCGAGAATGAGGGCTGTCCACGCGAGCGCACCGAACTTGGTCGGCTTTGCCACGACCTGGTGGGGGTACGGCTGCGGGTATGAGGCCTGTTGCTGTTCCATGGCGCACTTCCTCAAATTCGATGTACGCCGGAGAATCGCAAACCTCCGGACATGCGTTACAGCAGGTACCCGACCGTTATCCGGACGCTCACGATGTAACGCACATGCCCTCTGATTCGATAACGCGCATGGCAGGAAAAGTGAGTTCTATTCAATTACCGACCGGAGTCGTCCGCGGCCGACCATCGAGCCCGGCAACCAGACCGCATGCGGCGAACGCAGCGCAGCACTTACTGGACAGCATCGAGGGCAAGGTGCCACGGGTAGTGAGGCATCACTTTGCCGCCGGTCCTCGGCGGGTGTGGTCGGAAGCCCTCCTCTCCGAACAGCACCTTCACGCCGGACGACCGCAGAACGTCGATGCTGCGGTGGAGGACGGGGTTGGCGGCGAGGGCTGTGTTGACGAAGGGCAGGACGGCGATCGGTACGCCGAGGCCGGTGAGTTCGGCGAGCTGCGTCAGCACGTAGGTGTCGGCGATGCCGGCGGCCCACTTGTTGATCGTGTTGTAGGTCGCCGGCGCGACCACCACGGCGTCGGCCTTGGGTAGCGCCGGCCGTCCTTGGCGCTGGTAGCCCGTGCGGACGGGGTGGCCGGTGAGGTGCTCCAGCTTGTCCAGGTCGAGGAAGTGCTCGGCGGCGGCGGGAGTGGCTACGCAGTGGACCGACCAGCCCTTGTCCTGGGCGAGATCGATGGCGACCTCGATGTGGTCGGCCGGGCCGGCGCCGCAGACCATCAGGTACAGGACTCGCTCGGTCATGCGGGGACTCCGGCTCGGTGGGCCATCTGACGGACTTGGCGGGCTGGTTCACCGGTGGTGACGGACAGCAGGGTGCGCAGCAGGGTGTGAGCTACCGGTCGACAACGGACTTCCTGTGGGGCGATGCGTTCGGCTTGGGAGAGGGCGCGGGTGGCCGCCGCGTACTTGCCGCTGCGGGTGTTGGCCTGAGTCAGGTCCAGCAGGTAGTTGGCGCGCCGTTCCGGAGGCAGGGCGTTGATCGCACCGGCCGGGATGTTCTCCGCGAAACGAAGCGCCGACTCGGCCTCGTAAAGGCGGACGAGTGCCGAGACGCGGTGGATCGCCACGTTGGTCCGGCCGAACTGGGTGTCGCTGGTGTCGTAGTGGGGTTCCATGCGTTCGGCGGCCCGCGTTGCTTCCTCGTGCATCGCCAATGCCAAGGCGGCGTTCTCCTGTTTCGCGGCAGTGATCGAAGCGGTCAGGTAGAGCATGCCGTGGAGGGGAAGCAGGCTGCCCGGGTTCTCGGGTACTGCGAAGCGCATCCGCTCGGACATGTCCAAGAGAGCGTTGACGGCCTCGGTGCCTTGGCGCGCGGCGGTCATGGCTCGGGCGACGCTGCGGGTGGCTCGGGCTTGTGACCAGGTGTCGTCCACGGCAAGCGCGGTGTGCATTGCTCGGTCAGCCGCCAGCCAGGCGATGTCGTGGCTCTCGAACTTGAGCAGCACCGACGAGGCGATGCGGTAGGCCGTGACGAGGACTCGGTGAGCGGGGACCTGTTCGGCCGCAGGTGCGGTGGTGGTAGCGATCTGCGCGGCCTCCAGCAGCTTCGGGAGGTGCTGGGCGACGGTCGTGAAGTGTGAAGACGTCCAGGCATGGTTGATGTAGTCAGCCTGGCGGGCGAGGTTGGCGACCGCAGGCGGCTCCTCGGCCGATGCCGCCAAGCCCGGGTAGCGGCCCAGCGCGGCCCGAAGCGCCATGACCTCCGCGGTGTCCACGCAGTCCGCAGCACGGGCCGCTGCTGGTGCGTCAGTGAGGACGGTGGGGTCGATGGACAACGCGTCCGCCACCAATTCGATGGTCGGGATGCGGGCCAGGTCGCGCTCACCCGACTCGACCTTGTCCAGCCACGACGTCGAGCGACCGATCATGTCGGCGAACTGCTTGCGGCCGAGGTTGCGGCGCAGGCGCCAGTAGCGGACGCGCTTGCCGATCCGGTCAGGAGTGCCGGGCATCCGACTCCCTCCGCTGGTCTTTCGCCATCGATCGGACGTCAGCGTAGCTGGCGGCTCGTCACACATTTTGTACGACTTGTCACGCTCAGTACTCGTTAACTTGGTCATCGCCACTCGACTCCGAGTGGCACTGATCGGGAACGACGCCTGTGCGGAGGTGTGCGGTGACCAAAGACGAGTTGCTGATCAACATCTGGCTGACCAGCGTCAACACGAAGCTCGGGCGGTACATCGTGCGGTTGACGGACGAGAGCGTCCATACCGTCCGGGACGACGAGGAGCCTCGGTATCGAGAGGGCTTGGTCGAGGTTGAGGCGGCTTTGGCCCGGGATCTCGGTGAGCTTGCCGAGGGCATCGCGCGTGAAGCCACGGGTGAGACCTTCCTGGTCGATGACAGGCAGTGAGATGGCGCCGCATACGGTCCAGCTACGTCGACGTTCGTTCACCAAGGCCGTGGAGCTCGCCGGGTTCCGATCGGACTACGCGCTGGCGAAGGCGATGGGCGTCAACAGGTCCACGGTGGCCCGGGTTCTGAGTGGTGCCCTTCAGCCCGGGTCGACGTTCATCGGCAGTGCGTTGGCCGCTCTCACGCCGATGGAGTTCAGCGACCTGTTCGAGGTGGTGCCCACCGCGGCCGACGTCGTTCCCGACGCTGATGAAGATCCGAGCAGAGGGGCAACACAATGGTGAGCAGCACGTCGGACACCCAGCCGCGAGAAGGGCGGGAGGCGGTTTTGGACGGCACGACACCGCCGCTGCCACCGGCCGCCCTTGGGAACACCGCAGCTAGCTGGCTGGTCTCCCGTGATGACATGGGCAAAGCGGTGCTACTCGGCGACGAGTTCACAGGCCCGGTCGCGGTGGTCGCGAAGGAGGCAGCGTGAACGAGTTGGCCGAGGTTTCGCTGACGCGCGAAGCGTTCGAACGCCACATGCTCAACCTCGCGAGCGAAGATGCGCCGCGAGTGTTCGCGATCGTCGAGGAATGGGGCGACCAACACGCCGCCCGGGTCGCGGGCTACGGCCTGGCCTTCGACAGCCGCGCCGACGTCAACTCCGTCGAAGGCGACTTCCGACTGTCCGCGCAGAGTCCCGAGACCGCCTTGGCAGTGTTCGCGGTGAGCACCGGTCTGGCGGACATCAAGCAGTTGCACCTCGTCTGGCTGGACGGCGCGACATCGGACGTACCGCCATTTGCGATCCCGCATGCCGACCGGCACAGCGCGCGCTCAGAGTGACCACGCTTGTGCGGAGGACGTCACTGACCGACGACCTCCGCACAAGCCGCAGGGCGGCTGCACGGCAAGTGGTGAAGTGCTGCGTCGGTCCCTGTCGGAAACCGGCTCGGCCAACAGTTCAGCCGAATAGGCGTGCGGCGGACACACGCGGTGCGGAAGATCGCGCTCAGGGGGCGAAGCGAAGGCGCGAAGCGCGGAAGCGCAGCCCTCGACATGGGGGCCAGGGGCGACAGCCACGGCGGGGGTCCGGGGGCGGAGCCCGCCGGGCGGGGCGCGGGGGTTGCACCCCCGCACCAGCACAGTGGGCGCGGCAGGATTCGAACCTGCGACCGCTCGGGTGTAAACCGAGTGCTCTTCCGCTGAGCTACGCGCCCCCGAAGCGCCGGCGGGTGGGTTGGCCGGCGCCAGAAGGTATCAGGCCAGGGCGGCGACGGCCTTCTTCCAGGCTTCCTGGTCGCGGGGCTCGCCGGGGGCGTTGACCTCGGCGTAGCGGATCACGCCGGCGGTGTCGACGAGGAACGTGCCCCGGTTGGCCAGGCCCGCCTTCTCGTTGAACACGCCGTAGGCCTGCGCCACCTGGCCGTGCGGCCAGAAGTCCGACAGCAGCGGGAACTGGTAGGCCTCTTGGGCGGCCCACGCCTTCAAGCTGAACGGTGTGTCCACGGACACACCGATGACCTGCACGTTCTCGTCCTCGTACGCGGCCAGTTCGTCGCGCACCTGGCACAGCTCGCCGGTGCAGATGCCGCTGAACGCGAACGGGTAGAACACGAGCAGCACGTTGCGCTCCCCGCGGAACGAGGAGAGCGTCACGGGCTGCTTGTTGTAGTCGTTGAGCGTGAAGTCCGGGGCCAGAGCGCCAACCTCGACCAATTCAACCCTCCACCAAGACGAACCGGGACGGACCGACGCGAACCGAAGCCGGGCAACCCGAAGAACGGGCTCCACCCGATCGGGGAGCCCGCCGTCGAGCCTAGGGCATGGGCGGTCGGCGACTCGTCGTGGCTAGCGCTTCGTCTTGGCCGACTTCGGGGAGACGAGCCTGGTCGCGGACCAGTCACCGCTCACCGTGATGTTGGAGGTCTGGGCGAGCCCCGCGGTGGACACGGCCTCGGCGATGTCGCTCGGCTCGACGTGACCGTCCCGCCCCGTCTTGGGCGTCAACACCCAGATCACGCCGTCGTCGGCCAGGGCCGTGGTGGCGTTGATCAAGGCGTCGGCCAGGTCGCCGTCCTCCTCGCGCCACCAGAGCAAGACCACGTCCATGACCTCGTCGGAGTCCTCATCGAGCAGATCACCGCCCACCCGCTCCTCGATCGCGGCGCGGAGGTCGTCGTCGACGTCCTCGTCCCAGCCGATCTCCTGGACCACGCTGCCCGGTTCGATCCCGAGCCTGTCGGCGACACCGATCTTGCCGGCGTCTTCCGCGGCGACCACGGCTTCCACTCCTCCAAGTACACAAGAGCGGCAGCCGGGGTACGACTGCCGCGCGATGTCACTACCAGTCGCGGCTAGCGAACACTGTCTGCCCCGCCACGCGCAACCGTAACAGCCAAGACACGCCGCATCGGGTACCCCCGAGTGCGGTACTCCGACCGGATGAGGCACGCTCTACACACCTCCTATTCGCGCGCGCGAAGGAAACGATCCAGAGTTACTCACCGGTAGAGGTGACGGGACCGTGACCAGCAGGCGACGATGGAGACAGAAGACACCGGAACGAGGAGATCCCTTGGCCCCGCAGAACCCCCCCGAGCGGGTACGCGTCATCCGTGACGGTCTGGCCGCCCACCTCCCCGACATCGACCCGGAGGAGACCGCGGAGTGGCTGGAGTCGTTCGACGCCGCGCTCAAGGGCGGCGGGCAGCAGCGCGCCCGCTACCTGATGCTGCGGCTGCTCGAGCGGGCCAGGGAGAGCCACGTCGGCGTCCCGTCGCTGACCAGCACGGATTACGTGAACACCATCCCCACCGAGCGCGAGCCGTGGTTCCCCGGCGACGAGGAGGTGGAGCGCCGCTACCGGGCCTGGGTCCGGTGGAACGCGGCGATGACCGTGCACCGCGCGCAGCGGCCCGGCGTCGGCGTCGGCGGTCACATCTCGACCTACGCGTCGTCCGCGAGCCTCTACGAGGTCGGCTTCAACCACTTCTTCCGGGGCAAGGACCACCCCGGCGGCGGTGACCACGTGTTCATCCAGGGTCACGCCTCGCCCGGCGTGTACGCCCGCGCGTTCCTCGAAGGCCGGTTGAGCGCCGAGCAGCTCGACGGCTTCCGCCAGGAGTTCTCGCACGCCGGACCGGGTGGCGGCCTGCCGTCGTACCCGCACCCGCGGCTGATGCCGGACTTCTGGGAGTTCCCGACCGTCTCCATGGGCCTGGGCCCGATGAACGCGATCTACCAGGCGCGGTTCAACCGCTACCTGCGCGACCGCGGCATCAAGGACACCTCCGACCAGCACGTCTGGGCGTTCCTGGGCGACGGCGAGATGGACGAGCCGGAGTCGCGCGGCCTGCTCCAGGTCGCGGCCAACGAGCAGCTGGACAACCTGACCTTCGTGGTGAACTGCAACCTGCAGCGCCTCGACGGCCCGGTGCGCGGCAACGGCAAGATCATCCAGGAGCTGGAGGCGTTCTTCCGCGGCGCGGGCTGGAACGTCATCAAGGTCATCTGGGGCCGTGAGTGGGACTCCCTGCTGCACGCCGACCGCGACGGCGCGCTGGTCAACCTGATGAACACCACGCCGGACGGCGACTACCAGACCTACAAGGCCAACGACGGCGCGTACGTCAAGGAGCACTTCTTCGGGCGCGATCCGCGCACGAAGGAGCTGGTCTCGCCGATGTCGGACGACGAGGTGTGGAACCTCAAGCGCGGCGGCCACGACTACCGCAAGGTCTACGCGGCGTACAAGGCGGCGGTGGAGCACCACGGCCAGCCGACGGTCATCCTCGCCAAGACCATCAAGGGCTACGGCCTGGGCCCGCACTTCGCGGCGCGCAACGCCACGCACCAGATGAAGAAGATGACCCACGAGGACCTGAAGCTCTTCCGGGACAGCCTGCGCATCCCGATCGAGGACAAGGACCTGGACCCGTACCTGCCGCCGTACTACCACCCCGGCAAGGACTCCCCGGAGATCCAGTACCTGCTGGAGCGGCGCAAGCAGCTCGGCGGGTTCGTGCCGGAGCGGCGGACGAAGTCCAAGGCGCTGGTGCTGCCCGGCGACAAGGTCTACGACGTGATCAAGCGGGGCTCGGGCAAGCAGGAGGTCGCCACCACGATGGCGTTCGTCCGGCTGGTCCGCGACCTGGCCAAGGACCCGGAGATCGGCGGCCGGATCGTGCCGATCATCCCGGACGAGGCGCGCACGTTCGGCATGGACTCGATGTTCCCGGCGCAGAAGATCTACAACCCGAACGGGCAGATGTACACCTCCGTGGACGCCCAGCTGATGCTGGCGTACAAGGAGAGCGAGCAGGGTCAGATCCTGCACGAGGGCATCAACGAGGCCGGGTCGACGGCGTCTTTCACCGCGGCGGGCACGTCGTACGCCACGCACGGCGAGCCGATGATCCCGATCTACATCTTCTACTCGATGTTCGGGTTCCAGCGCACCGGTGACGGCCTGTGGGCCGCGGCGGACCAGATGGCGCGTGGTTTCGTGCTGGGCGCCACGGCCGGCCGCACCACGTTGACCGGTGAGGGCCTCCAGCACGCGGACGGGCACTCGCTGCTGCTGGCGCACACCAACCCCGCCGTGGTGGCGTACGACCCGGCGTGGTCGTTCGAGGTGGCGCACATCGTCAAGGACGGCCTGCGGCGGATGTACGGCGAGAACGCCGAGAACATCTTCTACTACATGACCGTCTACAACGAGCCCTACCAGCAGCCGGCCGAGCCGGCGGACCTGGACGTCGAGGGCCTGCTCAAGGGCCTGTACCGGTACCAGGTGGCGCCGGCGCAGAGCGGTCCGCGGGCGCAGCTGATGGCGTCGGGCGTGGCGATGCCGTGGGCGATCAAGGCGCAGCGGATGCTGGCCGAGGAGTGGGGCGTGCAGGCCGACGTCTGGTCCGCGACGTCGTACTCGGAGCTGCGGCGCGAGGCGGTCGAGGTCGACCGGCACAACCTGCAGCACCCCGACCAGGAGCCGCGCGTGCCCTACGTCACGCAGGTGCTGGCCGACGCGGCGGGCCCCGTGGTGGCGGTGTCGGACTGGATGAGCGCGGTGCCGGACCTGATCCGGCCGTACGTGCCGACGGACATGACCACCCTGGGCACGGACGGGTTCGGGTTCTCCGACACCCGGCCGGCGGCGCGGCGGCACTTCATGGTCGACGCCGAGTCGGTCGTGGTGGCCACGCTGGCGGCGCTGGCCAAGCGCGGCGAGATCCAGCAGTCGCTGGTCGTGCAGGCGGCCCGCAAGTACAAGATCGACGACGTGAGCGCGGCGGGCCCGTCCACCTCGGACGCCGGCCTGGCCTGATCGTCGACAGACCCGAAAGGGCGGTCCGCGGTGGCGGACCGCCCCTTCGGCTTTCCGCAGAAATGCGGCCGACCTGCGGAAATATCCCGGTTGCCGATGCGCGCTGTGATCGGGCCCATAGACTTGCCCCACAATCCGGCGTTCCAACGAGGGGTCGCAGTGGGGACGCAGCCACAACACGCGTTGCACCGCACGGTGGTCGTCGTGGACGTGTCCGGGTTCGGGCAGCGGCTGCGCCGTCCCCAGGAGGAGATCCGGCGCGGGCTGTACGCGGCGCTGGAGGCCGCGTTCGACGACAGCGGGCTGGACTGGTCGGCGACCCACCACGAGGACCGCGGCGACGGCGTGTTCGTGCTCGTGCCCGCCGACGTGCCCAAGAGCCGGGTGGTCGGCGGCCTGCCGCACGCCCTGCTGGGCGAGTTGCGCCGGTACAACGCCATCCGCAACGAGGAGGCCCGGATCCGGCTGCGGATCGCGATCACGGCGGGCGAGGTGCAACACGACGAGCACGGGGTGGTCGGCGACGAGGTGACGCTGGCGTTCCGGCTGCTCGACGCCAAGCCGCTGCGCGACGCGCTGGACCGCTCGACCGCGTTGTTCGCGCTGATCGTCTCCGACCGGTTCTACGACGACGTGGTGCGGCCCGACCCGGCGATGGACCCGGAGTCGTTCCGCCGGGTCGACGTGGACGTCAAGGAGGTCCGCGGGCACGCGTGGCTGCACGTGCCGAACGGCGGCGCGGCGCCGCCACCGCCGAAGCCGAAGCCGAAGCCCGTCAAGCACAAGCACCGCAAGCGGTCGGAGCCGCCCTGGGCCCGGCTCGTGCTGGCCTCGCTGCTGGTGCTGTCCGGTGCGACGAACGCGTTCGGCACCGCGCCGCCCGCCGTGCCGCCGTGCCCGTCCCCGGTCCAGCTGAACGTGCTGACGTCGCGCGAGTCCGAGGGAGTGGTCCGCTCGATCGCGCTGGAGTTCGAGAAGGACTCGCGGGGGCACAACGCCCTCGAGTGCAAGGAGCTCGACGCGCTGGTGTTCAGCGGCCCCGTGGACGACGAGAAGGCCGCGGCCGCGCTGGGTCGGGGCTGGTCGGCGAGCGACCTCACCGGCGTCGGCCCCGAGCCGCACGTGTGGTTGCCGGACAGCACCGCGGAGGTCCGGTCCGTCGAGGCGGCGCTGCGCACGCGCACCGACACGGTGCTGCGCCCGCGCGGGAGTGTGGCGGTGTCGCCGGTGGTGCTGGGCGCGTCGGAGGAGCTGGCCGCCCGGATCGCGACGTCGGACGACGAGTTCGACTGGGGGTACGCGGGGCGACCGGCCGCGGTGGACACGTCGTCGGGAGTCGGTGTGGTCGCCGCCGCCGCGCTGGCGCACCACCAGTTGGGCGGGCTGTTCCTGAAGACGTCGGAGGCGGCGCGCCGGCTCCACGAGGCCACCCGGAGCACGACAGCCGAGCAGCCCTGCGCCGGTGACGTGGTGCTGGTCGGCTCGGAGAAGGCCGTGACCGGCACGAAGGGGTGCCGGGTGCTCTACCCGCAGGACGGCGCGCTGGTGCTGGACCACCCGTTCGTGGAGATCGAGCGGCCGACCCGGCCGGCGAACGAGCGGCGACGGGGGATCGTGGACCGGTTCCGGGAGTACCTGCTGTCGGTGCACGCCCAGGACCAGTTCCGGCGGTCGGGGTTCCGGGACGTGGACTGGAACGTCGGCTCGGACGCGGGACCGGGGGTGCGCCCCGGCCAGCCGCAGACGCTGCTGGTCGAGCTGGACGCGCGGACGATGCGCGATGCATGGACCGCTGCGAGCCAGGGACGGGTGATCGCCGTGGCCGGGGACGGCTCCCCCGACGCGGACCTGTTCCTCCAGCAGGTGCGGCTGCTGGCCGGTCGACAGGACGAGGTGATCGCCCTGCCGCTGTCGGAGCGCGTGGTCGAGGAAGGCGTCCAACGGGGCGCGGCCGTCGTGGTACTGGCGTCCCGAGCTCCGGCCCCGGCGGTGAGGACCGTCGGCGGTCCGGTCGAGGTGGTCGCCATCGGGTTCACCGACGGGTCGTGCGGGCCCTCAGCGGCCCTCTACGCCGCCGCGAACGCCCACGGCGGGCGTTGCCACGAGATCGTCGAGAAAAACGGCTCCGGTCCGCCTGAGCGCCAGGACGACGCCTTGGACGCCATAGCGCACGCCGCATGGGGAGGATGACGTGATCCGAGTTCTCGTGCCGCTGGTGGTGCTCCTGGCGGCCTGCACGACCCCGGTCGAAGACGACGCGAAGTACGGTACGGGGCCGATCACCTTCGTGGACGGCCGCGACACCACCGCGGGCCAACAGGTGCGCGAGCTGGTCAAGCGCTGGAACGAGCGCGCGGACCGGCGCGAGCGCGCGGTGTTCGTGGAGATGCCGACCACCACGGACGGCCACCGAGCCCAGTTGACCGCCCGCGCCCAGGACCTGGCGGACGTGCGCGGCGGTCCGGACTGCTACGACGTGATGGCCGTGGACATGGTGTGGACGGCCCCGTTCGCCGCGGCGGGGCACCTGGTGCCGCTGGACCCCGCCGACTTCGAGGTGGACCGGATGCTGCCGGAGGCGGTGCGGACGGCGACGTCGGCCGACGGCCGGAAGCTGTGGGCCGTCCCGTGGCGCAGTGACGCCGGGTTGCTGTACTACCGCAAGGACCTGCTGGCCGAAGCGGGGGTGGACCCGCCGACCACGTGGGCCGAGCTGAGGTGGCAGGCGAGCACCATCGGGCGGCGCCTCGGCCTGAAGGGTTACGTGGCCCAGCTCGGCCGCTACGAGGGCCTGACCGTGAACGCCGCCGAGGCGATCTGGGCGCATCAGGGCGAGCTGGAACACCCGGACTCGCCGCAGGCGAAGGACGGCGTCCGGGCGTTGGCCGACGGCGTCGCACAGGGCTGGATCCCGCGCGAGGCCCTTGAGTACAACGAGATCACCTCCCTCGACGAGTTCGAGGCCGGCCGGGCGTTGTTCATGCGCAACTGGCCGTTCGCGGGCCCCCGGCTCGACGGCGACGCGTCGCAGGTCAAGGAGAAGTGGGCCACGACCAAGCTGCCGGGTCCGAGCGCGCTGGGCGGCTGGAACCTGGCCGTGTCGCGGTGCTCGGCCAACCAGCAGACCGCCCGCAAGTTCATCGCGTTCGTCACCGGGGTGGAGAACCAGCGGCTGATGGCCGAACGCGCCGGGTTCGCCCCCACCCTCGAATCCCTGTACGAGGAGCCGGGCCTGGTGCCACCCGTGCTGCGGGACAGCCTGCTGACGGCCAGGGCCCGGCGCCCGTCCGCGCACTACGACACGCTGACCAGCGTGATGCAGGAGAGCCTGCACCACGTGCTGCGGAACCCGGACTCGGTCACCGAGTCGTTGGACCGGCTCGCCGAGAACATGGCCGAGGCCGAGCAGGGGCGGCGTTAGGTCGTGGCCGCCCCGACCCGGGCGGTGGTGCGCTTGGCGGCGCGGTTCCAGTCGATCCAGCCGCGGATCACCAGGACGGCGAAGATCGTGTAGACCAGGGCGCTGAACCACAGCCCCGACTGGATCTGCAACGGCACGCCGATCGCGTCCACCACGAGCCACACCAGCCAGAACTCGACCAGGCCGAACCCCTGGAGGGTGAACGCCAGGACCGTGCCGACGAAGATCGCGGCGTCCGGCCACGGCGCCCACGAGGCGTCCAGCGCGTCCAGCAGCAGCGCGAACCCGATCGTGCCCAGGACGAACGCGACCACCACGGCGAGGCGCTCCTTCGCGGTGCCCTTGCGGACGACCACGCCGAACACCGGGTCACGCCGGCGCGTCCACGCCCACCAGCCGTAGAGCGTGATCAGCGCGATCACCACCTGGCGCGCGGCCGTGCCGCCGAGCTGCGCGGACATGTACACCACGAACAGCAGCGAGACCGAGGCCAGCTGCACGGGCCACGTCCACAACGAGCGCTTCTGCGCCAGGTAGACCACCACCAGCGCGAAGACCTGGCCGATGAACTCCGCCCAGGAGACCTTCTGCCCGAACACCGTGAAGCCCTGCTCCATCAAGACGTGCACCACGTACTCCATCCCGGACAAGCCGTTCCGGGGCATGGCAAGCCAGGCGGCATGCGCGCCTCCCATCCGGACTTTCACCGTCGGCCCCGGAATTCCACCGGGTCAACCGCCCTGGTGGGCGGGTCGCGGGCTATCACCGCCGGTTCGGATTTCCACCGAGCCCCGGAGCGCATGTCTCTCATCGCGTCGGAACATCATGGCGCGTCGGGCTGTTCCTGAGGTGATCGAACGCACACCTGGGCAATAACCGAGAACCCGGGTCCGGATGGTCACCTCGACTTCAGGCCCGGTACACCACCGGTCGGTAGCTTCCGCCGAATGCGAATCCTGCTCATGGCCGCGGTGGTGCCGCTGCTCATCGCCTCCTCACCCGGGCCCGACGTGGTCGTGCCGGTCACCCAGACCCGCGCGTTCGTCGACGACGCCTCGGGGCAGCCGGCCAACGCCGACGCCGACGACCCGGCGATCTGGGTGCACCCGCGCTCGGCCCGGCAGAGCGTCGTGCTCGGCACCCTGAAGGAGGGCGGGCTGGCCGCGTTCGACCTGGCCGGTCGGACGCTGGGCACCTACCCCGCGCCCGCGCCGCCGACGCCGGGCGCGAAGCCGGGCCGGTTCAACAACGTCGACGTGATCAGCGGAGTTCGCGTCGGCGGGGTGCCGGTCGGCGGGCGGGCCCGTGACCTGGCGTTCGTCAGTGACCGCGGCCGGGACCGGATCCGGGTCTACGAGGTCGACCGACGTGGCGCGGCGGCCGGCGCGGCGGTGGTGCGGGACGTGACGGACCCGGGCGCGCAGCCGGTGTTCTCCTCGTCCGAGGAGGAGGTGGACGACCAGCGCACCGCCTACGGGCTGGCGGCCGGGTTCGTCGGCCGCACGCCGGTGGTCGTGACCAACCGGCGCAGCGAGACCAGGCTGGCGCTGCTGCGCGTGACGGCCGGGCCGTCCGGTTCGGTCGGCACGTCGGTCGTGTCCACGCTGGACCTGCCCGCGTCGTTCCGGCTGCCCAACGGCACCACCTGGACGCCGTGCGGCGAGCCGGGTGAGCGGCCGCAGCTGGAGGGCATGGTGGTCGACTCCGAGCACGGCGTGCTGTACGCGGCGCAGGAGGACGTCGGCATCTGGCGCGTGCCGCTGCGGGCGACCGGGTTCGGCAGGCCCGTGCTGATCGACGAGGTTCGCTCGTTCGGGGTGCCGCAGACCTACGACCCGGAGACCGAGGAGTGCTCGGTGTCGGGCGCCGACCCCGGTTTCGGCGGCGAGCACCTGACGGCCGACGCCGAGGGGCTGACCGTCGGCGACGGGTACCTGATCGCGTCCAGCCAGGGCGACTCGCGGTTCGTGGCCTACGAGCGGACCGGCCGCAACTCCTACGTCGGCGAGTTCGTGGTGGGCGGCGGCCGGGGCAACGACCCGGTCGAGCACTCCGACGGCGCGCACCTGGTGACCGCCGACCTCGGCCCGGACTACCGGGAGGGCCTGCTGGTCGTGCACGACGGCGAGCGCACCCCGGCGGCGGGCGACCTGCCGACCACCGGCTTCGCGTACGTGAGCTGGGCGGACGTGCTGGACGAGCTGGGCTGATCCGCACCACGCGACAGGCCCCCGCCGGTGCTCGGCGGGGGCCTGTCGCGTGCGGAAGCGTCGTCGCCGGGAGGTCAGCGGCTGTCGGCGGGCGGCATCGGCATGCCCGCGGGCGGGGTCGGCGGGTCCACCTGGGCGGTCTGCCGGGCCGAGCGGGCCGCGGCCGTCACCGGCTCCTGCGAACGGCCCGTCACGGGGTCCTGGGACCGGCGCGGCGCCGGCGCGATGTTCGCCGACTCCTGCTGGATGCGGTTGAGCCAGCCCTCCCAGCGCTGCTGCATCGGGCGGACCAGGCCCCCTCCGACGCCGATCACGATCACGCCCGCGACCGTGGCCAGCACCGTGATCAGGACCGGCATGGTCACGGCGACGGCGATGCCGAGCTGGTTGAGCGCGGCGATCACGCCCAGCGCGACGATGAAGCCGTACGTGATGCCGCCCAGCATCTTGGTGTACGGGCGGTCGCCCAGCGCGCCGGTGACCAGGCCGCGCAGCGCCTTGCCGATCGCGGCGGCGACGAGCACCAGGACGATCGCCACCACGATGCGCGGCAGGTACGCGATGACGTCGTTGAGCAGGGCGCTCACCGCGTTGCCAGTGCCGAACACGCCGAACGCGAGTTGCAGCGCGATCAGCAGCACGAAGTAGTAGACGAGCTTGACGATCAGGTTGGAGGCGTCGATCGGGGACTTCGACATCGCGCCGCCCAGGCCGGAGCGCTCGACGAGGCGGTCGAACCCGACCCGCTTGAGCAGGAACCCGACGGCCTTGGCGAGGGCCTTGGCGATCAGCCACCCGATGAGGAGAACCAGCAGGAAGCCGAGGAGTTTCGGCACGAACGTGGCCACCATCGTCCACGCCTGTCCGAGTCCATCGGTGATCTGGGAGCCCACGACGCCCCTCCTTCGCTTTTCGCTTGTGGTCGGGATCGTTTCCCAGTGCGCATCACCCGGCAACCTGAAGTGGTGGCACGAAAGGGTGACTGACGTGGCGGTTCTCGCGTCGGCGGTCCAGAGTGGAATCACCGGTGGGGACCGGGGAGAGGGAAACGCCCGGCGCGATGTTCTCGCGCCGGGCGTTTTCGCACGGGCCGGGTGCCGACCGGCTCGCCGGTCAGAACCCGGCGGACAGGCCCCGACCGTCCAGGTAGGCCCGGACGTGCTGCGGCGACGTCGCCTGGTTCACCGCGGGCCTCTGGTCGCCGGGGCAGTAGGAGCTGCTGGCGGGCAGCACGCCGTCGATCAGGTACCGGTTCACCAGCCGGTCGACGCACGCGTTGCCGCCGCCGTAGATGCCGTGCTTGCCCTCGTCCCGCACGGTGATCAGGTTGTGCCCCAGCCGCTCCGCCATGGCGGGCCCGCTCTCGTAGTGCGTCTGGGTGTCGCCCTCGGCCTGCACGATCACGCCGACCGGGTAGCCCTCCCGCTTGAGCGCCACGGCGGGCTCGGGCGGGGTGAAGCTGCGGAACGCGCAGGTGGTCGGCGCCGCGCGCAGGACGCCGAAGCCGTACGGGTAGCGGTCGCGGAAGACGCGCATGTCCTCGTAGTAGGTCTCCAGGTCGGTCGGCCAGTCGACCTCGCACGTCACCGTGTTGAACACGCCCGACACCAGGTCGTTCTCCGCCTCGCCGGACATCAGCGCGCTCACCTCGGACGGCGAGCCGGCCCGAAGCTCGACCACTGCCGCCGCGAGGTCGGCCCACAGTGGACGGTAACGCGCGCCGACACCGACGGCCGCGTCGAAGCGGGTGCGGGTGTGGTCGCCGACCGGGTTCGCCGCGAGGGCGGTCGCGACCCCCTCGACGGTGTCCATCACCGCGTCGGCGGTCGTGCCGAGCTGGAACCGGTCGTGGTGCCGCGCCGCCCAGTCCGCCCACGTCTCGACGTTGCGCCGGTAGGCCACCGCCTGGGCGCGGAACTGCTCGCGCCAGATCCACTCCGGGTGCACGGACGAGTCGAGCACGCTGCGGTCCAGCCGCGCCGGGAACAGGCTGCCGTACACCGCGCCCAGGTAGGTGCCGTAGGAGTAGCCCAGGTAGTTGAGCTTCTCCTCGCCCAGCACCGCCCGCACCACGTCGAGGTCGCGCGCGGTGTTCGCGGAGCTGACGAACGGCCGGATGCCGCCCGCCGAGCGGTGGCAGGCGTCCTCGGCGGCGCTCGCCTCGGCGGCCCACTTCGGGAACTCCGAATCAGCCGGTCGGGTGTCGACGGTGGCCAGTTCGGCTACCGTGCGGCAGGTCAGCGCGGTCGAACCGCCGACGCCGCGCGGGTCGAACCCGATCAGGTCGTACACCTTGGCCGGCTCGGTGTTGGCCAGGAACGTCGGCATGCCCAGGCCGGAACCGCCCGGCCCGCCGGGGTTGAGCACCAGGACACCGCGCCTGCGCGCCGGGTCCGTCGCCTTGCGGCGGCTGATGACCAGGGATATCCGGTCGGCCTCCGGTCGGGTGTAGTCCAGTGGCAGGACCAGTTCGGCGCACTCCAGCAGCTGCTTGCAGGGCGACCAGGTGAGCTGCTGCGAGTGGAACTCGGCCAGCGGGTCGCCGCGACCCGATCCGAACGACGGCACGACCGCCGTCGCGAGCACGGCGGCGACCACCAGGCCGACTGACATGTACCTGCGCACGAACACCCTCCCGAGCGAGCCGGTCTGCGACGACGGAACCGACGGTAGGACGATCGGCGCGGAGCGTCAGGTCGAGTCACTCGTTGGTGTCGGCCGGCGGCGCCCGTGCGATCGTGTGGGGTATGACCAGCTCAACCGCGTTGTCGCGGGCCACCTTGCGAACGCTGCAACGGGCGTCGGGCGACCTGGCCGCGGCGAGCGTGGCCGAGATGGAGCAACGCCTGCCGTGGTTCCGGCGGATGCCCGCCGACCAGCGGGCCGGGGTGCTGCTGCTGATCCAGAACGGGGTCGCCGGGTTCGTGTCCTGGCTGCACGACCCGCAGCAGGCGATCCGGCTGACCGCCGAGGCGTTCCGCTCCGCGCCCAAGGACATCTCGCGGTGGGTGAGCCTGCGCCAGACCGTGGAGCTGGTGCGGATCGCGCTGGAGCTGTTCGAGGAGCTGCTGCCCAAGCTGGCCGAGAACGAGGCCGAGCGCGCGCTGTTGACCGAGGGCGTGCTGCGGTACGGCCGGGAGATCGCGTTCTCGGCGGCCACCTCCTACGCGGCGGCGGCGGAGGCGCGCGGCGCGTGGGACGCCCGGCTGGAGGCCCTGGTCGTCGACGGCATCATGCGTGGCGACGCGGAGGAGTCGCTGCTGTCGCGGGCCACCGCGCTGGGCTGGGACCCGGCCGCGGAGGCGACCGTGCTGGTGGGCAACCCGCCGTCGGACGACCCGCCCGCGGTGGTGTTCGAGGTGCGCAGCCGGGCGGCCCGGATCGGGCGGCCGGTGCTGCTGAGCGTGCAGGGCTCCCGGCTGGTGGTGGTGCTGGGCGGGGAGACCGAACGGGGCGAGTCGCTGGTGCGGATCTCCGACGCGTTCGGGCCGGGCCCGGTGGTGGCCGGACCGACGGTGACGAGCCTGGCCGACGCGCACCGCAGCGCGAGCGACGCGTTGTCCGGTCTGCGCGCGGTGGTGGGGTGGCCGGCGGCGCCGCGGCCGGTGCGCTCGCTCGACCTGCTGCCGGAGCGGGCGCTGGCGGGCGACCCGGAGGCCGAGTGGCAGCTGGTGGACCGGGTGGCCCGGCCGCTGGAGGACGCGGGCGGCGCCCTGCTGGAGACCGTGGACGCCTTCCTGGAGGTGGGCGGTGTGCTGGAGGCGTGCGCGCGGAAGCTGTTCGTGCACCCGAACACGGTCCGCTACCGGCTCAAGCGGGCCACCGAGCTCACCGGGCGCAACGCCAACGACCCGCGTGACGCGCTGGTGCTGCGGGTGGCGCTCTCCGTGGGGAGGCTGGCCCGCGCCCGCGGGTTGTGGTGACCCGGGCGGGGGACGCCCCACCGGGTGTGACGGACGACGCATGTCCGGTTTGGGCGGGGATGGACAACACGGGCCGTCGTTCTACGTTCATCTACGAGTCACATTTGTAGAGACCCTACAAGCCAGGGTCCTCGGTTTCGTCAGTGGCGACATCACCGGAAACGACCGCGAGCGTGTTCAGTGAGCAGGTGATCGCGCTCCTCGCCCCCGGACAGGGGTCCCAGACACCCGGCATGCTCGCCCCCTGGCTCGAAGTCGAGGGGGCCGCCGAGCGCGTTGCCGCGTGGTCCGAGGCGACCGGTCTGGACCTGGCCCGGCTGGGCACCACCGCGGACGCGGACGAGATCAAGGACACCGCCGTCACCCAGCCGCTGGTGGTGGCGCTCGCCCTGCTGGCCTTCGAGGACCTGCGCCGCCGGGTCGAGCTGCCGGGCGACACCGTGGTCGGCGGGCACTCCGTCGGCGAACTGGCCGCCGCCGCCATCGCGGGCGTGCTGAGCAGCGACGACGCCGTGGCCCTCGCCGCCGTGCGCGGCGCCGAGATGGCCGCCGCCTGCGCGTTGACGCCGACCGGCATGGCCGCGGTCCTCGGCGGCGAGCCGGACGAGGTGCTGGCCCGGCTGGACGAGCTGGGCCTGGTCGGCGCGAACCGCAACGGCGCGGGCCAGATCGTGGCCGCCGGCCCGCTGGAGGCGCTGGACCGGCTCGCGGAACAGCCGCCCGACCGGGCGAAGATCCGCAAGCTGCAGGTCGCCGGCGCGTTCCACACCCGGTTCATGGCGCCCGCCGAGGAGGCGTTGCGCGCCCGTGCCGCCGGGACCGTGGTGAAGGACCCCGCGCTGCCGCTGCTGTCCAACGCCGACGGCACGCTCGTGTCCGACGGCGCCGAGGTGCTGAGCCGACTGATCTCCCAGGTGACCCGCCCCGTGCGGTGGGACGCCTGCCAGGCAACCCTGGCCGGGCACGCCGTGAGCGCGGTGGTCGAACTGCCGCCCGCGGGCGCGTTGACCGGCCTGGCCAAGCGCGAACTGAAGGGCACCCCCACCTTGGGCCTCAAGACCCCCGACCAGCTCGACCAGGTCGTCGCGATGATCACCGGGACACCGGCGGAGGTGGCCCGGTGACCACCTTCTCGATGCCGACCGGCACGGTCGGCACCCGGATCCTCGGCCTGGGCAGCTACCAGCCCGAGACGATCGTCAGCAACCACGACCTGAGCCTGCGCATGGACACCTCGGACGAGTGGATCCGCGACCGGGTGGGCATCGCCAACCGCCGCGTGGCCAAGCCGGACGAGCGGCTGGTGGACATGGCGGTCGAGGCGGGCGCCAAGGCCGTGGCCGACGCCGGGCTCGCGCCGACCGACATCGGCGCGGTCATCGTGGCCACCTGCACCATGCCGACCCAGATCCCGAACGCGGCGGCGCAGGTCGCCGACCGGATCGGGGTCAAGGGCGCGCCCGCGTTCGACCTCAACGCCGCGTGCGCCGGCTTCTGCTACGCGCTGGGCACCGCGTCGGACATGGTCCGCGCGGGTACCGCGAAGCACGTGCTGGTCATCGGCGCGGAGAAGTTGACCGACTGGGTCGACGCCGACGACCGGTCGACCGCGATCATCTTCGCCGACGGCGCGGGCGCGGCGGTCGTCGGACCGGCCGACGAGCCGGGCATCGGCCCGGTGTCGTGGGGCAGCGCGGGCGACCTGGTCGACATGATCTACATCAAGGACCGGGCGTCGTTCATCTTCCAGGAGGGCCAGTCGGTCTTCCGCTGGGCCACCACGCAGATCGCGCCGATCGCGCTCAAGGCGGTCGAGCTGGCCGGCCTCCAGGTGTCCGATGTGGACGTGTTCGTGCCGCACCAGGCGAACCTGCGCATCGTCGAGGCCATCGCGAAGCGCTTGCGGGCCAAGGGTGCGCGTGAAGACCTCGTGATCGCACGTGACATCGTGGACTCCGGCAACACCTCGTCCGCTTCGATCCCGCTCGCGCTGGACCACATGCGCGCGGCGGGAGAGGTGCGCAGCGGTGACGTGGCGCTGCTCGTCGGCTTCGGGGCCGGCCTGTCCTACGCGGGACAGGTCGTCCGACTGCCGTGACCGCAATTCGAGACTCCGGTGGGACCAACCAGCCGGCGAAGCAAGAAGGAAGGGACTTTCAGTGAGCAACGAGGACATCCAGAAGGGGCTCGCCGAGATCGTCGAGGAGGTCGCCGGTGTCGAGGCGGCCGACGTGACGGCTGACAAGTCCTTTGTGGACGATCTGGACATCGACTCGCTGTCCATGGTGGAGATCGCCGTGCAGGCCGAGGACAAGTTCGGCGTGAAGATCCCGGACGACGAGCTGGCCAACCTCAAGACCGTGGGCGATGCGGTCAACTACATCGCCAGCAACGCATGACCGGTAGCAACGACGTCGTCGTCACCGGGCTGGGTGCCACCACCCCGCTCGGTGGCGATGTCGCCTCCACCTGGGATGCGCTCCTGGCCGGCCACAGCGGCGTGAAGTCGCTGGTGGGCGGCTTCGCCGAGAAGTTCGACCTGCCCGTGCGGATCGCCGCGCCGCTGGCGGTCGAGCCGACCGAGGTGCTGCCGCGCGTCGAGGCCCGCCGGTTGGACCGCAGCGAGCAGGTCGCGGTGGTCGCGGCCCGCGAGGCGTGGGCGGACGCCGGGTTCGGCGAGGACGACGTCGACCCCGAGCGGCTGGGCGTCGTGATCGGCACCGGCATCGGCGGCGCGATGACGCTGCTGGAGCAGGACGACCTGATCGAGGCCTCCGGGCTGCGCAAGGTCTCGCCGCTGACGGTGCCGATGCTCATGCCGAACGGCCCCGCCGCGCACGTCGGCCTGGAGCTGAAGGCACGCGCGGGCGTGCACGCGCCGGTCTCGGCGTGCGCGTCCGGCTCCGAGGCGCTGGCCTGGGCGTTCCGGATGCTGAAGTCCGGCGAGGCGGACGTGGTCGTGGCCGGTGGCGCCGAGGCGTGCATCACCACCATCACCATGGCCGGCTTCATCCAGGCCCGGACCCTCAGCAGCCGCAATGACGAGCCGCAGCGCGCTTCGCGCCCGTTCGACGTGAACCGGGACGGCTTCGTGCTCGGCGAGGGCGCCGGGATCGTGGTGCTGGAGCGCGAGGACTTCGCCCGCGCGCGCGGCGCCCGGATCTACGGCAAGCTCGCGGGCATCGGCATGAGCTCCGACGCGCACCACATCACCGCGGCCGACCCCGAGGGCATCGGCCAGTCGCGGGCGATCACGAAGGCGCTCCGCTCGGCGGGCGTCGACCCGACCGACATCGGCCACGTGAACTGCCACGCGACGTCCACCAAGGTGGGCGACGTGATCGAGCCGCAGGCGGTGCGCCGGGCGATCGGCGACCACCCCGTGCTGACCGCGCCCAAGGGCAACCACGGGCACATGCTCGGGGCTTCGGGTGCGGTGGCGGCGATCACCACGCTGCTGTCGGTGCGCGACGGCATCGTGCCGCCGACGCTGAACCTGGAGGACCAGGACCCCCGGGTCCAGCTGGAGGTCGTCACCGGTGAGCCGCGCAAGGTCGACCTGATCGCCGCGGTCAACAACTCGTTCGGGTTCGGCGGGCACAACGTCTCGCTCGTCTTCACCCAGGCCTGACGACCCCGTGCCGCAGACGTTCACACGAGGAGCTTCGCGATGACTGCCCTTGCGTCCCGACCGGCGAACCCGGGTGCGGGCGGCGAAACCGATCCGCGCGACCCGGAGGTCCGGCTCGCGCAACTGCTCGACCCCGGTTCGATCGCGCCGCTGCGGCCGCGTGACGGCAGCGGCATGTTCGCCGTGCGCGGCCGGATCAACGGCGCCAAGGTCGTCGCGTACTGCAGCGACGCCACGCGGATGGGCGGCGCGCTGGGGTCGGAGGGGTGCAGGCACATCGTGGAGGCGATCGACATCGCGGTGCGCGAGCGCACCCCGGTGATCGGCGTCTGGCACTCCGGTGGCGCCCGGCTGCCGGAGGGCGTCGAGTCGCTGGACGGCATGGGCCAGATGTTCGCCGCGATGATCCGGGCGTCCGGCCGGGTGCCGCAGATCTCCGTGGTGGTCGGCCCGGCGGCCGGTGGCGGCGCCTACGGCCCCGCGCTGACCGACGTGGTGATCATGGCTCCGGCCGGCAAGGTCTTCGTGACCGGGCCGGACGTGGTCCGGTCGGTGACCGGCGAGCAGATCGACATGGACGGTCTGGGCGGCGCGGAGGCGCACGGGCGCAAGTCCGGCGTGGTGCACGTGATCGCGGACGACGAGCCGGACGCCTACCAGCGGGCGCGGCGGATCACCGGGCTGTTCGCCCAGCCCGGCGTGTTCGACCTGCACTCGGTGCCCGACGGCGACGACCTGCGGGCGTTGCTGCCGGAGCAGCCGCAGCGGGCCTACGACGTCAAGCCGCTGGTGCGGGCGATCCTGGACGTCGACTCGTTCGAGGAGCTGCAGGCCAAGTGGGCGCCGAACATCGTGGTCGGCCTCGGCCGGCTCGGTGGCCGCACGGTCGGCGTGATCGCGAACAATCCCATCCGCAAGGGCGGGTGCCTGGACTCGCTGTCGGCGGAGAAGGCGGCGCGGTTCGTGCGGATGTGCGACGCGTTCGGCGTGCCGCTGCTGGTGCTGGTGGACGTGCCGGGGTACCTGCCGGGCGTCGGCCAGGAGTGGGACGGCGTGGTGCGGCGGGGCGCGAAGCTGCTGCACGCGTTCGGTGAGGCCGTCGTGCCGCGGGTGACCCTGGTGACCCGCAAGTCCTACGGCGGCGCGTACATCGCGATGAACTCCCGCTCGCTGGGCGCGACGGCCGTGTTCGCCTGGCCGATCGCCGAGGTGGCCGTGATGGGCGCCAAGGCCGCGGTCGGCATCCTGCACCGCAAGAAGCTGGCCGCCGTGCCGGACGAGGAGCGCGAGGCGTTGCACGCCCAGCTCGTCGAGGAGCACGAGCGGATCGCGGGCGGCGTGGAGCGCGCGATCGCGATCGGCGTGGTGGACGAGGTCGTCGAGCCGACCAGGACGCGGCGGAAGTTGGCGCAGGCCCTCGCGGCGGCGCCGGCCGGTCGGGGCGCGCACGGCAACATCCCGCTGTAGGGGGCCGGTTTCGGTGGTGGGGTCGTTCCGTCGGGGGGCGACCCCACCGCCGTGTCAGCAGGCCGTGAACTGGGAGGTCGAGCCCTCGGTGCCCAGGTCGACGCGCAGCGCGCCGCGCTCCTCCTGCAAGGGGTAGACCACGCGCCAGTGGATGCAGTCGGCCCGGAGCTCGGCCGGTGCCTTGGCGACGTCCTGCGTGCTGGTGAACGTCATCAGCACCCGCAGCCTGGTCGGTGAGACCGACTCGATCCGGTGCACCAGGATCGACCCGTCCCGCGAGCTCTCGTAGTCCGACAGCCACTGCGACCTCGGCGTCTCGCGGACCCGGTGCGCGGTCACCGTCTTGGCCCACTGCTCGTAGTCGTGGCCGTTGATCGCGTCGAAGAACTGCTGGAGCACCTCGCGCACGCGTGGCCCGTCGGGGTGCTGCGAGGCGTCGCCGCTCAGCTGCACCGCGGCGTTGCCGGGCTGCGCGCTGCGCGGAACCGAACTCGACGGCCCCGAACCGGGCGCCGCGACCTGGTCGCCCTGGGCCGCCGCCGGCCGCTGGTAGACCTCGCGTGCCAGCACACCGACGCCCGCGGTGGCGGCGGCGATCAGGAGCACGGCGGGCAGCAGCAGGCGTGCGGACACAACAGGAGCGTGCCACAGCGTCCGTACGCGCGGGTAATCACCCGGACGGGGTAGCGGCAACCCCGCAGAGTGCGGTTTGACCGTACCGATATAGCTACTCACAATGGGCCCGCACGAAGTGATACTCCCTTTCCCGAGATATCGGGTCCACCCCGTCCCGAATTGTGGACACACGCCCCCGACCAGCCCTTGCGACACGGTCCGTAACCGCTTCCGCGGTCCGGCGGAATAACCTTGAAACCGCAGGTGAGCACCGGTCAACGTGAAGAACGATCGGGTTTCGTTTAGCCGCCCACGGTAGCCGTTCTCCGCACGTCCGTGCCGTTAAACATGGCGATCGGGTGACCTCGGATCGCCTATGCCCACCAGTAGTGCCGATCCGAGGATTCCTCATTCGCACGAACGGACGACAACACCCCCCGAAATGGTGGATTGGCTTTTCCACTCCCCCGTGCGGAAATATGCCGGTCGGATAAATCGCAAGGAGGCGAAAACCCGTGGATCTCCGCTATGAGGCCTACTGCTTCGCGGACCGTCTGTTCTACGACGTGCAAAGCCACGCGGAAACCGCCGAAGACGATTTTTCCCAGGTGCTCCCCGCGTTGCCCGCCGGCTGGACCCAGGGCGACCGCAACATCTGGCGGCACATCCACCCGGACGGTGTGGTCCTGCCCAAGCAGGGCTGGAAGGTGCACGTCTCAGCCACCGTGCTGAACGCGGGCGAGGTGCTGCTGAAGTCCTACGAGTACCTGATCGCGCGCCGCATCCCGTTCAAATACCTGCGCACCCAGTCGATCGTGCTGGCCCGCAACTCGAAATACGCGCCACGCGAGGGCAGCGGCAAGCTCATCACGATCTACCCGGCCGACGACGCCGAACTGGAATCGACGCTCGTCGAGTTGTCGGAGATCCTCAAGGGCCAGTCCGGCGCGTACATCCTGAGCGACCTGCGCTACGGCGCCGGCCCGCTGTTCGTCCGCTACGGCGGGTTCGTCGAGCAGTGGTTGGAACAGGACGGCAAGCGCGTCCTGGCCATCGAGGGGCCGGACGGCGCGCTCGTGCCCGACCAGCGCAAACCGACGTTCTGGGTGCCGGACTGGGTGAAGCTGCCCGCGTGCCTGGAGGAGCACCTGGCCGCGCGGCGCGCCGGTGACGCCGACGCGTTCCCGTACCGGGTGGTGCAGTCGCTGCACTTCTCCAACGGCGGCGGCGTGTACGAGGCGATCCGCAAGGCCGACGACAGACCGGTCGTGCTCAAGGAGGCCAGACCGCACGCCGGGCTGGACCGCGAGAACGTCGACGCGGTGACCCGGCTGCGCCGCGAGCACGCGATGCTGACCAAGGTGGCCGGTGTGCCCGGCGTGCCCGAGGTGTACGAGCACTTCACCGCGTGGGAGCACGACTTCGTGGCCATGTCGCGGGTGTCGGGCCGCCCGCTCGGCCAGTGGCTGGGCAACAACTACCCGCTGACCCACCACGAGGTCACCGACGAGGCGATCACCGCCTACACCGGCCGGGCGTTGAAGCTGATCGCCGAGGTCGAGCGGATCATGGCCGCCGTGCACGAGCGCGGTGTCGTGTTCAGCGACCTGCACCCGCTCAACGTCCTGGTGGACGACGACGACGTGGTGTCGCTGATCGACTTCGAGCTGGCGTTCGGCATCGAGGAGAACGGCAAGCCCACGCTCGGCTCGCCCGGGTTCCAGGCGCCGCCGGACCGCACCGGCTTCGAGATCGACGAGCACGCGCTGGCCGCGTTGCGCCTCTACGTCTTCCTGCCGCTCAACGCGGTGATCGACCTGGCGCCGACGAAGCTGCGCTCGCACGTGGACTTCGTCCAACGGCGGTTCGGCCTGTCCGACGAGTACTGCGCGAAGATCCTCGGCGCCCTGACGCGGCGCGACGCGCAGGCCGGCCCCACGACCACCGTGCTGGACGTGCCCGAACCGGACTGGAACGTGGTGCGCAAGTCCATCGCCGCGGGCATCCTGGCCAGCGCCACGCCCCAGCGCACGGACCGGCTGTTCCCCGGTGACGTGGAGCAGTTCGAGATCGGCGGCGCGGGGTTCGGCTACGGCGCGGCGGGTGTGCTGCACGCGTTGGACGTGACCGGCATGGGCCGCTTCCCCGAGCACGAGCAGTGGCTGCTGGACTCGGTGCGCCGCGATCCGCCGAAGGAGCCCGGCTTCTTCACCGGCGCGCACGGCATCGCGCACGTGCTGGAGAACTTCGGCCACCACGACCTGGCCGAGGAGCTCGTCCGCTCCTACGCCGAGGTGGTGCCCGACACCCAGGACCACGGCCTGAGCGCGGGCCTGGCGGGCATCGGCCTGAACCTCCTGCACTTCGCCGGCACGCGTGACGACGAGACCTACGCCACCCAGGCGCTGGAACTGGGCGAACGGCTCGACACCGCGCTCGCGGAGGCCGAGCCGCCCGGCCCGAAGGCACGTGCGGGCTTCGAGCACGGCTGGTCGGGTCCGGCGCTGCTGTTCCTCCGCCTGTTCCAGCACACCGACGACCGCCGCTGGCTCGACCTGGGCGTCCGCGCCCTGGAGCGGGACCTGGCCGAGACCATGACCGCGCTGGACGGCTCGACGCAGGTCCGCGACGGCAACTTCCGAACCCTGCCGTACGTCGGCGTCGGCAGCGCGGGCATCGCCCTGGTGCTCAACGAGTTCCGCCTGGCCGCGCCGGACCTGCCGGTGGTCGAACGGCTGCCGGAGCTGGTCGGCAGCACGACCGGCGAGTTCGTGATCCAACCGGCGTTGATGCTCGGCCGGGCCGGCCTGCTGGCCACGCTCGCCCACGCGAACGGCCCCCGGCACGCGATCGACCGGCACCTCGCCGCGCTGTCCTGGCACGCCGTGCCCTACCAAGAGGGCTTGGCGTTCCCCGGCATCCAGCTGCGGCGGCTCTCGATGGACGTCGACACCGGCGGCGCGGGCGTGCTGCTGGCGCTCGGCGCCACCCTGGACGGCACACCCGTGCTGCCGTTCCTCACAGCCCCGACCCTCACCGGTCGGTAGCACCAACCCTTTTAGATCCCCCGAACAGAGGAGTCACCATGGACTTCATCCTCGACCTGCAGGACCTCGAGACCCCTGAGGCCCAGTCGAACGCGATGGCGACCGGCGGCAGCAGCGGCGGTGGCGGCGGCAGCACGACCGCTTCCAACGCCTCCCTGCTGCTCCCCTGCAGCCACTCCACCGTCAGCCTGGTCCTCTGCTGACACCTGTCACACAACCGGGTGAGCGGCGCAATCGAAGTGCGCCGCTCACCCGGGCATACTGCCGCTGCCTCGCAGGCAGCGGGCTCGGTCGCCTGAAAGCCGACCGTCCGCGTCCTGGTTCCCCGGAGATCGAAGAGCGTGATGGCCGGGAAATGAGGACGCGAACGGTCGACGCGACCTCGCGGGGGGTTCGGCGGGGTATCGCCGGACCCCCCGGACACATGATGCGCCTGAGCGCGGCGATGAGCTAGGAGTTCCAGATCGTGGTGCTGTCCACCGTCATCCGGCGCGATCCGCGGTGGCTGCTGCTGGCGTTGAACGCGCTGCCGGCCACCGCCGCCGGGCTGCTGCTGCCCACCGCGCTGGCCTCCGCCGTGGACATGGCGCTGGACGGCCGGCTGGACAGCGGCACGGTGCTGTGGCTGGTCGGGCTCGCGGGCGTGGAAGTGCTCGGCGACGCGATCGGTGTGGTGCTGGCCGCGGCCATCACCGCACGTGGCGCGGCGTGGCTGCGCCACCGGCTGACCGCCCACCTGCTCGCGCTGGGTCACCCGGCGCGGTTCGAGGCGGGCGACGCGGTGAGCAGGCTGACCGGCGACAGCGCGATCGCGGGTGGTGTCGCGGTGCTCGCGGTGAACCTCGGCATCTCCGTGGTCACGGCGGCGGGCGCGATCACCGCGTTGACGTTGCTGGACTGGCGGCTCGCCGTGGTGTTCCTGTTGAGCGTGCCGCTGGCCGCGCTGCTGGTGCGGTCGCACCTGCGGCTGACGGCCGCGGACGTGGCGACCTACCAGGAGGTGTCCGGCGAGTTGTCCGCACGGTTGGTGGACGCCGTCGGCGGCCTGCGCACCATCGCCGCCTCCGGTCGGTCCGACCAGGAGGCCGAACGGGTGCTGCGCCCACTGCCCCGGCTGACCGCCGCCGGTGTGGGCATGTGGCGCACGCAGGCCAGGATGATCTGGCGAGCGGGACTGCTGCTGCCCGCGGTGGAACTGGCCGTGCTGACCGCCGCCGGGTTCGGCGTCGTCGCGGGCCGGTTGAGCGTCGGCGACGTGCTGGCCGCGCTCGGGTACGTGGCGCTGGGGATGACGGTGGTCGGGCAGACCACCCTGTTGACGGCCCTGCAGCGGGCGCGGGCGTCCGCGCGGCGGTTGGAGGAAGTGCTGTCGACGCCCGTGGCCCCGCAGCCGGAACCGGTGCGCTCCGCCCCCGGTGAGGTGGCGTTGACCGGCGTGAACGTGCAGGGAGCGCTGCACGACGTGGACCTGACCGTGCCGGCCGGGACGTTCGTCGCCGTGGTCGGCCGGTCCGGGTCGGGCAAGTCGGCGCTGGCGGCGGTGATCGGCGGGCTGGTCCGGCCGTCGACCGGGGACGTGCGGCGCGGAGGATCCGTCGGCTACGCGTTCGAGCGGCCCGCGCTGGTCGGCGGCACGGTCGCCGACGCGGTCCGGTACGGCACCTCCCGGGACCGGACCGAGGTCGAAGCGGCCTGCCGCGCCGCGCAGGTGCACGACGTCGTCGTCAGACTCCCCCAGGGCTACGAAACGCCGATGTCCACGGCCCCGATGTCCGGCGGTGAGGCGCAACGGCTCGGCCTGGCCAGGGCGTTCGTGCGCGATCCGGCCATCCTCGTGCTCGACGACGCCACCGCCAGCCTCGACATGGTCACCGAGTCCACTGTGGAACGTGCGGTGGAGACGGCGTTGCCGGGTCGGACGCGGATCGTCGTGACGCACCGCGCGGCAACCGCACGCCGTGCGGACGTCGTCGTCTGGCTGGACGAAGGCCGAGTGCGCGCGACGGGACCCCATTGCGACCTGTGGGAGGACGACGAGTACCGGGCGGTGTTCGGCTGATGGCTTACCTGCGGGCGTTGCGCGACCAGCGGCGCGGCATCGTGGTGCTGCTCGGCTGGTCGGTGCTGGAGGGCGTGCCCGCGCTGCTGTCCGGCCGCCTGGTCGGGCTGGCGGTGGACCAGGGCTTCGCGGCCGGCCGGCCGGGGGTCGGCGTGGCGTGGCTGCTGTTGTTCGCCGCCGTGGCCGTCCTCGGCGGTTTCGGGTTGCGGCAGGTCTTCGTGCGCCTGGGTGCCGTGGTCGAGCCGCTGCGCGACGCGCTGGTGCGCGAGGTCGTGCGCGGTGTGCTGCGGGCCGGGTCGCAGACGCGGCAGCCGGACGCGAGCGCGGTCGCCCGGATCACCCGGCACGTCGAGGTGGTGCGCGACGCCACCGCCGGCGTGCTGGTGCAGGCGCGGGCGCTGCTGGTCACCACCACCGCGGCGCTGATCGGCCTGGCGGCGACGGTGTCGTCGTTGGCGTGGCTGGTGATCCTGCCGGTGGTGGCGGCGCTGGTGCTGTTCGGCCTGCTCCTGCCGTCGTTGGCGCGCGGCCAGCGACGGCTCGTGCTGGCCGACGAACAGGCCGCTTCAGTAGCCGGGACCGTGTTCGTGGGCGTGCGGGACGTGGTCGCCGTCGGCGGTTCGGAGCACGCGCACCGCGACGTGATGACGCAGGTCGACGCGCAGGCCTCGGCGACGGTGCGGATGGCGTTCGCCACCGCGCTGCGCGGCATCGTCATCGCCCTGGGCGGCTTCGCGCCGCTCGTGCTGCTGCTCCTGGTGGCGCCGGGGATGGTGCGGGCCGGGACGTTGACGGTCGGCGAGGTGCTGGGCGCGGTCGTCTACCTGAGCACCAGCGTGCAGCCCGCGTTGCGGCGGCTGGCGGACACGACGAGCTCCATCGTGCTGCGACTCGTGGTGGCGTTGCGGCGGCTGGCGGAAGCCGCGCCACCGGTGGAACCACCGTCCGGCGACGCCGTGCCCGAGGGGTACGGGATCGAGCTGCGCGGCGTGACGTTCGGCTGGAGTGCGACGGCCGAGCCCGTGGTGCGCTCGCTGGACCTCGTCCTGCCGGAGGGTTCGCACCTCGCCGTGGTGGGTCCGAGCGGCATCGGCAAGTCGACGTTGGCCGGTCTCGTCACGGGCCTGGTGGAGCCCCAGGCCGGCGTCGTGCGACTGGGCGGCGTGCCGGTGCGGTCCGTGAGGCCGGAGGTGCGACACCAACGAATCGCCCTCGTTCCGCAGGAGACGTACCTGTTCACCGGCACCGTGCGGGAGAACCTGGCGCTGTTCGCACCGTCAGCGTCGGACGCAACACTGCTGCAAGCCGTGGAAGCCGTCGGCGCCGCGGACCTGTTGGCACAACTGGGCGGCCTGGCCGGCACCCTCGGCCACTCCGCGGGCGGCCTCTCCGCCGGCGAAGCCCAACAACTGGCCGCCGCCCGCGTCTACGCCTCCACCGCGGACGTCGTGATCCTCGACGAGGCAACCTCCGCACTGGACCCAGCCGCCGAAGCCCTCGTGGAACAGGCGTTCGCCGCGAGGAACGGCACGTTGATCGTCATCGCCCACCGCCTCTCCTCCGCACTGCGCGCCGACCAAGTCCTGGTCATGGACGGCGGCCCCCCGCTCCTCGGCAACCACACAGACCTACTGGCCACCTCCCCCCTCTACCGCGACCTGATGGCCGCCTGGCAACCAACCCCAACCGCCCCCTAAAAACCACACCAACACCACCACCACGGACCCGGCACACCCCCACCGAGGCCCGATTTGACATGGGTTCGGGTGCCTTAGGCTGGACGAAGCCGGGCAGGCACGGCGGGACGCTTTTCCCCGCCGTGCCTGCCCGGCTTTGGCCTGCCTGGGGTGCCCGTAAGGGCCCCATGTCAAATCGAGCCGGACCCAACCACCACCCCTGCTCCCGAACGTAGAACTCACGGGTCCTGAACGTTCGACTCGCGCGTCCCGAACGTAGGACTCGCCCGTCCTGAGCGTTCGACTCACGGGTCCTGAACGTTCGACTCGCGGGTCCTGAACGTTCGACTCGCGCGTTCCCAACGTAGGACACGCCCGTTCTGAACGTAGGACACGCTGGGGTTGGAGGTGAGGGGGTGGGGTTCAGCCCACGCGGTGCAGCCAGGTGACCGGGGCGCCGTCGCCCGCCCGCCGGAACGGCTCCAGCGCATCGTCCCAAGCCGCGCCGAGGATCTCGTCCACGCCGTGCGCGAACGACTCACCACCTCTACTCCGCGCCGCCAGGGTGCGCAGTTGGTCCTCCGACACGACGATGTCGCCGTTCGCGCTGGTACGCGCATGCCACAGGCCCAACACGGGCGCGAAGCAGTACCGCACGCCGTCCACACCAGGACTCGGGTCTTCCGTCACCTCGAACCTGAGCATCGGCCACGCCCTGAGCGCGGACACGAGTCTGGCACCGGTGCCGACGTCGCCGGTCCAGTTGCATTCGGCGCGCAACTGACCGGGCGCCGCGGGTTGCGCCGCCCACTTGAGGTCCGCTCGCTCACCGAGGGTGCCCGAGATCGCCCACTCGACGTGCGGACAGACCGCAGACGGCGACGAGTGGACGTAGACCACGCCACTGCTGCTGCCACGGGTGCTCACAGCTGACCTCCGCTACTCGACGAGGGACGTCTTCCCCTACGACCTCTCGAGGATGCGGACGATCTTGCGAATTCCCGACTTGGTCATTCTGCCCGCTGCGGCAGCGGTCCGCCATAAGAACCATCCCGTTCCTCACCCGGCCGGGGCAGATACAGGACTTTCGACCCTAAATCGGCGACCTCGCGGCCCGAGACCGGACCGCGAGGTCACTTTCCGGGATCACCCGGACACGTTCACGTGATCACTCAAGATCACTCGTCACCGACATCACGCCGAACTCACATCACCCGCCACCGACACCGGCACCAACCGACCGGCACCACTCAACGAGCACCCACCCGACGAGCACCGCTCGACAGCAACCACTCGACCGGCAGGCATCACGCCGCACCCAGCGCCCGAGCCGCCGCCACCACGTCGACCAACCCGGTCCCCTTGTCGTGGCTCGTCGTGTACGGACCCACGACCTGGTACCCGGCGCCGTACTTGTGCGCCGTCGACTTCAACGCGGCCTCGACCTGCGCCGGCGTGGCCGCCGGATCCGCCTGGAACAGCTGCGCCACGATGCCGGTGATGTGCGGCGCCGCCATCGACGTCCCGCTGATCGTGTTGAACGTGCCGACGTCGAGCAGCCCCGGCCCGTTCTGCGGCTGCAACCCGGTCGCGCAGATCACCAGGTACGGCCGGCACGCCGACGTGATGTCCTCACCGGGCGCGGAGATGTCCGGCCACGTCGACGAGTCGGTCACCAGCCCCCGCGACGAGAACTCCGACACCGCGCCGTCACGCGTCCCGGTGCCCAGGTCGTGGTACGACGCCACCGACAGCACGCCGGGCGTCGGGTCCTGCCCGGCCGGGTTGGACAGGTTCGCGCTGCCGTCGCCGCCGTCGTTGCCGTTCGCCCACACCGTGACGACGCCCTCGGCCGCCAACGCCCGCTGGAGCTTGGCCGTGGTCGAGTTCGGGTCGAACGCGCCGCCGCCGGACGGCCCGTAGGAGTTGTTGACCGCCTTGATCGGCGGGCACACCGACGCCGGGACACCCGCGCCGCACGGGGCACGGTGGTTCTCCAGCACCCAGTTCAGCGCCGCGTCGGCGCCGATGATGAACAGCACCGCGCCGGTCGAGATCACCACGGCCTTCGCACCCGGCGCCGCGCCGCGCACCACCGTGCCGTCGGTCAACGTGGTGTCGCCGCCGACCGCGATGCCGGTCACGTGCGTGCCGTGGCCGCCGACGGCCAGCAGGTCGGTGTCCACCGACGTGGGCACGTCGAGGATGCAGCCGGTGCCGGTGCTCGCCTCGTCCAGGCAGACGCTCTTGAGGCTGCGGACGATCTTGGTCTGCCCGTCGGCCTGCTTGAACATCGGGTGCGTCGGGTCGACGCCGGAGTCGATCACCGCGACGGTGACCCCGGTGCCGTCCAGCGCCAGGCCGTTCGCACCGGTCAACGTCTGACGCGCCGCCAGGCCGCGGGTGGCGGTGTGCGACGTGGAGCCGGTGAACTCGATCGGCCGGTTCGCCTCGACGTAGGTCACGCCGGTCGCCGCACGCGCGGCGGTGATCTGGGCGGCGGTGCCGCGGGCGGCGACCACGCCGATCCGGTCGAAGCTGGTGATGCGGCTCAGACCGGAGTCGCGCACCGCGCGTTCGGCGGCGGCGAGGTCGGAGCCGTGGACGAACACCGTGCTCGGGAGCCCGGCTCCGATCTGACCACCGGACAGCTGACTGGCGAGCGACGTCGAGACGGGGGCGAGCAGGCCGGCCGAGGCGGAAGGGGCTACCGCTACGGACAGTGCCAGCGTTCCCGCCGCGAGCAGGGCGGCTTTGCGCATCACGGGCGAACCTCCAATGCAGGGTGATCAAACCCCCTAACGAGTCACACGTTCAGGTGATGGTTGTCACGCAACGTCATATCGAGCGATGCGCGCGCGAAGCCGTCCCCCAACGGCGCTACCGTGTCCGACCGTGTGGAACGCCCAACCGTGGAGAGCGTCGGCGAACGTCGAACGGTGTGGTCCTGTGGTGGTCTCGTGGTGATCCTGTGCGGATGATCCGACTCGGGGCCGAGCCCTCGGCCGTGGGCGCCGACGTGCGCGCGGCGTTGAGCACGTGGGGCAACGGCGACGCCGTGCTCGGCGGTGTCGCGCTGCTCGGCGTGCGACCGCCGGACTGCCCGCGCGAGCTGGACGCCGTGATCGTGCTGCCGCGCGGCGTCCTCGTGGTCGTCGGCGTCGACCTGCCCGACCCGGCCATGCGGCTGGAGGCGCCGCTGAACGGCCAGTGGAAGATCGACGGCTGGCCGCTGACCCGCCCCGACGGCGCGACGAGCCCGGCCGCCGAGGCGCTGGAGGCCACCACCGCCGTCGCCCGCCGCATCCAGGACATGCGCGGCGAGCCGCTGCCGGTGACCACCGTGGTCGCCGTCGGCCCCTACGTCGGTCAGGTCGTGCAACCGACCGTGGACCTCAACCGGGGGGTGCGCGTCCTGCACCCCAAGCCGACCACGCTGCTCGCCGCCGCCCGCGAACTGGCCACCAGCGACCGGCCCTGCTCGGCCGAGCACGCCGCCAAGCTGGCCGCCGTGCTGGCGCCGACCGGCGCGCCGCCGACCCGCCAGCAGCTGATCGCCGAGGGCTTCTCGGACGCGGCGGCCGACCTGGCGTCGGCCAGCACCATGCTGCTGCCCAAGATCACGCCCGCGGTGCCTCTCAGCCGCAAGCTGCTGCCGTACGTGGGCGGTGTGGTCGTCGCGGTGCTGCTGATCATCGCGCTGATCGCCTCGCTGTCGTCGGGCGACACCGCGGACGGCGGGACGTCCACCACGCCGTCCCCGCAGCCGACCACGGTCGTCGTGGACGGCCGGAACTTCTCGCCGCGCGGCGCGGACCGGACCGACGACTGCGCCGGGCACGCGTTCGGCGACGTGCGCGCGTGGCTGTCCGGGCACATGTGCATGCAGCTGCGGCGCGCCCAGTACGAGACCACAGTGGACGGTCGCCGGGCGGGCGTCGCGATCGCCGAGCTCAGCCTCCCCGACGCGACCAGGGCGGGCGAGCTGCACGCCGTCGCGTCGGCGGCGGGTTCGGGCGGCGTCACCGCGCTGGTGAAGGAGGGCAAGGGCTGGGCGGGCGGTCCGGCGTCGTTCGACCGGTCGGCGATCCGCGTGTCGGTGAAGGGCGCGCAGCTGCGCATCACGCAGGTGGTGTGGGTCGAGGGCGACCAGGACCCGGCCGACCCCAAGCTGGCCGAGATCGCCGAGCAGGCGTTGCGCCTACCGGCAACCCAGCAGTAGTAGCCACCCAGCGGTGACGGCCGCCGCACGACCACCACAGAACGACCACCACAGCGCCACCACCACGGGAACGACCGCGGTCAACGACCGGTGCGCACCATGCCGACGCCGATCAACCCGAACGACACGTGCAGCACGATCACCAGACCGGCCACCGCGCACAACGTCTCGGTGCCCGGCTTGCCCGCGATCGCGCCGAACGAGAACATCCAGCCGCCCACCGCGATCACGAACCCGGTGAACAGCACCGACCTCGGCACGTGGGCCAGGCAGAGCAAGGCGCTGGACCGCGCCCGCCACAACGTGTGGACCACGACCGGCAGGATCAGGAACCCGGGCAGGTACACCGCGACCGGCGACCACGAGGGCCCACCGGGCAGGAACGTGGACGCGATGACGAAGGCGCACCACAGCACCGCGCCTAGCGCGAGAGCCACGGATCCCCTGGTCACATCCGCAGTGTAATGAGCTGAAGCCGCATTTTGAGGTTAAGAGTCCCTATGGCAGCACGATCGCTACGGCACTCGGCGCAGGTGTACACGATGTGCTGACACACCGTGCACGCAGCGTCAGAGACCGTAGGCCTCAAGGAGCCGCAACCACACCTCACTGATGGTGGGGTACGCCGGAACGGCGTGCCACAACCGGTCCACGGTGACCTCGCCGACGATCGCGATGGTGGCCGCGTGGATCAACTCGGCCACGTCGGGGCCCGCGAACGTGACGCCGACGAGCGTGCGCTTGCGCTCGTCCACGATCATCCGCGCCTTGCCCCGGTAGCCGTCCGCGTGCAGCGACGACCCGGCCACCGCGATGTCGAGGTCGATCACCCGGATGTCCAGCCCCGCCTCGCGGGCCTGCGCCTCGGACCACCCCACGGACGCCACCTCGGGGTCGGTGAAGACGACCTGCGGCACGGCGGTGTGGTCGGCGGTGGCGACCGGTGCGGTCCACGGCTCGGGGTCGGTGGCGCCGGTGACGATCGCCGTGCCGACCGCACGCGCGGCGTACTTGCCCTGGTGGGTCAGCAACGCGCGGCCCGTGACGTCGCCCGCCGCGTACAGCCAGTCCACTCCGGACACCCGGCCGGTGTCGTCGACCTCCAGCGCCTCGCCCGCCGTGCAGCCGAACTGCTCCACGCCCAGGTCGGAGGTGGCCGGTTGGCGGCCGGTCGCGACCAGCAGGTGCGCGCCGGTCACCGAGGTGTCGTCGGACAGCCGCAACGACACCTGCCCGTCCGAAGTGGACACGCCGGTCGCCTTGACACCGGTGACGACCCGGACGCCGTCCTCCCGCAGGCCCTCGGCGACCAGGTCGCCCGCGAACGCCTCGAACTTCGGCAGCGGCCGTTCCCCGGAGACGACCAGCGTGACGGTCGAGCCGAGCCGCGCCCAGGCCTGCGCCATCTCCACGCCGACCACACCGCCGCCGAGCACCACCAGCGACTCCGGCACCTCCTGCGCGGCGGTCGCCTCGCGGGACGTCCAGTACGGCACCTCGGACAAACCGGGCAGGGACGGGATGCGCGGCACGCTGCCGGTGCACACGACGACCGCCTTGGCCGCGGTCAGCACGCGGCGGTCGCCGTCCACTCGCCCACCGGCCTGCACACCGCTGACGTCGACCTCGACCCGGCGCTCACCGACCAGCCTGCCGCGGCCGCGCACCACGGTCAGCCCGGCGCCCTCGGCCCACTCCACCTGGCCCGAGTCGTCCCAGTCGGAGGTGAAGCTGTTGCGCCGCTTCAACACCTGCACCGGGTCGAGCCGCTCCCCGACCGGCACACCGGGCACCCGGCGGGCGGCGGCGAGCGCGTGACCGGGGCGCAGCAACGCCTTGCTCGGCATGCAGGCCCAGTACGAGCACTCGCCGCCGACCCGCTCGGCCTCCACCAACGCGGTCCGCAGCCCACCGGCGGCGGTCCGGGCGGCGGCGTTCTCGCCCACCGGGCCGCCGCCGATCACGATCACGTCGAAGTCGTCGCTCACCGGTCCACCCCACACCACTCGGACCGGCGCGGCAAGTCACGCGTGGCCGAGGTCGTCAGGCTCGGCCGAGATCGTCAGGCGGGGTCGAAGACTCCGGCCAACATCGTCAGGATCACGCCGTCGGCGGTGCGGAGCACCACCGGGCGCTCGTCGGGTTCGACCCGTTCGGCCAGCTTGAACATCGCGTCGGCGGTCTGGGCGGCCATCCGGAACGTCAGCGTGACCGGCGCGTCGCCGCGCACCGCGAAGCGGCCCAGGAACAGGTCGCGCAGCCGTTCGGCCATCAACTCGTACTGGTCGACCGACGCGTCGAGCCGGTGGCCGTCGAGCAGGTCGCTGAACCGCACCCGGCCGAAGCCGGGCAGCTCGACCAGCATCCGCAGGTAGATGCCGACGACCTGCTGCACCGCTTCCCGCCAGTCGTGGGCGAGCCGACCCTCCGTGAACAGCGTTTCGACCCGTCCCAGGTACTCCTCCATACCTCGCAGCGCCAGCGCGTGCACCACAGAACGCTTGTCCGGGAAGTATTGGTAGAACGATCCAATGGGCACGCCTGCTAGCTCGACGATCCGGGCGGTGGTGATGTCGTCGTAGTCGTAGTCGTTGAGCAGTGTCGCGCAGGCATCGACAATCGCGGACACCGTGGCGGCGCCGCGCTGCTGAACGGGCTGCCGACGCATCACCTTGGCTAAGCGGTTTTCGGCGGGATTTTCTGGCACGCGCACATCTTGATGGATACGGACCGGTAAGCCCAAACAGACGATTCCGGAATGTGATGTGAGGTTCGCTCAGCTTTCCTGTTCTGATTGTTGGGGTGCAAAACTATTAGCGTGCCCTGACCTATCTCGAAATCAGACCGGCCGCTCAGCGCGATCCGCGCTGCGCCGGGACGGGTTCGGGCAGTTCACCGGGCGTTTCACCGGCCGTCGGCCGTTCGGTGGAAGCCGCGCGGACGATCGGCGCCCCCACCCGGCGGCGTGGTGGCCGAGTCACGTAGGGGCTGACCAGCCGGGCCAGCACCAGACCCGGCGCGACCAGCGGCACCACCGCCGACAACGCCACCGCCGTGGCACCGGCCCGCGCCACGTCCCGGGGGATGACCGCGACCCGGTCGACCACGAACGCCCGCCGCCCGGCGATCGACACCAACCCCATCACCGCGAGGAACGCCGCGAACACCAGCAACGCCCACCGCACCGCGACGTAGCCGACGTCCTCGGCCGCCGCCATCACCGCGAGCCAGCCGAGCAGCGCCGACGCCTGCCGGCCGGCGCTCGTCATCGCCCACAGCAGGCCACCCGCCACGGCCAGGAACCCGGTGCGGCCGTCGAACCACCCGCGGGTCACCTCCAGCCACCCCGTCGGCAGGCCCGCCCAGCGCACCGGCAGCACCTCCAGCGGACTCGGGCCGCCGAACGCCTGCCCCGCCACCCACGCCAGGGACCACACCGACACGACCACCGCGAACCCGAGCTGCCACCGCGGCCGGTCCACCACGATCCGGCACAGCCGCGCGAACTCCTGGCGCTTCTCCCTCACCCCTCCCAGCGTGCCGGAGTGATCAGGGCCCGCGATCGGGTTTCACCCACGTGCCCTCGGACAGCCGCTCATCGGGTGGCCGGGTCCTCACCCGGCGTGCCGCCGGTGCGGCACCGACGTGGTGCGGGTCCGCGGGCTTGGTCGAATCGGGACCGGCCGGCGCCGCTACCCGGTGCGGCCGGTAGCCGATCGTGGCGGCGCTCGTGCGGCGGGCGGCCGTTGATGACCGGTTGGTGTCCTCTCCGGCCCCTCCCGGGTGAATCCGCGGCGGCTCCCGGGCCCTCTTCGGCGGTGCGGGCCACATCATGTCCCCGGAAACCACCCGATCACGAAGAGGAGGCGGTCGTGCGCAGACTGCTACCGGCGTTGTTGGCAGTGTTGTCGATCACCTGGACCACCGGCGCGGCGACCGCCGAACCGACTCCCGAGTCGACCGCCGAACCGGGCGCCGAGTATGTCGCGCTCGGCGACTCGGCCGCCGCCGGGCCGCTCATCCCGGAGCAGGACATGAGCGCGCCGGGCTGCCTGCGCTCGACGCGCAACTGGCCGTCCGTGCTCGCCGAGCGGATCGGCGCCCGGCTCACCGACGTGACGTGCTCGGGCGCGGTGACCGATGACCTGGGCGGGCCGCAGTCGACCGCCGACGGGACGCAGGAGCCCCAGCTGGACGCGCTGAGCCCGTCGACCGACCTGGTGACGCTCACCATCGGTGGCAACGACATCGGCCTGGTCGGCGAGGCGGTGGGCTGCCTCAACCTGCTGCCCGAGCCGCTCGGGACGTCGTGCCGGGACCGGCTCACCGCCGGTGGGCAGGACCGGCTGGCCGAGCGGATCGACGCCTACGCGGCCGAGTTCGCCGCCGCGCTCGACCTCATCTCCGCCCGGGCGCCCGAGGCGCGGGTCGTGGTGGTCGGCTACGGCACCTACATCCGGCCCGGCGGCTGCTACCCGGACCAGCCGATCTGGGCCCGGGACGCGGACTACCTCCAGGGCAGCGTCAACCGGCTCAACGCGGTGTTCGCCCGTGAGTCGGCCGCACACGGCGCGTCGTTCGTCGACATCGCGCCGCCGAGCGTGGGCCACGACGCGTGCGCGCCCGCGCGGGCGAGGTGGTTCGAGGGCCTGGCACCGACCGGTCCCGCCGCGCCGCTGCACCCGAACGCGCAGGGCATGGACGCCATCGGCCGCTTCGTGGCCACCCGGTTGTAGCCCGCCGCACCCCTCCGCACACCGGACGCCGTCGTCGAGCACCCGCTCGGCGGCGGCGTTCGCACGTCACGGACCCCGGTCGCGGCAGCGGACTCGTTCACACACCGGCGCGAAGAACGTGTAGTAGATTAGACGTTCTGCGCATGACGGGCGCAGGGAACCGTCAGCCGATTGCGACACAGGCTGATAAACCACGCTATCCAGAAATGAGGCACGTTGTCAAGCCCCTCCGATGACCTCCGGCTCGCGGAAACCGAGTCGGAGCAGGAATACGTGTCGATGCTGTACGGCAGGCTGGACGACCTCCGCGACCAGAGCTCGAAGCGCCTGGCCGGCGCGCTGCGGCAAACCGGTGGCACGCACCAGATGCGCTCCGAGCGGGACACCTCGGTGGCCATGTACTCCGACCAGTTGGCGCAGTACAGCGCGGTGGAGAACGGGTTGTGCTTCGGCCGGCTCGACTTCGACACCGACGACCGGTTCTACATCGGCCGGATCGGCTTGTTCGACGAGGACAAGGAGTACGAACCGCTGTTGATGGACTGGCGCGCGCCCGCCGCCCGCCCGTTCTACCTGGCCACCGCCGCCGCGCCGGAGGGCGTGCGGATGCGCAGGCACCTGCGGACCAAGCAGCGCAAGGTCGTCGGCTTCGACGACGAGGTGCTGGACATCAACTCGGTCGACCCGGACCGCCGGTCCGACGGCCTGACCGGCGAGGCCACCCTGCTGGCCGCGGTGAACGCCAGCCGCACCGGCCAGATGGGCGACATCGTCGCGACCATCCAGGCCGAGCAGGACAAGATCATCCGCACCGAGCTGAACGGCGTGGTCGTCGTGCAGGGCGGTCCGGGCACGGGCAAGACCGCGGTGGCGCTGCACCGCGCCGCGTACCTGCTCTACACGCACCGGCGGCAGCTCGCGAAGCGCGGCGTGCTGGTGGTCGGGCCGAACGCGACGTTCCTGCGCTACATCGGGCAGGTGCTGCCGTCGCTGGGTGAGACGGGTGTGCTGCTGTCGACCGTCGGCGAGCTGTTCCCGGGCCTGACCGCGGTCGGCCGCGAGCCGGCCGAGGTGGCGGCGCTGAAGGGCCGCAGCGAGATGGCGGACGTGGTCGCGCACGCGATCCGGGACCGGCAGGAGGCGCCGGGCCTGGTCGAGGTGCCGTTCGAGCAGGACGTGCTGCGACTGGACCGGCGGGCGATCACCGACGCCCGCGGTCGGGCGAGGCGGACCCGACGCCCGCACAACGAGGCACGGCGGACGTTCCAGCGGGAGATCATCTCCACGTTGGCGTCGCAGGCGGTGTCCCGGCTCGGCAGGCACCTGCTGGACCAGGCCGACATCGACGACATCCGGCGCGAGCTGCGGGAGGACCCCGGCGTGCAGGCCGCCGTGGAGAAGCTGTGGCCGACGTTGTCGCCCCAGCAGCTGCTCGAAGACCTCTACGCGACGCCGAAGCTGATCGCCAAGGCCACGCCGAAGTTCTCGCCCGCCGAGCGCGAACTGCTGGCCCGCCCGCGCGGCGCCGAGTGGACACCCGCCGACGTGCCGCTGCTGGACGAGGCCGCGGAGCTGCTCGGCGAGGACGACACCGAGGCCAAGGCGCGGGCCGAGCGGCAGCGGCGGCAGGCGATCGACTACGCGCAGGGCGTGCTCGACATCCTCGACCTGGAGGACGACGCCGACCCGGACATCCTGATGGCGACCGACCTCGTCGACGCCTACCGGCTGGCCGAGCGGCACGGCGCGGAGCGCTACGAGACGGCGGCCGAGCGCGCGGCGGCAGACCGGACCTGGACGTTCGGGCACATCATCGTGGACGAGGCGCAGGAGCTGTCGCCCATGGCGTGGCGGACGCTGATGCGCCGGTGCCCGTCGAAGTCGATGACCGTGGTCGGCGACATCGCGCAGACCGGTGACATCGCCGGCGCGTCGTCCTGGCACGAGGTGCTGTCGCCGTACGTGATGGACCGCTGGAAGCTGACCGAGCTGACGGTGAACTACCGGACGCCGTCGGAGATCATGGCGGTGGCGGCGGACGTGCTGTCCTCGGTCGACCCGGACCTGGTGCCGCCGACGTCGGTGCGGGACAGCGGGTTCGAGCCGTGGAGCCTGCGGGTGCCGTCGCTGACCGAGGCGCTGCCGTCGGTGGTCGACAAGGAGCTCGCCGAGATCGACGACGGCAAGCTGGCGGTGATCGTGCCGTCGGCGTCGGTGGCGACGCTGCGCGCCGCCGTGCCGGGCGCCTCGGACGACCTCGACGCGCAGGTGGTGGTGCTGGGGGTGACCGACGCGAAGGGCCTGGAGTTCGACTCGGTGCTGGTGGTCGACCCGGCGGGCATCCTGGCCGAGTCGCCGCGCGGCGCCAGCGACCTCTACGTGGCGCTGACCCGTGCCACCCAGCGGCTCGGCGTCGTGCACCCCGGCGACCTGCCGGACGTGCTGCGGAGGTTGTCGGCTAGCGGGTGAGGGCGTAGCCGGGCCGAGCGGGAGATGCCCGGTCGGTGCACGTGCTCGGCACCGACCGGGACATCACCGGCTCACACGGCTACCTGTTCCACCGTGCTCGCCGACGCCCGAGGCAGAGGAGCGCCGCGCCGAGCGCCAAGAGCAGTGCGCCCATGCTGACCAGCATGCCGAGCGGGGTGTTCGGTCCCGTGTCGGCGAGTTCGGTCGGGTGCTGCGGAACGTGCCCTGGTGGTACCGGACCTTCGGGGTGGGTGGTTGGACGACCCGACGTCGTGGTGGTGGTAGCGGTCGACGAGTCGGTGCTCGTCGCGCTGGTAGGCGCACTCGTCGAGGTCGGTGCGGTCGTCGTCGTGCCGGTCGTGGTGCCGGTCGTGGTGGTCGTGGTGGTGCCTGTCGTGGTGCCCGTCGTCGTAGTCGTCGTCGGCGCCGTCGTACCGGTCGTCGTGCCCGTCGTGGTCGTGGTGGTGCCCGTCGTCGTGGTAGTCGTTGTCGGCGCCGTCGTGCCGGTCGTGGTGGTCGTCGTCGGCGCCGTCGTACCGGTCGTCGTGCCCGTCGTGGTCGTGGTGGTGCCCGTCGTCGTAGTAGTCGTTGTCGGCGCCGTCGTACCCGTCGTGGTGGTCGTTGTCGGCGCCGTCGTACCCGTGGTGGTAGTCGTCGTCGGCGTCGTCGTGTCCGTGGTGGTGGTCGTTGTCGGCGCCGTCGTACCCGTGGTGGTGGTCGTCGTCGGCGTCGTCGTGTCCGTGGTGGTGGTCGTCGTCGGCGCCGTCGTACCCGTGGTGGTGGTCGTCGTCGGCGTCGTCGTGTCCGTCGTGGTGGTGGTGGTGGTGTCCGTCGTGGTCGTGGTGGTTGTGGTCGTCGTCGGAACGGGCTCGCACACGTCCGTGGTGAACGTGTTGTCGTCCAACGTGACCGAGCCGTTGCGCGCCAGCGCACGGCCCTGGACGTCAGCGCCCGTGTTCACCGTGATCGAGGTCAGCGCCATGATCGTGCCCACGAAGTCGGAGTTCGTGCCGAGCGTCGCGGAGCTGCCGACCTGCCAGAAGACGTTGCACGCGCGGGCGCCGTTGATCAGGCTGACCACGCTCGCCGAACCGGTGATCAAGGTGGAGGGGATCTGGAAGATCCAGACCGTGTTCGGGTCGCCCTGGCCGTCGAGGGTCAGCGTCCCGTTCAACTCGGTCGCCCCGGATGCCTGGTACACGCCGCCCACCAGCGTCAGCCCGACCAGGTCCGCGGGGAGCGCCTGCCCGGTCGGGGCACGTCCCGCTGCGTCGTTGTAGGCGACCGTCAGATCGGCCTGCGCCTGAGCCGCCACCGCGTCGTTCTCGTGCCTGGTTCCACCGATGGTGCCCGGGGGGAACCCCGTGATGGAGGTGCCTGGGCTGACGCCGAGGTCTCCGCTCAAGACGGTCTCACCGGTGTTCGTGACCGACTGACCGCCCAGCACCGAGAAGGTCTCCGCCACACCGAGGTCCACCGGCGCCTCGACAGCGTGCGCCTCGGGTGGTCTCGACAGCGCGCCGATCATGGTCACGGTAGCCACCATTGCGCCCAGTGCCACGATCGCGACCCACCGGCGACGGCGGGCCTCGCCGACGACCGCGTCCGCAGGTTTGCCATCCATCCGTATCGCCTTCCCGTCGATCAATCGACCGGGCCGGTACGACTCGGCCGGTGTGCCCGGTGATCGAGATGTGTTGTGCGAGCAGGGACGAATGGCCACACCTCTCGAGTCCACAGTGGACTTGCCATCGACCGGCCCGGCCGTCCCGACCACTGCCGGCAGACGTTATGGGCGAGCGGGACGGCCCGCCACGTGGAGCCGTCGATCCCAGCCTGAGTGCCCGGATGACCACCCGATCGGGTTGTCTGTCCACGATGGATACTCGCGAAATGCCCAGGCCTGCCGTCGGACTGCACCGGGCGAGCGGGACCGCTACATCATCGGGTGAGGGCGTAGCCGAGGGCGGCCGCGGCCACGCCGGCCGCGATGCTGCCGGCCACGTTGGCGAACGCCTGCCGGTGGCGGCCGTCCTCGGTCAACCGGATCGTCTCGTAGCTGAACGTGCTGTAGGTCGTCAGGCCGCCGCACAGGCCGGTGCCGACGAGCGCGACCAGGTCCGGCGAGGCCCCCGCCACGCAGCCGAGCACGAACGAGCCCACCACGTTCACCGCGAACGTGGCCCAGGGGAACGACTTGCGGAGCAACCGGCCGGTCGCGTACCGCAGCGACGCGCCCGCCGCCGCGCCGACGAAGACCAGCAGCACCGTCACGACGACACCCTGCGGGTCACGGCCATGGCGGCGAAGGTCGCGCCCAGCGCCAGGAGCAGGGTGGCGAGCAGGTACGCGAAGGCGGCGAGGCCGCCCAGCCGCACGGCGTCCAGCGCGTAGCCCGAGAACGTGGTGAAGCCGCCCAGCACGCCGATGCCGAGGAACGGCCGCGCCAGCGGGTGCAGGCGCGGCACCAGGACCATCAGCACCCCGATCAGCGCGCAGCCCACCACGTTGATCAGCAGCGTGCCCCAGGGGCCGTGGACCACCGCGGCCAGGCCGTAGCGGGCCACGCCGCCGATGCCGCCACCCAGGGCGACGGCCGTGAGGACCCGCAGTTCAGTGCGCACGCAGGTAATCCACCAGGTGGTCCAGGGCGGCCAGCGCGCGGACCACGTCGGCGCGTTCGGCCGGGTCGAGCTTGTCCAGCGCCGAACCGATGCGCTTCTCGTGCGCGGCCTGCCAGACGGCCAGCTGCTCGTGCCCCTGCGGCGTCACCGAGAGCCGGGCCACGCGGCGGTCACTGGGGTCGCCGCCCCGCTCGACCAGGCCGCCCTCGATCAGCTGGCCGACCAGGCCGCTGACCGTGTTCGGCGCCAGCCGCAGCTCGGCCGCGAGGTCGCCCACGCGCATCGGAGGGCGCTCGGCGAGCGTCTGGAGCAGCTCGACCTGCGCCATCGGCAGGGAGTCCCACGGCCATTCCGACCGGATGCTCGTGCGCAGTGCCCGCCGGAGCCTCGTGACCACGTCGGTGAGCGAGCGTGCCTCGTCTGACATGCGCGAATGGTACTGGGTCGGGATATGTCCTCCCACGGAGTGACGCTGGACCAGGTGGTGGCCCGGTGCACCTCGCCGGGCGCTCCGCAGCGCGTTCGCGGTGGTCGTGCCGCTGTTCCCGCAAGCCTTGGGCGGGCCTGGCGGATCTTCCGACGCACGCTCGGTGTTCGCCTCGCCGAGGGCCTCTACGCCGATCGGGGACAAGGCGTCTTCTCGCCGCCCACGAGCCGGGCCGGATCAGTAATCTCGCCCCACAGGGGCGAAGGCTCGGGCCGGCACGCACACGGGTGAGGGGGCGGTGGTGGATCGGCTGGGATGGGTCCCCGACGAGGTCGACACCGGCCTGCCCAGCGCCGCCCGGCTCTACGACTACCTGCTCGGCGGCGGCCACAACTTCGCGGCTGACCGCGAGCTCGCGGAGAAGTTCCTCCGCGCCCAGCCCAACGCCCGCACCATCGCCCGGCTCAACCGCGCGTTCCTGCGCCGGGCCGTGCTGCACCTGGTCGACGCGGGCGTGCGGCAGTTCCTCGACCTGGGCTCGGGCATCCCGACCGTCGGCAACGTGCACGAGATCGCGCGCAAGGCCGCGCCCGGGTCACGCGTGGTGTACGTCGACTACGAGGACATCGCGGTCGCGCACAGCCTGATGCTCCTGGAGCACGACGACCTGACGACCATCCTGCAGGAGGACATGACCGACCCGGCCGCGGTGCTCGACGGCGCCCGGGACACGGGTCTGATCGACTTCGCCGAGCCGGTCGGCGTGCTCGCCGTCGGGGTGTTCCACTTCGTGCCGCCCGAGCGCGACCCGGCGGGCGTGATCGCCGCGTACCGCGACGCCGTGGCGCCGGGCAGCTACCTGGCCCTGTCCCAGTTCACCGCCGACCTCCAGCCCGACGAGATGGCCGGGATCGTGGCCGTGATGCGCCCGAGCGCGAACCCGATGTTCCCCCGCACCCGCGCCGAGATCACCGCCCTTTTCGACGGCTTCGACCTGGTCGAGCCGGGCGTGGTCGCACTGCCGCGGTGGCGGCCCGAGGAAGGCGCCGTCGACGAGGACGCCGACCGGGCGGGCATCTTCGCCGGCGTGGGTCGCAAGAGGTGAGCCGACGTGGCACCACCCGCTAGGACCCGGCGGCAGGACATCGCGCGCGAGTGGATGCGCGCGGTCTACCCGACCGCGTACGTGCCGATGTCACCGATCGAGATCGAGCTGTACCTGCTCGACCTGGTGGACGTGATCGCCGACGCGGTCCAGGCCGAGCCGTTCACCGTCGACCCCGTCGCCGTGGTGGGCGACCGGCTGGTCGAGGCGCACTTCACCGGCCCGGAGACGTTGCAGCGCACGGTGGAGGTGCTCGGGCACGCCCTGCTGTTCACCCCCGAGCTCCAGGACGTGCCGCGGTTGGCGGAGAAGGTCGTCGCGATCCTGGGCAGCCTGAGCACCGCCTTCGCCACCTCGATGCGGATGGACGCGTTCGACCAGCAGGAGGAGGTCACGCGCGCGCTCATGGCCGCCAAGCGGCGGGCCGAGCGGGTGCTCGAGGTCAGTGAGGCCCGGTTCCGGGAGGTGTTCGACTCCTCCGCGTTCGGCATCGCGATCACCGACCTGGACGGCGAGTGCGTCGAGGCGAACGAGGCGCTGGCCGAGATGGTCGGCCGTGACCGCGCCGAGCTGACCGGGCGGCGGCTGGTCGAGCTGTTCGACCCGGCCGACGCCGAGGCGCTGGCGAGCACGTACCAGGCGGTCGGCGACGGCCGGGCGGTGCGGGTCCGCGCGCAGCGGAGGCTGCTGCGCGAGGACGGCGAGCCGGTGTGGGTGCACCTGGCGGTGTCGTTGCTGCGCGACGCGGACGGCGAGCCCGCGTACTACGTGACCATGGCCGAGGACGTCAGTGAGCTGCACCTGCTGCGCAAGAACCTGGACTTCCAGCTGCTGCACGACTCGCTCACCGGCCTGTCCAACCGGCAGCGCGTCGTCTCCCGGTTGGAGGCGCTGCACGGCACGTCGCGCGGCGGGATCACGCTCTACCACCTGGACCTGGACGCGTTCTCGGCGGTGAACAACGGCCTCGGCCACGCGGTCGGCGACCGGGTGCTCACCGAGGTGGGCCGCCGGCTGGAAGCCGCGGTGGCCGACGAGACCGCGCTGGTCGCCCGGGTGGGCGGCGACGAGTTCGCCATCGTGGTGGACAACTCGCCGACCACGCCGTCCGTGCCCGTCGTGGTGGACCGGATCAACGAGGCGCTGCAACGGCCGATGGCCGACGGCGTGGCCGTGTCGGCCACCATCGGCGTGGTCGACCGACCACCGGCGGGGTGGGACGTCGCCGAGATCCTGCGCGCGGCCGACGCGACCCTGCGCCGGGCCAAGGCGTCCGGCAAGCGGCAGTGGCTGCCCTACGACCGGCACGCCGACCAGCGGTTCCGGGACCGGCAGGCGCGGGCCGCGCGGATGCCCGGCGCGTTGGCCGACCACGAGCTGGAACTGGAGTACCAGCCCCTGGTGACCCTGGCCGACCGGCGGGTGCTCGGGCACGTGGCCAGGCTGCGCTGGGACGACCTCGGGCACGACGAGTGCGTGCGGCTGGCCGACGAGACCGGGTTGTCCCTGGCGCTGGGCCAGTGGGCGCTGCGCGAGGCGGCGGCCGACACCGCGCGGTCGTCCGGCTTGGGCACGCTGCACTTCGAGCTGTCGCCGATGCAGTCCCGCGACGAGGACCTGGTGCGCACGGTGAAGCGGACGTTGACCGAGACCGGCCTGCCCGCGTCCCGGCTGCGGATCTTCCTGGACGCCCGGTCGATGCTGCACGGCGTCGACGACGACAACGCGCAGGTGTTGCGGGACAACGGGGTCGCCGCCGGGTTGACCCGCTTCAACGGCGGGCAGGCCGAGCTGTCGCTGCTGGACGAGCTGCCGGTGGACGCGCTGGTCCTCGACCCGTCGGTGGTGCGCAGGCTGGCCGAGCGGCCCGAGTCGTTCCTGCACGACGCGGTGGCGCGGATGGTGGGCCTGGTCCGGTCGTCCGGGGTGTCCGTGCTGGTGCCGGACGTCGCCACGGAGGAGCGGGCGGCGTGGTGGGCGCGGGTCGAGGTGGACGCCGCGTTCGGCGACCACCTCGCGCCCGCCGTGCCGGGTTACGAGCTGTCCGGCACCTGAGCCCGCGGGGGCTCAGACGTGCTTCACCGCGGCCAGCAGCTTGGTCAGCGACTCCTTGGCGTCGCCGAACAGCATGGTGGTCTTCGGGTTGTAGAGCAGGCTGTTGTCCACGCCCGCGAAGCCCGGCCGCATCGAGCGCTTCATGAACACCACGGCCTTCGCCCGGTCCACGTCGAAGATCGGCATGCCGTAGATCGGGCTGCTCGGCTCGTCCCGCGCGCCGGGGTTGACCACGTCGTTCGCGCCGACCACCAGCACCACGTCGACGCTGCCGATGCCGGGGTTGACGTCGTCGAGCTCCTTGAGGTTCTCGTAGGGCACGTCCGCCTCGGCGAGCAGCACGTTCATGTGGCCCGGCATCCGGCCCGCGACCGGGTGGATGCCGTACTGCACGGTGATGCCGCGCTGCTCCAGCACCTGCGCCAGTTCCCGCGCCGCGTGCTGCCCCTGCGCCACGGCCAGGCCGTAACCGGGGACCACCAGCACGGAGTGGGCGTAGCCGAGCAGGATCGCGACGTCCTCCACCGTGCCGGCGCGCACGGTGCGCTGTTCGTCGGTGCCCGCGGTCGCGGTGGTGGTCTGGAAAGCGCCGAACAGGATGTTGGTCAGCGGCCGGCCCATGGCCTGGGCCATCAACCGGGTCAGGATGGTGCCGGACGCGCCGACGAGCGTGCCGGAGACGATCAGCAGGGTGTTGGCCAGCACGTAACCCGACGCGGCGACGGCCAGGCCGGTGAACGCGTTGAGCAGCGAGATCGCGATCGGCACGTCCGCGCCGCCCACCGGCAGCACGAACAGCACGCCCAGCGCGAGACCGGCCAGCGCCAGCAGCACCAGCACCACGCCGCTCCCGGTCAGCACGACCCACAGGGCCAGCAGCGCGCTCACCGCGGCCACGCCGATGCCGAGGAGCTGACCGGCGGGCAGCAGCACCGGCCGGGTGGTCATGACCTCCTGGAGCTTGAGGAAGGTCACCACGCTGCCGGAGAAGCTGACCGAGCCGATCAGCACCGTGAGCACGGTGGCGAGCTGGAACAACACCGAGCCGTGCGGCACCGCGAGGAACTCGGTCAACGCCACCAGGGCCGCCGCGGCACCGCCGACGCCGTTGAACAGCGCCACCATCTGCGGGATGGCGGTCATCTTCACCGACCGCGCCGCCGGGATGCCCACCACCACGCCCGCGGCCACCGCGAGCAGGATCAGCAGTCCGTTGTGGACCGCGCCGTGGACGTAGGCCGTGACCACGGCCAGCGCCATGCCCGCCGCGCCGAGCAGGTTGCCCGCGCGGGCGTACTTCGGCGTGCTCAGGCCCTTGAGCGCCAGCACGAAGCACAGGGCGGCGATCAGGTAGGCGAGTTGGACCCAGGTGGGGCTCATTTCCCGGTCCCCCCGTGCCCGTCGCCCCGGCCCCGGTCGGCCTCGGCCTTGATCGCCCTGGTCGGTTTGTGGCCCTTGAACATCTCCAGCATCCGGTCGGTCACCACGAAGCCGCCCACCACGTTGACCGTGGCCAGGAAGACCGCGGCCAGGCCGAGCGCGATCTCCAGCGCGTGCTCGGCGCGGCCGGTGATCAGGATCGCGCCGACCAGGATCACGCCGTGGATGGCGTTCGCGCCCGACATCAGGGGCGTGTGCAGGATCGTGGACACCTTCGACACGACCTCGAAGCCGACGAACACGGCCAGCACGAAGATCGTCAACAGGTCGATCACGACAGCTCCCTCCTCAGCTCGCCCGCGTGCGTGAGGCAGCAGCCGGCCAGCACCTCGTCGGTGAGGTCCGGCACGACCCGGCCGTCCTTGGTCATCATCATCAGGAGGTTGGCCACGTTGCGCGCGTAGAGCCTGCTGGCGTGCACGGGCATGGTGCTCGGCATGTTCCGCGCCCCGTAGACCAGCACCTCGCCGACCCGGATCTCCTCACCGGGGCTGCTCGCGGTGACGTTGCCGCCGGACTCGGCCGCCAGGTCGACCACGACCGAGCCGGGTGCCATCGCCTTGAGCATGTCGTCGGTGACCAGCACGGGCGCCTTGCGGCCCGGGATGGCGGCGGTGGAGATCACCACGTCGGAGGCGGCGACCCGGTCCGCGATCAGCTCGCGCTGGCGTTCCAGGAACGTCTCCGACTGCGCCTGCGCGTACACGCCCTGCTGCGTTTCGAGGTCCAGTTCCAGGAACCTCGCGCCGAGGCTCTTGACCTCGTCCCTGGCCGCCGCGCGCACGTCGTAGGCCTCGACCACGGCGCCGAGCCGGCGCGCGGTGGCGATGGCCTGGAGCCCCGCCACGCCCGCACCCAGGACGAGCACCTTGGCCGGCGGGATGGTGCCCGCGGCCGTGGTGAACATGGGCAGGAACTTGGGCAGCCGGTTGGCCGCCTCGATCACCGCGCGGTAGCCCGCCACCAGGGCCTGCGAGGACAGGGCGTCGGCGGACTGCGCCCTGGTCACCCTGGGTAGCAGGTCGAGGCTGAACGACGTGACCTTGTTGGCCTTGAGCACCTCGATCAGCTCCGGCTCGCCGTTCGGCTGCAGGAAGCTGATCGTGATGTCGCCCTCCCGCAGGGCGGCGGCCTGCTCGGGTGTCGGTGGTTGGACGGAGACGACCACGTCGGACAGACCGGCCGGGTGGTCGGCGATGACGTTCGCACCGGCTGCGCGGTAGGCGGCGTCGGAGGCCTGGGCGTGTGCGCCCGCTCCGGCTTGCACGTCGACCGTGAGTCCGGCACCGATCAGCGTGGTCACCGTTTCCGGTAGACCGGCTACGCGGCGCTCGGCGGGCCGCGACTCGACGGGTATGCCCACTCTCACGGAGAGTCACCCTAGACCGCTGAAGGTGATCTACGCCACACGTGGGCGTTGACGTTAACCGTACATACGTCTTGCTGAGACCGGGGCGTGCCCGGACGCGTCGGTGTATGCGTCAGTGGATGACCGGGCAGACGCCTTCGGTGTCGTTGGCGAAGAAGTTCGGCACCAGCTCGCGCTTGTCGTAGTACCGGTGGAAGACGCTGGTGATGCCGCTCGACATCGGCGGCACGATCCACGTCCAGTCCGCCGGGCACGTGCGCCCCGCGGCCTCCTCCTTCTTGATGTGGGTGAGGAACCGGTCCGACTCGGTGTGGTGGTCGGTGATGGTCACGCCCGCCGCCGCGAACGAGTGCAGCACCGCGCGGTTCAGCTCGACCAGCACCCGGTCCTTCCACAGCGTCTGCACCGACGAGGTGTCCAGGCCCATCCGCTTGCCCAGGTAGGGCAGCAGGTCGTACCGGTCCACGTCGGCGAAGTTGCGGGCGCCGATCTCGGTGCCCATGTACCAGCCGTTGAAGGGCGCGGCCGGGTAGTCGATGCCGCCGATGCGCAGGCGCATGTTGCTGATCGCGGGCACGGCGTGCCAGCGCAGCCCGAGGTCGGCCAGCCAGGGCAGCTCGGGGTGGCCGATCGGCACCTCCAGCACCGCGTCGGGCGGCAGTTCGACCAGGGCGGGCTCGGTGTCCTCCCGTTCCACGATCAGCGGCAGCACGTCGAACGGGCCTCGTCGAGCGGGCGGGCGCCAGCCCATCCCGATGGCCTGCTCGGTGAGCTCGGCGTTGCGCCGGTCGCCCAGCACGCCGCCGTCCGGGCCGAGGTAGCCCGCGTAGCGGATCAGCTGCTCGTTGCGGATCCTCGGCGCGGGCCTGCCCGGCTCGTCCGGCGCGAACACGGTGATGGCGGGGCGGACCTTGCCGCCGTTGGTGGCGAGCTTGAGGTGCTCGACGCACTCGTCCGCGATCTCCTTCGGATCGCGCAGGTCGCGCAGGTCGCGGACCTTGAGGCTGCGCCAGTACAGCCGGCCGATGCAGCGGGCGCTGTTGCGCCACGCCACCCGCGCGCCGAACGTGAGCTCGTCGGGCGTGTGGCGGTACGTGCCGGTGGCGGCGACCTCGGCGTGCACCTCGGCGAGGCGGTGTTCGACAGGGCCGAGCTCGGGGTGGCCGAGCTCGGGGTGCTCGGAGTGGTGCAGGCGGATGAACTCGTCGGCCTCGGCGAGGTCGACGGCGCGGACGGGGGCGTGGACGGGGGCGGCGGAGTCGCGCAGGGGAATGGCTTCAGCCGGACACGAGGGGACGGGGGCCATGGCGGGACACCGTAGTTGCCCTTTCGGGGTTGCTGCACCGCCGTGCCGGGCACCGGGTGGGGTTCACCCCGCACCGCTGGTGCCGGACAGTGAGTGCTTGATCGCGCAAAAGAGTGACACATCCTGCGAAAACGAGTGATATTGGATCGTTATCCGCTCGAATTGCGGCAGTTACTTGTGATTTACATCACCAGTGATTTCTCCCCTATCGGGCGACAGCGACGGCGGGGTCCACGCCAGGAACTTCGCCATGCCGCGAAGGCCGACCCCGGCCGGCACCGCCCGCATCACCGCGTCACGCAAGGCCACGGCCACCGGGTTGCGCAGCTTGTGCCCCACCCGACCGACCGCCCTCGACGCCCTGGCCATCGCCTGCGTGCGGGGCCGGCGCTGCCGGTCGTACTCGGCCAGCGCGGTCGGCACGTCGTCGGCGCGGGCGCACGCGGCGGCCAGCACCACGGCGTCCTCGATCGCCATGCACGCGCCCTGGCCCAGGTAGGGCGTCATCGCGTGGGCCGCGTCGCCGAGCAGCGCCACGCGGCCGCTCACGTAGGTCGGCAGCGGCGTGGCCAGCTCGTGGATGTCGTGCCGCAGCACGGTCCCGGGCGGGGTGGCGTCCAGCAGGTCCGGGATCGGGTCGTGCCAGTCGCCGACGAGCCGGCGCACCTCGGCCAGTTCGTCGTCCGAACGCCCGCCCGCGGGTGCGACCGCGGCCGCGTACCAGCAGACCCGGCCGTCGCCCAGCGGCAGCACGCCGAACTCCCGCCCCGGACCGAGGGTCTGACCGATGCCGAGGTCGAGCGGGAACCGGGCCGTCGTCACGCTGCGCCACGCCGTGGTGCCCGCGTACACCGGCCGGGGCAACGCCGGGAACAACGCCTCCCGGACGCGGCTGCGGATGCCGTCCGCGGCGACGACCAGGTCGGCGTCCAGGTCGTCCACCGACCGCACGTCGGCGTCCGTGACCAGGCAGGACTCGGGTAGCGCGGACCGCAGCACCCGGTGCAGGTCGGCGCGGTGCACCGCCACGACGTGCTCCACCCGCGCCGCGTCCACGTGCGTCAGCGTCCGGCCCTCCGGGTCGCGCAGGCCGCCCGCCACCCTGGGCGTGCCGATCCGCCGCACGTCGTCGGCCAACCCCAGCGCGGCCAACGCCCGCATCGCGTTCGGCATCACCCCGACACCCGCGCCGACCTCGCCGAACTCCGGCGCGCGCTCCAGCACGACGACGTCCCACCCGACCTGCCTCAGCGCCACCGCCGCCGTGACCCCACCGAGGCCACCTCCCACCACGACCGCTTTCATGCCCGCTCCTTCTACAGCTGTAGAGATCGGTACTCTACAGCTGTAGAAGGAGGACGACACCGTGACGGAGCGCATGGCCGCCCTCGCCGACGCGGCGATCCACGTGGTGGCCACCAGGGGCATGCGCGGGCTGACCCACCGCGCGGTCGACGCCCGGGCGGGCGTGCCCACCGGCTCGACCTCGGCCTACTTCCGCACCCGCAAGGCGCTGGTCGAGGGCGTGGTGCAACGGCTGGCCGACTTGGACAACGCCGAGGTGGTCGCGGCGGCGGTGGACGTCACGCTCGACCCCGACCGGCTCGCGGAGGGCGTCGCGCACGTGCTCGACCAGTGGATGACGACCGGCCGCGAGCGCACGCTGGCCCGGTACGCGTGCCTGCTGGAGGCCACCCACCACCCCGAGCTGCGCGGCATCCTGGCCCACGGGGAACGGCCCCGGGCCCAGGCGCGGGAGCTGCTGGCCGCGTTGGGCGCGCCGGACCCGCAGCGGCAGAGCCGGGAGCTGGTGGCGTTCGTGGACGGGCTGCTGTTCGACCGGCTGGTCGGCGCGGGCGCGCTGGGCGCACCGGCACCGGGCACGCCGGAGAGCCGGGCCGAGCTGACCGCGGCGATCCGTGCGGCCTTGCGCGGCGTGCTCGGGAGGTGAGTGGCGTCGGGGGCGACGCCACGGCGCCGCCCCCGGGCCCGCCTACGCCGATCGCTCGGAGTTGCTGCCCAACCGCGGGAACGGGTCGGTCGAGAACACGACCTCCACCGGCACCTCGAAGTACTGCGCGATGCGCAGCGCCAGGTACAGGCTGGGGCTGTACTCGCCCCGTTCGAGGTAGCCCACGGTCTGGTAGTGGATGCCCAACGCCTCGGAGAGCTGCCGGCGTGACACACCCCGTTCCGCGCGCAGCATCGCGATGCGGTTGTAGACGCTCTCGCTCACCCCACGCCCCTCTGCAACGCCGCCTGCCGGCGCTGCTCCATGTCCGCTCCGGATTCCCGGCGGGCCATCCGACGCAGGATCGTAGGTGCAAGCAGGAAGCCGACCGCCGCCCACACCCCGAGCACGCCGATCATCTCCAGGATCCGCCAGGACCCGCCGAGCTCCGCGGCCGCCGCCGCGTCCGGCAGCAGCGCCGCCCGCGCGCCGTGACCCGCCCAGTACACCGGGAACACCTGCGCCACGCCCTGCAGCCACCCCGGCATCGCGGTGATCGGGTAGAAGATGCCCGAGATCGCCACGATCCCCATCATCGGCAGCATGGTGATGCCCATCGCGCCACCCGGGCTCTTGGTGATCGACCCGGCGACCGCGCCCCAGGGCAGCATCGAGGCCATGCCGAGCGCCAGCACCGCGACCAGGCCGAGCACGCCGTCCACGCCCGCGTCCGCCAGGACGTTCACCAGGAAGAGGCCCGGCACCAGCACGACCAGCAGACCGGACAGGGAGTCCAGCGACGTCTGCACGGCCCGGCCGACCAGGTAGCCGACCATGCCGCCGGGCACCGCCTTGGCGCGCAGCAGCGTGCCGTCCTCGCGGTTCATCGAGAGCTGCCCCGCGGGCCCGACCAGGCTGCCGAACACGATCCCCATGCCGAGCAGCCCCGGCAGCGTGAGCGCGGCGAGCGTGATGCCGGAGCCCTCGACCTGCGTGTCGCGCTGGAACCACAGCACGGTCAGCGCCGCGAGCCCGGTGAAGACGTTGTACCACTGGTCCGAGCTGCCCATGGAGTGGCGGAACTCGCGCAGCCCGCGGTCCACGCCGAGCCGGACGGCCTGTGCCTTGGCGTTCACCGGAGCGCCACCTCCTCGTCGGTCGCATGACCGCTCTCGTGCCGCTGCACGAGGGCCATGTAGGTGTCCTCCAACGTGCTGCGCCGCACCTCCAGCTCGGAGATGCCGGTCGCGTGCTGCCGGAACAGGTCGCGCACGAACGCCGTCGCGTCGTCGGCCGTGTGCACGTGCCGCATGCCGCCCTGCGTCCAGCGGATCTCGGACTTGCCCGCGACCTGGCGGCCGAGCTGGTCGGGGCTGCCGTCGGCGATGATCCGGCCGCCCGCGAGCACCAGGATCCGGTCGGCCAGCTTCTCCGCCTCGGCCAGGTCGTGCGTGGTGAGCAGGATCGTCATGCCCTCCAGGTCCGCCAGCCGGTGCACCAGGTCGTGGAAGTCCCGGCGCGCGTGCGGGTCGAACCCGGCCGTCGGCTCGTCCAGGAACAGCAGGTCCGGCTTGCCGACGATGCCGATCGCCACGTCCAACCGCCGCCGCTGGCCGCCGGACAGGCTGCTGATCTTCTTGTGCGCGTGCTCGGTCAGGCCGACGGTCTCGATCAGCTCGTCGGTGGCGAACGGCCGCGGCTGGTGCGGCGTGGCGTAGGGCGCGTAGTAGCGGCCGAGGTGGTGCAGCAGCTCGCGCACCCGCCAGCGGCCGTGGTCGCGCCACGACTGGAGCACCACGCCGAGCCGGGCGCGCCAGGCCTCGTCACCGGTGGCCGGGTCGACGCCCAGCACCCGGACGTGGCCGTCGGAGGGCAGCCGGAAGCCCTCCAGGATCTCGATCGTCGTGGTCTTGCCCGCGCCGTTGGGCCCGAGCAGGGCCACCACCTCACCCGGATCCGCGGTGAAGTCGACCCCGTGCAGCACGTCCGTCGTGCCGTAGCGCATCCGCAGATCGCGCACCTCGATGACCAAGGACCCTCACCTCCCCCTGTCAGAGTTCTTGGGCCGTTTGTAGCACACCTGCTATCAGCCGTACTAGGACCGTTCCCCCACGGCATATTTCCTTCATGGCTTCGTGAAACTTCTGTATGTTGCGAAGAAGGTCCCCTAACGCACTGGGAGGTGTGCGAGATGACCGAAACGCTGTATTCAGAGCTGCCCACCCAACGCAGCACCCCGTTCGACCCGCCGGCGGAGTTGGGGTTGCTCCGCGAACGGGCGCCCATCAGCAGGATGAAGTTCCCCGACGGCCACCTGGGGTGGCTCGTGACCAGTTACGAGCTGGCTCGCGAGGTGCACTCGGACCGGCGGTTCAGCAGCCGGTCCGAGCTCCAGCACTCACCGCGGCTGCTCGCCGGCCAGCCGGTCACGCAGCGGCCGCCGGCCAAGCCGGGCATGTTCATCGGGATGGACGCGCCCGACCACACCCGGTACCGCAAGCTGCTGACGGGCCAGTTCACCGTGCGGCGGATGAACCAGCTGATGCCCCGGATCGAGCAGATCGTGGCCGAGCACCTGGCCGCGATGCGCGCCGCCGGATCACCGGCGGACCTGGTGGCGAACTTCGCGCTGCCGGTGCCGTCGATGGTCATCTGCGAACTGCTGGGGGTGCCCTACGAGGACCGGGAGTCGTTCCAGCAGGACACCGCCAAGGCGCTGAGCCTGGACTCGACGTTCGAGGAGATCATGGCGGCGTTCGAGCGGCTGGAGGACTTCGTGCTCCAGCTGGCGAGGCGCAAGCACGTCACGCCGGGCGACGACATGCTGTCCGGGCTGATCGCCACCGGCGAGCTGACCGACTCCGAGGTCGCCAACATGGGGCTGCTGCTGCTCGTCGCCGGTCACGAGACCACGGCGAACATGCTGGGCATCGGCACGTTGTTGCTGCTGCGCAACCCCGATCAGCTGGCGGCGCTGCGCGCCGACCCGTCGTTGGTGGACAACGCGGTCGAGGAGATGATGCGGTACGTGACCATCGTCCAGTTCGGCACGCTCCGCACCGCGATCGAGGACGTGGAGATCGGTGGTGTGGTGGTCCGGGCCGGCGAGTCGGTCTCGATCTCCGTCGCCGCCGCCAACCGCGACCCGGCGCGGTTCGACCGGCCGGACGAGTTCGACGTCACCCGGTCCGCGGCCGGGCACATCGGGTTCGGCCACGGCGTGCACCAGTGCCTCGGTCAGCAGCTGGCCAGGATCGAGATGAGGGTCGGGTTCTCGGCGCTGTTCCGGGAGTTCCCCGACCTGCGGCTCGCGGTGCCCGCCGAGGATGTCAGGATGCGGGACGACATGGCGATCTACGGGGTGCACGAGCTGCCGGTGGAGTTCTCGTGAAGGTCGAAGTCGATCCGGACCGGTGCGCGGGGTCGGGGATGTGCGCGTTGACCGACCCGGCGGTGTTCGACCAGGACGAGGTGGACGGGACGGTCGTGCTGCTGCAACCCTCCCCCACCGGCGAGCACGAGAAGGCGGCGCGTGAAGCGGCGCACCTGTGCCCGGCGGGCGCCATCCACGTCCTGGGGTGACGGAGGCTGTCGGGGCCGTCTCCGGACGGCCCCGGCGGTATTCCGGCGCGCGTGGCAAACGCGCGGGTGAGCGATTCGTTGGTTGAGCGGCGTGCGGTCTTCCGGCGCGCGTGATCGGCGCGAGGATGGGTGGCGCTCAGAGGGACAGGTGCACGCGGAGGGCGTCGTCCAGCTGCTTGAGCACCGCGGGCGGCAGACCGCCGATCCGGGCGCGGAGCCTGGCCGCGGCGACCGTGCGCACCTGCTCGGCCTGCGCCTTGGAGTCCGCGCCGAGCCCGCAGTCCTTGGCGGGCAGCAGCACTTGGAACGGGTACACCTTCGCGGTGTTGGAGGTGATGGGCACGACGGTCACCACACCCCGGCCGCCCCGTCTGGCGACCCGGTTCGCCGCGTCGTTGCTGACGACCACGGCCGGGCGGATCTTGTTGGCCTCGGCGCCCTGCGCCGGGTCCAGGTCCACCCAGTAGATGTCACCTCGCCGCATCGAGGACACCGTCTGGCGCGGTCACGTCCCACATCTCGGCGTCTCCTCCGGCTTCCCACTCTTCCCACGCGCTCGCGTAGGCGTTCTCCAGACCCGCCTCGCGCAGCAACGTGATCGCTTGGTGGATCACCGACGATCGGGAGGCGCTCCGGTGTTGCCGCAGGTAGCGATCAACGAACTCTACGTCCTCCTCGGGGAGGCTCACACTGATTTTCATACCGTCGATGCTACCTCCGGTGCTACCGGGTGACCACCGCCGCGCTGCCCCCGTCGCCTGCCCGGCATGGCCAGACCGGCGAGCGTGCCGACGAACGCGAGCACGGCGACCGCCGTCATCGACGCCGAGAAACCCTCGCTGAACGCCTCGGCCGTCGCGTAACCGCCCACCGCGCCGAAGACCGCGACCGACACCGAGGTGCCGAACACGCCGCCGAACATCCGCAGCATCATGAACACGCCGGACGCCTGGCCGATCTGCCCCGGCAGCACCGCGCCGACGACCGCCTTCTGCGCCGCGGGCATCGCCATGGTGGTGCCGGCCGACCCGATGACCAGCGCGGGCACGATGTCCAGGTAGCTCGTGTGCGCGTCGATCACGAAGGCGATCCAGGCCGTGCTCACCGCCTGGAGGAACAGGCCGCCGACCACGAACCTCCGCTCGCCGACCCGGTCGACCAGGCGGCCGGCGATCGGCGCGCACACCATCAGCGTGCCGGTCCACGGCATCACCAGCAGCCCGGCGACCAGCGGCCCGTGACCCCACACGACCTGGAAGTACTGCGCGAGGAAGAACATCGTGCCGTACAGCGAGGCGAACACGAGGAGGTTCGCCGAGTTGGCCGCGACGAAGGCCCTCAGCGTGAACAAGCCCATGGGGACCATCGGCTGGGACGTGCGGTTCTCGTACAGCACGAACGCGATCACCAGCACGGCGCCGAGCACGGCCGAGCCGATCACCTCCGCACTGCCCCAGCCCGCCGCGTTGCCCCGGACCAGCGCCCAGATGAGGCCGAACGCTCCCGCCGTCACCAGGCCGAGACCGCCCAGGTCCAGCTTGCCGTTCGGGCCCGTGCTCTCGTCCACCCGCCGCGTGGTGAGCAGGATCGCGACGACGCCGATCGGCAGGTTCAGCCAGAAGATCCACTGCCAGGTGAGCCCCTCGGCGATGGCGCCGCCGACGAAGGGCCCGCTGAACGCCGCCAGACCCGTGAGACCCAGGTAGAGGCCCATCGCCCGGCCCCGCTGGTGCGGCGGGAAGATCGCGCTGATCAGGGTGAGCGAGAGCGGCAGCACCATCGCCGCGCCCGCGCCCTGGAACGCGCGGGCGATGATCAGGAACACGATGTCCGGCGCCAGCGCGCACGCCGCCGACGCGACAGTGAACAACGCCAGGCCGGTGGTGAAGACGCGACGGCGACCGAACCGGTCACCCAGGGCCGCGCCGTTCAGCAGCAACACCGCGAACGTGAGGTTGTAGGCGTTGACGACCCATTCGAGTTGTTCCACCGACGCGGTCAGGTCCGCTCTGATCGTGCTCAACGACGTGGTGACGACCAGGCTGTCCAGGGCCATCATGAACGACGCCAGTGAGGCGAGCCCCAAGGTCCACACCTGCTTGGACGTCATCCGTCCGCTTTCGGTACCCACCGTTCCCCCTCGGTTGGAAGTCCTCGCGCTCGCGGTCCGTCGCGGCCGATCAGGCGCGCAGCGACCGCGGGAGCCCGAAGACGGGCAGGAGCGCGTTGTCGTGGAAGCGGGTGAGGCCGGCGATCCGGTCGCCGGCCAGGGTCAGCACCAGCACCCCGTGCGCGTGCGGGATCGGCGTCCGCGGGTCGCGCAGGTAGCAACCCAGCGCGGGTTGGCCGTTGGCCCGGGTCGGGATCACCGCGTAGCGGATCCCGTCGCGCAACGCCACCGTGGCCAGGAAGAGGCGGATGGCGTCCGGGCCCCGGTACTCCAGCGGCATCGGCGGCATGGTCAACCGCGCGTCGTTCGTCAGCAGGTCCACGATCGCGTCGACGTCACCGGCCTGGAACGCGCGGGTGAAGTCGTCCACGATGCGTCGTTCGAGCGGTGAGTTCGGCAGCGGAGCGCTGTCCCGGTCGTGCACCGGCAGTTCCCGCGCCAGCGCGCCGCGGGCCCGCTTCAACGCGCTCGTCACCCCGTTCCCGGTGGTGTCGAGCATGGCCGCCACCTCGGCGGCCCGGAAACCCAGCACGTCCCGCAGCACCAGCACGGCCCGCTGCCTGGGCGGCAACTGCTGCAGCGCGGCCAGGAACGCCAGCGACACCGACTCCCCGACCTCGTACCGCGCCTCGGGTCCCGGCACGTGGTCGGCGATCTCGTCGAGCAGCGCGTCGGGGTAGGGCTCGAGCCAACTCGGCTCCGCCCGGCGGTGCGACGGCTCGGGCAAGGGCACCGACGGTTGGTACGCGGCGGAGTCGTGGGGACGCCGACTGCCTGCCCGCAACGCGTTGAGGCAGCGGTTGGTCGCGATCCGGTACAGCCAGGTCCGCACCGACGCCCGCTCCTCGTACCCCCGGATCCCCCGCCACGCCGCGAGCAACGTCTCCTGCAACAGGTCCTCCGCGTCCTGCACCGAGCCGAGGATGCGGTAGCAGTGGACCTGCAACTCCCGCCGGTACGGCTCCACGAGCACGCGGAACGCCTCCCCGTCACCGTCCCGCGCCCGCCCGAGCAACTCCGCGACCGAGTCCTCGGTCCGGGTCGAGGCGTCGGTCCCCCCGGCCTGCGGGATCGCTCGCATGGTGGCTCCTCACTCTGCGGTGCCGACGGTGGTGCGGCCGACCGAAGGCCGGCCGGACCGTCGGGCGGTCTGCTCTCGAAGGAACGGACACCGCCGGAACCGGAAACTGGTCGCGGAACACGCCGCCCGAATCCAGCGCGCCGGAAAGCGACTCCCACGACCAAGACCACGACCACTTCCGCGAGTCGATCTTGTTAGGCTGGGTTCGCGCTGATCAAACCAGTGGGGCGGGTGGGGTTCGAACCCACGACCTGACGGATTATGAGTCCGCTGCTCTGACCGGCTGAGCTACCGCCCCCTGACGTGCGGTTCCGGAGGGTACAGAGGGGAGCTCGGCCGCGTCTCGACAACCCGGGCGGCGTGACCAAGCTGTGCACTGGAGGGCTACGGGGCTCCGAGGTCGGCCGGGCGGTAGCCCGTCGGGTAGCCCGGGTACGTGCGGTTCCCCGGGTCGTTGGTCAGGCGTGGTGTCCTGCGCGGCGGGAGCATGCGGACGGTGTGGGCGCGGGTGCGCAGGGCCGCGTGCGCGACGGCGGTGAGCAGCGGTGGTGGCGGGCGGAAGCCGAAGGCGGTGAGCATCGGCCGGTCGAGCATCGCCAGCACCGCCCGGGAGGTCAGGGCGCGCGGCGCGGGGTACCAGGAGCAGAACAGGTCCAGCGTGTACTGGCCGATCGCGCGGTTGGTGTCGCTGTAGGTGAAGTTCTCCCGCTCGTACTCCCGCTTGAACCCCAGGTACGAGGAGTAGGTGGACGGCAGGGACTTGATGCCCATACGGACGCCGACCGCGGTGTAGAAGTGGAACGCGGCCAGCCGCTCGTGGTCGGTCAGGGGCCGCCAGCCGTACCGCGTGATCCACTCGATCGGGTCGAAGATGAACGTCGACAGCACGTACCGCATGTCGTCGTTCGAGATCTCGTACCGCCCGTGCAGCCGGTTCACCACGCGCAGCGCCTCACGGCCCCGCGGCGAGTCGTAGCCGTGCTCCACCAGCTCCGCCATCAGCAACGCCGTGTCGTCGTACCGCTTCTGCGGCCTGCGCTCGAACTCGCCCGTCCGCGCCAGCAGGGCCGAGATCGACGGCACGCAGTAGGTCCGGAACAGGGCGAACTCCAGCGACCGCACGTAGTCCCAGGGGAACTCGTACCCGGACGAGATGCGCATGATCTCGACGTGGTCCCGCTCGGGGTCCAGGGACGTGATCCGGCGACGGTTGGCGAAGCGGTCGGCCATGCGGCTCAGCCTGCCCCAAGAAACCGGCGCGAAGGGAGTGACAATCGGGTGACTCGCGGGTACCCGGACCCCATGAGGACGACAAAACCCCAGGTCGACCGACCTGGGGTGCCATCGCGCTCCCCCTACTGGATTCGAACCAGTAACCCTTCGATTAACAGTCGAATGCTCTGCCATTGAGCTAAGGGGGAATGTTCTGTTGTAGGCCGGGCCGCCCGGCCCGACAGGACGTAACTCTAGCGCATCCGGAACAGTGCTCGCGCACGCCCCCCTCCTCGTCGGGTAGGAAGGGTGTGACCAGGCACGATCTCCACGAGAGGACATCGGACATGAAGGGCATCCTGCTCGGCGCCGCCGTCGGCTACGTCCTGGGGGCGCGCGCCGGACGCCAGCGCTACGACCAGATCGTGCGCGCCTACCGCTCCCTCTCCGACCACCCGGCCGTACAGGGCGCGGCCGGCATCGTCCGCGCCAAGGTGGGCGAGAAGACGGGCTTCGGCCGGCACCAGCCGCACGCCAACGGCCACCGGCGCGACCCCGTCATCCCGCGCACCAACTAGGGCCCTAGCACCAACCGGAGCACCGAATAGAGCACCGAGACGTCGCCGTGGCCGCCCCGAACCGGGGCGGCCACGGCGCGTCACGGCACCCGCGCCACGGCGAAGACCCGGCGGAACGGGAACCACGTCGTGCCGTCCGCCCGGCGCGGGTACGCCTCCCGCAGCATGGGCGCCAACCGGCCCCGGAACACCGCCCACTCACCGTCCCCCAGCGCCGCCCGGATCGGCCGCAGCGCCGTTCCGGTGATCCACTCCAGCACGGCGTCCTCCCCCTCCAGCCGCTGGAGGTACGTCGTCTCCCACGCGTCCACCGAACAGCCGTCGAACACCTCGGCGTACCCCTTCGGGTCGAGCACCGGCGACGGCCGCAGCAACCCGCGCAACCCGGGCCACGACGACCGCACCAGCGACCGCACCAGCTCGTGCGACGGTCCGGAGAAGTTGCCGGGCACCTGCATCGCCAGCCACGCGCCGGACGGCAGCGTCCGCACCCACTTGCGCAGCAGGTCCTCGTGCCCCGGCACCCACTGCAGCACCGCGTTGGTCACCACCACGTCGGTGTCCGGCTCCGGCTCCCACGACGCCACGTCGCCCACCCGCGCCTCGACCCCGCGCGCCCGCGCCGCCGCGACCATCTCGGGTGACGAGTCCAGCGCCTCCAGCACCGCCGACGGCCACCGCTCGGCCAACGTCCCGGTCAGGTTCCCCGGACCGCAGCCGAGGTCGACCACCCGGCGCGGCGACGTGGCCCCGACCCGCGCCACCAGCTCGTGGAACGGCCGTGAGCGGTGGTCGGCGAACGCCAGGTACTTGCCCGGATCCCACATGCGCACCCCCAGTAACAGTACGTACGTACTGCAACAGTACGCGCGTACTGCGAACCGGGCCAGTCAGCCCCGAAGCTGCGTGATCTTCGCCGCCACCGCGGCCGCGACCTCCCGGATGCGCTCCACGTCGGCGCCGGGGTCCGGCCGCACCTGCAGCACCACGCCGTCGCGACCGGCGACCTTGCGCTGCACGAACCACGCGCCGACCGTCGCGTTGTGCTCCCGCGTCCTGATCGACCCGGTCACCCGCTCGTGCACGACCTGGGGCACCTTGCCCGGCGACTCCAGCGGGAACCGCCGCGGCGCGAGGTCGTGCAGCAGCACGGCCTCACCCGCCGTGCCGTCCTCGACCGCCTCGATCACCGCCAGCGCGTTCCCGCTCCACGTCGCCTTGCTGATCAGGTGCCACCCGACCCGGCGGGGGCCGGCCGGTTCCGGCACCCACAGCCCGTACGAGGTCGCCACGAGCCAGTCCGAGCCGACCGCGGCCGACGCCAGGACGTGCTCCTCGGCCTCCAGCGCCCCGGTGAACCCCTCCGGTGCACCCGAGCCGAAAACTCTCCGGAACAGCCCCATCACAGCCCGCCCACCGCTTGTTGGCCCAACGCCTTGTGGTAGTCCTCCAGCGCGATGAGGTCGCCGAACAGGGCCCGGTACTCGTCGGGCTCCTCCACCGGCGACACCCGCCGCAGCCGGGACTTGATCTCGGTGATCTGCCCGGCCACCAGGATCTGCTGCAACCGCGCCAGCACGCTCTGCACGTACCGGTACTCGTCGTCCGCCTTGACCCGCAGGGCCTCCACGGACAGCTCGGTCAGCACCGACCGCACGGCCTGCTGCTTGCACGCCTGCGACACCGCGTCCAGGAACGCCGGTCCCGACAGCCCCGACGACGCGCCGCCCGCCTGCCGGATCGCCTGGTGCAGCGCCAGGTACGCGGGGTGCGTGAACGCCTCGTCCGGCAGCGAGTCGTAGTACGGCCCGGCCATCTCCGGCAGCTGCAACGCCGCCTTCAACGCCTCCCGCTGCGCCCACAGCGCCGGGTCGCGCGGGTCGGGGCGCGGCGGCCCGTCGACGTCCAGCGAGCCCTGGTTCGGGTCGACAGGTGCGGCGGCACGACGTGACGGCGCGGGCGCACGGCCGGTCGCCGTCTCCCGCACCCGGCGCACCACGGCCGACTCGTCGTCCCAGCCGACCCACCAGGCCAGCCGGGTCGCGTAGCCGTCCCGCTTGGCCCGGTCCTTGATCTGCGCCACGAACGGCACCATGACCTTCAGCGCCTCGACCCGGCCGTCCACCGAGTCCAGGTCGTAGTCCTTCAGCCGCGTCTTGATGGCGAACTCGAACAGGGGCGTGCGGCGGGCCACCAGGTCGCGCACCGCCACGTCACCCTTGGCCTGCCGCAGCTCGCACGGGTCCATGCCGTCCGGCGCGATCGCGATGTAGGTCTGCGCGGAGAAGGCCTGCTCGCCCTCGAACGCCTTGAGCGCCGCCTTCTGCCCGGCCGCGTCGCCGTCGAAGGTGAAGATCACCTCGCCGTTCATCGAGTCGTCGATGAGCAGCCGGCGCAGCACGTTCATGTGGTCCGCGCCGAACGCCGTGCCGCAGGACGCGACCGCGGTGGGCACACCCGCCAGGTGCATGGCCATCACGTCGGTGTAGCCCTCGACCACGACGGCCTGCCTGCGCTTGGCGATCTCCCGCTTGGCCAGGTCCAGCCCGAACAGCACCTGCGACTTCTTGTAGATCGGGCTCTCGCTGGTGTTGAGATACTTGGCCTGGATGGGGTCGTCGTCGAAGATCCGGCGCGCGCCGAAGCCGACGACCTCGCCGCCCATGTCCCGGATCGGCCACAGCAGCCGGCGGTGGAACCGGTCGATCGGTCCCTGCCTGCCCTCCTTGGTCAGCTGGGACTTGATCAGCTCGGTGAGCTCGAACCCGCGCCCGAGCAGGTGCTTGGTGAGCTTGTCCCAGCCGCCGGGCGCGAAACCGCAGCCGAACGTGCGGGCCGCGGCCTCGTCGAAGCCGCGTTCGGCCAGGAACTCCCGTGCGGCCAAGGCGTCCGGCGTGGCCAGCTGCTCGGCGTAGAACTCGGCGGCGACCCGGTGCGCCTCGATGAGCCTGCTGCGGGTGCCGCGGTCGCGCTGGACGGTCGCGCCGCCGCCCTCGTAGGTGAGCTGGATGCCCGCCCGGTCGGCCAGCCGTTCGACGGCCTCCACGAACCCGAGGTGCTCGATCTTCATCACGAACGCGATGACGTCGCCGCCCTCGCCGCAGCCGAAGCAGTGGAACGTGCCGTGCGAGGGACGGACGTTGAACGACGGCGACTTCTCGTCGTGGAACGGGCACAGGCCCTTCAACGCGCCGGCGCCGGCTCCGCGCAGGGAGACGTGGTCACCTACCACCTCGTCGATCCGGCTCCGGTCACGCACCAGTGCGACGTCGCTCTCCCGGATGCGTCCTGCCACGTCGAGCGAGTCTAGTGCTGGCAGACTGGTGCTCGTGACCGCAGGCGAGGAGACCTTGACCGCCGGGCAGACGCTGGCCTCGACCTTCACCGGCCACCGCTCCCACCTGGTCGGCGTGGCCTACCGGCTCACCGGCAGCGTCGCCGACGCCGAGGACGCGGTGCAGGAGGCGTGGCTGCGGCTGACCGGCCTCAGCCAGGAGGCCCGGGCCGACATCCGGGACCTGCGCGGCTGGCTGACGACCGTGGTGGGCCGGATCTGCCTGGACCGGCTGCGGTCCGCGGCGGTGCGGCGGGAGCGGTACGTCGGGCAGTGGCTGCCCGAGCCGCTGGTCACCTCTGGTCAGGACGACCCGTTGGACGCGGTGGTGCGCGACGACGGTGTGCGGCTGGCCGCCCTGGTCGTGCTCGACCGCCTCACGCCCGAGCAGCGGGTGGCGTTCGTGCTGCACGACGCGTTCAGCGTGCCGTTCGCCGAGATCGCCGACGCGCTGGGCTGCACGGTCGCGACGGCCCGTCAGCACGCCTCGCGCGGTCGCAAGGCGGCCGCCGACGCCGACCCGCCGCCGAGGGTGGCGCTGGAGGAGCAGCGCGAGGTGCTCGAACGGTTCCTCCGGGCCCTGGCCACCGGCGACGTCAACGCGGTGATCGGCCTGCTGCACCCGGACGTGGTGCTCGTCGGCGACGGCGGCGGCAAGGCCAGGACCGCGGCCCGCGTGGTCAGCGGTGCGGACAAGGTGGCGCGTTTCATCCTCGGTCTGATGCGTCGGTACGGCGCGGTCGAGGGGCGGCCCGCGCTGGTCAACGGCGACGTCGGGCTGGTGTTCGGCGCCCAGGGCGAGCTCACGCCGAGGGTCGAGGCGGTCGTGGTGCGGGACGGCAAGGTGGCCGGCGTGTACGACATGTCGAACCCGGACAAGCTCAGCCACGTGCCGTTCCCCGAGAGCCCCTGAGACCGGTTACGGCAGCGGCACCCGGCAGGCGTCACCCGAGGTGAAGCCCTGGTCGGTGATGCCGAACGCCGAGTTGAACCGGCCGCGCTGGTTCTCCACCGCGATCAGGTAGGTCAGCTCGACCAGGCCCTGGTGCCCCAGCCGCCGGTCGAGCTCGGCGACCTGCTCGTCGGTGACCGCGGTGGGCGTCTCGGTCATCGCGTCGGCGTAGGCGAGGGCCAGCTTCTCCAGCTCGGTGTAGGAGTCCGAGGTCCGGTAGTCGTGGATCTCCTTGAGCCGGTCGACGTCCAGGCCGTCGTGCTTGATCAGCATGGTGCCGAAGTCGACGCACCACGAGCAGCCGAGCTTGACCGCGGTCAGGTACTGCACCAGTTCCCGCAACGACGCGGGCAGCGTCTTGGCCGCCTTCTCCAAGGCCATCTCGTGCCGCGCGCTCGCGACGAACAGCTTGCGGTGGTGGGCGGCCACCGTGAACGGCTCCGGCACCGCACCGAACCGCCGCTTGGCGAACCGGTAGGCGAGCCGCACCAGCGGGTTGGCCTGCTTGGTGGTGACGACCGGGATCCTGGGCATGTCCCCTCCTCGTTTCGGGTCTTCACCCGGTGGACGAGGAGGGAGCCCGGGACGTGACAGCTCCGGGAGGATCAACTCACGGCTTGGCGACCTGGGCGAGGAAGAAGATCGCGCCCGTGTCGGCGTGCCGGACCAGCAGCAGGTAGGGCCGGTCGACGCGGACGGTGCGGGCGGGTTCGGCCGGGATGAACGAGGTCATCCGCATCACCACGGCGGTCGCCGCGGCGCCCTCGAAACCCCGCTCGTCCAGCCGCAGCACGGCCTCGTGCACCACGTCGTCCACGTAGAGCCGGGGGTCGGGGCTCAGCCCGGTGAGGTCGGCGGCCGCGCGGTCGAACATCGTGCGCACGCCGACCTGCTGCAACGCCTCGGCGAGCGAGACGTTCACGGACAGGTCCAGCTTGGGCAGGAACAGCTCGACCCGGTCGTGGTCCAACGCCGCCAGCACCTCGGGCACGCCCTCCGTGCCGCCGAGCTCGCCGTCGGGCAGCAGCACGACCGCCTCCACCTGGCCGCGCGCGGGCAGCGCCACGGCCTCCCACCCGTCACGCCGGGCGTACCGCATGGAGCCTTCACGGCGCATGGTCGCGACGTCCCCGGCGCCGCGGAACGGCAGGTCGGCGGTGTCGTGCTCGGGGAACTCCTCGCGCCACGCGCACTTCAGGTACAGCGCGTTGACCAGGGTCGCGACCGTGTCCGACGTGATCGAGCCCGCGTCGAGCAGCTCGGGGATCAGCTGGTGCGTGGTCTCGGCCACGTCGTCGTTGATCAGCTTGCGCGAGCCCTCGGGGTCCTCGGCGAACGGCGCCGAGCGGGCCTTGGCGCCGGGCCACCCGGCGAGGTCGGTGAGGAACCCCTCGTGCAGCGGCAGCCCCTGCCACGCCCACAGGGTGTTGGCCACGGCGAACTCGGCGTCGTCCCCGACCACCGCGCCCTTGAGTACCTTCGCGTGGTCCGCGCCGAGCAGCGCGACCAGCTCCGCCTCCGTCTCGCCCCGCGCCGCCTGCGCGGTCATGCCGAGCGCGCTCGCCACCGAGTACGGCGACCAGCAGGCGTTGCGCGTGCGGTCGGGCGCGACGGCGTCGTGGAGCGTGAGGGCGAACGTCAGGTGCGCTCGATCAGGCACGAGGTCTCCTTAACCACTATCGGGTCGTCCGGGATCGGACGTTCGCCCGCGCCGCTCGTGGGTCCGAGCGGCCGGGGGTGGCGCGGTTCGCGCACCCCGGCGGAACCGTCGTCGGGGTCGTCGTCCCACCCACCGGGGCGCCCGTCGTACGGCAGTTCACCACCGACGTGCACCGGGTCGCGGGTCGGTCGGCGCCACGGCCACGGACGGCCTGGCGGTCTGGTCGGCTCATCGGCCATGACGTCGAGTGTGCCACCGGTCACAGGGGTTCGGGGCTGCCGTTCGCCAGCGCCCGCCGCCACGCCACGGCCTGGGCGTCGGTGAGCGAGGCGACCTGGTCGACCACGACGCGCAGCCGTTCGGCGTCCGTGCCCGCGGCGGCCCACGCGGGGTGGAACGCGGGGTCGAGGGTGTCCGGGGCGCGCATCAGCAGGAGGTGGACCAGTTCGGCGACCAGTTCGCGCTGCCGCGCCTGCATGGCCAGTCGGGACGGGTCGCTCATCACGTACCGCACCGCGACCGCCTTGAGCAGCGCCACCTCGGCCGCGACCCGGGGCGGCACGACCAGGTCGGCCCGGTAGCGGCTCAGCGGACCGTCACCGTGCACCTCGCGGGTCGCGCCGACGGCGGCCGAGGCGAACCGGCCGACGAGCTCGCTGGTGAGCCGCTTCAACGCCACCTGGGCGCGCAGCGAGCCGTCGTACTCGGCCAGTTCGGCGATGACGGGCAGGCCGAGCAACTCGGTCGCGGTGGCTTCCAGCACGGACACCGGCTCGTCGGAGAAGTGCTTGGCGGCCAGGCCCGCGATGGCCGCGCGCTCCGCCGGGTCGCCGAGGGCGGACAGGCTGATCCGGTGCGCGAGCACGCCGTCCTCCACGTCGTGCACGGAGTAGGCGACGTCGTCGGCCCAGTCCATGACCTGCGCCTCCAGGCAGCGCCGCCGGTCCGGCGCGCCTTCGCGCACCCAGGTGAACACGGCGAGGTCGTCGTCGTAGGCGCCGAACTTCACCATCCCGGGACGGCGGGTCCACGGGTACTTGGTGGCCGCGTCGAGGCACGCGCGGGTCAGGTTGAGGCCCTTGGCGGTCTTGGGTTCCAGCCGGGTCAGGATGCGCAGGGTCTGGGCGTTGCCCTCGAAGCCGCCGCACGGCCCGGCCAGCTCGTCCAGCGCGCGTTCCCCGTTGTGCCCGAACGGCGGGTGCCCGATGTCGTGGGCGAGGCCCGCGGTGTCGACCACGTCCGGGTCGCACCCCAGCTCCTCGCCGATGCCGCGGCCGATCTGGGCGACCTCCAGCGAGTGGGTGAGCCGGGTGCGCGGCACACCGGTCACCTCCGCGCCCTCGCCGGGACCGACGACCTGGGTCTTGCCCGCGAGCCTGCGCAGCGCCGCGGAGTGCAGCACCCGGGCCCGGTCCCGGGAGAACGGCGAGCGGCGCTCGGTGCGCGCTCCGGGCAGCACCGCCACCTTGGGCCGCTCCGGGAGCAGCCGCGCGGAGTCGTGCCCGGTGTAGCCCTGGATCATGTGCCCGGCCTCATCCGCCCAGGGTAAGGGCACTACAGCAGGATGCCGTCGAACGCGCCCGCCGGAGCCCTCGTCAGGTGGTAGTAGAGCAGCGCGCCGGTCTCACGGCGGATGAAGAACAGCTGGGTCTCGCGGGTCTGCACGTTCGGCCCGCTGCGGGTCGGGGACGTCCAGGCGGACAGGCCCTCGTCCTCGGCCATGGTGCGCGCCCGCAGCGAGTGCCACGGGTCGCTGACGATCACGGCGGTGGTCAGGGACTTCGCCTTGGCCGCGGCGGCGAGCGCCCGGATGCTGCCCAGCGTGTCGGTGCCCTCGCCGACTTCGAGGATCCGGTCGGCGGGGACGTCGTGCTCCTCCAACCAGATCCGGCCGGCCTGCCCCTCGGTGAAGTTGTCGCCGGGCTGCCTGCCGCCGGTGGTGGCGATGTAGCCGACCACGCCCTGCTCGTACAGCCGTCGGGCGTGCTCCAGCCGTGCCTCCAGCACGTCCGACGGCACGCCGTTGAACTGGGCCGCGCCCAGGACCACGGCCATGTCGGCGTGCGTGCGGTCGTCCTCGCGGGCCACCTGCCACACGCGGAACGCCGTGCCGCCGACCACGAGGATCCCGATCACGAGGCCGCCGAGGACGGCGCGGGTCACCAGCCTGCGGAGTCTCGGCAGGAACGTCACACCCCGGATAATCCCATACCCGCTCCGGAGCGACCGCTGCCAGGATCGCTCCCATGGCAGCAGACCAGCCGACGATCGTGGCCACCTCGGGTGGGCTCCGCGTCGGGCGACGCACGCACCTGGAGTTCCACCGACTCGTCCACCACGCCGTCGACCTGTCCGGCGTGCACGGCCGCAAGCCCCGGCTGTGCCACATCGGCACGGCCGCGGGGGATCAGCGGTGGTTCAACGCCGACCTCTCCGAGGCGGGGCAACTGGCGGGCTGGGAGGTCTCGCACCTGAACCTGTTCACCATGCCGCCGACGACCGACGTGCCGGGTTTCCTCGGTTCGCACGACGTGGTGTGGGTCGGCGGTGGTTCGGTGGCGAACCTGCTGGCCGTGTGGGCGGTGCACGACCTGGGGTCGGCGCTGCGCACGGCGTGGCAGGACGGCGTCGTGCTCGGTGGCGTGTCCGCCGGGTCCATCTGCTGGTTCCTCGGCGGGTCGACCGACTCGTTCGGCCCGGAGCTGCGGGTGATCACCAACGGCCTGGGCTTCCTGCCGTACGGCAACGGCGTGCACTACGACAGCGAGGCGGCGCGCCGGCCGACGATCCACGCGGCGGTGGCGTCCGGTGCGCTGCCGGTGACGCACTGCACCGACGACGGCGCGGGGCTCGTCTACCGCGGCACGGAACTGGTGGAGGCGGTGTCCGAGCGGTCGACGGGCGGCGCGTACGTCGTGACCCGCGACGAGTCTTCAGCAACCGCACAGGAGGAATCGCTCGACATCAGGCGGTTGTGAAACGGACCGTTGAGGTGTGGGAAGACGCTGGTCGGTGGTCGCGGTCGCGCTGATCGCCGGCATGGCCGCGGTGGTGCACCCGGGGCAACCGGAGTGCACCGCACAGGCGTCACCGCCCGTGGCCACCCCGGTGGAAACCCCGCGTCCGGCCGCGCCACGCACCGCCGAGGCACCTGCCCCGGACCTCTCGGCGGCGGTGGCGCGGGCGGTCGAGGCCGCCGCCGGCACCGACCTCGGGCTGGCCGTGCTCGACCTCGACACCGGCGCGGCGGCCGGCCACGCCGCCGACACCCCGTTCCGCTCGGCGTCGTTGAGCAAGCTGTTGGTGGCCGTGGACGTGCTGACGTCCGGTGAGGTGCCGTCGGCCGACCTCGATCGCCTGGAACGCGCCCTCGGCCTGAGCGACGACGACGCCATGAACGCGTTGTGGACGTTGCACGACGGCATGGGCGCGATCGACCGCGTCGCCGCGCAGGCGGGCCTGACCGCCACCAGTGCCCCGGCGGACGCCTCGCAGTGGGGCGACGTCGAGATGTCGGCGAACGACGTCGTCCGGCTCTACCGGTACATCACGACCGACCTGCCGGCCGCCGACCGGGACTTCATCGTCACCGCCCTGTCCGCCGCCTCCCCCACCGCCGCCGACGGCTTCGACCAGGCGTACGGCCTGCTCGCGCCCGGCGTCGACGCGGATGCCCGCACCTACGCCAAGCAGGGCTGGATGTGGTACCTGCCGGCGGACTTCTACCTGCACAGCGCGGGCGTCGTCGCCGACCGCCACGCCGTCGCCGTCCTGTCCGTCCAGACGGGTGTCGCCGAGCAGTCCGCGAAGGACCGCCTGACCGCCGTCACCTCGGCCCTGCTGGCCGGGCTCACGGCAGCCGGCTGAAGCAGCAACCTCGACTTGAGGCTTTGGCGAGCGGGCAACGCGCCTGTCAGGCAGCTTGTCCGGCGCTCTCGAGCAAAGTCTCACAAAGGACTTCAAAGATATCGTTGAAGGTGTGACTGCCGATGAAATGAAGGAGCTCATCAGCTCGACGTTCACCGGGATCCGCGTCGTGGAGGCGGCCGGTGACGCGTTCTTCCTCTACGACCCCGACGGTGATCTTCCGCCGGAGCGCCAGCTGCCGTTCGTGACGATCGTGACCGACGACAACTACGAGCGGGTGTCCGAGCTGGGTGAGCCGGGGGCTTATCGGCTCAACATCGGGCTGACCAAAGCGACTTACACGGCGATGTTCGGGGCCGTGCCGACCGAGCGCGACGCCGACGGCGTGCTGCAGAGCGGATTCGACTACGCGGAACGGGATCGCGTGATGCCGCACCCGGTCTACGCCTCGCAGCACTGGGTCTGCGTGGTGTCGCCGGGCGAGGCGACGCTCGACGCGATCCGGCCCCTGCTGGTGGAGGCGCACGGATTCGCGGCGCGGAAGCACGCCAACCACGCCCGGCGGACCGCGTTGTAGGCCCCGGCGCGGGATCGCCGCGCCGGGGACCGACTCAGTCGGAGACCGCCACCGGGTGGATGAGCTCCACGCTGCCGCGTCGCGCGGCCCAGTGGTCGATCGCCTGGCCGCACGCCTGGTCGAGGTGGCGGACGCCGGTCAGGTCGACGCGGACGTGCCTGCTGTCCGGCACGGCCTCCAGGGTTTCCAGCAAGCCCGGCAACCTCAGGAACGTCGCGTTGCCGCGCACCGCCACGTGGTGGTGGTCGTCGCCGTTCGCGGTCACCGTGACGGTCAGGCGGGACATGTCCCAGGCCGTCTTGACCACCGCCGCCAGCAGGCCGACGAGCGTGCCGGTGAGCAGGTCCGTCAGGACGATCAAGCCCGCGGTGAGCACCAGGACGGCGGCTTCCGCCCGGTCCGCGCGGGCCAGGGTCAGGACCTGCTTGAGGGACAGGAGCTTCCAGCCCGCCTGCACCAGCAACGCCGCCAGCACGGCAAGCGGGACGTACGACAGCACGCCCGGCAGCAGCACGGCGAACACGAGCAGCCAGACGCCGTGCAGCACGCGGGACAGCCGGGTGCGGGCCCCGGCGTCCACGTTGGTCGCGCTGCGCACGATCACGGCGGTCATCGGCAGCGCGCCGAGCACACCGCACAGCGCGTTGCCGACGCCCTGCGCGACCAGTTCCCGGTCGTACCTCGTGCGCGGCCCGCTGTGCATGCGGTCCACGGCCGCCGCGCTGAACAGGCTCTCCGCCGACGCCACGAGGGCGAACGTCAGCATCGCGCCCAATACGCCCGCGTCCAGCGGGGAGAAGTCGACCAGGGCCACGACGTCGGTCAGCGAGCCGACCGAGATGCGCGGCAACGGGAGCAGCACGCCCACCGCCGAGGCGACCAGGACGGCCACCAGCATCCCCGGCACGGCGCGCCACGGCGTGCGCTTCCACAACCACGCCACGACCAGCGTCAACACGCCGACGGCCAGGCCGCTCAACCCGACCGCCGTCGTCAGCGCGGTCCGGGCGAGGTCGGCCAGGCCGGCGAACTTCTCACCGGTCGAGGCGGGCTGGCCCTGCCCGGCGAACGGGTAGAGCTGGCCCAGCACGAGCACCAGGCCGATGCCGGCGAGCATGCCTTGGACCACGGCGGGCGAGATGGCGCGGAACCAGCGGCCCAGCCGCAGCAGGCCCATCGCCACCTGGAGCAGGCCTGCGCCGAGCACGATGAGGCCCAGCGCGCGCACGCCGTGCGCCGCGACGGTGTCCGCGACCAGCACGGTCAGGCCCGCCGCCGGGCCGCTGACCTGCATGGTGCTGCCGGGCAGCAGGCCGACCACGAGGCCGCCCACCACGCCGGTGATGATGCCCAGTTCCGCCGGGACGCCGGAGGCGACGGCGATGCCCACGCACAGCGGGAGCGCCACCAGGAACACCACCAACGACGCGCCGACGTCGGGCCAGAGGGTCCGCGGCGCCGGTCGTTCGGTCCGGGTGCTCACGCGTCAACCCCCAGGGTGTTCACTGTGCGTGAGTGCGTTCGGGTGAAAGGTTCGGCCCGACCGGCGCACCCTCGTCCCATTTTCCGGGATACGCGAGGCGGATATGCGCGGGCAGGCTGGAGCTGTTGACGGAAAGCCATTCGATTTACCCCACTCGTCTGTGGTCGGACGATGCGATCTACCGGCGGTGGGGTGCCGATCAGTTCCGGAACACCTGCAGAGCCGATGGTCTCGTCCAAGAGCGGAGGTGTTCTTCGCGGCCTCGCCCGACGGGCGGGGCCGGGCTCGCGGTGGTGCGGCGGGTCGTGCCGGGAACGTCGCGACAAGGGCGTGCGGCGGGTCTGCCCGGCCACGACCTGGTGGACCAAGATCGCGGCTCGGGCCCGTTGCGGCACTCGCGGGCGGGTTCTTCCTCCGATCCGACCACGGCGTGCCCGACCGGGGCCGCGCGCACGACGCCGATGTGCCCGAACGGCGACGGCGCGAGCACGGCGACGAGCACCAAGGCGATTGCGACGACAACGACACGCGCCATGACACCCCCCGATGAACTGCGCCTGCGATCAAGTGTCACAAAGCGGGGTGACGTGGCGGTGAATCCGGAACCGTCTCCGTGCAGTCCGCCCGAATATTCACTCGAAGGTTTGTGACGCAGATCATCAACCGGGGCTGTAATCACCGTGAGTGACCGCAATATCCTGCGGGAGGTGAAGACCACCACGGCCGCGGACATCGCCGCACAACTGGAAGCCGACCTGGAGCAGTACCCGGACGAGCGGGCGCAGATCCTGGTGGAGGCAGCCGAGACGTGGCGCCGAGCAGGCGATGACGAACGTGCCGTCGCGCTCCTGGAGCAGGTCGTCGCCGAGGGTGGTGAGGACGCCGACGAGGCCCGCGTAGCGCTGGCCGACGTGCTGTTCGACCTCGGCCGGGTCGAGCAGGCCCGGACGCAGCTCGACACCCTTCGGCGCGAGCGGCCGCCATCACCGGCGCCGTACCACTTGGCCGCCGAGCTGCTGGAGGGACGCGGGGCGCTCGACGAGGCGCTGACCTGGTTCACCATGGCCGTGTCCCGGTTGACCCAGGAGGAGATGGCGCAGCGGGAGGGCGAGTTCGGGTTCGCCTCCTACGCCAACAACGTGCTGGCCGGCCGGCGACGCGTGCGCCAAGCCCTGGCGATGCCCCCGGACGAGCTGGACGAGTCGGTCAAGTCCTTGGCAGACCGGGCGGAGGACTTCGCCACCGCCCTGACGCCACGGGCGACGCCGCAGGAGGTGCGGGTGTTGTTCTGGCCTCGCGGCGAGATCGCCCGCGCGCACGACACCTGGCCGCAGGTGGTGCAGCACGCCGACGTGGACGTGGTCGTCGCCAACCGCGAGGACGCCAACCGCGAGCTGGCCGAGTCCGGTGCAGCCCGGATCACCATGGTGCCGCTGACCGTCGCCCGGCTCGCGGACTTCGCGGCCAGGACCGGCGGTGATCCCGCCGACGAGGGCACACGCATGGCCTGCCTGAACGAGATCGTCGAGGAGGGTGGCACGGTCGACTGGCCGCCCGCCCGCAACGCGCCCTGCTGGTGCGGCTCGGCCGTCAAGTACAAGAAGTGCTGCGGCCGCCCGGGCCGGTGAACGGGCTGCGGCGCTAGTTGAGGGCTGCCAGGGTGAACGACGCCGCGGCGGCCAGGGACAGCAGCGCCCGCAGGTGGTTCGCGGGCACCCACTCGCGGAGGTAGCGGGCCCAGTACTCGGCCGTGCCGAGCCGTTCGAGCTCGTTGTTGCGGGGGATGTGGAAGGCGGCCGTGAGCACGATGCCGCCCAGCACGTAGAGCGCCGCGCCCGCCCACGCCCACGGGTCGCCCTCGAACGCCGCGACCACGCCGACGACCGCCGTGCCGAGGAAGAGCCCGATGAACGCGGGGTTCACCACGGCGAGGTTGATCACCCGCATGGCGGCCACGCCCACCGCGGGCTCGGCCCGCCGCAGACCGGGCATGACCATCGCGGAGAACGCGAAGAAGACTCCAGCCATCATCCCGCAGCCGAGGGCCGCGACGATCGTCACCGTGGGGAACATGAGCCCAGTCAAGTCGACCGTTCCTGGACTTTCCATTGCTCAACGGCTCGAACGCATACGCGAGCGTCTCTAGGCTGGTACCCGTGGACGCTCTTGCCGGGTTGTTGGACGGGCCGCGTGCCCGTGGCGCGTTCCTCATGCGCACCGTCCTGGACCCGCCGTGGTCGCTGCGCATCGAGGACCGCGCGCCGTTGACCGCGGTAGCGCTGGTGCGCGGCGACGGGTGGCTCCTGCCGCACGACGACGACCCCGTGCCGCTGCACGCCGGTGACGTGGCGGTGCTGCGCGGGCCCGACCCGTACACGCTGGCCGACGACCCGGCGACGCCCGTGCAGGCGGTGATCCACCCGGGCGAGATCAGCACCACGCCGGACGGGTCGGAGCTGTGCGAGCAGTGGGGACTGGGCGTGCGCACGTGGGGCGCGAACGCCGACGGGTCCGTGGTGATGCTCAGCGGCACCTACCAGTTGGACGGCGAGGTGAGCCGACGGCTGCTGTCCGTGCTCCCGCCGTTCCTCGTGGTGCCACGCGCCGAACTGCCGCTGGTGCCGCTGCTGGCGGACGAGATCGCCCGTGACGAACCGGGCCAGGAGGCCGTGCTGGACCGCCTGCTCGACCTGCTGCTGATCTCCGTGCTGCGGTCGTGGTTCTGCCGGCCGGAGGCGAAGACGCCGACCTGGTACTCGGCGCACGCCGACCCCGTGGTGGGGCGCGCGCTGCGCCTGCTGCACGGCGACCCGGCCCGTCCGTGGACGGTGGGTGGGCTGGCCGAGGCGGTCGGCGTGTCGAGGGCGGCGCTGGCCAGGCGGTTCACCGAACTGGTCGGCGAACCGCCGATGGCCTACCTGACGACCTGGCGCCTCACCCTGGCCGCGGACCTGCTGCGCGAACCGACCACCACCGTGGCCGCCGTGGCCCACCAGGTCGGCTACAGCACCGCGTTCGCGCTCAGCACGGCGTTCAAACGGGAACGCGGCATGAGCCCGTCCGAACACCGCGCGGGCGCGGCCTCCTGAGCAACGCACCGCGCAGCGCGCGCGATGCAGGAGCATGGACGACTCCGCACAGGTTCTCGCCCTCCACTTCCACCAGGACATGGCTCGCGGCGTGGTCGAGCTGGCTCGGCTCGGCTACGACGCGACGGTGTTCCGAGGCATGCTCGTCGAGCACGGCGCGGTGGAGGCCGCGCGCCGCCTCGTGCTCGACCCGCAGCCGTCCTACGGCCTGTGGCGGCTCAAGGAGCTGCGGCGACTCGACACGAGCGTCGAGATGTGGGTCCTGCTGCCCTGGTACGAGCCGTTGTTCGGGCCCGAGGTCCGGGAGCAGGCGGAGCGCAAGCTGCGCCTGCTCGACGTCGACGTGGACGCCGAACTGGCCAGGCTCGTGCACCGCCTGCCGCGACCCGGGTGACCGCTCGGAGTCAGGCGCCGATCAGGCGGGCGGCGAGGTAGCCCTCCAGCTGGTCCATCGACACCCGCTCCTGCGACATGGTGTCGCGCTCCCGCACCGTCACGGCGTGGTCGGTGAGGGTGTCGAAGTCGACCGTCACGCAGAACGGCGTGCCGATCTCGTCCTGCCTGCGGTAGCGGCGGCCGATGGCGCCGGCGTCGTCGAACTCGATGTTCCAGTGCCTGCGCAGGGCGTTGGCCAGGTCCTTGGCCTTCGGCGACAGGTCGGCGTTGCGCGACAGCGGCAGCACGGCCGCCTTCACCGGCGCGAGCCTGCGGTCCAGCCGCAGCACGACCCGCTTGTCCACGCCGCCCTTGGCGTTGGGCGCCTCGTCCTCGGTGTAGGCCTCCAGCAGGAACGCCATCATCGGCCGGCCGACGCCCGCGGCGGGCTCGATCACGAACGGCCGGTAGCGCGAGTTGGTGGCCTGGTCGAAGTACGACAGGTCGACGCCGGAGTGGTTCGAGTGGGTGTTCAGGTCGAAGTCGGTGCGGTTGGCGATGCCTTCCAGCTCACCCCACTCCTGACCACCGAACCGGAACCGGTACTCGATGTCGACGGTGCGCTTCGAGTAGTGCGACAGCTTTTCCTTGGGGTGCTCGTAGTGCCGCAGGTTCTCCTTGGAGATGCCCAGTTCGGTGTACCAACGGCTGCGCTCGTCGATCCAGTACTGGTGCCATTCCTCGTCCGTGCCCGGCTCGACGAAGAACTCCATCTCCATCTGCTCGAACTCGCGGGTCCGGAAGATGAAGTTGCCCGGCGTGATCTCGTTGCGGAAGCTCTTGCCGATCTGGCCGATGCCGAACGGCGGCTTGCGACGCGACGTGGTCTGCACGTTCAGGAAGTTCGTGAAGATGCCCTGCGCGGTCTCCGGGCGCAGGTAGTGCAGGCCCTCGTCGGTCTCGACCGGGCCGAGGTGGGTCTTGAGCAGGCCGTTGAACATCTTCGGCTCGGTGTACTGGCCGCGGGTGCCGCAGTTGGGGCACGGGATGTCGGTGACGTCACCCTCGGCGACCTGCTTGCCGGTGCGCTCGGCGTACTCCTCGACCATCGTGTCCTGCCGGAACCGCTTGTGGCACGAGTTGCACTCGATCAGCGGGTCGACGAACGCCTCGACGTGCCCGGACGCCATCCACACCTCGCGCGGCAGGATCACCGACGAGTCCAGGCCGACGACGTCCTCGCGGCCCCGCACCATGAAGTTCCACCACTGGCGCTTGATGTTGTCCTTGAGCTCGACGCCGAGCGGACCGTAGTCCCAGGCCGACCTGGTGCCGCCGTAGATCTCGCCGCACGGGTAGACGAACCCGCGGCGCTTGCACAGGCTGACGACGGTCTCGATGCGATCGGCTGCCACGGACACTCCATCGGGAGATGCAGAAGAGGGACGGGAAACGGGCTTACCAGGGTAGTCCTAGCCGTCGTATCGCCATCGGGCGACCGGGTCACGCCCGCGCCGCCACCGGATCAGCGCGGAGTGGTGGGACCGGCGGCCTCTCCGAGGCGGACGGTGCCGGCGTCGTGGGCCAGCAGGCTCACCTCACGGCGCACCTCGCCGTCCGCGGCGATCAGCAGCGGCTCGTAGGCGGCCGGTTCGTCGGTGGTCGCCTCGGACAGCAGGGGGATGACGTGTTCGCGCACCTCGAACGGGGACATCGCCCGCCGGTAGGCCACGACCGAGTCGAACTCGGCGGTCAGCACGAACCGGTCCGCCTCGTCGGTCGACCGCGACAGCTGGGCCCGCCGGCAGCCCGGCTGGGCGGTGAGCAGCGACAACGCCCGGTCGACGCGCTCGGTGAAGGCCTCGACCCCGGTTTCCGCCACGGTGAAACGGCACACGAGCAGCACGGTGCAAGGATGCCACGGTGGCTGGTGAGATGAAGCGGACCCTGATCCCCGGTGCCGGACCGCTCTCGCGGGTTCCCGCGCCGGTGGCGTTCCTGGTGGTCCTGGCGCTGTTCGTGCTGGGCGTGTGGCTCCGGGGCACGATGGGGGCGCTGCTGCTGGGCGTCCTGGCGCTCGGTGTGGCGACGCTGCTGGCCGTCACCTGGTCCCTGCTCACGCCGAGCGCACGCGTGTTGAGACTGCTCGTGCTGGCCGTGCTGGTGCTCATCACGGTGTCGGTGCTCTAGCGCCGTAGTATCGGTGGTGAAAATCCATACCACGTGGGAGGCGCCGTGACGGTCGGAGTGCGGGGCGAACACGTCCACTCCCCGGAACGCCGCGTACCACCACCGGCGCCGCGGAAGTCCACCCGGACGCTGTCGGCCGCCGGCGAGTTGCTGCGCGCGCTCGCCGCACCGGTGCGGATCGCGATCGTGCTGCAACTGCGCGAGGCGGACCGGTGCGTGCACGAGCTGGTCGAGGCGCTGGGCGTGGCCCAGCCGTTGATCAGCCAGCACCTGCGGGTGCTCAAGGCCGCCGGTGTGGTGCACGGCGAGCGGCACGGCCGCGAGGTCGTCTACCGGCTCGTGGACGAGCACCTCGCCCACATCGTGGTGGACGCGGTGACGCACGTGGAGGAGGGCCCGCGTGGTATCAACCAGACCGACCGGACCCCCCGGACGGAGGAGATGTGACCACTAGCGAGCGTCCGACCACCGCGGTCCCCGGGCTGCGTTCGACCAAGCAGCGCACCGCCGTGTCCAAGCTGCTCGACTCGCTCGGCGAGTTCCGCTCGGCCCAGGAACTGCACGAGGAGCTGCGCAAGCGCGGCGAGGGCATCGGCCTGACCACGGTCTACCGCACGCTGCAGTCGCTGGCCGACGCGGGCGAGGTGGACGTGCTGCGCACCGACTCCGGCGAGGCCATCTACCGCCGCTGCTCCCAGCACCACCACCACCACCTGGTGTGCCGCGGCTGCGGGCGCACGGTGGAGGTCGAGGGCCCGGCGGTGGAGAAGTGGGCCGACCGGGTCGCCGCCGAGAACGGGTTCGTCGAGGTCAGCCACACCGTGGAGATCTTCGGCACGTGCAGCGAGTGCTGCGCGGACGGTCAGCCTCCGGCGGCTCAGCCCTCGTAGGTGTCCTCGGGCGTGGCGATCGGCCGCACCTCCGAGACGGTGAACGTCGGCACGAACGCGCTCTCCTTGGTCGCCGAGCCGGGCACCACCCGGCCGGTGGCCTCGATCCACTGGTCGGTGGGCAGCGCGGCGAAGTCCTGACCCACCACCTTCGCCTTGACCGGCGAGGCGTCCGCGGCGCAGCACGAGATGGTCAGCCGGGCGATGAACACGTCGCCGTCCTTGCGCACCACGAACCCGGTGAGCTTGACCGTGCGGTCGTCGAGCGAACCGGAGTCGTCCCACGCGGTGCGGGTGACGAACTCGCTGATGGTGAGCGGGATGACGTCGTCGGACGGCAGCGGCGCGAACCCGCTCGACGCCTTGGCCTCCTGGGCGGCGTTGCGGTCGGACCGGTTGACCGTGTCGGCGCCCAGCGCCGGCGGGCTGATCAGGAACACCGCGAGCACCGGCAGCAGCAGCATCCACGGGCTGCGCGACGTGCCGTGCTCGTGCCCGGCGTGCTCGACGCCACTGGGCTCGGCCGCGCCGTGCTCGCCGGCCCGCCCCTGGCCGGCGAGGATGTCACGCGCGATCGACACCAGGGCGAGCACCACCATGACGCCGCCGGTGACCACCAGCCACGGCTGCAACGACTCCTTGACGTACCGCAGGTAGGTGCCGGTCAGCGACAGCTTCAGCAGCGCGCCGCCGAGCAGCACCAGCAGGATGTTCTGGGTCTCACGCCTCATGGTCTGCACGCCTCACAGGAACACCGCTCCCGCCGCCAGGGCCGACGCGATCGCCACCACGAACGTGGCCGGGGCGAAGCGGGCCGCGAAGGACTTGCCGAACGCGCCCGCCTGCAGCGCGATGAGCTTGACGTCGACCGCCGGGCCGACCACCAGGAACACCAGCCGGGGCAGCAGCGGCAGCGCCGACATGGAGGCCGCGACGAACGCGTCGGCCTCGCTGCACAGCGCCAGCACCACGGCCAGCAGCGCCAGCACCACCACGGCCAGCACGAGCTGACCGCCCAGCGTCTCCAGCCACGCCTGCGGAACCAGGACGTTGAACGCCGCCGCGAACACGCCGCCGAGCACCAGGAACCCACCCGCGTCGACCAGGTCGTGCCGCGCGGTCTCGGCGAACACCACCCAGCGGGACGTGCCGTCGTGGTCGGGCAGGCGGCGCAGCGCGCGTTCGGCGATCCAGTCGGCCTTGCCGAACCGGGTCCACAGCCAGCCCATGACCACGGCGGTGAGCAGCGCGCCGACGAACCGCGCGGGCACCATCATCGGCGCGTTGGGGAACGCCACGGCCGTGGACACCAGCACGATCGGGTTCACCGCGGGCGCGGCGAGCAGGAACGTCAGCGCCACCGCGGGCGCCACGCCCTGCTGCATCAGGCGGCGGGCGACGGGCACGGACGCGCACTCGCAGCCGGGCAGCGCCACCCCGGCGACACCGGCGACGGGCACGGCCAGCGCGGTCTTGTTCGGCAACGCCCGGCGCAGCGCGCTCGCCGGGATGAACGCCGCGATCGCGCCGCTGATCAGCACGCCCAGCACCAGGAACGGCAGCGCCTGCACGCACACGGCGACGAACACCGTGGACGCCGTGCGCAGCACCGGCACGTCGAGCACGCCGACCAGCCAGTCCTGGAGCAGCAGCGCCAGCACGAGCAGCGCGCAGAGCACTTCCAGCGAAGTGACCTTCCAGCGCGGTGGCGGACGGCGCTGGCGCGAACCGCGGATCTCGCCGGTGATTGTCACTTTCGAGATGATGCCAGAACTCACGCCGACGGCTCACCGACCTACGTCGGGATTTCGACCGCCGGCCACCGGACCGCCACCGCCGGTAGGTTCGTGCCGTGGACTGGCACGAGTGGCACGGCGACTACGACCGGCCCGACTCCGGGCTGGCGCGGCGGCTGCGAGCCGTCCAGGCGCAGGTCCGGGCCGCGCTGGACGACAGCCCGCCCGGCCCGCTGCGGGTGCTCAGCCTGTGCGCGGGCCAGGGGCGTGACCTGCTGGAGGTGCTCGCCGACCATCCCCGGCGGGGTGATGTCCGAGCACTCCTGGTGGAGCTGGACCCGCGCAACGCGGCGGTCGCCGAGGCGGCGGCCCGGGCGGCGGGCCTGACCGGGGTGGAGGTGCTGACGGCCGACGCCTCGCTCACCGACCACTACCGGGACCTCGCGCCGGCGGACCTCGTGCTGGTCTGCGGCGTGTTCGGCAACATCACCGACGAGGACGTCGAGCGGACCGTCGAGCACTGCGCGCAGCTGTGCGCGACCGGCGGCACCGTCGTCTGGACCCGCCACCGCGGCGCACCGGACCTCGTGCCGACGATCTGCGACTGGTTCGAGGACCGCGGCTTCGAGCGCCGCTGGCTGTCCGACCCGGCCGAGGACTACGGCGCCGGCGCACACCGCTTCCGGGGCGAACCACGGCCGTTGACCACGGGCGCGCGCATGTTCACCTTCGTCGGCTACGAGGTGCTGGAGCAAGCGGACGGGTAGGAGCCCCGGTCACGAGGTCGGGGCGCTGACCTCGAGCTCGCCGCTCAACGTGTCCTTCACGACCACCCGGACCTGCCGGCTCTTGTCGTCGTCGCGGAACGTGCAGGTGAACGTCACGCCTTCCTTGATCGCCACGGAAGCCGGGCAGGGCGGCGGGCTGGAGGTCCAGTCGAGGCCCGTGCCGGGGTACTGCTCCTTCACCCTGGCGGCCACGCTCGTGGACAGCTCCAGCGCGTCGAAGGTGCGCAGTTGCTCGACCCGGACGGCGCCGCCGGAGAGCAGGTGGACCGTCACGACCACGGCGCAGACCGCGAGCACCGCGGTGGACACCGCCGTCGTCAGGCGCAAGAAGCTCGACATGCGTCCTCTGTAGTCGATCGGACGCGAATGCACCGGTGTCGTGATCGAGCTGTGCCGAACGCCGCTCGCCGTGACCGGTCACCGACGGGGACCGGCCACGGCGAGCGAGCGGGGGATCACGGACCGGCGACTACTGCGACACCTCTTCCTCGTCACGCAGCTCGGCGATCGTGGCCAGCACGTCCACCGCCTCCGTCACGGGCAGCAGCGGCTCGACCACGGCGGTCACGCCGCGGCTCGCGCCCAGCACCTCCTCGGCCAGCTTGACCGCGAAGTCCCGCTCGTAGGGCCCGCACACGAACGAGGCCCACTCCTCCCCCGCCGACGCCTCGAACGTGATGGCCCACGGCAGGCCCTCCACGTCCGACTCGTCGTCGGGCTCGTACACGATCACACCAGCCATCAGGCACCGTCCCCGGTTCCGGCCAGCAGCTCGTTGCGCAGCTGCGAGGCAGTGGACACGACCAACATCAGCAGCGTGCTCAACGGCTCCGGCTTGAGCCCTTCGGCCGGGAACGCGTAGCGCAACGTCACATCCATCCCACGCTCGGTGCGCACGACGCCGAGGGTGCCGAACAGGCCCTGACCCGCGCGTTCGGCGGCGGACACGGCGAGCTTCCCGTCGTCGGGCAGGTCCCAGGCCACCACGCACGTCAGGCTGAGCACGGTCAGGCCTTCGGCCAGCCGCATGGCCTGCACGGCGCACGGCACCTCGGCGTGCTGGAAGCTCAGCGCGCCGTCGTCGTCGACGTGCACCTCGTGGAACATCTCCAACGCCTCGCGGGCCGCGGTGAGCAGTTCCGCGGTCACCTTGGCGTCCAGGTCGGTCACTTAAGAATCCTCCACGTCGGGCTTGTCCACGGCGCCACCGAAGCGCCGGTCGCGCATGGCGAACGCCTCGCAGGCACGCCACAGGTCCAGCCGGTCGAAGTCCGGCCACAGGATGTCCTGGAACACCAGCTCCGCGTACGCCGACTGCCACAGCAGGAAGTTCGAGGTGCGCTGCTCGCCGGACGGCCGGATGAACAGGTCCACGTCCGGCATGTCGGGCTGGTACATGTGCTTGGCGAGGGTGCGCTCGTCGACCTTCTCCGGGTTGAGCTCGCCCGCCGCGGCCAGCCGGGCGATCTCCCGCGCCGCGTCGCCGATCTCGGCCCGCCCGCCGTAGTTGATGCACATCGCCAGGTTCAGCACGTCGTTGTCCTTCGTGCGCTCCTCGGCGACTTCGAGCTCCTTGATGACGCTGCGCCACAGTCTGGGCCGGCGGCCCGCCCACCGCACCCGCACACCGAGTTCGTCCAGCTCGTCGGTGCGGTGGCGGATCACGTCACGGCTGAAGCCCATGAGGAAGCGGACCTCCTCCGGGCTGCGCCGCCAGTTCTCGGTGGAGAACGCGTACAGCGACAGCCACTTCACGCCCATCTCGATGGCGCCCTTGGCGGCCTCGACCACGACGGCCTCGCCGCGCTTGTGCCCCTCGATGCGGGACAGGCCGCGCTGGTTGGCCCAGCGGCCGTTGCCGTCCATCACGATCGCGATGTGCTGGGGCACGAGGTCGGCGGGCAGCACCGGGGGCGTGGCGCCGGTGGGGTGCGGTTCCGGGGGTCGGGGAACGCGCTGGACGCGCTCGACCCGCCGTCGGCGGAGCATGGCTGTCCTCTCAGGGGGTGGACTGCGGAAGGCGTTTCGGGAGGGCTTTCGTGCGGCAGGCGACTCTAACCGTCGGTCGGCTGCGCCTTTCGCTCGACCAACGGCAGCGAGCGCAGCTGCCGTTCGAGGTGCCACTGCAAGTGCGCGGCGACCAGGCCGCTCGCGTCGCGGCGCGCGACCACGGGTATGCCGTCCACCACGTCCCACCGGCCGTGCAGGAGCGCGGTGAGCAGGCGCAGGGTGTCGGCCGACGGCGAGGCGCTGCCCGGTGGGCGGCACCGCGGGCACACCATGCCGCCCGCGTGCACGTTGAACGCCTTGTGCGGGCCGGGGTCGCCGCAACGCGCGCACTCGTCCACCGCCGGTGCCCAGCCCGCGAACGCCATGGCCCGCATCAGGTAGGCGTCGAGGATGAGCGAGGCGTCCCGCTCCTTGGCCGCCAGCGCCCGCAGCGCGCCCGTGACCAGCAGGTACAGCCGCAGGACGGGTTCGCCCTCCTCGGGGGTGAGCCGGTCGGCGGTCTCCAGCACCGCGCAGCCCGCGGTGTAGCGCTGGTAGTCGTCCACCAGGACCACGCCGAACGCGTCCAGCGTCTCCACCTGGGTGATCACGTCCAGCGACCGGCCGGGGTAGAACTGCACGTCGACGTGCCCGAACGGCTCCACCCGCGCGCCGAACCGGGACGACGTGCGGCGCACGCCCTTGGCCACCGCGCGCACCTTGCCGTGCTTCTGGGTGAGCAGCGTGATGATCCGGTCGGCCTCGCCGAGCTTCTGGACCCGCAGGACCACCCCGGTGTCCCGGTAGAGGTTCGCCACCTCCGCAACCCCAGCCTTCCTAGAAGCCCAGTCTGCGCAACTGCTTCGGGTCGCGCTGCCAGTCCTTGGCGATCTTGATGTGCAGGTCGAGGTAGACGCGCGTGCCGAGCAGCTTCTCGATGTGCCTGCGCGAGGTGATGCCGACCTGCTTGAGGCGTTCGCCGCGGTGGCCCAGGATGATCGCCTTCTGGCTCGGGCGCTCCACGAACACGTTGGCGTGGATGTCCACCAGGTCGTCGCGGCCCTCGCGGGGCAGCATCTCCTCGACCACGACGGCGATCGAGTGCGGCAGCTCGTCGCGCACGCCCTCCAGCGCGGCCTCCCGGATCAGCTCGGCGACCAGCGTCAGCTCCGGCTCGTCGGTCAGCTCGCCGTCCGGGTACAGGGCCGGCCCCTCGGGGAGCTTGCCCAGCACCAGGTCGGCCAGGGCGTCGACCTGGTAGCCGTCCACGGCCGAGACCGGGATCAGGTCGGCGAAGTCCATCACCTTCTGCAGCGCGAGCAGCTGCTCGGCGACCTGCTGCTGGCCGACCAGGTCGGTCTTGGTGACGATGCCGATGACCGGGGTCCGCTTGGCGATCTTCTCCAGCTCGGCGGCGATGAACTTGTCGCCGGGGCCGACCTTCTGGTCGGCGGGCACGCAGAACCCGACCACGTCCACCTCGGTCCACGTCTCCCGGACCAGGTCGTTGAGGCGCTGACCGAGCAGGGTGCGCGGCCGGTGCAGGCCGGGGGTGTCCACGAGGACCAGCTGGCCGTCCTCGCGGTGCACGATGCCCCGGATGGTGTGGCGGGTGGTCTGCGGCTTGCTCGACGTGATCGCGACCTTGGTCCCGACCAGCGCGTTGGTCAACGTCGACTTGCCTGCGTTGGGGCGGCCGACGAAGCACGCGAACCCGGAGCGGTAACCATCCATCCACCCATTGTCCCCGGTCACCCCGGATCCACCGCGCGGGTGGGGGTGGTCCGCACACCCAGGCCGAAAAGATGTGACCTACGACACTAGTGCGAACGGGCGAACGGGCGGAGCCTGATGGGGCAATCGAGCACCTCGACGAGGAGGCTGAGATGCCAACGAACGACCTCGCACGCCTGGAAGAAGCGTGCGTCCAAGCCTGGGACCAGCACGACGCGGACGGCTTCGCGAACCTGCTGACCGAGGACTGCGTGGTGATCGACGACATGGAGCCGAAGCCACTGCACTCCCGTGACGCGGCACGCCGGTACGCCGAGTCCTGGTTCACCGCGTTCCCCGACATGCGGGTCCAGGAGAAGAACCGGGTGATCGGCGACGACGGCATGGCCGTCGAGCTGGAGCTGAAGGGCACCAACACCGGGCCGCTCACCATGGGCGGCACCCGGCTGGCGCCGACCGGCCGCAAGATCAGCGCGGGCGTGAACGTCTTCATGAAGGCCCGCGGCGGCAAGATCCAGGAGATCCACAGCCACTCCGACAACCTGACCATGATGAGCCAGCTCGGCCTCGCGGGTTCGTCCGCACCGGCCTGACCGTCCGCAGGAGGGAACATGACGACGAAGGAAGAGCTCGCACGCCTGGACGACGCGGGCATCGCGTCGTGGGACCGCCACGACCCGGACGCGTTCCTCAGCCTGTTCGCGGACGAGTTCGAGTGGGTGGACGACACCCGGCCGACGCCGATGCGCAGCCGTGAGGAGGCGCGCCGGTACACCGAGTCTTGGTTCACCGCGTTCCCGGACATGCACATGCGCGAGATCAACCGGGTCATCGGGGACGACTCGATCGCCTCGGAGGTCGAGTTCACCGGCACCAACCGGGGCCCGCTGGACTTCGGCGACCAGCGCATCCCGCCGACCGGCAAGAAGATCTCGACCCGCGCGACGGTGTTCATCCGCACGGAGCACGGCAAGATCAGGGAGTTCCACACCCACCCGGACTCCCTCGGGCTGATGACCCAGCTCACCGCCCCGGACGGCCCCGCGCACGAGGGGGGCGGCATGACCGCGGCCGACCTCACCCGCCTGGACGACCAGCAGAACGACGCGTTCAACCGGGGCGACGTCGACGCCTTCGTCGACGCGCTGGCGGACGACTTCGTGTGGATCGACGACACCGCGCCGGAACCGATCCGCGACCGGGACTCGGCGCGCGCGTACCTCCGGGGTTGGCGGACCGCGTTCCCGGACATGCGGCTGCGCGTGACCAACCGGATCGTCGGCGACGACGCGGTGGCCGGCGAGCTGGAGTTCCACGGCACCAACACCGGCGAGCTGGACCTCGGCGGTGGCCGGCGCGTCGCGCCGACCGGGCGGGAGTGCACCTTCCGGGGCTCGTTCTTCTTCAGGGCCCGCAACGGCAAGATCACCGAGTTCAACACCTACACCGACAACCTGAGCATGCTGACGCAGCTCGGCCTGGCCGGCCCGCCGGCCTGACCCGCGCGGTCGCGCACGCGGCGGTTCGTTCCCCGACGATCACGTTCCTCGCCCGCCGGGGAACGAACCGCCGCCTGCGTGACCACGAAGTCGCCGTCGTGCAGCGCGGAACCTCCTACCGCAGGACCGACTCTCACCCCTCGTGATCAGCCGGTAACCGCGTGGAGGCACCCGTGAAGCGACTGCTCCGCTCCCTGCTCCTACCCGTGTTGGTGGCGACCACCCTGGTCGGTGGCGCGGGCATCGCGTCGGCGGCACCCGCCACGGTCGGCAACACCGACGGCGACGGGTTGAACGTCCGGTCCGCGCCGACCTCGGCCGGTTCGTCGCTCGGCCTCGTGTGGGACGGGCAGCGGGTCGACATCTCGTGCCAGGTGCGCGGCCAGTCGGTGACCAACACGCGCGGGTTCACCAGCGACCTGTGGGACTACGTGCCCGCGCTGCGCGGCTACCTCGCCGACGCCTACATGGCCACCGGCTACGACTACCGGATCCCGGGCGTGCCGGACTGCGGCACCCAGTCGGGGCGGCTGGTGCCGGTGTCGCAGTTCCACGGCCAGCCCAACCAGGGCGAGGACTGCGGGCCGGCCAGCGTGGTGTCCGCGCTGCTCGCGGCGGGCGTGACGCCGCGGTCGTGGAACGCGAGCCGCCCGGTGGACGCGATCAACCGCGCGCGGTCCGACATGGGCTACGACCCGACGTGGAACGACCCGAACAAGTTCGGCACGAACGAGTCCGACGTCAAGCTGGCCCTGGCGCGCAACGGCGTGAGCGCGACCGTGGTGTTCCACGACCTCAACCGGGTGCTCACCCACGTCCGCAACGGCCGTCCGGCGATCATGGCGGGCAACATGGTCAGCCTGCCGTGGTCCGGCCGCAACGTGCCGCACTTCCTCACCGTCGCCGGGTACGACGGGGACTACCTGGTGCTCGACCCCGCCTCGCAGGCGATCGTCCACCGGGCGTCCGCGTCGACCCTCTCGGCGTACTTCAACCACGACCTCGGCCGCGCGGGCGTGCTGCTCTGAGAGCGCCTACACGGTCTCCTGCACCACACCGGACGCGTCGGCGCGCAGCACGGGCGCGCCGGCGGTCAAGTCCCGGACAGCGGCCAGCGAATCCCCGTCGACGGCACCCGCCGCAGTGACCACGGCCGCCGCCTCCAAGCCCTCGGCCCCGCTCGACACGGCCGCCGCGACGGCCGCCTGGAGCGCGGTCAGCTTGAGCGACGGCAGCGCGACGGTGGTGGCCGCGTAGGTCCGGCCATCGGTGTCGCGGACCGCCGCGCCCTCCGCCGCGCCCGTGCGGGCCCGCGCCGAACGCGCCAGCGTCACGATCTTCTGGTCCTCGGGGTCGAGGTCACTCACCGCTGGTCCCCTCGCTGTTGTCGCCGTTGTTCGCCGGACGCACCAGCACCGTGGTGATGCGCATCCGCCCGCGTTCGTCCTTGCCGCCCTCGGCCCGCATCCGCAGGCCCGCGATCTCGGCCTCCGTGCCCGGCAGCGGCACGCGACCCAGGCGTTGGGCCAGCAGGCCGCCGACGGTCTCCACCTCGTGGTCGTCCAGCTCCGTGCCGAACAACGCGTCCAGGTCGTCCACCGGCAACCTGGCGCTGACCCGCACCGAACCGTCGGTCAGGTGCTCCACCGGCGGCCGGTCGTCGGTGTCCGACTCGTCGGTGATCTCACCGACGATCTCCTCCAGGATGTCCTCGATGGTGAGCAGCCCCGCCGTGCCGCCGTACTCGTCCACCACCACCGCCAGGTGGTTGCGGGACAGCTGCATCTCCCGCAGCAGGTCCGCGATGGGCTTCGAGTCCGGGATGAACGACGCCTGCTTCATCACCTCCGCGACCGACGTGCCGTTCGGCTCCTCGGCCAACGTCAGCCGCACCAGGTCCTTGAGGTTCACCACGCCGACGATGTCGTCGACGCTCTCCCCGATCACCGGCACCCGCGTGTACCCGGTGCGCAGCGACAGGGCCAGCGCCTGGCGGATCGACTTGGTCTGCTCGATCCACACGATCTCGGTGCGCGGCACCATCACCTCGCGCGCGATCGTGTCGCCGAGCTCGAAGACCGAGTGGATCATCTCCCGCTCGCCCTCGTCCACGACGCCGCGTTCCTGCGCCATGTCGACCAGCTCGCGCAGCTCGACCTCGGACGAGAACGGGCCCTCGCGGAAGCCCTTGCCCGGCGTGATCGCGTTGCCGACCAGGATCAGCAGCTTGCTCAACGGCCCCAGCACGCGGCCGAGCACCCGGATCGGGCCGGCCGCCAACAGGCTCACCGCGTACGGGTGCTGCCTGCCGATCGTCCGCGGACCCACGCCGACAAGCACGTACGACACCACGAGCATGCTCAGCCCGGCGACCAGCATGGCCACCCAGTCGGTGGTGATGAGCCCCAGGCAGACCACGGTCACCAGCACCGTCGCCGCCAGTTCGCAGCCCAGGCGCAGCAACAGCAGCAGGTTCACGTGCCGCGGCCGGTCGGCCAGCAGCTGGATCAGCTGCCCGGCACCCGCCCGGCCCTGCCGCTGCAACGCCTCGACGCGCGCCCGTGACACCGTGCCCAGCGCCGCGTCCACACCCGCGAACGCGCCGGCCGACAACACCAACACCACGGCCAGCACCAGCAGGCCGGCGGAACTGCCTATCACCTCGCCCGCCTCAGGCTGTCGGCTCGGGCCGGTCCGCGTCTTCCAGGCCGACCGCCCCGAGGAGCTTCGAGTCGGCCTCGCGCTGCGCCGACTTGCGCTCCGCCTCGGCCGCCGCGGTGCGGAAGTCGCCCAGGATGCGGTTCTGCAGCGTGAACATCTCCCGCTCCTCGGCCGGTTCGGCGTGGTCGTAGCCCAGCAGGTGCAGCACGCCGTGCACGGTCAGCAGGTGCAGCTCGTCCAGCAGGCTGTGGCCCGCCTTCTTGGCCTGGTCCTTGGCGAAGTCCGGGCACAGCACGATGTCGCCGAGCAGCGCCGGGCCGAGGCCCGCCGCGTCGGGGCGCCGCGCCGAGTCCAGCTCGTCCATCGGGAACGCCATCACGTCCGTCGGGCCGGGCAGGTCCATCCAGCGCTGGTGCAGGTCCGCCATCACGTCCAGCTCCACCAGCAGGACGGACAGCTCGGCCAACGGGCTGACGCCCATCCGGTCCAGGGCGAACCGGGCGGCGGCGACGATGGACGGCTCGTCCACGTGCACGCCCGACTCGTTCGCGATCTCGATGCTCACGGCGCCTATCGTCCCCGGCGTTGCCCGCGTGACCTCGCACCGGGTCCGGCGTGGTGCTGGTGCTGGTCGGCCGCGTCACCTTCGTCCTGCTCGACCTGCCACTTCTCGTAGGCGTCCACGATGTCCGCGACCAACCGGTGACGGACCACGTCGCTGCTGGTCAGGATGGAGAAGTGGACGTCCTCGACGCCTTCCAGGATGTCCCGGACGACCTTCAACCCGCTGCGCTGCCCACCGGGCAGGTCGACCTGGGTGACGTCGCCGGTCACCACGATCTTCGAGCCGAAGCCCAACCGGGTGAGGAACATCTTCATCTGTTCGGGCGTCGTGTTCTGCGCCTCGTCCAGGATGATGAACGCGTCATTCAGCGTGTTGTGCGTCAGCAGGTAGTCCTCGGTGACGTACAGCGAGTCCGCCGCGGCCACCTGGATGCACACCGCCTCCGTCCGGCCCGCGGGTTCGATGCTGTCGATGAACCGCATGGGACGCCCATCGCCACCCGCCGCGCGGTACTTCTCCCGCTTGCGTGCGAGACGGAAGGGCTCGACACCCTCGGGCAACCGGATGTCGACGACGTGCGCGTCGTGGGTGTAGCCCACCGACCGACCGTTCGCGAAGCCCGGCTGCCTTCCTTCCGCCACGCGGGTGCGCGAGTAGGCCACACCGCCCAGCGACCGGACCAGGCGGACGACGTCGTTCCTGAGCTGGGTGGATGTGGTCGTGTACTGGATACGGCAGGTGCGCCCGGCCTGCGTGACAGGTCCGCCGTCGGAGTCCAGCAGACCTTGGAGCAGCGCCAGCCTCACCTCGGCCGTGTTGACGAGGTAGATCTCCGGGATGAACTTCGTGTGCGAACGTGTGCCCAGCAGGCTCATCGCCCGGAGTGCCCCGGTGACGGGGTTCTCCAACGTGACGACATCACCCGGCGACTTCACCCGGTTGAGGGTGTAGTTCACCCGGTCCTTCCACTTGACCGCGACACCGGGCAGAGCCGACTGGAGCGCGACCGCCAACTCGGGGTCGTCGGTTGCGAAAGAAGGTGTGGTCGATCCGGTCAGACAACCATCTCCGAGCAGAAGGCCCAAGGCGTACGGGTCCATCGGGACCTCGCGCTCCGGGTGGCGGATCGGGGCGCTGAGCAGCGGCAACTCGTACCGGCGCGCGTGGGCGGCGCGGAGGTTGCCGATCATCTCCTTGGTCTCCAGGACGCGCCACGGCTTGTTGCGGCGGCGATCGGACCTGGTGCGCACCGTCCAGAGGTGGTCGCCGCACGCCAGCGTCGAAGCGCCGTCCTGGGCCATCACCCGGTAGATGTCCTTCACGCCCTGTGGGTAGACACCGAGGACCGGCGTGGGCTCGCCGTTCGAGCCGACGACCAGGTCACCGACCTGGAGGCTGCCGATGGGCCGGAAGCCCTCAGGCGTCAGCACGTTGGTGAACACCGGTTGTGCCCGACCACGCATGTAGGCCAGTGGGGCGACCTCGATCGTGCCCGCCTGGGTCAGGCGCGGGATCGACTCCGGGTCGACCATGTCGTGCAGCGCGTCGTACAGGGGGCGCAGGTACGGGTCGATCTTCTCGTAGAGCGTGCCCGGCAGGTAGCCCAGCCGCTCGCCCGCCTCGACCGCCGGCCGGGTGAGGATGATCCGGTTCACCTGCTTGGCCTGCAGCGCCTGCACGGCCTTCGCCATGGCCAGGTAGGTCTTGCCGGTGCCCGCGGGCCCGATGCCGAACACCACGGTGTTCTGGTCGATCGCGTCCACGTAGTGCTTCTGGTTCAGCGTCTTGGGCCGGATGGTGCGGCCGCGCCGGGAGATGATGTCGAGGCTGAGCACCTCGGCGGGCGACTCCGCGGTGCCGGCGGACAGCATCGCGACCGTGCGGCGGACCGTGTCCTGGCCGACCTGCTGACCGCGGCTGGCCAACGTGACCAGTTCGGAGAAGACGCGTTCGGCGAACGCCACGTCGGCCGGTTGGCCGGAGAGCGTGATCTCGTTGCCGCGCACGTGCACGTCGGCGACCAGCAGTTCCTCGGCGAGCCGGAGGTTCTCGTCACGCGACCCGAGCAGGGCGAGCACCGCGCCGTCGGGCACGGCGAACTTGGATTGGGCGTCGGCCGCGGTGGTGGCTGCTGCCTGCGGCGTGTTGTCAGCGGTACCGGCCACGTGGCCTCGGGCCCTCTTCCTGCGCGTTCGCGCCGTGCTCTGGTGAATTCGACCTACCGGCTCGATGCTAGCCGTCCCCACCGACAGTCCGCACCGGAGTAAGAAACGGGTTGGACACGGCGGGTGTACTCGACGTCGTGGTGACGATGCGCGTGCTGACCCCCGACGACCTGCCCGCGTGCGTCCGCCTGGCGTCGGACCGGCGGTGGCCCGAGGAGTCGGCCAAGTGGGCGTTCCTGCTGCGGGTTGGAACCGGTTTCGGGCTGTTCGACGGTGGTGCGCTGGTCGGCACCACGATCGTCACCCGATTCGGTGACGAGCACGCGGCGGTGAGCATGGTGCTGGTGGCGACCGGTCACGGTGGGCGCGGGTTGGGGCGGCGGTTGGTGGAGCACGCCCTGGCGTTCGCGGGCACGCCGGTGGTGTCGCTGCACGCGACTTCGTACGGCAAGCCGCTGTACGAGAAGCTCGGGTTCCGCTCGGTGGGTTCGGTGACCGCGCACGTCGGGGCGTTCCGCGGGACGGCGTCGGGCACGTCGCGGCCGCTGGAGGCCGGTGACCGGGCGAAGGTGGTGGCGGTCGACGCCGAGGTGTTCGGCGCCGACCGGTCGGCGGTGTGGGAGCAGCTGTTCGGGTTCGCGTCGCAGGTCAGGGTGGCCGACGACGGGTTCGCGGCGATGTGGCGGAACGGGGCCGTGTCGATGATCGGGCCGGTGGTGGCGCCGTCGGCGGGGCGGGCGGCGGAGTTGATCGCGGACCTGGCGGTGGGCGCGACGGTGCGGGTGGACGTGCGGGACCCGGCGTTGGCGGCGTGGCTGGAGGCGCACGGCGTGGTGCCCCGGGCGACCGTCGACCTGATGGTGCGGGGTGCGCTCGGAGGCGACCGTGCGCGGCTGCACGCGCCGGTGATGCAGGCGCTGGGTTAGGCGAGGGGGCCGAGCGGCCGTCCGCCGAGCACGTGCAGGTGGGCGTGGAACACGGTCTGGCCCGCGTCCGCGCCGGTGTTGAACAGCAGCCGGTAGCCGCTGTCGGCGACGCCCTCGGACTTGGCCACCTCGCCCGCGGCCAGGAACAGGTCGTCCAGCACGGTGGGCGCGGCGGCGGCCAGTGCCGCGGCGTCCGGGGCGTGCACCTTGGGTACGAGCACGACGTGCGTCGGCGCCTGGGGGGCGATGTCGCGGAACGCCAGCGTGGTGTCGGTCTCGTGCACCACGGTCGCCGGGATCTCGTGGGCGACGATGCGGCAGAACAGGCAGTCGGACATGGCTCCGCAGGCTACCCACCCGGCCGGTCACGCCGTCCTGAGCGTTGAACTCGGGGTACCCGAACGTAGGACACGCGCGTTCCGAACGTAGGACACGCGCGAGTCGAACGTCCGGGTCGCGCGAGTCGAACGTTCGGGTACCCCGAGTTCTACGTTCGGGCCAGGCGCAGGGCGGCGTCGCGGCAGGTGGTCCAGGCGGTGGTGCCCGGGGTGATCAGGGACATGTGGTCGGTGGCCGGGAGGGCGATCAGCTCGGCGCCGGACGACTCGGCGAACGCCTCGCTCTGGGCGAACGGCACGTCCTCGTCGTCCTCGCCGTGGATCAGGACCAGCGGTTTCGGGATGGGCAGGCAGGCGGCCGGCGAGGCGTCGGCGTAGAGCGCCGGGACCTCGGCGGGGGTGCCGCCCAGCAGTTCGGCGGCTCGCCGGGTGATCTGCGGGTGCTGGAGGAAGTCCAGGACGCCTGCCTGGGCCACGGCGCCGATGACCCGGGGGTGGCGGGCGGCGGCCCAGACCCCCAGGTGGCCGCCGGCGGAGTGACCCAGCGTGACGACGGGGCCCAGCGCGGGGTCGAGGGCGTCGATGGCGGCCAGCACGTCGTCACCGGTGGCGGGCCAACCGCCACCCGCGGTTACCCGCCGGTACTCCACGTTGTACGCGGCGACGCCGTGAATGACCAGGTCAGCGGCCAACGGGCGGCCGAGTTCCAATCCATAACGCTGATGCCAAAACCCGCCGTGGATTACCACGATGACCGGAAACGATTCACCGGACGGCGTGGAAAACTCACCGAACTGGCTCGGGTGCGGTCCGTAGACGATGCGCAATCGAAACCCCTTGGACGCAAAAAAGAGGCCGCGTCGCGGTGGGACCTGGGGGTCGTCCCACCGCGACGCGGCGGCGCCGGACCGAGGGGGGAGGTGTCCGGCGAGTCTGGCGAGGAGCCGATCACGGTAGACCAATGCGACCCCTCTGCCATGAGGGTAACCCCTATGTCAGGTGTTCGCCAGAAGGGAGCACGCCCAATTACCGCCAGCGATCGGTCAGCACACCCAGCGCACCCAAAGCCACCGCCGCCGCGGTCGACGCTCGCAGTACGGCAGGTCCCAGTCGCACTACGTGCGCACCCACCCCGGTCAACGTGGACAATTCCTCGTCGGTGATGCCACCTTCCGGTCCGACGACCAGCAGCACATCACCCGAAGTGGGCAGCTGAACCGATCCGATGGCCACCGAAGCTGATTCGTGCAAAACCAAAGTGACCGCCGACGACGAGGCCAACCGCGCCAGCCCGGACGTGGAAACGGGTTCGGAGACCGACGGCACGCGCGCCCGGCGGGCCTGCTTGGCCGCCTCACGGGCGGTGCTGCGCCAGCGTTCGAGGGCCTTCGCCCCGCGCGGGCCGTCCTCCCACTTGGTCACGCAGCGCGAGGCACGCCACGGCACGACGCCGTCCACGCCCGCCTCGGTGGCCAGCTCCACGGCCAGCTCGCCCCGGTCGCCCTTCACCAGGGCCTGCGCCACCACCACCCGCACGGACGGCTCCGGCACGACCCACCGTTCGACCACGCGCAGCCGCAGGGAGTCCTTGGACGCCTCCGACACCACGCACCGCGCCTGGGCGCCGGTGCCGTCGGAGAGCACCAGCTCCTCCCCCGCGCGCAACCGGCGCACGGTCGCCGCGTGCCGCCCCTCCGGGCCGTCCAGGACGGCCTCGTCACCCGACGGCAGCGCGGCGACCAGGAAGACCGGCAGGGTCACCGGTGGTTGCGGCCGGACCGCAGCCGCGAGAAGAGCCCGCCGCCGCCCTTGCCGTTGTGCGCGAGCGTCGGCTCGTCCTCGCCGCGCACGACGGCCAGCTCGCGCAGCAGTTCGGCCTGCCGGGCGTCCAGCTTGGTCGGCGTGACGACCTCCAGGTGCACGTGCAGGTCACCGCGGCCGTCGATGCGCCCGCTGGAGCGCAGCCGGGGCATGCCGCGCCCGGTGAGCACCAGCTCGGTGTTCGGCTGGGTGCCGGGCTCGATCTCCAGCTCCTCCTCGCCGTCCAACGTCTGCAACGGCAGCACCGCGCCCAGCGCCGCGGTGGTCATCGGGATGCGCACCGAGCAGTGCAGGTTCGCGCCGTCACGCTCGAAGACCTCGTGCGGCACCTCCTCGACCTCGACGTACAGGTCGCCCGCCGGTCCGCCACCGGGGCCGACCTCGCCCTGGCCCGCGAGCCGCACCCGCATGCCCTCGGCCACGCCGGCCGGGATCTGCACCGAGATGGTGCGCCGCGAGCGCACCCGGCCCTCGCCCGCGCACTGCTGGCACGGGTCCGGGATGACCTCGCCGAGGCCGCGGCACACCGGGCACGGCCGCGCCGTCACGACCTGGCCCAGGAACGAGCGCTGCACCGACTGCACCTCGCCCCGCCCGCCGCACGTGTCGCAGCGCACCGGGGACGATCCGTCCGCGCACCCGCTGCCCACGCACCGGTCGCACAGGATCGCCGTGTCGACCGTGAGCTCGCGCGAAGCGCCCGCCGCGCACTCCTCCAGCGTCATCGACAGCCGGATCAGCGCGTCGGAGCCGGGCTGCACGCGGCTGCGCGGACCGCGCCCGCCACCGCCGCCCGCGCCGAAGAACGCGTCCATGATGTCGCCGAGACCGAATCCCGCGAACGGGTCGCGCATGCCGCCGCCACCGCCGCCGGGCTCCAACGGGTCGCCGCCCAGGTCGACGACCTGCCGCTTCCTCGGGTCCGACAGGACCTCGTAGGCGGCGGTCACCTCCTTGAAGCGCGCTTCCTCGTTGGGGTTGACGTCGGGGTGCAGCTGCCGCGCGAGCTTGCGGTAGGCGCGCTTGATCTCGTCGGGAGTCGCGTTCTTGGCGACCCCGAGCGTGCCGTAGTAGTCCCTCGCCACCGTGTTTCCTCCTGCGAACGCGCTTCGACACGCGCTCGCTCGCTTGCGAAACGTCCTTCGGGACCGCGGTGTTCCCCCGCCGTCACCGTCCGGTCAAGATCTCCCCCACGTAGTTGGCGACCGCTCGGACCGCCGCCATCGTGCCGGGGTAGTCCATGCGGGTCGGCCCCACCACGCCCATGCCGCCGAGCAGGTTGTCCCGGCTGCCGTAGCCGATGGACACGATCGAGGTGCTGCGCATCTCCGCCGCTTCGTTCTCCTCGCCGATGTGCACCAGGATCCGGCCCGGGTCACGGGCCGCGGCGAGCAGCTTGAGCACCACGACCTGCTCCTCCAGCGCCTCGAGCACCTGCCGCAGCGAACCGGGGAAGTCTGCCACGTTGCGGGTGAGGTTCGCCGTGCCACCCAGTACCAGGCGTTCCTCGGGGTGCTCCACCAGCGACTCGATGAGCACGGTGCTGACCCGCAGCACGATGTCGCGCAGCTCGCCCGGCGACTCGTCGGGCAGCTTCGCGACCTCGGCCGAGGCGTCGGACAGGCGCTTGCCGACCATGGCCCCGTTGAGCATGGACCGGATGCGGGCCACGTTCTCCTCGGTGATCACGTCGCCGAGGTCGACCGAGCGCTGGTCGACCCGCCCGGTGTCGGTGATCAGCACCAGCATCAGCCGCGCCGGTGTGATGGCGAGCACCTCGATGTGCCGGACCGTGGACCGGCTCAGCGTCGGGTACTGGATGACGGCGACCTGGCGGGTCAGCTGGGCCAGCAGGCGGACGCTGCGGCGCAGCACGTCGTCCAGGTCGTAGGCGCCTTCGAGGAAGTTCTGGATGGCCTTGCGCTCGGGCGTGGACAGCGGCTTGACCTCGCTGAGCCGGTCCACGAACAGGCGGTAGCCCTTGTCGGTCGGCACGCGGCCCGCGCTGGTGTGCGGCTGCGTGATGTACCCGTCCTCCTCCAGGGAGGCCATGTCGTTGCGCACGGTCGCGCTCGAAACGCCCAGGTTGTGCCGTTCCACCAGGGCTTTCGAGCCGACCGGCTCCTGGTTCGACACGTAGTCGGCGACGATCGCGCGCAGCACTTCGAACCGGCGCTCATCGGCGTTCACGCGCGTCACCTCCGGGCTGGGGCATGCTGCTTCACCTTGAGTTTACGGAGGTTCGGGCCAGTATCGGAAAATCCCGTCACCGGGCTCGCGGCGGCCGGTAGCTTCCGGTGTGCTCACCCTCGTCCAGGCCGCCCTGCGCGACGCGATCAGGGCCGATGCCGAACGCGTCGGACCGTTCCTGGTCCGCTTCGACGCGCACAGCGACAGCCCGTTCATGAACTACGCCGTGCCCGACGAGGGCGCCGCGCCGACCCGGGCCGAGGTGGACGCCCTGGTCACGGCTTTCCGGGCGCGGGCGCGCACGCCGAGGTTGGAGTACCTGCGGCCCTCGCCGGTGGTGGACGCGGCGCTGGCGGCGGCCGGGTTCACCGCGGACCAGCTGCTGCCGGTGATGGCGGTCGACGAGCTGGTCGCGCCACCGGTGCCCGCCGGGTTGACGGTCGAGGCGGTGACTTCGGACGACGACCTGCTGGCGGTGTCCGTGGTGCAGAACACGGCGTTCGGCGTGGGCGGGGTGGCCGGGGCGCAGGACGTGGCGCGGCAGCGGTCGCTGTTGCGCGACGACGGGGTGGTCGTGCTGGCCCGGCTGGACGGTGTGGCCGCGGGTGCGGGCGCGCACACCGCGCCGCGGCACGGGCTGTCGCAGGTGGCGGGGATCGCGGTGCTGCCGTCGTTCCGGGGGCGGGGCATCGCGTCGGTGGTGTGCGCCGACCTCACCGCGCGGGTCTTCGACTCGGGCTGCACGCCGTTCCTGGAGACCGAGCCGGACGGGAAGGTGACCCGCCTGTACGGGCCGTTGGGCTACCGGACGATCGGCGAGTCGGTGTCGATCACGCTCGAAGAACGGCTTCGCCCAGGTCCCCGCCACGGGGAACCCCTGGCGTGAAGGTGCCGACGGGGTCCGACAGCCGAAGTGATCACGTGAGCCGGCGCACCACGGCGTCGGCGAGCAGGCGGCCCCGGTCGGTGAGCACGCAGTGGCCCTCGTCAAGGGCGGTCTGGTCGAGCAGGCCGTCGGCGGCGGCGGCCTTGGCCTCGGCATGGCCGTCGGGGTCGAGCACGTCCAGCGGCAGGCCGGTGGACAGGCGCAGTTCCAGCAGCACCCGTTCCACCCGGCGGTCGTCGTCGCCGAGGACCTCCCGGCCCGCGGCGGGTGAGGTGCCGGCGGCCAGGAGTTCGGCGTACTTCGCCGGGTGCTTGACGTTCCACCAGCGCACGCCGCCCACGTGGCTGTGCGCGCCCGGTCCGGCGCCCCACCAGTCGGCGCCCTGCCAGTACAGCAGGTTGTGCCGGCACGCGGCCTCGGCCGACGCGGCCCAGTTCGACACCTCGTACCAGGTCAGGCCCTGCTCGGTCATGGCCGCGTCGATCAGCTCGTACTTGTCCGCGAGCACGTCGTCGTCGGGCATCGGCAGCTCGCCGCGGCGGACCCGGCGGGCCAGCGCCGTGCCCTCCTCCACGATCAGCGCGTACGCCGACACGTGGTCGACACCCGCGTCGCGCACGGCGTCCAGCGACGACCGGAGGTCGGCGACCGTCTCCCCCGGCGTGCCGTAGATGAGGTCGAGGTTCACGTGCTCGAACCCCGCCGCGCGGGCCTCGCGCGCGGCGGCCACCGGCCGACCCGGCGTGTGCACGCGGTCGAGCACGGCGAGCACGTGCCGCGCGGCCGACTGCATCCCCAGCGACACGCGGGTGTAACCAGCGTCACGGATGGCCGAGAAGAACTCCGGCGACGTGGACTCCGGGTTCGACTCCGTGGTGACCTCCGCGCCCGGCGCCAGGCCGAACGAGGACCGCACCGCGTCGAGCACCTGGCCCAGTCCCGCTGCTCCGAGCAGCGACGGGGTGCCACCGCCGACGAACACCGTGTCCACCGCCGGCGGGTCGCCCAGCACGGTGGCCGCGAGGTCCAACTCCCGCCGCAGCCCTTCCAGCCAGGACGCCGGCGAGGCGGAAGTGCCCAGCTCACCGGCGGTGTAGGTGTTGAAGTCGCAGTAGCCGCACCGGGTCGCGCAGAACGGCACGTGCACGTAGACCCCGAACGGGCGGTCACCCAGACCGGTGAGCGCGGATGGGGGCAGCGAGCCGTCGGAGGGCGCGGGATCACCGATCGGCAGAGCGGAGGGCATGGTCCCCATTGTCCCATCTACCAGCAGCGCAACCCCGTCCCACGATGCGGATGACGGTGGACCACGAGGTGGACGCGTGGCACGCTGACTGACATGACATCGACCGGAGTCCGCCTGGTGGTCCGCCGCCACGTCGACTTCCGGCGTGTCTCCAGCGCGATGTGCCGTCGTTCGGCATAACCCGCGCCTGCCTTTTTGTTCCCGTCGGCGCCGGGTGCGCTGACGAGACCCCCACCACAGCTCCACCGGGACTCGCACGCGCACCAGCGCCCCGAAACCCCGGAGGACGAGGATGGTCCCCCCGACGACGACGCCTCAGCGCACCAAGCAGCGCCGAGGTGAGGGGCAGTGGGCGCTGGGCTACCGCGAGCCGCTGAACCCGAACGAGCGGAGCAAGAAGGACGACAACCCGCTCAACGTCCGGTCGCGGATCGAGAACATCTACGCCCACGGTGGCTTCGACTCGATCGACCCGGCCGACCTGCGTGGACGTTTCCGCTGGTACGGCCTGTACACCCAGCGCAAGCCCGGCATCGACGGCGGCCGCACGGCGACGTTGGAGCCGGAGGAGCTGGACGACGAGTACTTCATGCTGCGCGTCCGCATCGACGGCGGCAGGCTCACCACCCAGCAGCTCGCGCTGATCGGCGAGCTGTCCCAGACCTACGCGCGTGACACGGCCGACATCACCGACCGGCAGAACGTGCAGTACCACTGGATCCGCATCGAGGACGTCCCGACGATCTGGCAGAAGCTGGAGGACGCGGGCCTGACCACGATGGAGGCCTGCGGCGACAGCCCGCGCGTGGTGCTCGGCTCGCCGGTGGCGGGCATCGCCGAGGACGAGGTGGTCGACGGCTCGCCGGCGATCGACGAGATCCTGCGCCGCTACATCGGCGACCCGCGCTTCTCGAACCTGCCGCGCAAGTTCAAGACGGCGATCTCGGGCCTGCCGGACGTGGCGCACGAGATCCACGACGTGGCGTTCGTCGGCGTGGACCACCCCGAGCACGGCCCCGGGTTCGACCTGTGGGTCGGCGGCGGCCTGTCCACCAACCCGATGATCGGCAAGCGGCTGGGCGCGTGGGTGCCGTCCGACGAGGTGCCGGACGTGTGGGAGGGCGTGATCAGCGTCTTCCGCGACTACGGCTACCGCAGGCTGCGGCACCGGGCCCGGATCAAGTTCCTGGTCGCCGACTGGGGCCCGGAGAAGTTCCGGGAGGTCCTCGAGACCGAGTACCTCAAGCGCACGCTGGTCGACGGCCCCGCGCCGGAGGTGCCCGCGATCCCGCGCGACCACGTCGGCGTGCACAAGCAGAAGGACGGCCTGTTCTACATCGGCGCGGCCCCGATCGCGGGCCGGGTGTCCGGTTCCACGCTGGTCGAGATCGCCAAGGTGGTCGAGCGCGCCGGTTCGAGCCGCGTGCGGCTCACGCCCCAGCAGAAGCTCGTGGTGCTGGACGTGCCCGAGGCAGAGGTCAAGAACCTCCAGGCCGACCTGGCGAAGCTGGGGTTGCAGACCGAGCCGTCGCCGTGGCGGCGGGGCGTGATGGCCTGCACCGGCATCGAGTTCTGCAAGCTCGCGATCGTCGAGACCAAGGCGCGGGCGGTGGACCTGGTGTCCGCGCTGGAGTCCCGGCTGGTCGACGTGGTGGCGGGGGTCACGGAGCCGATCTCCGTGCACATCAACGGCTGCCCCAACTCGTGCGCCCGCATCCAGACCGCGGACATCGGCCTCAAGGGCATGATCGTCACCGACGCCGACGGCAACCAGGTCGAGGGCTTCCAGGTGCACCTGGGCGGCGGGCTGGGCCTGGACGCCGGGTTCGGCCGCAAGCTGCGCGGCCACAAGGTGACGGCCACCGAGCTGTCGGACTACGTCGAGCGCGTGGTGCGCAACTTCGTCGCCAAGCGCGAGCCGGACGAGCGGTTCCCGCAGTGGGTCGCCCGTGCGGAAGAGGGTGACCTCAAGTGAGCGCGGTCGCGTTGGTCGTCCGAGGCCGCTTTCCGACGCCGGAGCTTGCGGAGGTGGCGGAAACCGGGCTCGGACGACCAACTTCCCCGGCGACCGCGCCGCCGTCTCCGGAGGAGCGGCCATGAGCACCGAGAGGGCCACCCCCTTCTACTGCCCCTACTGCGGCGACGAGGACCTTCGCCCGCAGGAGGAGCCCGGCTACTCGTGGCTGTGCGCCTCCTGTCGCCGCGTGTTCACCGTGAAGTTCGTTGGTCTCAACCTTCCTCAGGAGGTGCAGCGATGACCGCCCCCACCAGGGTCGAGGAACTGAAGGTGATCGCCGAGGCCGCTTCGGTCGAGCTGGCGGACGCCAGTGCCGAAGAGGCGCTCGCGTGGACCGCCCGCACGTTCGGCGAGAGCTGGATCGTCGCGTCGAACATGCAGGACGCCGTGCTGATCGACCTGGCGACCAAGGTCAAGCCGGACGTCGAGGTGCTGTTCCTGGAGACCGGCTACCACTTCGCCGAGACCATCGGCACGCGGGACGCCGTCGACCTGGTCTACCCCGGCGTGCACATCGTCAACGCCGCGGCCGAGCAGTCGGTGGCCGACCAGGAGGCGCAGTTCGGCCTGCTGAACCAGACCGACCCGAGCCGGTGCTGCCAGCTGCGCAAGGTCATCCCGTTGCAGCGCACGCTCAAGAGCTACGACGCGTGGGTCACCGGCGTGCGCCGCGTGGACGCGCCGACCCGGGCGAACACGCCGATCGTGCAGTGGGACGAGCGCAACGGGCTGGTGAAGATCAACCCGATCGCGCCCTGGTCCGACGAGCAGTTCAACACCTACATCGCCGAGCACGGGATCCTGGAGAACCCCCTGGTGCAGGCGGGTTACCCCTCCATCGGCTGCGCGCCGTGCACCGCGAAGCCGCTGCCGGGCGCCGACGCCCGCAGCGGCCGGTGGGCGGGCCAGGCCAAGACCGAATGCGGGTTGCACGGATGACGACCCCGACAGCTCTCGACACGCTGGGCCGCCTGGAGTCCGAGGCGATCCACATCTTCCGCGAGGTGGCGGGCGAGTTCGACCGGCCGGTGATCCTGTTCTCCGGCGGCAAGGACTCGACCCTCCTGCTGCACCTGGCGGTCAAGGCGTTCTGGCCCGCGCCGGTGCCGTTCCCGCTGCTGCACGTGGACACCGGGCACAACTTCGAGGAAGTCATCGAGTTCCGCGACAAGGTCGTGGCCCAGCACGGGCTGCGGCTGGAAGTCGCCAAGGTGCAGGACTACATCGACGACGGTCGGCTGGCCGAGCGCCCCGACGGCACGCGCAACCCGTTGCAGACCGTGCCGCTGCTGGACGCGATCACCGGTCACAAGTTCGACGCGGTGTTCGGCGGCGGTCGCCGGGACGAGGAGCGGGCCCGCGCCAAGGAGCGGATCTTCAGCCTGCGCAACGCCTTCGGCCAGTGGGAACCGCGCCGGCAGCGCCCGGAGCTGTGGAACCTCTACAACGGCCGGCACCGCCCCGGCGAGCACGTCCGGGTGTTCCCGCTGTCCAACTGGACCGAGCTGGACGTGTGGCACTACATCGCCCGCGAGGGCATCGAGCTGCCGTCGATCTACTACGCCCACCGCCGCGAGGTGTACCTGCGCGACGGGATGTGGCTGGCGGAAGGCCCGTGGGGCGGTCCGCGCGAGGGCGAGGACAAGGTCGAGAAGACCGTCCGCTACCGGACCGTCGGCGACGGGTCGTGCACCGGCGCGGTCGAGTCGGACGCCGCCGACATCGAGACCGTCATCGCCGAGGTGGCGGCCAGCAGGCTCACCGAGCGCGGCGCGACCCGCGCGGACGACCGGCTGTCCGAGGCCGCCATGGAAGACCGCAAGCGGGAGGGCTACTTCTAGATGAGCGACCTGTTGAGGTTGGCGACGGCGGGCAGCGTGGACGACGGCAAGTCCACGCTGGTCGGCAGGTTGCTGTACGACACCAAGTCGGTGCTGGCCGACACGCTGGACGCGGTGCACCGGGCCAGCGCCGACCGCGGCCTGACCACCCCCGACCTGTCGCTGCTGGTCGACGGCCTGCGCTCGGAACGCGAGCAGGGCATCACCATCGACGTGGCCTACCGCTACTTCGCCACGCCGAACCGCTCGTTCGTGCTGGCCGACACCCCCGGCCACGTGCAGTACACCCGCAACACGGTGACCGGCGCGTCCACCGCGCAGCTCGGCGTGCTGCTGGTCGACGCGCGCAAGGGCGTCATCGAGCAGACCCGCCGGCACGCCGCCGTGCTCGCGCTGCTGGGCGTGCCGCGCCTGGTGCTGGCGGTCAACAAGATCGACCTCGTGGACTTCGACGAGGTGACGTTCTCCCGCATCGCCAAGGAGTTCACCGCGCACGCCACCGCCCTCGGGTACGCCGAGGACGCTGTGGTGGGGATCCCGGTGTCCGCGCTGGCGGGCGACAACGTGGTGGACCGCTCGTCGCGGACGCCCTGGTACGGCGGCCCGACGCTGCTGGAGCACCTGGAGTCGGTGCCGGTTGAGCCGGACGCGCACGACGCGCCGTTCCGCTTCCCGGTGCAGTACGTGATCCGCCCGCGCACCCCCGAGCACCCGGACTACCGCGGTTACGCGGGCCAGGTCGCGGCGGGCACGGTGCGGGTCGGTGACGAGGTCGCCGTGCTCCCGGCCGGGCTGCGGTCCACCGTGACCGGCATCGACACCGCCGACGGCCCGTTGCGGGAGGCGGTCGCCGGCCAGTCGGTGACGTTGCTGCTGGCGCACGAGCTGGACATCTCGCGGGGCGACCTGATCGCCACCGCCGGGCAGCCGCCGAGGGTGACCGACGAGTTCGAGGCCACGGTGTGCTGGCTGTCGGAGAAGGCGTTGACGCCGGGCGCCCGCGTCCTGGTCAAGCACGGCACCCGGACCGTGCAGGCGATCGTCACCGAGCTGCGCACCCGGTTCGACGAGCAGAAGCTGGGCAGCACCGACGCGCCGGGCTCGTTGGCGCTGAACGAGATCGGCCAGGTCGCGGTGCGCACCGCCGAGCCGATCCCGGTGGACGACTACACGAAGGACCGCCGCACGGGAGCGTTCCTGGTCATCGACGCCGCCGACGGCAGCACGCTGGCCGCGGGGCTCGTGGGTGCTCCGCTGCCGGAGGTGGACGGCGTGGACAGCTGTACCGAGGGCGATGATCCCGCCCAACCCGACAGCCACGCCCTCGTGTCCCCCGGCCCCTGAGAGGTCTCCCGTGCACACCAAGCGCCGCTTCCTGACCACGTCACTGGCAGTACTGACCGCACTGACCGCACTCGCCGGGTGCTCCCGGATCGACCGCGGCGCGGAGACCGCCGCCGGCGCCCAGGACCAGGGTGCCGCGGCGGAGGTCCGCCTCGGCTACTTCCCCAACGTCACCCACGCCGCCGCCCTGATCGGCGTGGACAAGGGCTTGTTCGCCAAGGAACTCGGCGGCACCAAGCTCACCACCCAGACGTTCAACGCCGGCCCCGACGCGGTGAACGCGCTGCTCGGCAGTTCGCTGGACGTGTCGTTCATCGGTTCCGGCCCCGCGATCAACGCCTACGCCAAGTCGAACGGCGAGGCGGTCAGGCTGGTCTCCGGGGCCACGTCGGGCGGCGCGCAACTCGTGGTCAAGCCCGAGATCACCTCGCCCGCCGACCTGAACGGCAAGATCCTCACCAGCCCGCAGCTGGGCAACACGCAGGACGTCGCGCTCAAGAAGTGGCTGGCCGACGAGAAGCTCGACGTGCAGGTGACCAACGTCGAGAACTCGCAGTCGCTGGACCTGTTCAAGCGCGGTGACATCCACGGTGCGTGGGCGCCGGAGCCGTGGTCGTCACGGCTGGTGCTGGAGGCGGGCGCGAAGGTGCTGCTGGACGAGAAGGACCTGTGGGAGGGCGGCGAGTTCCCGACCACGGTGATCCTCGTGCGGGCGAAGTTCCTGCGGGAGCACCCGCAGACGGTCGAGGCGCTGCTGCGCGGCCACCTCGCGGCCACCGACTTCGCGCTGAACAACGAGGTCGAGGCCAAGCAGGTCGTCAACAACGCGTTGAAGCAGCTCACCGGCAAGGCGCTGGGCGACCCGGTGCTGGACCGGGCGTTCGACAACATCGAGCTGACGTTGGACCCGCAGGCCAAGAGCTTCCCGCGGTTGGCGCAGGACGCCGTCACCGCGGGCGTGGCGAAGGAGGCCGCGAACGTGGCCGGTCTCGCCGACTTCACGTTGCTGAACAAGGTGCTCTCGGCGGCGGGCAAGCCGACCGTGGACACCGCCGGGCTGGACAAGAAGTAACTCGAGGAAGGCAGGCACACCATGACCGCCACGCTTGAGACCCCAGCGGCCTTGTCCGACGTGGACGCCGCGGTGACCTTGTCCGGGGTGCGGAAGGTCTTCGGCCACGGCTCGGCCGGCGTCGTCGCGCTCGACGGCGTCGACCTGTCGGTCGCCCCGGGCGAGTTCGTGTGCCTGCTGGGCGCGTCCGGCTGCGGCAAGTCGACCTTGCTGAACCTGGTCGCCGGGCTGGACGCGCCCACCTCCGGCCGCATCGAGCTGACCACGTCGCGGCCCGCCGTGATGTTCCAGGAGGCCGCGCTGATGCCGTGGCTGACCGCGGCGCGCAACGTCGAGCTGCCGCTGCGGCTGGCGGGCCTGAAGCGGGGCCCGCGGCGGGAGAAGGCCAGCGAGCTGCTGTCGCTGGTCCGGCTGGTCGGCGCGGGCCACAAGCGCCCGCACGAGCTGTCCGGCGGCATGCGGCAGCGCGTGGCACTGGCGCGCGCCCTGGCGTCCACGCTCGGCAGCGCCGAGGACGGCACGCCGGGTCTGCTGCTGATGGACGAGCCGTTCGCCGCGCTGGACGCCATCACCCGCGACGTGCTCCAGGCGGAGCTGGTGCGGGTGTGGCGGGAGACGTCCACGGCGATCGTGTTCGTCACGCACGACGTGCGCGAAGCCGTCCGGTTGGGCCAGCGGGTCGTGCTGCTGTCGTCCCGCCCGGGCCGCGTGGTGCGCGAGTGGTCCACCGTGGACTGCGACGAGCCCGCCGTCATCGAGGACATCACGACCCACCTGCGAGAGGTGATCAGCGGTCATGCCGCAGCTTGACACCGACCTCGCGGCCGTCGGCGCCGGTCTGGACGCGCTCGACGCGCCGTCCGGTGAGCAGCGGCCGTCGTTCCGCAAGCGGTTCCTCCGCACGGCCGTGCCGCCGCTGATCGCGTTCGCCCTGCTGCTCGGCGTGTGGCAGGCGTTGTGGGCGCTGGCGTTCTGGCCGGAGTACCAGCTGCCCGCGCCCGGGTCGGTGTGGGCGGCGGTGGCCGAGGCGATCGAGACCGGCCGGGCGTTCGAGGTGCTCTGGACCTCGGTGAGCCGCGCCGTGCTCGGGTTCCTCACCGCCGTGGTGATCGCCACGCCACTGGGCCTGCTGATCGCCAAGGTGCGGGTGGTGCGCGCGGCCATCGGGTCGTTGCTGACCGGCCTGCAGTCGCTGCCGTCGGTGGCGTGGGTGCCGGCGGGCATCCTGTGGTTCGGCGCGACGCCCGCGACCATCTACTTCGTGGTGCTGATGGGTTCCGTGCCGTCCATCGCGAACGGCCTGGTGTCGGGCGTCGACCAGATCCCGCCGCTGTTGCCGCGGGTCGGTCAGGCGTTGGGCGCCGGTCGGATGGCCGCGGCACGGCACATCCTGCTGCCCGCCGCCCTGCCCGGGTACCTGGCCGGGTTGAAGCAGGGGTGGGCGTTCTCGTGGCGGTCGCTGATGGCCGCGGAGATCATCGCCACGTCGCCGCAGCTCGGCGAGGGGCTGGGGCAGTACCTGCACAACGGGTCGGCGTTGAACGACATCTCGATGGTGATCGCGGCGATCTTCCTGATCCTGCTGGTGGGCGTGGGCATCGAGCTGCTGGTGTTCCGGCCGTTGGAGCGGGCGGTGCTGCGGGCGCGCGGATTGACGGGCGCCCTGTGACCGCGCTGGTGGCCGTGGCGCACGGCAGTCGTGATCCCCGGTCGGCGGCGACCGTGCACGAGCTGTTGGACGTGGTGCGGGCGTTGGCGCCGTCGGTGGACGTGCGCGGGTCGTTCCTGGACCTTTCGGTGCCACTGCTGGGTGACGTGCTGCGTGGTGTGTACGCGGACGGTCACCGTTCGGCCGTGGTGGTGCCTTTGTTGCTGGGCAAGGCCTTCCACGCGCGGGTGGACGTGCCGAGCGCGGTCGCGGACGCCTGCCTGCCCGGCCTGGACGTGACGATCTCCGACGTGCTCGGCCCGGATCCCCGGCTGGAGTCGGCGGCGTTGCGCCGGCTGGCGTCGGTCGGTGTCCGGTCCCGTGATCGCACGCTGGGCGTGGTCCTGGCCGGCGCGGGTTCGTCGCACCCCCCGGCCAACGCCCTGGTGTCGTCGATCGCCGCCCGCTGGGCCGCGGGTTCCGGCTGGGCGGGCGTGACAGCGGCCTTCGCCTCCGCCGCGCAACCGGACGTGCCCACGGCCGTGGCGCGCCTGCGTGCCCAGGGTGCCCGTCGCATCGCCGTGGCGTCGTGGTTCCTGGCACCGGGCTTCCTCCCGGACCGGGTGGCCCGGCTGGCCGGCGGGGACGCGATCATCGCCCCGCCACTCGGCCCGGACCCCGAGGTGGCCGAACTGGTCCTGCACCGCTACGAGGCCGCGGCGTCCGCCCCACTGGCCCACTCCGCCTAACCGCGCGTCCTACCTCCAACCCCGCGCGTGTCCTACCTCCAGAACGCGCGTGTCCTACGTTCGCGTCGCGCGTGTCCTACGTTCAGAACGCCCGTGTCCTACGTTCAGGACCCCCGAGTTCAACGCTCAGGACGGCCGGACGGTGTTCTGAGCGTTGAACTCGGGGGTTCCGAACGTAGGACACGCGAGACCTGGACGTAGGACTCGCGCGGGGTGGGGGTTGGACTCTCGCGGTCAGGTGTCCGATTCCAGGGCGGTGACCAGGCGTTCCATCACCTTGAGGGTGGTGCGCAGCTCCTCCAGGTCCACCTGGGCCGAGATGCGGTTGGTGAACGCGTGCTGTGCCTGCGCCAGACGGGAGACGGCCTCGTAGCCGGCGGCCGTGGGGCGGAACAGCTTGGCCCGCTTGTGCGCCGGGTTGGGCAGGTACTCGGCCAGGCCCTTCGACACCAGCAGGTCGGCGATGCGCTGCACGCTCTGCCTGGTCAGGCTCATCTCCCGGGCGATGCCCGACACCGGCAGCGGTCGGCGCAGGACCGCGCCCAGCACCTGCCACCACGCGGCGGTGAGGCCGACCGGCCTCGTCATCACCTCCGCCGCCTCCAGGAACCCGCCGTAGAGGCGGAACGTGCGCATGATGACCTCCGTCAGCACGTCCCCCGCCTCCGTCCGCGGCTCGACCTCGTCCACGGCACCACCCGCGGTCTCGCTCACGGTCTCGTTCACGACACCGCGGCGACGAGCTTGCCGAACCACGACGGGTCGCCCGTGCGGTACAGGCCGTACCACGCCTCCAGCACGGCCGGCTCGTACAGGTCCAGCTCCACGAAGATCTCCCGCGCGAACTCCAGCGCCGACGCCGCACCGGCCGTGATCACGCCGTCCGCCCGCACCGCGCGCTCACCGCTGAACAGCGACGCACCGGTGTACCCGGGCACGGACGCCAGCTGCTCCACCGCGTTGCCGCCGTGCGCGCGGTCGTTGAGCAGGCCTTCGGCCGCCAGCCCGATCGTCGCGCCGCAGATCGCCGCCACCGGCACGCCCGCGTCCAGCCACCGCCGCGCCGCCGCGGCGAACACCGCGTTGTCACCGCTCTCCCAGGTGTCCGCGCCGGGCAGGATCAGCATCGCGCTGTCGGCCGGGTCGACGTCGGCCAACGCCAGGTCCGGCGTGATCCGCAGGCCACCGATGGACGTCACCGGGTTCAGCGTCGCGCCGACGGTCCGCACCCGGTAGAGACCGGGCACCTTCTGAAACTGCGGCGTGTTGATCTGCGCCGTCGCGTACCCGAACTCCCAGTCGGCCAGCGTGTCGTACACGGCGAGGTGGACCGTCTTCGTTGTCATGACAGTATCCTGTCATTTTGACAGCACACTGTCAATCCACCGGGGATCGTAGAGTGCGCCCATGGCAGACGAGCTGGTCCACTACGAGGTGCGGCGTGGCATCGCGACGATCACGCTGGACTCCCCCCACAACCGCAACGCCCTGTCCGCACGCCTGCGCGCCGACCTGACCGGGCACCTGAAGACCGCCGCGGCCGACGACGCCGTGCGCGTGGTCGTGCTGAGCCACACCGGACCGGTGTTCTGCTCCGGCATGGACCTCAAGGAGGCGGGCGGCGCGAGCGCCGGCGAGCAGGGGGTCAACGAGTTCCCCGCGATCCTCGCGCAGCTGTGGACCAGCCCGAAGCCCGTCGTCGCACGGCTGGCGGGCCCGGCACGCGCGGGTGGCGTCGGCCTCGTCGCGGCGTGCGACATCGCGGTCGCGGTGGACACGGCGACGTTCGCGTTCAGCGAGGTCCGCATCGGCGTGGTGCCCGCCGTCATCTCGGTGACCGTGCTGCCCCGCCTGCTGCCGCGCGCCGCGCACGAACTGTTCCTGACCGGCGAGACGTTCGCCGCGCCGAGGGCCGCGGCCATCGGTCTGATCAACTCGGCCGTGCCCGCCGACGACCTCGACGCCGAGGTCACCCGTTACACCGACATGCTCGCGCTGGGCGCGCCGAACGCCTTGGCCGCCACCAAGCGGATGCTCCGGGAACCGCGGTCCGGCGACCTGGACGAGGTGTTCGCCGACATGCTGGCCCTGTCCGCACGGCACTTCGGCGGCGCCGAGGGCCAGGAGGGCATCGCCGCGTTCGTGGGCAAGCGCAAGCCGTCGTGGGTGCCCACCGGCCCTGAAGACGCAAGCCCGGAAGGGAGCGACACCCGGAGGGCGGACGGCTAGAACCAGCCGGTGCACTCGATCGTGCCCTCGGACGACCCGCACGCCCGCATCAGCTTGCGGTCGTTGCCGAACGCCTCGGTGTGCGCGCCGGTGCCGGACGCGACCCTGGTGTGACCGAGGAACCCCTCGTAGCCGGACCCGTCGAGGTTCTTGCGATCGGTCCAGATCTCCTCGGCGGGCTTGGCCTCGCTCAACCGCCCCCAGGCGCAGCGGGTGCGGTTGGACGCGCGGAGTTCGACGGTCCGGCCGTTCTGCATGACGACCGGGTTGTCGCCGCCGACGACGTCGAACGGCGTGAACGGTTCCAGGTAGTCGCAGCCCGGCTCCTCGGCGCGGGCGGGGACGGCGAAGGTCAGCGTGAGCGCCGTGGCGGCGACCAGGCGCAGTACCGGGTGGTTCATGGCTGGACTGTGCCGCCGTCGGGGGATCCCCGCAGCGCGAGCGGGCCGGGATGACTCAGTCGGTGTACACGACGGTCAGCACGCGGTCCCCGAGTTCGGCGGTGCGCGTCACCGCGTCGGCCAGCACGGCCTCCACGTCGGCGTTCCCGCCCTCCCACTCCAGCACGTGCTCGCCCTCCGGCAGCCACGACAGGTCGGTCAGACAGTCGTGCAGCGCGTCCAGGTTGCCCCCGAACCAGTCGGGGAAGCTCAACGCCTCCGCGATGGCCCCGATGGCTGCCCGCTTCGAGCGCGCGCCGCGGCGCACCACGTGTCGGTAGGTCATTTGCGCACGTCCACGACGACGAACGACTCGTAGTGGTCGGCCGTGTAGTACACCTCGTCGGACGACCCGGTCACCAGCCGCCGCGCGCCCCGGTCGTCGCTGCCCGGTGTCGGCACGGTGTACTCCCGGTAGTAGTCGGACGGTTTCGCGGGCAGCCGCTTCTCGCGGTTCTGGAACGTCACGCCGTCGTTGCGCGGGTACGGGAACGGCCCGCCCTCACCGATCAGCTCCCAGGTGGCCTTCACCTGCGCGGGCAGGCCGGACAGCGGCTCGACCGGCAGCCCGGAGGCCGCGCCCGGCACGGTCGAGGCGGCGCCCGGGGGTGGAGCGGGGTCGGACGACGTGCCGGTGATGTCCTTGGCGAAGTAGCCGACCACGACGAGGGCGATCAGGCCGAGCAGTGCGACGGAGAGCCGCCGGGCGGGGGTCACGGTCGTTGAGCCTACGAAGGACGGCTCGGGTCCACCTTCGCGGGCTGCGCCTGGTCACCGGCCGGGTCGACCTTGGGCACCGGGTTGAACCTGGTCGAGGCGTTGTCCACGACCCGGTCGATCAACCGCGCCACACCCAGGCACAGCGGTAGCAGCACGACCATGAGCAGCCCGAACTGGAACGGGAAGGCCAGCTGCGCCATCCACAGCTCCACCCCGTCCCACCACTGCTCGAACGCGTCCACCACGCCGCCGAGCCTAGTCGCGTGACGCGCTTCACCGCACGCGGATCACTACCACTCGGTAAGTTGCCCGCATGTTCGCCGTCTACGCAGCCGAGCCGAGCCCGCAAGACCCGATCGCCGCCCTGCGCGTGGGCGAACGGCCGGATCCCGAGGTCCCGTCGGGCTGGGTGAAGGTGGCCGTGCGAGCGGCGAGCCTGAACATGCACGACCTGTGGACGCTGCGCGGCGTGGGCATCAAGGCCGAGCGGTTCCCGATGATCCTGGGCTGCGACGGCGCGGGCGTGCTGGAGGACGGCACGGAGGTCGTGCTGCACTCGGTGATCGGCGACCCGGGCTGGACCGGCGACGAGACGCTGGACCCCCGCCGCACGCTGCTCACCGAGAAGTACCAGGGCACGTTCGCCGACCACGTCGTCGTCCCGGCGCGCAACGCGCTGCCCAAGCCGGCGGGGCTGAGCTTCGCCGAGGCGGCGTGCATGGGCACGGCGTGGCTGACCGCCTACCGGATGCTGTTCGTGAAGTCGGGTCTGCGCCCGGGTCAGACGATGCTGGTGCAGGGCGCGTCCGGTGGCGTCTCGACCGCGTTGGTGCAGCTGGGCCGGGCGGCGGGGTTCCGGGTGTGGGTGACCGGTCGCACGGAGGAGAAGCGCGCGTTGGCCGAGAGCCTGGGCGCGCACCAGGCGTTCGAGTCCGGCGCGCGGCTGCCCGAACGGGTGGACGCGGTGTTCGAGACCGTCGGCAAGGCCACCTGGTCGCACTCGATGAAGTCGCTCAAGCCGGGCGGGATCGTGGTGATCTCCGGCGCGACCAGCGGTGACGCGTCGGCGGCCGAGCTGCAGCGGCTGTTCTTCCTGCAGCTGCGGGTGGTCGGCTCCACCATGGGCACGCGGGAGGAGCTGGGCGACCTGCTGGCGTTCTGCGACCTCAACGGCCTGCGCCCGCAGATCGGCGCGGAGCTGCCGTTCGACCGCGCCGAGGAGGGCTTGCGCGCGATGCTCGACGGCGAGACGGCGGGCAAGATCGTGTTCGCCCGCGACTGAGCCACAATCGTCCGTCCGGACAAAAACACCCCCTCGAATGGTGCGATCGAACAAACCCGGTGTCCGTTGACCGGCGTACGGTTCGCCGCACACCAATCCACCGAGGGAGTCGGACGAATGACGGTGCAGGACGGATTCGGCCGGGGCAGCGGCGTGTTCCGCCGCAAGCCGATCGAGCAGATCAGTGACGAGAAGACGGCGCTGACCCGGACCCTGGGGCTGTGGCAGCTCACCGCTATCGGCATCGGCGGCATCATCGGCGCGGGCATCTTCTCGCTGGCGGGCGCCGTGGCCAACAAGACCGCGGGCCCCGCCGTGCTGATCTCGTTCCTGGTGGCGGGCATCGCCAGCGCCGCCGCCGCGTTCTCCTACGCGGAGTTCGCGGGCCTGATCCCCAGGGCCGGCTCCGCCTACACCTACGGCTACGCCGTGCTCGGCGAGATCGTCGGCTGGTTCATCGGGTGGGACCTGCTGCTGGAGTACACCGCGATCGTGGCCGTGGTCGCGATCGGCATCAGCGGCTACTTCAACGAGTTGCTGAACCTGCTGGGCATCGACCTGCCCGTGTGGATGCTCGGCGCGCCCGGCACGGAGGGCAGTGACGTCGCGGCGGGCAGCTACAAGGTCAACCTGTTCGCCGTGCTGCTGTGCCTGCTGATCGCGTTCGTGCTCAACACGGGCATGAAGAACGCGGCCCGCTTCGAGACGACCCTGGTGTACCTGAAGGTCGCCGTGGTGCTGCTGGTGATCGTGGTCGGCGCGTTCCACATCAACACCGGCAACTACGACCCGTTCTTCCCGTTCGGCCTGTCCGGCGCGCTCACCGGCGCGGCCACGGTGTTCTTCGCGGTGTTCGGCTACGACGCGATGAGCACGGCCGCCGAGGAGTCCAAGGACTCGCAGCGGCACATGCCGAAGGCGATCATCTACTCGCTGGCCATCTCGATGGTGCTCTACGTGCTGGCCTGCCTCGTGCTCACCGGCATGGTCAACTACAAGGACGTGGACGCGGAGAGCGCGTTCGCCTCGGCGTTCTCCGACATCGGCCTGCCGGCGCTGGGCATCATCATCTCGGTCGGCGCCGTGCTGGGCATCACGACGGTGCTGTTCACGTTCCTCATGGGCGCCGCGCGCGTCGGCTACTCGATGTCGCGCGACGGCCTGCTGCCGAAGTGGTTCGCCAAGACGCACCCGGTCAAGCACGTGCCGACGCGCACCACGTGGGTGCTCGGCATCGCGTCCGCGGTCATCGCGGGTTTCCTGCCCATCGCCGAGGCCGCCGAGCTGACCAACATCGGCATCCTGCTGGCGTTCGTGGTGGTCTGCATCGCGGTGATCGTGCTGCGGTACAAGCAGCCGGACCTGCCGCGCACGTTCAAGACGCCGGGCATGCCGGTCGTGCCGATCATCGGCGTGGTGTTCTCGCTGTGGCTGATCACGTTCCTGGCGCCGGAGACCTGGCTGCGCTTCGCCGTCTGGTTCGGCCTCGGACTGGTCGTGTACTTCGCCTACAGCAGGCGCCGGTCAGTCCTCAACAACCCCTCGGCCGTCAACAACCCCTCGGCTGACACCGAGGACTGAGTCGCACCAGTCGTCGACCACGTCCGCGAGCACGGCCATCGGCAGCGGCCCGCCGCGCAGCACGAGGTCGTGGAACGCCTTGATGTCGAAGCGGTCGCCCAGCCTCCGCTCCGCCACACCGCGCAGGCGCTGGATCTCCAGCCGCCCCACCATGTAGGACAGCGCCTGCGCGGGGTTCTCGATGTACCGGTCGACCTCGGAGAAGATGTCGACGTCGGGCATGACGGCGTTGGCGCGCAGGTAGTCCACGGCCTGCCGGCGCGTCCAGCGCATCGCGTGCAGACCGGTGTCGACCACCAGGCGGGCGGCGCGCAGCGAGTCGCCCGACAGCATGCCCAGCCGCGCCACGTCGTCGCTGTAGAGGCCCATCTCGTCGGCCAACCGCTCGGCGTAGAGCGCCCAGCCCTCCAGGTAGGCCTCGATGGAGGCGAACCGGCGCAGCAGCGGCAGGTCGGGCAGCTGCTGGGCGAGCGCGATCTGGAAGTGGTGGCCCGGCACGCCCTCGTGGAACGCGGTGGACTCGGCGCTGAACCGCTCGCGCAGCTCGGCCTGGTGGGTGTTGACGAAGTAGGTGCCCGGGCGGGAGCCGTCCATCGCCGGGTCCACGTAGTAGGCCAGCGGCGCGGTCGGCGCCTCCGCCGCCGGCACCACCTCGACCGCGCACCGCGCCGCCGGCACCGTGCCGAACCAGTCGTCCGCGACCTCCTCGGCGCGCGCGATCGTGGCCTCGGCCAGCGACACCATGTCGTCGGCGCCGCGCCAGCGCAGCCGCGGGTCGGCGAGCAGGCGGGCGCGCACGCCCGCGGCCGTGATCGGGCCGAACACCCGGCAGCCGATCTCCTCGTACTCCCGGTCCAGCTCCTCGACCAGGTCCAGGCCGATCCGGTGCAGCTCCTCCGGCGTGTGGCCGGTGGTGGTGTACATGCCGACCAGGTCCCCGTAGATCAGGTCGCCGTCGGGCAGCCAGCACAGGCCGGGCTGGTCCTCGCCGCGGCCGCGGTCGACCAGCTCGGCGCGCAGGAAGTCGCGGTAGCGGGCGATGGCGGGGCGCACCGTCTCGTGCAACAGCCGGGCGCACACCGCGACGAACGGCGTGTCGTGCAACGGCGTGCCCAACGGGTCGTCGTCGTCGGCCAGGTAGCGGTCGATCCGGTGGGCGGCGGCCTCCACGAGGTGCCTGAGCGGTCTTCGGACGGAGTCGCGTTGCCGTCGGGTGAGGGCGTCCAGGTACGCGGGCAGCGACGACAGCCGGGTCAGGTAGGCCTGCCGCGCCTGGTCGTCGACGGGGCGGACCAGCGGCAACGCGGCGAGCAGCACTGCCAGCGGCGCGCTGAGGCCCTCGGCGTGGGTGTGCTCGACCAGGTGCGAGTCGAGGCGGTGCACCAGGGTCCACGCCTGTTGCACGACCACCGCACGCGTCACCGGGTCGTCGTCCTCGGCCCGCGCCCGCCGCGCGATGTCCTCGGCGCGTGCGCGCAGCACACGCCCGCCGTCGACGCTCGGGTCCGGCAGCCGGTTGTCCCAGCCCGGTATGCCCAGCAGCGTCGCCATGACGGGATCGGCGTCCAGCACCAGGGTCAGCATCTCGTCGGCGAGCTCGCGCGCGGTGGTCACGTCGCCATTCTGTGGTGCTAGACCGGGGAAAAGCGCGTGATCGCGACGGAAAGGGCTTGGCGCGCCTCGGCGACCAGCCGGGCCACGACCTCGGCGGCCGGGGCCGGTCGGACCAGCGCGTAGGTCTGCCCGGCCCACAACGACATCAGCTCCGGGTCGCCGGTCGCGCGCACCGGTTTGGTCAGGTGGTGCACCTCCGGGTACGCGGCGGGCGCCTGCTCCTGGTTCTCCACCAGGAACCGGTTCACCAGACCCCGTGCCGGACGCCCGCTGAACGCCCTGGTCAACGCGGTGCGGCGGGTGCCTTCGGCGAGGGCCTGGCGGTGCGCGGCGGACGTACCGGCCTCCGGCGTGGCCAGGAACGCGGTGCCCAGCTGCGCCGCGACCGCGCCCGCGGTGATCACGGCGGCGACGTCCGCGCCGTGCACCAGGCCACCGGTCGCGATCAGCGGCAGGTCCACCTTGGCGCGGACCAGGCGCAGCGCCGCCAGCACGCCGAACAGCTCGCCGCCGCCGGGTGAGACGCCGTCGTCGGCGAACGTGCCGCGGTGCCCGCCCGCCTCGCTGCCCTGCACGCACAGCGCGTCCGCGCCGACCTGGGCCGCCTGCGCGGCCTCCTGCGGGGTGGTGACCGTGACGACGACCGTGGAGCCGGCGGCGTGCAGTCGGTGCACGTCCTCGGGGTTGGGCAGGCCGAACGTGAACGAGACCACCGGGACGCGCAGCGCCATCAGGAGTTCCAGCTTGGCGGCGTAGGAGTCGTCGTCCCACCGGGGTTCGCCCGGCTCGGTGGGCGACTGCGCCGTGACGCGGTCGCGGTAGCCGGACAGGTCGGTGGTGGACCGGGGGCCGGGGACGAACAGGTTGACCCCGAACGGCCGGTCGGTCAGCGCGGTGGTGGCGGTGACCTGCTCGGCGACCGCCTCGACCGACAGGTAGCCGGCGGCCAGGAACCCGAGACCACCCGCGCGACCGACCTCGGCCACGAGCGCGGGCGTGGACGCCCCGCCGGCCATCGGTGCGGCGATGACGGGCACTTCGAGTCGGTCCAACATGGCGCCGACCCTAACCCGCGCCACAGCCGTGGTCACGTAGTGGCAGGTCCACGGCGTTCGTGCGCAAAACGGCGGGGTCCGAGCGTTGAACTCGGGTGTCGCGAACGCGGGACTCGCGCGTGCTGGGCGTAGGACTCTCGCGAGAGTCCTACGCCCGAGCCACGAGAGTCCTACGTCCAGGAGCGGTGTGTTCTCCGTTCAGGGCAGGGCGGCGTCCGGGTCAGGGCAACGTGTCGAGGTGGGGTGCCACCACGTTGGCGAACTGCCAGTTGTTCGAGGCGTCCCAGTTGATCGACCACGTCATCGCGCCGCGGATGCCGGGCCAGGTCTGAGAGGGCTTGAACGAACCGCAGTTCGTGCCCTTGGCCAGGCAGTTCAACGCCGCGTTGACGTTGGCGGGCGACTGGTACCCGCCGCCCGCACCGGACGGCGAGGCGGGCAGGCCGAGACCGACCTGGTCGGGGCGCAGGCCGTTCTGCAGCTGGATGCAGGCCAGCGCGACCAGGAAGTCCACCGTGCCCTGGGCGTAGACCTTCTGGTCGCAGCCCAACATGCTGCCGGAGTTGTAGTACTGCAGGTTGACCACGGTGAGGATGTCCTTCACCGCCAGCGCCAGCTTGAAGTACTCCTGGCCGGTGGACTGCATGTCGATGGTCTGCGGCGCCATCGCGATGACCTTGCCGCCGCCCGCGTGGATCGCCCGCAACGCCTGCGCCATGTAGGTGGCGTTGACGCCGTTCTCCAGGTCGATGTCCACGCCGTCGAACCCGTAGTTCGCGATCAACGCCTTGACGCTGTTGGCGAAGTTGGTCGCGGCGGTCGAGTTGCCGACGCTGATGGTGCCCTTCTCGCCGCCGACCGAGATGATCACCTTCTGGCCGCGCGCCTTGAGCGTGCGGATGTCGGCCTTGAACTGGGCGTCGGTGTAGCCGCCGAGCTTGCTCGACAGCGTCGGGTCGAGGGTGAACGAGACCGCGCCGGGCGTGGTGGTGGCGTCGGCGAAGGCGATGGCCACGATGTCGTAGGTGGTGGGCACGTCGGCGAGCTTGAGCAGCCGCGAGCCGTTGTCGAAGTTGTGCCAGTAGCCGGTGAGCACGTGCTTGGGCAGGGACGGGTCCGGGTTGCCCGTGGTCGTGGTGGTTGTCGTGGTGGTCGTCGTTGTCGTGGTCGTACTGGTCGTGGTGCTCGTCGGCGGGGTGCCGGGGCCGTCGAGGCTCACGTCGTCGGCGTAGAACGTCGGCTGGCCGTACCAGCCGTGCACGTAGATCGTGACGCTGCCGGTCGCGCCGGTGGTGAAGTCGATCGAGAGCTGGCCGAAGCCCGCCGAACCGGGCGTCCAGGTGCTCTTGTCACCGCTGCCGGTGCCGGTCACGCCGAGGTACACGTAGCTGCCCTGCACCCACGCGGACAGCTTGTAGGCGGTGTTGGCCTGCACGGAGATCGTCTGCGAGCAGCGCGCGTTGTCCTGACCGGCGGGGGTGCCCGCCATCGCCTGCGTGCCGCTGCGCTTGGTCGTGGCCACCGCCGTCGCCGCCGCACTGCACGTCCACCCGCTCGTCCCGCTCTCGAAGCCGGGGTTGGCGACCAGGTTGGCGGCCGACGCGCTGCCCACGACCACCAGGGTCAGGCCCGCGATGGCCAGCAGACCCGCCAGCACCGCGCCCAGTGCGCGTCTCGTCCTCGGAACCACGTCCACCTCCACGTTCTCGTCGGCGGCCAAGGCCCAGCACAGGTGACGTGGGCCACCCGAAAAATGGACTAGACCACTAGGGCTTGTCAAGGGTGTGAACAATGATCCGATGACGTTCACCGTTGATGACGCGATCCGGATCGCCCGGGCCGCCCACGACGGGCAGGTCGACAAGTCCGGCCAGCCCTACATCGGCCACCCGCTGCGCGTGATGGGCCGGGTGTCCGGCGAGCACGCGCGCATGGCGGCCGTGCTGCACGACGTGGTCGAGGACACCGCCGTCACCGCCGACGACCTGCTCGCCGCCGGGTGCCCGCCGGAGGTGGTGGCGACTGTCCTCGCGTTGAGCCACCGCGACGGCGAGACCCAGGAGGACTACCTGGCGCGGGTGCGGACCGACCCGGTCGCGGTGCAGGTCAAGCGGGCCGACATCGCCGACAACACGTCACCGCCGCGGCTGGCCCTGCTCGACACCGCCACCCAGGACCGGCTGCGGGCGAAGTACGCGCGGGCGCTCGACATCCTCGGGCGGTGAGGCCCTCTTCACGTGCCCGTGACAGTTGCGGCAGAGATCACGCCCGAAGTGGCAGCACAAGCCCCTGACGTGCGGCATCATAGTAGGTGAACCGATACAGAGAAGACGACCGAAAGGCGACATGACCAACGCTCTGAAGACCGTTCGCACGTACCTCGCCACCCGGCGGCAGCTCCGCAAGCGTGAAGCGCAGCTGAACCGCGAGTTGGCCGCCTACGACACCCCGAGCGCCCGGATGGACATGGAAGCCATCCTCGCCCGGCACTCCGGCCACGAGGCGCGTGAGATCGAAGCGATCCTCCGCCGCCACGCGCTCAGCGGGATGCTCCGCAACCACAGCTGAGCCGCCGCACCCCTTCGAGGGCCTTCAGGACAGGGGCGTCCTGAGGGCCCTTCTGTCATTCTTCCCCGTCTTCCCACAAGGTGCCGAGCAGCTCGGCGGGCACGATCCGCACCGGGAACGGCAGCGTCGCGTCGAACGGCTTCTCCCCCTGAACCTCGGCCACCTGCTGGTAGCAGCCCTCGGCGTCGAGTTCGAACACCGCCAGCACGGGCTCCAGCGGGTCGATCACCCAGTAGCTGATCACGCCCATGCGCTCGTAGGCGTTCTTCTTGATCGTGAGGTCGCGGATACCCGTGCTCGGTGAGAGCACTTCCACCGCCAGCAATGGCGCGACGGGCAACAACTTGTCGGTGAAGTCGGCTCGACGGCCGACGAGGACATCAGGCTGCACCTCGGTCTTCGAGGACACCTGCACGGTGAACGGAGCCGGCAGCGCAGTCAAGTCCTTCGGGCACGCCGCTCGCAAACGCCCACAAAGCTCCGCCACGATCTCCTGGTGCCGGTAGCCCGGTGCCGGGCTCACGTAGAGCTGCCCGTCGATGAGTTCGTAACGGCGTCCGTCATCAGGCATGCCCTCCAGGTCCTCGACCGTGTAGGAGCTGCCTTCTTGTCCGACCATGACGGTCATGGTCCCCTCCTCCCGGTTGGTGCGCCAACCATGGCAGGAGAAAAGGGCCACAAAACCCCTCCGCGCCGACCGGATCACCCGAAGATGTGCCGGTCGGCGCGGATTTGGCCGGTGGTACTACTTCTTGCCCTTGTCCTTGCCGCCGGAGTCGTCGGTGGACAGAGCGGCGACGAAGGCTTCCTGGGGGACCTCGACGCGGCCCACCATCTTCATCCGCTTCTTGCCTTCCTTCTGCTTCTCCAGCAGCTTGCGCTTGCGCGTGATGTCGCCGCCGTAGCACTTCGCGAGCACGTCCTTGCGGATGGCGCGGATCGTCTCGCGGGCGATCACCCGGGCGCCGACGGCCGCCTGGATCGGCACCTCGAACTGCTGCCGCGGGATCAGCTCGCGCAGCTTCGAGGCCATCCTGGTGCCGTAGGCGTAGGCGTAGTCCTTGTGCACGATCGCGCTGAACGCGTCGACCGGCTCGCCCTGGAGCAGGATGTCCACCTTGACCAGCTCGGCGTCCTGCTCGCCCGACTCCTCGTAGTCCAACGACGCGTAACCGCGCGTGCGCGACTTCAGGGCGTCGAAGAAGTCGAAGATGATCTCGCCGAGCGGCATGGTGTAGCGCAGCTCGACGCGGTCCTCGGACAGGTAGTCCATGCCGCCCAGCTGGCCGCGCTTGGCCTGGCACAGCTCCATGATCGCGCCGATGTACTCGCTGGGCGCGATGATCGTGCACTTGGTGATCGGCTCGTACACCTCGGCGCGCTTGCCGTCGGGCCAGTCGGACGGGTTGGTCACCACGTGCTCGGTGCCGTCGTCCATGACCACGCGGTAGACCACGTTGGGCGCGGTCGAGATCAGGTCGAGGCCGAACTCGCGTTCCAACCGGTCGCGGGTGATCTCCAGGTGCAGCAGGCCGAGGAAGCCGCAGCGGAAGCCGAAGCCCAGCGCGGCCGAGGTCTCCGGCTCGAACGTCAGCGCGGCGTCGTTGAGCTGCAGCTTCTCCAGCGCCTCGCGCAGGATCGGGTAGTCCGAGCCGTCCACCGGGTACAGGCCGGAGTAGACCATCGGGCGCGGCTCGCGGTAGCCGGCCAGCGGCTGGGTGGCGCCGTTCTTCTCCGCCGTCACGGTGTCGCCGACCTTCGACTGGCGCACGTCCTTCACGCCCGTGATGAGGTAGCCCACCTCGCCGACGCCGAGGCCGACGCTGACCTTCGGCTCGGGCGAGATGATGCCCACTTCCAGCAGCTCGTGGGTCGCGTTGGTGGACATCATCCGGATCCGCTGGCGCGGGGTGATCTTGCCGTCGACCACGCGGATGTAGGTGACCACGCCGCGGTAGGTGTCGTACACCGAGTCGAAGATCATCGCGCGGGGCGGGGCGTCGGCGTCGCCGACCGGGGCGGGCACCCGCTTGACGACCTCGTCCAGCAGCGCGCCGACGCCGAGGCCGGTCTTGGCCGAGACGCGCAGCACCTCCTCGGGCTCGCAGCCGACGATGTGCGCGAGCTCCTTGGCGTACTTGTCCGGGTCCGCCGCGGGCAGGTCGATCTTGTTCAGCACCGGGATGATGGTGAGGTCGTTCTCCATCGCCAGGTACAGGTTGGCCAGCGTCTGGGCCTCGATGCCCTGCGCGGCGTCGACCAGCAGCACGGTGCCCTCGCACGCCTCCAGGGCGCGCGACACCTCGTAGGTGAAGTCGACGTGACCCGGCGTGTCGATCATGTGCAGTACGTGGTCCCGGCCGTCGACCTGCCACGGCAGCCGCACGTTCTGCGCCTTGATCGTGATGCCGCGTTCGCGCTCGATGTCCATCCGGTCGAGGTACTGCGCGCGCATCGCCCTGGCGTCGACCACGCCGGTGAGCTGCAACATGCGATCGGCCAGGGTCGACTTGCCGTGGTCGATGTGCGCGATGATGCAGAAGTTCCGGATCAGCTCCGGAGGCGTGAACGTCTGGTCGGCGAACGTGCTCACTCAGGTTCCTCGCACAGGAAGGACGGGGGCCTAGTTCAACTGGGGCCTGATTCGATCGGGCACGGACGGGTGCCCAACTGGACACAGCATCTCACGTCACGCCGTCGTGGCGTTCCCCGTGGGCGTGACCGAGGCCATAAGCTGCCCGCCGTGCACGCGAACGGTGAGGACGCCCGCCCGGTCAGGGGCGCGGTCCGAGAGGTACACACGGCCGCGGTGGCGGCCACCCTGGAGTACTCCCCCGACCTGGACGGCCTGGCCGACCCGGGCGAGGTGGTGTGGGCCTGGGTCCCCTTCGAGGAGGACCCCGACCGCGGCAAGGACCGGCCGCTGCTGGTCGTCGGCAGGCACCGCCGGGCGCTGCTCGGCCTGATGCTCACCAGCAAGACCCCCGACCGGCACGAGGTGGACGACTGCCTCGACCTGGGCACCGGTCGCTGGGACCGCGACGGCCGGCGCTCCTACCTGCGGCTGGACCGGGTGTTCGAGCTGGACGAGGTCGACATCCGCCGTGAGGGCTCGGTGCTGGAGCCGGAGCGGTTCTCGCTGGTCGTGGACGCGCTGCGGCGGATGGGCTGGCGCTGATCCACCGGCTCGGGCCGGTGGGCCGTGCCGTCTCGTTCTCCGACGCGTGGCTGAGCGCCCCGTGACGACACCCCGGAAACATCCCGGGACGCATCTCCGGACCTCCTCGGGGCGATCCCGGATGCGGTCGGAACGCGGCCTGACGACCCTGGTGGCATGGCGAACAACCTGATGAAGGCGTTCGACGCGGCGTTCGGGCACCCGCGCGGCAAGGTCGGCGAGCTGGGCGGCCGGGTGATGGCCGTGCTGAACGCGAAGGTGGAGGAGCACGTCACGGAGGTGGCCGCGCCGACGCCCGAGGAGGTCGTGCTGGTGCTCGGCCCCGGTCCGGGAGTGGGGCTCAAGCTCGCCGGCGAACGCGCGCTCAAGGCCATCGGCGTGGACCCCTCGCAGGTCATGCTGGACGAGGCCCGCACCCGGTGCGCCGAGCTGATCGTGGCCGGTCGGGTCGAGCTGCGCGAGGGCGCGGCCACGCGGACCGGCCAGCCCGAGGACTCGGTGGACGTGGTGGTCTCGGTGAACAACCTCCAGCTGTGGGGCAACCGGCCGGCCGCGTTCCACGAGCTGTTCCGGGTGCTGCGGCCCGGTGGCCGGCTTGTCGTCTCGGTGCACCGGCGGGTGCTGGACACCTCCGAGTACGACCTGATCCAGCAGGCCGAGGCGGCCGGGTTCACCGGGGTGCGCACGTCGTTGCACCAGTACGGCGGCGTGGTGGGCCCCGCGGTGCAGCTACTGGCGGGTGTCCCGGCGTAGCGGGTGGTCGGCCGGCACCTCGACCAGCACGATCCGCCGGCCGTCCGGGTCGGTGATCCACATCTCGTCCATGCCCCACGGCTCGCGCCGGGCCGGCCGGACGACGTACTCGGCGAGTTCGGCGGCGGCTCGTCCGAGGTCACGCACCTGCAACCACAGCTCGGTGGCTCCGGTGGGCTCCTCGGTGGAGCTGCCGGAGACCTCCAGCAACCCCTGGCCGAGGAAGAACACCGTGCCGCCGGGGAACTCGCGGGACACGGCCAGGCCGAGCACGTCCCGGTAGAACGCGGTGGCGCGCTCGGGATCGGTCGAGCGGACGAGGACGCGGCTGCTCAGGATCTCCACGACGCCAAGGTCATCACACGGGCAGCCGCAACGCCATCCGCACGTGGGCCGGCGCCTCGTCGGTCCGGCCGACCTCGCGCCAGCCGCGGTCGCGGTAGAAGCGCAGCGCGCGGTGGTTCTCCGCGAACACGTCGAGGTGCGCCGTGACGACGCCCAGGTCCCGCAGCGAGCCCACCGCCGCGTCGTGCAGCGCGCGGCCGACGCCGTTGCCCCACGACGCCGGGTCGACCTGGAGCTGCACCAGCTCACCGCTCGACGTGACCAGCGCGAACCCGACGAGCGCGCCGTCCAGCTCGGCGCACAGCCACACCCGGTCGGGCTGGTCGAAGGTGTAGCCGCGCGCCCGCGCCGACCGCTCCCACTCCGCGAGCTCCGCCTCGGGCAGGTGGCCCTCGTAGTAGCTGCGCCGGGCCTTGACGTGGACGTCGACGAGCGGCCACTTGTCCTCCGCCCGCGGCGAACGCACGGTGATCGTCCCCATGCGGTCAGGGACGCGTGAGGGCCGCCACGGTTGTCCGGACCTCGTGCCGGGGCACGTCCGGCGCGAGGAACGCCAGCAACCGCTCGCCCTCCCGCTCCAGCTCCTGCTCGTCCGTCCCGGACAGCCGGTGGAACGGCCGCAGCTCCAGCGTGGCGAGGTCCTTGGTGCGGTCCAGCTTCCAGTCGCCCGCCGTGACACCGTCGACCAGGAAGAACTGCGGCACGGGGCCGTGCGGCTCGTAGTTCTGCGCACGCACGTCGTCCGTGACGACCCGACGCCGGTCCGCGTGCGAGAGCAGGACGTTGTCGAAGTCGTAGAGGAACCGCACCGGCGCGGGCACGTCCTCCGCCGGCCTGGGCGCGTCCGGCAGGTCGAACAGCTCCTGGCCGTCCTCGTCGCGCAGCCGCAGCAGCGGGAGCCCCTCGACCACCTCCCGCAACCTGGTCAGGCCGGACCAGGTCTGCACGTCCTTCACCGTCGCGGGCCCGAACGCGGCCAGGTAGCGCAGCACCACCCCGTCCACCGACGGCTTGTCCACCACCGACTCGCCCAGCCACGTCTCCACGCTCGTGTGCGCGATCGAGCCGCTGCGACCCCACACCCCGCGCGGCGGCACCTGCACCAACGGCACCAGGCACCGGATCGCGTAGGCCAGCGCGGCGGGCGCCCGGTCGGACCACCGCTCGTGCAGCAGGGCGCCCAACTCCTTGTTGGTGCGCGGCTTCTCGGCCAGCAACGCGCGCCCGGCGGCCACCACGGCGTCCACGTCCAGACCGCGCATGTCCCGGCCGTGGGTGAAGTTGCGGAACAGGTCCCGGTCGAGCGCGGGCTGGACCACCGGGCGCAGGTGCAGCGCATCGGAGGCGGTCACCAGGTGGATCGTGGACCGCATCACCGCGATGCGCACGAGCTCGCGCCGCACGAGCAGGTCGGCGGCCTGGTCCGGGGTGAAGCCGGCGACGCGCGACCACAGGCCGGTGTACCAGGTGTGCGGTGTCTGGGCCTGCAGGCCGACCAGGTGCGACACGACCTCCGGCACGGTCGCCTCGGTGCGGGCCAGCAGGAACTGGCGGGCCAGGGTGGCGCGGCCGAGCGCGCGCCGGCTCAGTACCGGGGTCATGCGCCCAGAGTAGGAGCCATTGCGGTCAGCTTCGGTCCTCGTTCCGCCGCGACTTGCCCGGCAACCCGAAAAAGTGATATCACTTTGCTAAGCAGGCGATATGAGATCGAGGGGTGGAACATGGACGTCACCGACGTTGCGGTGCAGATGCCGGTCCCGGTGGTGCGGGAGAAGGAAGCACGGGCACCATCCGGGTGGGGCGTGCTCGCGGGCGTGGTGGTCGGGGCGCTGGCGAGCGCCGCGCTGATCACCCTCGGCTCGATCCCGGGCGACGACGGGCCCAACATCCCGGCGATCGTCGCGGGCGCGCTGCTGGTCGCCGGCACCAGCGTCGTGTCCGTCGGGCTGTTCACCGTCGCGCCGGGCGAGTCGCGGGTGCTGCAGTTCGCCGGCCGCTACACCGGCACCGTCCGCCAGGACGGCCTGCGCTGGGCGAACCCGTTCACCACGAAGGTGAAGGTGTCGACCCGCATCCGCAACCACGAGACCGCGACGCTCAAGGTCAACGACGCCGACGGCAACCCGATCGAGATCGCCGCCGTGGTGGTGTGGCAGGTCGAGGACACCGCGCGGGCGATGTTCGAGGTGGACGACTTCGTGCGGTTCGTCGGCATCCAGACCGAGACCGCGGTGCGGCACATCGCGACCAGCTACCCGTACGACAACCACGAGGAGGCCGGGTTGTCGTTGCGGGAGAACGCGGACGAGATCACCGAGACGCTGTCGGTGGAGATCGCGGCACGCGTCCAGTCCGCCGGGGTGAAGGTGATCGAGTCCCGCCTCACGCACCTGGCCTACGCTCCGGAGATCGCGCACGCGATGCTGCAACGCCAGCAGGCGGGCGCGGTGGTCGCGGCGCGGTCGCGGATCGTGGAGGGTGCCGTCGGCATGGTCCAGCTCGCGCTGGCCAAGCTCGCCGAGGAGGACGTGGTGGAACTGGACGAGGAGCGCAAGGCCGCGATGGTGTCGAACCTGCTGGTCGTGCTCTGCGGCGACCGATCCACCCAACCCGTGGTCAACGCCGGGTCGTTGTACACCTGACGTGGCCGAGCGCAAGAGCGTCCTGCTGCGCCTCGACCCGGCGGTGCACGACGCGCTGACGAGGTGGGCGAACGACGAGTTGCGCAGCACGAACGCCCAGATCGAGTTCCTGCTCCGCCGTGCGCTCGCCGAGGCGGGCCGCCAGCCCACCGGGGCCGCCGCCCAGCCCAAGCGCGGCCGACCCCGCAAGGACGACGCGGAGGACCGGGACGAGTAGCCGGGCGCGGTCGGCGCGGACCACCCGCGCCGGCCGCGATCACGCCCGGCCCGGCGTTGATCAACTCGCGGAGCCGGGCGGCGGGTGCGACGGTGGGGCAGATGAGCGACCTGAACTCCCCGTACTCGCCAGGCACACCCGCGTGGGTCGACATGATGACCACCGACCGCCAGGCCACCATGGAGTTCTACGGCGGCCTGTTCGGCTGGGACTTCGAGATCGGCGGACCGGAGACCGGGCACTACACGATGGCGCTGGTGCGCGGGCTGCCCGTGGCCGGGTTCGGTGAGATGCCACCGGACGTGATGTTCCCCGTGGTGTGGACGACCTACCTGGCCACCGACGACCTGGACGAGTCGCTGGACAAGCTGAACTCCAACGGCGGCAAGGTGCTCGTGCCGGAGTTCGACACCGGCGGACCCGGTCGCGGCGCGATCGCGGTGGACCCGTACGGCGCGGCGTTCGGGTTGTGGGAGGCCGGCACGCACATCGGGGCGTACGTGGTGAACGAGCCCGGCTCGGTGGTGTGGAACGAGTTGGCCACCCGTGACCCGTTCGGCGCGGCGGAGTTCTACCAGCAGGTGTTCGACGTGGGGCTGGACCCGTTGCCCGACTTCCCGTACACCCAGTTCCGGGTGGACGGCCGCGCGGTGGCCGGCGTGTTCGGGATGGCCAACGAGATCCCCGCCGAGATCCCGCCGCACTGGATGACCTACTTCGCGGTGACCGACGCCGACGCGGCGGCCGCCCGGGTGCGGGAACTGGGAGGCGTCACGGTCGGCGACGTGGTCGAGTCACGGTTCGGCCGGTTCACCACGGTCGGCGACCCGATGGGCGCGACGTTCCGGCTCATCCAATCGCCGCCTTCCACCCCAGACTGACCACCAGCGCCACCACGACGGTGAGGAACACCCGGCGCACGAACGCCGATCCGCGACGCACGGCCAGCCGCGCGCCGAACACCGCGCCGGTCACGTTGCACAGCGCGAGCACCAGACCCAGGCCCCACAACACCTTCCCGGCCGGGATGAAGTAGAGCAGCGCGCCCAGGTTGGTGGCCACGTTGACGACCTTGGCCGTGGCCGAGGCGCGCAGGAACGCGAACCCGACCACGCCGACGAGCAGGAACACCAGGAACGTGCCCGCGCCCGGTCCGGCCAGCCCGTCGTAGAAGCCGATCAGCGCGCCGCCCGAGACCATCGCGGCGACCTGCGCGGCCCGCGTGAGCCTGGGCGTCTCGACCGCGCCCAACTCCGGCTTGCGCCACGTGTACAGGCCGACGCCGACCAACGCGACGAGCACCACACCGTTGAGCACACCGGGTGCCAACGCGCCCGCGACCGCCGCACCGCCCACCGCGCCGGCGAACGCCGCCACCGCCATCGGCAACGCCGCCGACCAGTCGATCGTGGTCTGCCGGGCGTAGGTGCGCATCGCGGCGGACGTGCCGACCACGGACGCGATCTTGTTGGTGGCCAGCGCGAACAGCGGCTCGCCGCCGGGCGCGACCAGCAGCAGCGCGGGTACCTGGATCAGCCCGCCGCCGCCCACCACCGCGTCGACAGCGCCCGCGAGGGCGGCGGCGAGGCAGAGGAACAGCAGCGCGGCGAGGGAGATGTGCCCGAAGCCGGGCCAGTCGAGTGCGGCGGTCACGCCGGACATCAAACAAGACGAGCGTACTGCATTTCACCCCTTACTTAGTGGGAGCGCTCCCAGAATCCGCCGTTCAGCCCTGTTGTGCGCCAGGTCACGGAGTAAGGGTGTGGACGGGTGTTCTCCCGATCGACGCAGGAGGTTCTCGGGTGTTGAGATCCCGCAAGCGGACCACGGTGGCCGCGCTGGTCACGATGGCGCTGCTCGTCACCGGCGCGCAGGCCAGCGGCATCATCGAGCCGGCCGGACACGATTACCAGGACTCGCGGGCGCCGGTCGACCGACGCGTCGAGAACCTCCTCAAGCGCATGACGCTGGAGGAGAAGGTCGGCCAGATGACCCAGATCAGGCTGGGCAAGCTGCGCGGCAACTGCGAGTGGAACCCCGGTCCGCTGCGCGAGGACTGCATGAAGGCCGTGCTGGAGGACGCGAAGGTCGGCTCGATCCTGTCCGGCGGCGGCGACGCGCCCAACCCGAACACGCCGCGGGCGTGGGCGGAGATGACCAACGCCATCCAGAAGTACGCGCTGGACCACAGCAGGCTGCGCATCCCGCTGATCTACGGCGCGGACGGCGTGCACGGCCACTCGAACGTGGTCACCGCCACCATGTTCCCGCACCAGATCGGCCTCGGCGCGACGTGGAACGCGGAGCTGCAGGAGCGGCTCGGGGCGTCCACCGGGCGGGCCATGCGCGCCACCGGCGTGTTCTGGAACTTCGCGCCGGTGTCCGACATCGCGCGGGACACCCGCTGGGGCCGCTACTACGAGACCTACAGCGAGGACCCGGTGCTGGCAGGCGCCCTGGCGGCGGCCAACGTGCGCGGGCAGCAGGGCGACCCGACCGACGGCACCGCGAAGCTCACCGCGACCGCCAAGCACTTCGCGGGCTACTCCGAGCCGTTCAACGGCCACGACCGCGCGCCCGCCCACCTGCCGATCCGGTACCTCCAGGACACCGTGCTGCCCGCGTTCCAGCCGCAGTTCGACGCGGGCGTCGGCAGCGTGATGATCAACTCCGGCGCGGTGAACGGCGTGCCCGCCCACGCGTCGAAGTACCTGCTGACCACGCAGTTGCGCGACCGGATGGGCTTCCGGGGCGTGGCGATCACCGACTGGGAGGACATCCGGTTCCTGGTGGACCGCTACCACGTGGCGGCCGACTACCCGGAGGCCATCGCGATGGCCGTCAACGCGGGCGTCGACATGGCGATGGAGCCCTCCAACGCGGCGGAGTTCACCGCGGGCGTGCTCGCGGGCGTGCGCGGCGGCGCGATCCCCGGCAAGCGGATCGACGAGGCCGTGCGGCGCATCCTGAAGCTCAAGTTCGACCTCGGGCTGTTCGAGAAGCCGTTCGTGGACGTCGAGAAGGCCGACGCGATCGTGAACGGGGCGGATCGGGCGCTGGCTCGCCAGGCGGCGGCGGAGAGCACGGTGCTGCTGCGCAACGAGGGCGTGCTGCCCCTGTCGACCGGTGCGGGCAAGGTCGTGGTGACCGGTGACGCGGCCGACTCCGTGCCCCGGCAGCTCGGCGGCTGGACGGTCGGCTGGCAGGGCGTGCCCGGCGGTTCCCCGATGCCGCCGACGGTGACGGTGCTGCAGGGCATCCGGGCGGCCGCGCCGGCGACGAACGTGGTGAGCGCGCCGACCCAGGCCGACGCGGTGGCGCAGGCCGGCGACGCGGACGCGGTGGTCGTGGTGCTCGGTGAGGACCCGGGCGCCGAGGGTGAGGCGGACACCGAGGAGCCCGTGCTGACCGCCGAGCAGCAGGGCCTGGTCGACGCGGTGCGGGCGACCGGCAAGCCGGTCGTGGTGGTGCTGCTGACCGGTCGGCCGCAGGTGCTGGGCACGGTGGCGGAGGCCCCGGCGCTGGTCGCGGGCTGGCTGCCCGGCTCCGAGGGCGGCTCCGCGATCGCCGACGTGCTGTTCGGCGCGGTGAACCCGAGCGGGAAGCTGCCCGTGTCGTGGCCCAAGACGGTCGGTGACCAGCCGTTCTCCTACGACCAGGTGCGCGGCGCGAACACGTCGCCCAGCTCGGCTTACGACCCGGCGTTCGCGTTCGGGCACGGCCTGTCGTACACGACGTTCACCACGTCCGCGCCGAAGGTCGCGTCGGCCGAGGTGCGGCGGGACGAGCGGGTGAAGGTGTCGGTGACCGTGGCCAACACCGGCGCGCGGGACGGCACGCTCGTCGTGCCGGTGTACGTGCACCAGCCGGTGAGCAAGGTCCTGACGCCGCCGCAGCGCCTGGTCGGTTTCACCCGGGTGGCGTTGAAGGCGGGCGAGCAGCGGACGGTCGAGGTCTCGTTCGACGTCAAGCGCCTCGCGGTGACCCCCGGTGACGTGGACGGCGCGGACAGGCCGGAGGTGGCCAAGGGCGCCTACGAGGTCGTGGTCGGCGACGGGAGGGCTCGATTCACGGTGCGGTGAGCTGCCCTGATATCCTTCTCGGCCGTACCCGCGCGGCATTCCGCTGTGGAGGAAAACCGCCCCTCGTGGGCGGAGCCGGTGACAAGCGCGGTGCGACTCCGAGACCGAGGAAAAGGTGGCTTTCGCGTGGCGAACATCAAGTCCCAGATGAAGCGGATCAAGACGAACGAGAAGGCGCGCCTGCGCAACAAGGCCGTCAAGTCGTCGCTCAAGACCGCCATCCGCAAGTTCCGTGAGGCCGCCGAGGCCGGTGACAAGGAGAAGGCCACCGTGCTGGCGCGGGAGGCTTCCCGCAAGCTCGACAAGGCCGTCACCAAGGGCGTGATCCACGCCAACCAGGCCGCCAACAAGAAGTCGGCGCTGGCGCGGCGCGCCAACCAGATCTGATCTGGTCCTCACGCCGAGGCGCCGCCCACCCCACGCGGGGTGGGCGGCGCTTTTGCTTTCCCGGGCACTTCCGGCCGCCAGCCGCCGACTCGGCCTCCGCTGGCCGATCGAGCGACTCGGCAGCCGGCTCGGCCTCCGGCGGCCGGTCGGTCGACTCCGCCTCCGCCAGTCGGCTCGACCTCCGGCGGCAGGTCAAGCAACCCGGCAGTCGGTCGGCTTCCGGCACTCGGTCGCCAGCTCGGCTTCCGGCGGTCGGTCAGCGTCGACCGTGGGCGGCGACGATCTTGAGCACCGCGCGTTCCAGGGCGTAGCCGGAGTCCGCCGCGACGCCCTTGACGTCGGCGTTCAGGTCGGCGGCCACCGTCATCGCCGCCGCGAGCCCCCGGTCCTCCCAGCCGCGCGACTGGCCCTGGGCCTTCTTGACCTTCCACGGCGGCATGCCCAGCTCGCCCGCCAGCTTGAACGGGTCGCCCCGGCCCACCGCGGACACCCGCGCGATCGTGCGCACCGCGTCGGCCAGCGCGTCGGCGACCAGCACGTGCGGCACCCCGAGCTGGATCGCCCACCGCAACGCCTCCAGCGCACCGGCCCGGTCGCCCATCACGGCCTTCTCGGCGACCGCGAACCCGGTCACCTCGGCCCGACCGCGGTGGTAGCGGCGGACCGCCTCGGCGTCGACCTTGCCGCCGGTGTCGGCGACGAGCTGCGAGGCCGCCGCCGCCAACTCGCGCAGGTCCGACCCCACCGCCTCGATCAGCGCGGCCACCGCCTCCGGGTCGGCCTTGCCGCCGCCGGCCGAGCGGATCTCGTTGCGCACGAACGCTTCCCGGTCCGCCGCCTTGGTGATCTTGGGGCACTCGGTGACCCGGGCACCCGCCTTGCGCAGCGCCGCGGGCAGGTCCTTGGCCACCTTGCTGCGCCCGCCGCCGCTGTGGACGACCACCACCGTGACCCCGTCCGCCGGGGCCTTGGCGTAGGCGATCACCGCGTCGGCGATCTCCTTGCCGCACTCCTGCGCGGCTTCCAGCGCGACCACGCGGCCCTCCGCGAACAGCGACGGGCTCACCAGTTCGGCCAGCTCAGGTGGCGTGAGATCGGTCACGCGGACGCGCGTCAGGTCGGCCTGCGGATCGGCTTTCCGCGCCGTCGCCAGCGCACCGCGCACCGCGCGCTCGACCAGCAACTCCTCCTCGCCGACGATCAGGTGCACGGCGTCGGGCGCGTCTGCGGGCGAACTCACGGCGCGATCCTCCCACGCCCGTCGGACGTCCGGATGGTGGACGTCTCTGGCTGCGGGTCGGGATCGTGACGTAAGTTGGCCGCACAACTGAATACCGCTCATCCAGAGGGGCAGAGGGATCGGCCCGAAGAAGCCCCGGCAACCCGTCGCACAGCGTCCGCTGGCGATCACGGTGCCAATTCCGACCCGCGACGCGCGGGAAAGATGAGGAGATACCTCGCGATGACTGCTGTCAGTGTGCCCTCGGCCACCACCTCCTTCGACCTCGGTCCCGCCCGCGCGCTGTCGTGTCGCGAGTGCGGTCACGAGACGCCGCTCGCCGCCGAATACGCCTGCCTGGAGTGTTTCGGGCCGCTGGAAGTGGCCTACGACTTCGGCCCGATCCGCCGCGAGGACATCGAGGCGGGCCCCCGGTCGATCTGGCGCTACCGCGGCCTGCTCCCCGTGCCGACCACCGTCCAGTCGCACCCCAACACCGACCCCGGCGGCACCCGCCTGGTCGAGGCCGACCGCCTCGCCAAGGCCTTGGGCGTGCGCAAGGTCTGGGTGAAGGACGACACCGGCAACCCGACCCACTCGTTCAAGGACCGCGTGGTCGGCGTCGCCCTCGCCGCCGCCCGCGAGCTGGGCTTCAAGGTCCTGGCCTGCCCCTCCACCGGCAACCTGGCCAACGCCGTGGCCGCCGCGGCGGCCCGCGCGGGCTGGCAGTCGGTGGTCCTGGTGCCCTCCTCCCTGGAGCAGGCGAAGATCCTCATGACCGCCGTCTACGGCGGCAACCTGATCACCGTCGACGGCAACTACGACGACGTGAACCGGCTGGCGCAGGAGTTGGCCGCCGAGCACGAGGACTGGGCGTTCGTCAACGTCAACGTCCGCCCCTACTACGCCGAGGGCTCCAAGACGCTCGGGTACGAGGTCGCCGAACAGCTCGGCTGGCGTCTGCCCGACCAGATCGTCGTGCCCATCGCGTCCGGCTCCCAGTTGACCAAGGTCGACAAGGCCTTCCGCGAGTTCGGCACCCTGGGCCTGGTCGAGCAGACCCCGTACCGCGTGTTCGGCGCGCAGGCCACCGGCTGCTCCCCCGTCTCGGCCGCCTTCAAGGCGGGCCACGACGTGGTCAGCCCCGTCCGCCCGGACACCATCGCCCGGTCGCTGGCGATCGGCGCCCCCGCCGACGGCCCCTACGTGCTGGACGCCGTCCGCCGCACCAACGGCGCGATCGAGGACGTCACCGACGACGAGGTCGTGGAGGGCATCCGCCTGCTGGCCCAGACCGAGGGCATCTTCGCCGAGACCGCGGGCGGCGTCACCGTCGCGACCGCGAAGAAGCTCATCGAGACCGGCCAACTGGACCCGGACGGCGAGACGGTGCTCCTGATCACCGGCGACGGCCTCAAGACCCTGGACGCCCTGGGTGACCGGGTCGGCCCCCGCGCCAACGTCCCGCCGTCGACCGAGGCCGTGCTCAAGGCCCTCCAGGACTGACCCGCCCGCCGGGCGGCGACCGGTCAGTCGTCGCCCGGCGGACCCCGGTCACCGGGCCCGGCCGTCGAGGTGGCGGTCGGGGCCGCCGCGCGGTCTCGATCACAGCGCGATCCCGGACGAGCGGAGCCAGCCGGTCCGGGGGAAGGCGGCCAGTTCGGGCAGCACGTGCGGCCCCACCGGTTCGGTCACCACGCGCCAAGCGGTGAGCATCTGGGGCCAGGGGCGTTTCTCCTTCTCCTGGTTGTAGCGCTCGGCGTGCCACTCCTCCGGCGGGATGGTCAGGTCGGCGTCGAACAGCGCGTCCGCGACCAGCCGGTAGGCGGTGTTCGCGGAGGGGACCTGAGCCATGCGGATCACACCGGTGGCGGTGGCCCTGGCGACGATGCCCCGGTCGCCACCGGGCAGGTCCTCGCACACGTAGTAGGTGAAAGCGGGCCGGAGTTCGTCGCGCGGCCACGGTTCGGCGGTGTAGCCGGGTTGCCACAACGCCCACGCCACCGCGCGGTTGCCGCCGCGCGGCGACCAGCCCGAGTGCAATCGGATCCAGACGTCGTTCCTCATGGTCGTCCTCCCCTTGTCCGTTGTCGGGTGGGTCGCCACCCCTGCGGGCGACCCGCGGCCCGTCCGGGCCTGCCAGCACGGCGGTGTCGCCGTCCCGGTCCGTGCGCAGCACCAGCGCGCCTCGGCTCGTCAACTCGTCGACCAGCACCCCGCTGGGGTGGCCGTAGCGGTTGCCCGCGCCGACGCTCACCAGGGCGATCCGCGGCTGGACCGCCGCGAGGAACGCCGGTGACGAGTACCGCGAGCCGTGGTGCGGCACCTTGAGCACGTCGGCCCGCAGGTCCACGTGCCCGCCGAGCAGGTCCGCCTGCCCGGCCAGCTCGATGTCGCCGGTCAGCAGCACCCGCCCGGCTGCGGTGGTGGCCCGCAGCACCAGCGACGCGTCGTTGACCGCCGTGTTCGCCTCACCCACCGGGCCCGCGCGCGGACCCAGCACGTCGAGTTGCAGACCCGGCCAGCTCAGCCGCTGCCCGACGCCCATCTCGACCACGCGGACCCCGGCCGTCCGCGCCCGTTCCCTCACCTCCTCCCAAGCCCACTCCGGCTGCCTCGACGGCCCCACCGCCACCGCGCCCACACCCCGCTCCGCCATCACCGCGGCCAACCCGCCCACGTGGTCGGCGTGCAGGTGGCTGAGCACCACCAGCGGGATCCGCCGCACGCCCAGCCGACGCAGGCACGACAGCACCGGCACCGGGTCGGGCCCCGTGTCGACCAGCACCGCCCGGTCGCGCTCGGCGGTGGCGAGGACCACTGCGTCGCCCTGCCCCACGTCGCACGCCACGACCGACCAGCCGGGCGCGGGCCACCCGGGCGAGACGACGTTCAGCGGCACGAGCACCACCACCGCGCCGACCACGGCCGCCACCACCAGCGTCCGCAACCGGCGGAGCCTGGTGACCGCGTAGCCGAGCAGCAGGACCCCGACCAGCGACAACCCGCCCACCCAGCCGCTGGGCCACCCGACCGCCGAGCCGGGCACGGCCGCCGCGTGCCGCCCGACGGTGATCAGCCAGCCCGCCGCCGGACCGGCCACCTCGACGACCAGCCGTGCCGTGGGCTCGTGCACCTGTGCCAGCACCGCGGCCAGCACACCGAGCACCGTCGCCGGCGCCACGACCGGCGCGACCAGCAGGTTCGCCAGCACCGCGACCAGGCTCACCTGGCCGGAGAACCCCGCCACCAGCGGCGCGGTGGCCAGGTTCGCGGCCACCGGCACCGCCAGCGCCTCGGCGAAGCCCACCGGGACGCCACGCTCTTTCATGGCGGCGGCCCACCTCGGCGCGAGCAGCACCAGCGCCGCCGTGGCCACCACAGACAGGCCGAACCCCGGTTCGGTGGCCAACTCCGGGTCGTAGAGGACCAGGACCACCACCGCGGCCGCGAGCGCGGGCAACGCCGACCGCTCCCGACCCAGCACCAACGCGAGCAACGCCACCGCGCCCATCACGGCCGCCCGCAGCACGCTCGGCTCCGGCCCGGCCAGCACCACGAACCCGACCAGTGCCGCCATCGCACCCGCCGCGCAGCCACGTGGACCGACCCGCAGCAGCCTGAGCAGCAACAGGACCGCGCCGCAGAGGATCGCCAGGTTGGCACCACTGACGGCCAGCACGTGCGCGAGGCCCGCTGTGCGGAACTCCTCCACCACCCTGGGCGGCAGACCTGAGGTGTCGCCGACGACAAGCGCGGGCAGCAACCCGGCCGGTTCGGGATCGAGCGCCGTGCTCGCCCTGCGCAGCCCGGCACGCAGGTCTTCGGCGACCCGCTGCCACACCGGCGCTTCGGTCACCCCTTGTGGAGGCCCGCGAACCCGCAGCACCGCGACCGTCAGCCCGCCACCGCGAGGAGGAGCTAGCGTGCCACGCGCGGTGACCCGCTGGCCGGGCAGGAGATCCCCCCACTGGGCGGCGGGCGCCAACACCGCGAGCCGCCCACCGCCGTCCAGCGTGCCTCGAACCAGCACCAGGTCGATCCCGCCCGCCCGAGACCCGAACCCGCTGCTGCGCAGGCCGTGCGGCCGGTTGTCGAGTTCGAAGTGGACGGTGATCGGCGTGCCGCGTTCCGCCGCGGCCCGCACCGGGTGTCGGTCGGCCGCGTGGACCTGCGCGCCTATCCAGCACGCCGCCACCGGAGCGGCGACTGCCACCGCGACGGCCGCCGGTCGCCAGCGCCGCAACGCCGAGCCGCCCACGATCGCGGCGACCAAGCCCACCCCGAGCGCCGCCCACCACGTCCAGAGCAGCCCGGCGAGCGCCGTCGCCCACACCGCCAGTGCCGCCGGGACGAGGTGCGCGCGGGGATTCACGACCCCACCCAACGGAACCTGGACAGGGTGACGAGGCGGATGCAGGCGGCGCGGACGCTGCGGATCACGCGATGGACGCGGTCCAGCACCAGCCCGGTGCGGTGGCGATCGCTGTGGACGAGGTTGGGCGTCACCCGGTCGGGATCGGGTCGGACTCGCACCCGGCGGCTGCCCGATCCGCGGCGGGGCACGTCGGGCACGGTGCCGACCGCGTGCCCGCTGGACCGGCCGCCGGGCGCGTCGGGCAGGTCGCCCACCTGCGGGCAAGCCGATCCGAAAGCGGCCACGTCAGCAGGTGGTACGGCTGCCTCGCCGACGTCCGGCCCATAGGCGCCCGCGGCGGAGGGGATGGCCGGTGCGCCGCTGTCCGGCTCGCGGTCGACCACAGAGGACGGGTTGCGCGGTGGGTGGGCGAAGGAGGCGCGGTGGAGTAGGCCGGATGGCGAAGTGGGCAGGAGTCGGGCGGGGACTTCGGTCCGCTGGGCTGGAACGCGCGGTGTCTGATCGAAAGAGACGCGGTGAAGCGGACCGGACGACGAAGTGGGCAAGAGGCGGGCGGGAGCTTCGGTTCCCTGGGCTGGAACGCGCGGTGAGTGATCGAAAGAGACGCAGTGGAGCAGGCCGGGTGGCGAAGTCGGCAAGAGCCGGGCGGGAGCTTCGGTCCGCTGCGCTGGAACGCGCGGTGAGTGATCGAAAGAGGCGCGGTCGAGCGAGCCCGATGGCGAGGTAGGCAGGTGTGCGGGAGCTTCGGTTCGCTGGGCTGGGACGCGCGGTCGGTGATCGGAAGAGGCGCGATCGAGTGCACCGGGCGGCGAAGTCGGCAAGAGGCGAGCGGGGACTTCGGTTCGCTGGGCTGGAACGCGCGGTGGGTGGGCGAAGGGGGCGCGGTCGAGCGAGCCCGATGGCGAGGTAGGCAGGTGCGCGGGAGCTTCGGGTCGCTGGGCTGGGACGTGCGGTGGGTCGTGGGGCCGTCGGGGTGGTTCTGGGCTTGGGCGGGTGGCTCGGGTCGGGCAGGCGGTGGGGGTGGCGGTTTGGGTTGGGGCGCGCAGGTCTCGGCAGGCTCGGTTCGGGCGCATGACGGGTCTCCAGGGGGCTACAGGCGGACCAGGTCGCGGAGTTTGGCCAGCTTCGCGTCGCCGATGCCCTCGATCTCGCCCAGTTGCTCCAGGGACGTGAAGGGGCCGCGCTTCTGCCTTCGGTCGACGATTCGCTGTGCCGTCACCGGGCCCACGCCCGGCAGGGTGTCGAGTTGGTCCTTGGTCGCGGTGTTGAGGTCGAGCGGTCCGGTCACCGCGCCGGCCGGTTGCGGCACGGGGATGCCCACGGCGATCTGCTCGCCGTCGGTGACCTTGCGGGCGAGGTTGAGCGGGGTCAGGTCGGCGGCCGGGTCGGGGCCACCCGCCGCGTGGAGCGCGTCGGCGACCCTGGCGCCGTTCGGCACGGTCACCAGGCCGGGGCTCGGCACCAGGCCCACCACGTTGACGACCAGCTGTTCCTCGGCGCGGGTGACGGCGGCGGCCTCGGCCACCGGGAGGTCGGGCGGGCTCTCCGGCGCCGGGCGCTGCCACCACAGGGCCAGCGCCACCGCCAGCGCCACTCCGGCCATGGCACCCGCCAGCAGGAACCTGCGGCGGTGCGGGACGGCGGACTCGGGCAGCCAGCGCCGCAGCAGGCGGCGCAGCCGACCGAGCGGATCGGGCGGACCGAGAGGGCGGGGCGGGTCGGAGCCGCCGTCCGACGAGACGAAGACCAGCGTCTCGGCGTCCGCCGCGCGGTGCTTGCCCCGCTCTTGGGAGACGAGGGCCTTCAAGCGGGCGGTCGTGGTTTCCGGGTTCCTGTCGAACATGCGGTCGACGCTAGGCCGGATGGAGCAGTCGCCGTCGGGCTTGTTCCGGATCTGTGGATAACTCGCTGAACGATGGATAAAGCGGTTACGACACTCCTCCGGGCAGCACCACGACACCCAGCACACCAGGGCCCGTGTGGGCGCCGATCACGGCTCCCACCTCGGAGATCAGGCAACCGGTCGACCCGGCGACCCGCTCGTCCAGCAACGTCGCGAGTTCCGCCGCGCGCTCCGGCGCCGCCAAGTGGTGGACAGCCAGCCCCACCGGCCCGGAACCCGCCGCCGACGCCGCCAGGTCGACCAGCCGGCCGATCGCCCGGCCCATCGTGCGCACCTTCTCCAACGGCACGATCCGACCGTCGTCGACGTGCAGCAGCGGCTTCACCGCCAGCGCGGTGCCCACGAACGCCGCGGCCGCGCCGATCCGCCCGCCCCGACGCAGGTGGTCGAGCGTCTCGACGCAGAAGAACATCTTGACCCGGGCAGCCGCGGCCACGGCGGACTCCTCCGCGCACTCCGCGTCACCACCGGCCGCGCACGCGGCCAGCGCGGCGAACCCCAAGCCCATGCCCGTGGCCCGCGAGTCGACCACCCTGATCCGGGCCGGGTCGACCTCCTCAGCGGCCAACCGGGCGGCCTCCCACGTGCCGGAGAGGTCACGGGACAGGTGCACGGACACGATCGCCTCGGCACCCCCGGCCAGCACGGACCGGTACACCTCGGCCAGCTCGCCCGGCGTCGGCCGGGACGTGGTCACCCGCCGGTGGTCACCCAACGCCGCGGCCAGCTCCGCCGGACCGAAGTCCACCCCGTCCAGCCTGCTGCGACCGTCCACGGCCACGTGCAGCGGCACGACCCGGATGCCGTGCCGCTCGGCGAACCCCTCCGGCAGGTACGCCGTGGAGTCGGTGACGATCGTGGTGGACACGAGTGCCGAGACTACGGCTCCGCCGCACCCGAGTGGCCGACCGCCACGGACCGGATCAGTTCGGCCATGGCGTTCCCGACCAGCGCGTGCCCTTCCCAGCCCCAGTGCATGCCGTCCGGGTTGCCGCACCGTGACCGAACGTGCTCGGCCACCAGCGGCGGCACGTCCAGCAGCGGCACGCCCACCCCTTCCGCCCACGCGCGCAGAGCGCGCTCCGCCGCCGCACGTCCACTGTGCACACCGGCGTAAGCGGACGAGCAGTGCACCGAAGGCGTCATCCCGACCACCCTGATACCCGGCGCGAGCGAACGCACCGCGCACACGGAGTCGTTCAGGTACCGCACGGTCAGGCGCGGCGGCAGCGCCACCGGGAACCCCGACAACGCCCGCGACAGCACCGGTTGCAGGGTCAGGTACCCGGCCCGCGCCCGACGTCGCAGCCCTTCCGGTCGCAGGTAGCGCAACCCCTGCCGCAGGTAGGTCGGCAACGGCGACGGCAACGTGTCCATGTGACCCACGGCCAGCACCAGCACGTCCGTGCGCGGCAACAACGACCACACCCGCGGATCCCCGGTCAACGCCCACCAGGCGTCCCTGGCCGTCCAGCCGAACCCCGCCGCCAGCTCCGCGTGCCCGCCCAACGCCGACGCTGCGACGTTCGGCCACAACCGGGGGTGATCGGCGGGCAACGGCCCTTGGGGACCGTGGAACGACAGCGAATCGCCGAGGACGAGCAGTCTCACCGGGTGATACCGGCGTTGTACGACGAGAGCCGCCACCTGCCGTCGCCGTGCGGACGGCGGGTGAACACCGTCCAGTGGCAGTTGCCGATACCGCCCAGCAACGCCCAGCGGTCGACCGGCAGCTCCAGCAGGCGCCCGGTCAACGCGCTGATCAGGCCGCCGTGCGCGCACAGCATGACCGTCCCGGAGAACTCCGCGTCCACTTCGGCCACCACGGCCAGGGCGCGCTCGGCGACCTCCACGCGCGTCTCGCCGTCTGGCGGCGCCAGGGTGCCGTCGGCGCGCCAGCGGTCCAGCGCGCCCGGCCACTCCACCTCGATCTCGGCCGAGGTCAGCCCCTGCCACTTGCCCAGGTGCGTCTCGCGCAGCCGTTGGTCGATGCGCAGGTCGACACCGGTCGCGTCGGTGAACACCGTGGCGGTGTCCCGGGCGCGGTGCAGGTCGGAGGCGACCACCAGCTCGGGCGAGAAGCCGGTGAGCACCGGCACCGCGAACCGCGCCTGGTTCCACCCGGTCTCGGTCAGCGACGAGTCCAGGTGGCCCTGCATGCGGCCGGTCGCGTTGTGGTCGGTCTCACCGTGCCGCCACAGCACGAGCCGGTTCAGGGTCATGCCTCGGCGACCTCGTCGGTCGGCGGCCCGGCGTCGAACTCGATGCGCGGGCAGTCCTTCCACAGCCGCTCCAGGCCGTAGAAGGTGCGCTCCTCGACGTGCTGGACGTGCACCACCACGTCCACGAAGTCCAGCAGGACCCAACGACCCTCGCGCGCGCCCTCACGGCGGACCGCCTTGCGGCCGGTCTCGCGCAACTTCTCCTCGACGCTGTCCACGATCGCGCCGACCTGCCGCTCGTTGGCGGCGGAGGCGATCACGAAGCAGTCCGTGATCACCAGTTGGTCGGACACGTCGAGCACGATCACGTCGTGCGCTTTCTTGTCGGCTGCCGCGTTAGCGGCGACCAGCGCCAACCGTCGTGCCTCGTCGGTGGCTGCCACGTCACTCCTCATCACACCGGCGGACGCCGTTACGCCCGCACGAGTCAATGAGGGTACCGGCGTCCGCGCTCAGTCCGGCATCGAGTAAAGCCGGCGCTTGCTTATGTACTGAACGACACCATCCGGTACGAGGTACCAGACGGGTAGTCCGGCGGCCGTCCGGGCACGCACGGCGGTCGACGAGATGGCCATCGCGGGCACCTCGACCAGCGACACCGCGCCCGGCGGCAGGTGCGTGTCGACCAGTTCATAACCCGGTCGGGTGACACCGATGAAGTGGGCGAGGTCGAACACGTCGTCGGCCCGCCGCCACGACACGATCTGCTCCAACGCGTCCGCGCCGGTGATGAAGAACAGGTCCGCGTCCGGGTGCCTGCCCCGCAGGTCGGTGAGGGTGTCGATGGTGTACGTCGGACCGGGCCGGTCGATGTCCACCCGGCTGACCGAGAACCGCGGGTTGGACGCCGTGGCGATGACCGTCATCAGGTACCGGTCCTCGGCGGCGCTGACCTCGCGCTCGCTCTTCTGCCAGGGCTGGCCCGTGGGCACGAAGACGACTTCGTCGAGGTCGAAGCGGGCCTGGACCTCGCTGGCCGCGACCAGGTGGCCGTGGTGCACCGGGTCGAAGGTGCCGCCCATGACCCCGATCCGCCGTTTCGCCATGGCACATGAGCCTAGTTCGGGTGGTGCGCGGGCGGCCCGTCGCTCCCAGAGAGGCCGCCCGCGCACCCGAATCCCGGCCGCGGCCCTGGGGGAGTAGGCCGCCTCCGCGGATCGCGCGCCCCGCCCCGAGCAAGGCCGCGCGACAGAGGAACGCGCACGTCACGCCGTCATGACGCGATCCGCTGAACTTCTTTCGACTAGACCTGTGGAGCGAGCACGGAACCGTCGGCCGAACGCACGAGGATCGCCTCCATCGGGCACGACTCCGCGGCGTCGATCACCGCGTCGTCCGGCTCCACGTCCGCCTTGACCGGCGTGGCCGTGCCGCCGTCGAGTCGGAAGTGCTCCGGCGCGGTCGCCGTGCACATGCCGGTGCCGAGGCACATGCCCCGGTCGACCTCGATCGTCCACTCGCTCATCGATCTACCACCTCACCAGTAGGCGTCCGGGGCCTTGCACCAGTCTGCCCGTCTCGAACGCCGCGTTGCCGGCCATCTGCGGGTGCGGGAACCCATTGAGCAAGGTCGCGACAGTGGCCGGCAACTCCCTGCTTGCCCTGGCGCGCTAGGGCTGCGGCGCGAGCACCGTGCCGTCGGCCGAACGCACCAGGATCGCCTCCATCGGGCACGACTCGGCGGCGTCGATCACCGCGTCGTCCGGCTCCACGTCCGCCTTGACCGGCGTCGACGTGCCGCCCTCCAGGCGGAAGTGGTCCGGTGCGGTCGACGTGCACATCCCGGTGCCGATGCACGTGCCGCGGTCGACCTCGATCGTCCAGTCGCCCACTCCGCTCACCACCTCACCGGCAGGGCCTGCGGGCCGCGGATCAGCCGGCCCCGCTTGAACGTCACGTCACCGTCCAGCTGGAGCGTCGGGAACCGCTTGAGCAGGCTCGCGATGGCGACCTGCAGCTCCATCCGCGCCAGCGGCGCGCCGATGCAGTGGTGCGCGCCGTGGCCGAACATGATGTGCGGGTTGTGGGCGCGGTGGAAGTCCACCTCGTGCGGGTTCTCGAACACCGACGGGTCGCGGTTGGCCGTGACGTTGTTGACGAACACCGCCTCTCCCGGCTTGATCGTCACACCGGACAGCTCGACCTCGGCGGTCGCGATCCGGGGGAAGCCCGCGGAGCCGCCCAGCGCGGTGAACCGCAGCAGCTCCTCGATGGCGGCGGGCATCAGCGACGGGTCGGCGTGCAGCTCGGCCAGCCGGTCGGGCCTGCGCAGCAGCTGGAAGACGAAGTTGCCGATCTGGTTCGCGGTGGTCTCGTGCCCGGCGACCAGCAGCGTCACCCCGAACGAGACCAGCTCCTCCTCGCTGAGCCGGTCGTCGTTGTCGCGCGCGGCGATCAGCACGGACAGCATGTCGTCGGTGGGCTCGGCGCGCTTGCGCTCGACCAGCCCGCCGATGTACTCCCGCAGCGACTGGTTGGCCGCCAGGATCTCCTCGTGGGTGAACGCGGTGATCGCCACCGCCGCCTCCGACCAGGCCCGGAAGTTGCCCCGGTCCCCGAACGGCACGCCGAGCATCTCGCAGATGATCGTGATCGGCAGCGGCATGGCCAGCGCCTCGACCAGGTCCGCGGGCGGGCCCTGCGCCTGCATCTCGTCCAGCAGGCCGTCCACGATCTGCTGGGCGCGCTCGCGCAGCTGCTCGGTGCGCCGCGCGGTGAACGCCTTCGCGACCAGCTTGCGCAGCCGGGTGTGGTCCGGCGGGTCCATGCTCAGGATGTTCGTCTCGCTGGGCATGGTCGGCAGCGTGCGCGGCACGTCGGCGCCCGGCTCCATCACCGCCGCGCGGCTGAACCTCGGGTCCGCCAGCACGGTCTTGACGTCCTCGTAGCGGGTGGCTAACCACCCCTCGCCGCCGTAGGGCAGCCGCACCCTGGCCACCGGCTCGTCCCGTTGCAGCTCGAAGTAGACGGGATTGATCTCCAAGTGGTCGAGTTCGGCGAACGGATAGGACCTGGTCTCCATCGGAACCCCCATGTAAGCAGTCGCTTACATCCGACAGTAGGCAGCTCACTACGGACCGTCAACCGGATTCGGTGTGCTCCAACAACACCGAGGCGGCCTCGGTCACCAGGGCCGCCACCGCCGCGGCGTCCGCGTCCGCGAGCGGCTGCTTGCCGAACACGCTGCGCAGCACACCGATGCCCACGATCCACGCCAGCACGAGGTCCGCACGCAGCTCCGCGTCCTCCGCGTCGGTGAGGGACGACAGAGCGCGCGCATACTCCTCCCCCAGTTGCCGGCGCACGACCTCCGCCGCCGAGTCGTGGTGCGAGGACCGCAGCACCGCGTACAACGGGTGGTCCTCGCGCCTCGGCGTCTTCTCCATCATCCGCAGCAGCACGTTGCGCAGGAGGTGCTCGGCCGGCGAGTCCTCCAGCAGCTCACGGCTCTGCGTGGCCAGCACGGTCGCGAACAGGGCGTCCTTGCTGCCGTAGTAGCGGAACAGCAGGGCCTGGTTCACGCCCGCCAGGCTCGCGATGTCGCGCACCGTCGTGCGGTCGTACCCGCGCTCGCCGAACAGCTTCGTGGCGGCGTCCAGCAACGCCGCCTTGGTCGCGTCGGCGTCCCGGGGCCTGCTCACGATGTCGACCGGACGTGCCCCTCGCCCCAGACCACCCACTTGGACGAGGTCAGCTCCGTCAGCCCCATCGGGCCGCGGGCGTGCAGCTTCTGGGTGGAGATGCCGATCTCCGCGCCCATGCCGAACTCCGCGCCGTCGGTGAACGCGGTGGAGGCGTTGACCATGACCGCCGCCGCGTCGACCCGCGCGGTGAACCGGCGGGCCGCGCCGAGGTCGCTGGTCACGATGGCCTCGGTGTGCCCGGAGCCGTGCTCGGCGATGTGCTCGATGGCCTCGTCGAGCGAACCGACCACGCGGGCGGCGATGTCCAGCGACAGGTACTCGGTGTCCCAGTCCTCGTCGGTGGCGGCCTGCACCCTGGGGTCGCTCGCGAACCGCTCGTCGCCGTGGATGGTGACGTTCTGCGCGTTCAGGGCGTCGGTGATGCGGGGCACGAACTCGTCCGCGATCGCGGCGTGCACCAGCAGCGACTCGGCCGCGTTGCACACGCTCGTGCGGCGGGTCTTGGAGTTCAGGACGATGCGCTGCGCCATGTCGAGGTCGGCGCTCGCGTCCACGTAGACGTGCACGTTGCCGACACCGGTCTCGATGGTCGGCACGGTGGCCTGCTGCACGACGGCGTTGATCAGACCGGCGCCGCCGCGCGGGATCACCAGGTCGACCAGGCCGCGCGCGGTGATCAGGTGGGTGACCGAGGCGCGGTCGTGGCACGGCAGCAGCTGCACGGCGTCGGCGGGCAGGCCGGCGGTCTCCAGCGCGTCGCGCAGGATCGCGACCAGCGCGGTGTTCGAGTGCTCGGCGGTGGACGAGCCGCGCAGCAGGGCCGCGTTGCCGGACTTCAGCGCCAGGCCGGCCGCGTCGACGGTGACGTTCGGGCGGGCCTCGTAGACCATGCCCACCACGCCCATCGGCACGCGGACCTGCTTCAGCTCCAGGCCGTTGGGCAGGATCGAGCCGCGCAGCACCTCGCCGATCGGGTCCGCGAGGCCGGCGACCGTCTCCAGGCCCCGGGCCACGCCGTCGATGCGCGCCTCGGTGAGCGTGAGGCGGTCCAGCAGGCCACGGGTGAGGCCCGCGGCCTGGCCGGCTTCGAGGTCCTTGGCGTTGGCCTCCAGCACCTCGGTGGCGCGGGTGCGCAGCGCGGCGGCCATCTCGTGCAGTGCGGCGTCCTTGCCCTGGCGGGTGGCGAGGACGAGCTCGTGGGCGGCGACACGGGCGCGCCTGGCCGCGGCGTGCACCTGTTCGCGCAGGTCATCAGTCACGTCATCCAGCCTACGGTCACCCGGTCGTGGCTGTCGCCAAGGTTCCCGAGGATCGGACATCCGTCCTCGATCGGGTGAAGCTGCGCCGCGGACCGTCGCACAGGTGTCCGTCTTGTCGGAGCCGTCTGCCACTGTGTGGCCATGAGGTCGCGGCTTCCCGGCGACCGCATCGTCCGAGCGAACGAGGACCACAGACATGGACGACAGCGCACTCCGCGAACTGGCCGAGGAACGGCTGAGGGCTTTGGCGGGCCCCCAGGCCGTGCTGCGGGAGGACCAGTGGACGGCCATCCACGCGCTGGTGTCCGGGCGGCGGCGGGCGCTGGTGGTGCAGCGCACGGGGTGGGGCAAGTCCGCCGTCTACTTCATCGCCACGGCGTTGCTGCGGTCCCTGGGCGAGGGGCCGACGGTGATCGTGTCGCCGTTGCTGGCGCTGATGCGCAACCAGGTCGACGCGGCCGCGCGGGCGGGCGTGCACGCGGCGACGATCAACTCGGCCAACACCGAGGAGTGGCAGGACGTGCGGGACCAAGTGGCGTCCGGTGACGTGGACGTGCTGCTGGTGTCGCCGGAGCGGCTGAACAACCCGGACTTCCGGGACGCGGTGCTGCCGTCGTTGACCGCGTCGGCGGGGCTGCTGGTGGTGGACGAGGCGCACTGCATCTCCGACTGGGGCCACGACTTCCGGCCGGACTACCGGCGGCTGCGGACGTTGCTGACCGAGCTGCCGGCCGGTGTGCCGGTGCTCGCCACCACGGCCACGGCCAACGACCGGGTGGTGCGGGACGTGGCCGACCAGTTGGGGCTGGGCGCGGGCACCGACACGTTGGTGCTGCGGGGGCCGTTGGACCGGGAGAGCCTGCGGCTGTCGGCCGTGCGGCTGCCGACCGCCGAGGCCAGGCTGGGGTGGCTGGCCGAGCGGCTGGAGCGGCTGCCCGGCTCGGGGATCATCTACACGCTCACGGTCGCCTCGGCCGACGACGTGGCGGCGTTCCTGCGCGACCGCGGCTACCAGGTGACGGCCTACTCGGGGCGGACCGACCCGGCCGAGCGCCAACGGGCCGAGGAGGACCTGCTGGCCAACCGGGTCAAGGCGCTGGTGGCCACCTCCGCGCTGGGCATGGGGTTCGACAAGCCGGACCTGGGGTTCGTGGTGCACCTGGGCGCGCCGCCCTCCCCCATCGCCTACTACCAGCAGATCGGCCGTGCGGGGCGCGGGGTGGAGCGGGCCGAGGTGCTGCTGCTGCCCGGTCCGGAGGACAAGGACATCTGGGCGTACTTCGCGTCGCTGGCGTTCCCGCCGGAACACCTGGTGCGCCAGGTGCTCGACGCGTTGCCCGCGGACCGGCCGATGTCGACGGCGGCGTTGGAGCCGGTGGTGGAGCTGTCGCGCACCCGGCTGGAAGTCGTGTTGAAGGTGCTCGACGTGGACGGCGCCGTGCGGCGGGTGCGCGGCGGGTGGGTCTCGACCGGGCAGCCGTGGTCCTACGACGCCGAGCGGTACGAGCGGATCGAGGCGGCGCGGCGGGTGGAGCGGCAGGCGGTGCTGGACTACCTGGCCACCGACGGCTGCCGGATGGAGTTCCTGTTGCGGCAGTTGGACGACCCGCACGCGGCGCCGTGCGGGCGGTGCGACAACTGCACGGGTCAGCGGCCGTCGGCGGAGGTCTCGGACGCGGCGGCGTCGGCGGCGCGGGAACGGCTGCTGCGGCCCGGCGTCGACGTGGAGCCGCGCAAGATGTGGCCGACCGGGATGGCGTCGGCCGGGGTGTCGTTGTCCGGGAAGATCCCGCCGGGCGAGGTGGCCGCGACGGGGCGGGCGCTGGGACGGTTGACCGACATCGGCTGGGGCAACCGGTTGCGGTCGCTGTTCGCCGCGGACGACCAGGAGATGCCCGAGGACGTGTTCGCCGCGTGCGTGAAGGTGCTGTCCGCGTGGGGTTGGGCGGAGCGGCCGGTGGGCGTGGTGACGGTCGGGTCGCGGACCAGGCCCGCGCTGGTGGGCAGCTTCGGGCAGCGGATCTCGGCGGTGGGCCGGCTGCCGCAGCTCGGGCAGGTGTGGTTGGGCGAGTCGGTGCGCCGGGCCAACAGCGCGCAGCGGTTGGCGGGACTGGTGCGGGAGACCGACGTGCCGGACCTGTCCGGTGTGGACGGTCCGGTGCTGCTGGTGGACGACCAGGTCGACACCGGGTGGACGATGACGGTCGCCGCGCGACTGCTGCGGCGGGCGGGCGCGTCGGCGGTGCTGCCGTTCGCGTTGGCGGTGACGGCGTGACGACGAGGAGGTGGGGGTGACAGGGTGAGGCTGACGACTGAACGGTTGGTGCTGCGGCCTTTCGGGGCGGCCGACGCGACGGCGTTCGCCGCGTACCGGTCGGACCCGGAGGTGGCCAGGTACCAGGGATGGCAGGCGCCGTTCTCCTTGGCGCAGGCCGAGGAGTTCGTGCGGGACGTCGCGGCGGCGGACCCGACCGCGCCGGGCTGGTACCAGTTCGCGGTCGAGGCGGACGGGGTGCTCGTCGGTGACGTCGGGGTGGGTCTGCACGAGAACCGGATGCAGGCTGAGATCGGCTACACGCTGGCGACCGCGCACCAGGGGCGCGGTTACGCGGCGGAAGCCGTGCGGCGGGTGCTGGCGTACCTGTTCGAGGTGCGCGGTGTGCACCGGGTGTCCGCCGAGTGCGACGCCCGCAACACGCGGTCCGCGCGCCTGCTGGCCCGCCTCGGGTTCCGGCAGGAGGGTCACCGGGTGCAGGCCACCTGGATCAAGGGCGAGTGGACCGACGACCTGCTGTTCGGCCTGCTGGCCGAGGAGTGGCGCGCCGCGACGGGCTCGCCGGGGTGAGCCCGACATGGATCGGTGAAGGATCTACCGACTTCGGCGACTTTGTGGTTTTGTCCAACGCATGGCTGCCGTGGAGACCGACACCCGACACCGCCTACCGGTCCGCAAGCTCGTCGCGGCGAACCTCGGCAACGCCATCGAGTGGTACGACTGGACGCTTTGGCTACATGATCGCCACCGTGATCACACTTGGCCCGCATCATCGACCGTAGCTTCAACTCCGATCGCAGCCTCTTGCCCGATCCCATCCCGAGGTGTCGACCTCACATCGATCTCTACTCGCGGCCAAGGGAATGGGCGAATCTTTACCGACACGTCCCGCCCAGAAGGCGCACCAGCCTTCATAAGCACCAAATGGACAAGGTACAAGACCCAGAGAAGGCACAAAGCGAGCGCTGCTAGCGCGACCCAAGGGCCATCTTTGATGATCAGCTCAACGAACTGGGACGACACCGCAACTCACCTGTCCGGCAACCAGTCCCGAAGTGCCTAGCCACCTTGGCAGGTGGTGACAGTGCAGTATGAGGCAGCACGTCTCGCGAAGATCAAAACCAGGTGCGCCAACCTTCGGATGACCGCCGTTGCAGCGACAGTCGTTGGCACACGGAGGACCGGCCGTCGTGACCTTGAGCAGTGCTGCGATCCCCTACAAGGGGCGGCTTACCACACCGACTCTCAAGCGTCTGAGGGACCTCGCTCTCTCGACACCACTGTAGCAGATAGATGCGGCGGTCGAGTCGCCGTAAGAACAGAAGAGGTCGGTTGATGTCCGATACAACTATCAATCAGCAACGACACAGGCTCCCCGTCAAGAAGCTGGTCGCCGCGTCTCTGGGAAACGCCATAGAGTGGTACGACTGGACCATTTTCGTCACCTTCAGCATCTACTTCGCCACCCAGGTCTTCCCCAAGGACAACCCGCGGCTCGCGCTAATCAACACGCTCGCGACGTACGCGATCGCGTTCTTCTTCCGCCCGCTGGGCGGGTACCTGCTCGGGCGGTTCGCCGACCTGCGCGGGCGGCGGACGGCGATGTTGCTGACCATCGTCCTGATGGCGGGCGGGTCGTTGGCCATCGGCATCCTGCCCACCTACGCGCAGGTCGGATGGCTGGCGCCGGTCCTGCTCCTGCTGGCCCGCGTCGCACAGGGCCTGTCGCTGGGCGGCGAGGTGTCCAACGCCTCGGCGTACCTGGCGGAGATCGCGCCGCCGGAACGCCGGGGGCGGTACTCGGCGTTCTTCTACATCTCCACCGGCGCCGCGGTGCTCATCGCGTCACTGCTCGGGTTCACCCTGGCCCGCACGCTCGACGCCGCCCAGCTCGCGTCCTACGGCTGGCGGATCCCGTTCCTGATCGGCGGTGTGCTCGGCCTGGTCGGCCTGTGGTTGCGGCGCAACCTGGAGGAGACCGAGCAGTTCGAGCACAACAAGGCGAAGGCGCAACAGCTCAAGCGCCCGCTGCTGACGACCCTGCGCGAGCACCCCGGGGCGGTCGGGCGGCTCGTCGGCTTCACCATGCTCTCGACGCTCTGCTACTACACGTTCTTCAGCGCGTTGACCCCGTTCGCGGTGTCCAAGCGCGGCGCCGACGCGGTGGACGTGTTCCTCGCCCTGTCGATCGCCACTGCCCTGTTCGTCGCCCTCCAGTACCCGATGGGCGCCCTGTCGGACCGGTTCGGCCGCAAGCCGCAGCTGCTGGCCTGGTCGGCCGCGACGGCGGTGCTGGTGGTGCCGCTGTCCACGCTCATCGGACCGGGCGTGGGCAACCTGCTCGTGGTGTTCTGCGTCGGCCTCGGCCTCTACACGGCCATGACGTCGATCGCGCCCGCGGTGATGAGCGAGCTGTTCCCGACCGAGCTGCGCGCCACGGGCATCGGCTCCTGGTACAACCTGACCGTGGCGCTGTTCGGCGGCACCGCGCCGCTGGTGATCCAGGCGTTGCCGGGCACGACGTTCTTCGTCTACGTCGCGGTCGGCGCCGCCATCGCGTTCTCCGTGGTCCTCACGATGCCCGAGACGAAGGGCAGTGAACTGCGGTAGCGCTCAGGGTGCGGCGGTCAACCGGGCCAACGGCTCCGCGGACAGGTTGCGCAGGGCCGTCAGCAGGGTGGCGCGCCGGGCCGACGGCAGCTCGGCCAGGAAGTCGTCCTCCCTGCACCGGATCGCGGCACGGGCGGCACGCAACCGCTTGCGCCCCTCCGCTTCGTCGGCCTGCCCGCGCACGTCGCGATCATGCGGAAGTGCCGGGAGCTCGGCGTCACGCGCGCCACCACGTGGCAGGCCGAGGACGTCGACCCGCACGTCGTCTGGCGGACGGCCGGGCGTTGGCTGCGCGACCGCGGCTAGGGCCGCAACGGCACCAGGTCGTCGGCGTGCACGACCTCGCGGCGCTGCTCGGCCGGGAGGTCGTGGCTCGACCGGCCGATCAACGCGGGCAGTTCGGCGGCGTCGAAACCGACCACGCCACGGGCCACCACGTGCCCCGACAGGTCGACCAGCTCCACCACGTCACCGGCCTCGAACGCGCCCTCGACGCCGGTGATGCCCGCCGCCAGCAGCGAACGCCTGCGGCCTACGACCGCGGCCACCGCGCCGTCGTCCAGCACCAGCCTGCCGGTCGCGTCGGCCGCGTGCCCGAGCCAGAAGCGGCGGGCGGACAGCCTGGTGCCGGTCACCGCGAACGCCGTGCCGACGTCGGCCGCGCTCAACGCCCGCGCCGCGTCCGCCGCGCCCGCCAGCAGCACGGGGATGCCCGCCGACGCGGCCAGCCGTGCCGCGGCCAGCTTCGACGCCATGCCGCCCGTGCCCAGCCCCGACGCGCCGACCGAACCCGCCCGCACACCGTCCACGTCGGACGCGCCGGCCACCTCGGTGATGCGCCGAGCACCCGGCCGGCGGGGATCACCGTCGTAGAGCGCGTCGACGTCGGAGAGCAGCACCAACGCGTCCGCGCCGACCAGGTGGGCCACCAGCGCGGCCAACCGGTCGTTGTCGCCGAACCGGATCTCCTCGGTCGCCACCGTGTCGTTCTCGTTCACCACCGGCACCGCGCCCAACGCCAGCAGCCGGGAGAACGTGCGCTGCGCGTTGCGGTAGTGCGACCGCCGCACCACGTCGTCGGCGGTGAGCAGCACCTGCCCGACCGTCAACGAGAACCGCCCGAACGAGTTCGCGTACGCGTGCGCCAGCGCCAGCTGCCCCACGCTCGCCGCCGCCTGCTGCGTGGCCAGGTCACGGGGCCGGCGCGTCACGCCCAGCGGCGCGAGACCGGCCGCGATCGCACCCGACGACACCAGCACCACCTGGCTGCCCGCCGCGCACCGCGCCGCGACCGCGTCCACCAGCGCGTCCAGCCGCGACCGGTCCAGGCCGCCCTCGGCGGTGGTCAACGACGACGACCCGACCTTCACCACGACCCGGGACGCCGCGGACACCGATTGCCGGGCCTGCGACGCCGCCACCGAACCGATCACTCGTCGTCGTCCTCTTCGAACCGGTCCTCGGAGTCGTCGGCCTCGTCGAACTGGCCGGGGATGCGGCGGGCCTTCTTGGCCGCCAGCCGCTCGGAGGCGCCGATCCGGTTGCCGACCTCCAGCCGCGCGTCCGTGCCGCGACCGCTCATGGTCATCGCGATGCCCGAGGGCGTCGTCGGCTCCCAGTCGAACACCAGGTCGCCGATGGTGACCTGGCAGCCCGGCTCGGCACCCATCTTTACCAGCGCGTCCTCGACCCCGAGGCGGGCGAGCCGGTCGGCCAGGTAGCCGACGGCCTCGTCGTTGCTGAAGTCGGTCTGCCGGATCCACCGCTCGGGCCGCTCGCCGCGCACGATGAAGCCGCCCTCGGTCTGCGAGTCCTCCACCACGGTGAAGCCCTGGTCGTCCACGGCCCTGGGCCGCAGCACGATCCGGGTCGACTCCTGCTTCGGCCGCGACGCCCGGTACTCCTCCACCACGCGCGCCAACGCGAACGTCAGCTCGCGCAGGCCCTCGCGGCTGGCCGTGGACACCTCGAACACCGGCAGGCCGCGCGCCTCGATGTCCGGGCGCACCATCTCCGCCAGGTCCCGGGCCTCCGGAATGTCGATCTTGTTCAGCACCACGACGCGCGGCCGTTCGGCCAGGTCGTCGGCCAGGGAGGGGGTGTACTTCGCCAACTCCTCCTCCAGCGCGTCGATGTCCGACAGCGGGTCGCGGTCCTGCTCGTAGGTCGCGCAGTCCACCACGTGCACCAGCACCGCGCAGCGCTCGATGTGCCGCAGGAAGTCCAGCCCGAGGCCCTTGCCCTCGGACGCACCGGGGATCAGGCCGGGCACGTCGGCCATGGTGAAGATCGTCTCGCCGCCGGTGATCACGCCCAGGTTCGGCACCAGCGTGGTGAAGGGGTAGTCGGCGATCTTCGGCTTGGCCGCGGACAGCACCGAGATCAGCGACGACTTGCCCGCCGACGGGAAGCCCAGCAGGCCGACGTCCGCGACGGACTTCAGCTCCAGCACCAGGTCGTGCTCCTCGCCCGGTTCACCCAGCAGGGCGAACCCGGGGGCCTTGCGGGCCTTGGACGCCAGCGAGGCGTTGCCGAGGCCGCCGCGGCCGCCCTGGGCGGCGATCAGGCGGGTGCCCTCGCCGACGAGGTCCGCGACCACCTCGCCGTCGGGCGTCATCACCACCGTGCCGTCGGGCACGCGCAGTTCGAGGTCCGCTCCGTGCGCACCGTCGCGGTTGCCGCCCTGGCCGCCCTTGCCGCTGCCGGCGCTGGCGTTGGGGCGGAAGTGGAAGTCGAGGAGCGTGTGGACCTGCGAGTCGACCACGAGCACGACATCGCCGCCCTTGCCGCCGTTGCCACCGTCGGGGCCGCCGAGCGGCTTGAACTTCTCGCGGTGCACGGAGGCGACCCCGTTGCCCCCGTCACCTGCGGCGACGTGGATGACGACCCGGTCGACAAAGCGGGACACGGGGATTTCCTCTCTAGCAGAAGCGACGAGGGGCGGGAGCCGGATTTCACCGGTCCCGCCCCTCGTCTTGAGGTCGTTCCGTCTCGCCGAGCTGCTTAGGCAGCAGCCTCGACCGGGACGATGTTCACGGTCTTGCGACCGCGCTTGCTGCCGAACTCGACCGCACCCGGAGCCAACGCGAACAGCGTGTCGTCCTTGCCGCGGCCGACGTTGACGCCGGGGTGGAACTTGGTGCCGCGCTGGCGGATCAGGATCTCGCCGGCCTTGACGACCTGACCGCCGAACCGCTTGACCCCGAGGTACTGGGGGTTCGAGTCACGGCCGTTGCGGGAGCTGGATGCACCCTTCTTGTGTGCCATGGCTAGTCAGATCCTCACTTACCGGTGATGCCGGTGACCTCGACGCGGGTCAACTTCTGGCGATGACCCTGGCGCTTGTGGTAGCCGGTCTTGTTCTTGAACTTGTGGATGCGGATCTTGGGGCCCTTGGTCTGCTCGACGACCTTGCCGGTCACCGAGAACTTCGCCAGGGCGTCCGCCGCGGAGGTGACGTCATCGCCGTCCACAACGAGGAGCGGCGCCGCGAAGGTGATCTCGGTGTCCGGCTCGCCTTCGAGCTTCTCGACCTCGATGACGTCGCCGACAGCCACCTTGTACTGCTTGCCGCCGGTCTTGACGATCGCGTACATCGGGACGGAAGTCTCCTGCTGCTCGACGGGACGGGATCGCGCGCGCCACGGCTGCACTGGTAAAGAGCAAGCTGGGCTTCACGCGACAGGGCCCACCGGACGGCGGGCCGCGTATCAGGTTACGTGGCGGTGGACGGCGTGGTCAAACCGGGGTGGGCGTACCGGTCCCGACACGCCGGAACCGCTGCTCAGACGGGCTGGGCAGCGGTTCCGGCGGTACGTGGATCAGCTCTCCTTGACCCCGTCCAGCGGCGGCCCGGCGGGCCGGGACGCGGCACGGCGGGCCGGACGGCGACGCGTGGTCACCGCGGGCGCGTTCGGCTCGGCGTGGCCGTTGAGCGGCTGCTCGGCGACCTGAGCCGGGGGCGAGACACTCGTCCGGGTGACGGGCGGGACCTCCACCGGCGCCACCGCGACGGGCGGGGTGACGGGCTCGGGCACCATGGCGGGCTTGGTCACCCGCCGGCGGGTCCGCCCGGTCTTGACGGGCTCGGCGACGGGCGCCGACGGGGTCTCGACGGGCTGCTCGGCCGTGTCCGCGGCTGCGACAGGGCCGGCCGGCGCGTGCGCGGCCTGCTCGGCGACCGGCTGCTCGGCGACGGGCTGCTCGGCGACGGGCTGCTCGGCAGCGGCCTGCCGGGCAACGGGTTGCCGGACAGCGGGCTGCCGGGCAGCGGGCTGCTCGGGCTCCTCGGGCACGGACTGCTCGGTGGGCGCCGCCGACGGCACGGCTTCCTCGTCGCCGTGCTTGATGACGGCGCCTGCCTCGCGGCGGGCCCGGCGGCGTTGGCGGCGGTCGCGCTTCGGGGTCTCCGGCGCGGCCTCCTCCTCGACCAAAGCGGCCAACGGCTCGTCCGACGTGGACTGCTCGGCGATCGCCTCGGGCTCCTCGGTCGGCTCCACGGTCAGCTCGGCCACCGGCTCCGGGGCGTCCGCCTGCTTGGCGCGACGCGACTTGCGGCCACCGCCCTGCTGCTGCGGTTGCTGCTGCTGGGGCTGGCCACCGCCGTTGCCGTTGCCGTGCGCGTGCGCGACCTCGGTCGTCACGACCAGGCCACGCCCGCGGCAGTGCTCGCAGGTCGTCGAGAACGCCTCCAGCAACCCGGTGCCGACCCGCTTGCGCGTCATCTGCACCAGACCCAGCGACGTCACCTCCGCCACCTGGTGGCGGGTGCGGTCGCGGCCGAGGCACTCGGTCAGCCGGCGCAGCACCAGGTCGCGGTTCGACTCCAGCACCATGTCGATGAAGTCGATCACGATGATGCCGCCGATGTCGCGCAACCTGAGCTGGCGGACGATCTCCTCGGCCGCCTCCAGGTTGTTCCGGGTCACCGTCTCTTCGAGGTTTCCACCCGATCCGGTGAACTTGCCGGTGTTGACGTCGATGACCGTCATCGCTTCGGTGCGGTCGATGACCAGGTAGCCGCCCGACGGCAGCCAGACCTTGCGGTCCAGCGCCTTGAGCAGCTGCTCGTCGATGCGGTACTCGGTGAACGCGTCGCTGTTGCCGATGTGCTTGCGCAGCCGTTCCTGCAGGTCGGGCGCGACGTGCCGGACGTAGCCGTCGATGGTCTCCCACGCGTCCGCGCCCTGGACGACGAGCGCGGCGAAGTCCTCGGTGAACAGGTCGCGCACGACCTTCACCAGCAGGTCCGGCTCTTCGTACAGCAGCTGCGGCGACTGGGCCTTCGGCGTGTCGGCCTTGTCCTTGATGACCTGCCACTGGGCCTGCAGGCGGGTGACGTCGCGGGCCAGCTCCTCCTCGGCGATGCCCTCCGAGGCGGTGCGGATGATGACGCCCGCGTCCTCGGGGACGACGCGCTTGAGGATGTCCTTGAGGCGCTTGCGCTCGTTGTCGGGCAGCTTGCGGCTGATGCCGGTCGCGCCGCCACCGGGCACGTAGACCAGGAAGCGGCCGGGCAGGCTGATCTGGGTGGTCAACCGGGCGCCCTTGTGGCCGACCGGGTCCTTGGTGACCTGGACCAGCACGCTGTCGCCGGAGGACAGGGCCTGCTCGATCTTGCGGGCCTTGCCCTCAAGACCTGCCGCGTCCCAGTCGACCTCGCCCGCGTAGAGCACCGCGTTGCGGCCGCGGCCGATGTCGATGAACGCCGCCTCCATCGAGGGCAGCACGTTCTGCACCCGGCCGAGGTAGACGTTGCCGACCAGCGAACCGCTGCCCGACGAGGTCACGAAGTGCTCCACCAGGACGCCGTCCTCCAGCACGCCGATCTGCGTGCGGTCGCCTCGCTCGCGCACCACCATCGTGCGCTCGACGGCCTCGCGACGGGCCAGGAACTCGGACTCGGACAGCACGGGGGCACGGCGGCGACCGGCCTCGCGGCCGTCACGGCGGCGCTGGCGCTTGGCCTCCAGCCGGGTCGACCCGCGGACGCTGCGCACCTCGCTCTGCGCGGCCTCGGAGTCGGCCTTGTCGTCACGCGCGTCGCGGCTGGGCTCGCGGACGTGGACGACCGTGTTCGGCGGGTCGTCCTCGCTCGGCGCGGCCTCTTCCTCGGCGCCGGTCTTGCGGCGGCGGCGACGCCGACGGCGGCGGCTGCCCGCGCCGTCCTCGTCGGCCGAGGTCTCGTCGGCGGTCTCCGCCTCGGTCTCGGCCTCGGCGACCTCGGCCTGCTCTTCGCCGTGCTCGTCGTCGCCGTTGTCCTCGACGCCCTTGCCGCGACCGCGGCCACGCCGGCCACGACGACGGCGGCGGCGGCCTTCGCCCTCGTCACCGGCGTCGTCGGCGGCCGCGTGGTCGTCGGAGTCGTCCTCGGTGTCGTCGAGGTCGTCGTCCCGGCTCACCGGCGGCGCTTGCTTGGCCACCGGAGTCGGCGGCAGGAACACCGCCGACGGCGGGGCGAACAGCGGCACCAGCGGCGCGACCTCACGGGCCACCGCCACCGGTTCCTCGGTCTGCTCGTCCACTTCGCCGGTGACGATGTCGTCCCAGTTCAGCAGGCTCTCGGCGACCTTGAGCGCGACATCGCGGCTCACGCTCGACTGCACGCCCTTCACCGTCTCACCGAGGTCGGCGAGGGCGGCCACCACGTCCTTGCTGCTCGCGCCGAGCAGCTTGGCCAGCGCGTGCACCCGCAGCTTGGCGGGCAGATCCGCCAGTTCCGGGTGTGCGGATGTGGTGCTACCCCCGCCGGCGGCGCCGGCGGGCTTTTCCTTGTTCGACAATGCAGCTCCTCCGCCCCCGGGCGCGTCCCAACCGACGCGGCCGCGCAGGGGCCTCTCCGTGTCCACTCACCGCCGCGGCTGGCGGCGGGAATCCTTGCCTTGCGCCGTGGCGCGCACACCCGTGGGGGCACGCGGCACAGCAGGTCCCATAACACTGTTCGACGACGCCGTCAGCGCCGCTCCGATCACAGCCCGGTCAGACCTCCGCTGCCCTGTCCAGGGCAAGCGGGTCGACCAGGCCGCCTTCATCGTCCAGCCGCCCCTGCGCCATCCGGGTCGCCTTCGCGGGGACCGGCGGAACCAGGTCGGCGACGACTCGGAGCGCACTCAGCACGTCGTCGGGTCTCACGGTAGGGGTTGTCTGCCGTACGACCGTCATGAGTATCCCACACGGCTGTGACAAATCTCGTCCATCGTGTCCCGCGTCGCTCGAATGCACCCCTACCCGGGGCCGCACCGAGGCCGACACGATCGCCGGCCGGACGTCCACGATCTTCTTCCCGTCCTTGGTCAGGCGCTCGACCTCGACCGATGCCGCGGCCATCAACCTGGTCACGGCTTCGGTCAGAACTTCGGGCGACACGCCGGGCAGTTCGACCTGCCAGGCACTGGCCTCGATCCGCTCGGGCAGCGTGCCGCCCGCCGACTGGACGACTTCCAGCACGTCCAGACCGGGTGGCAGCACGGCGTCCAACGCGGTCCGCAGCGCCTCGGGATCGACCCGGTCGACGACCTGGACCTCGACGTACTCGGCCTCGCTGGCCACCCCGGTGGGCGCCGCCCCGACCCATGACACCTTCGGGTGAGGGCTGAAACCCTGGGAGTAGGCCATGGGGACACCCGCCCGACGCAGCGCACGCTCGAACGTGCGTGCGATGTCACGGTGTGACGTGAACCGCAGTCGACCGCGCTTCGCGTAGCGCAGCCGGAGCTTCTGCACAGGTGCGGCCGACGGGTTGGGCTGCTGCTGGCGGCTCAGTGCTACTCCCCTTGGGTGCCGGGTGGGCCCGCGAAGGGGTGAGCACCCCCGACGGTCCACGCTCCTACTGCACCAGGACGGTACCTTGGACCTGTTCGGCACCGTTGCGCTTGTCTGGTCCGCGCCGTCTGGCTACCGTCCGGCAACGCCCCGACCCGGTCCAGCCCTGGAGGTCCCCCGTGCCTCTGCACCGCCGCGTCCAAGCGGTCGCGGTCAGCGCGGCGCTGCTCGCGACCGGCTGCCTCTCGGTGATCCCGGCGGCCGCGGCCGAGCCCGAGGAGCCGGTGGCCGCGGTGGACTGCGTCCAGCCCGGTCCGACGCTGCGCTACCTGGTCGTGTTCGCCCCCGGCACCAGCGCGCCGCTGGCCGAGGCGGAGATCGCGGCCGCGTGCGGCGGCACCGCCCGCTACTACCCGCAGATCGCCGTGGCGGTGGCCGTGTCGCCGGACCCCCGGTTCGGGCAGCGGATCGGCGTCCACCGGGCCTACAGCGCCCAGCTCGACGGCCTGTCCAAGCGCACCGGCGCGCCCGCCCGGCAGAAGAAGAAGGACGACGAGGCCACCGGAGCGCGCGCTTGGGCGGGCACGACCGACCGCACGGCCGAGCAGTGGGACATGGACCTGATCCGGGCGGCCGAGGCGCACGCGGTGAGCACCGGCAGCCGGGACGTGGTGGTGGGCGTGCTCGACTCGGGCATCGACCCCGCGCACCCCGACCTGGTCGGCGCGCTCGACCCGGCGCTCTCGGCGGGCTGCACGACCGGTGTGGCGGACCCGTCGCCCGCCGCGTGGACGCCCACCACGTCCGGCCACGGCACGCACGTGGCCGGCACGATCGCGGCGGCCGACGACGGCCTGGGCACGACGGGTGTGGCGCCGGGCGTGCGGATCGCGTCGGTGAAGGTCGTGGACGACGCCGGGTTCATCTACCCCGAGTACGCGGTGTGCGGGTTCATGTGGGCCGCCGAGCAGGGCATGACCATCACCAACAACAGCTACTTCATCGACCCGTGGGTCTTCACCTGCCAGAACAAGCAGGGCCAGTCCGTGGTCTTCGAGGCGGTGCGGCGGGCGGTCGAGCACGCCTCCGGGCGCGGCGTGCTGGCGGTGGCGGCGGCGGGCAACGCGGCGGCCGACCTGACCAAGCCGGGCCGGGACGTGCTGAGCCCGACCAACGCCTCGCCGGAGGACGTCCAGCCGCGCGCGGTGGACAACACGTGCCTGGTGCTGCCCGCGCAGCTGCGCAACGTGGTGGCGGTGTCGTCGGTGGGGGCGGACAAGGTCAAGGCCGGGTACAGCTCCTACGGGCTGGGCGCGGTGGACGTGACCGCGCCGGGCGGTGACCGCAGGCAGGTGCCCGACGACGGGCGGAGCGGGTGCGTGCTGTCGACGGTGCCCGCCGCCGGCTACGACTACTCGTGCGGCACGTCGATGGCCACGCCGCACGTGACGGGGGTGGCGGCGCTGCTGGCGTCCAGGCACCCGGGGGCCTCCGCGGACGACCTGACCCGGATGCTCAACGCGCGGGCCGAGACGGTGCCGTGCCCGGCGGACTACGACCTCAACGGCACGGGTGTGCAGGACGCGTACTGCACGGGGTACTCCGAGTACAACGGCTTCTACGGGCACGGCTTGGTCGACGCCCTGGCCGCGGTTCGGGAGTAGTCAGGCCGAGTACTGGTCCTGGTGGCGGCGCAGCGCCCCGGCCAGGTCCGCGCGGCCGGTGATGCCGAGCTTGCGGTACGCGCCGGACAGGTGCAGCTCGACCGTGCGGCGGGTGAGGAACAGGGCTTCGGCGATCTGCCGGTTGGTCAGGCCCTGCGCGGCCATGCCCGCCACGCGGGTCTCCTGCTTGGTCAACCCGTGCACGGTGCCGTGCGCGGTGACCGGCTCGCACGCGCGCAGTTCCTCGGCGGCACGGCGGATCAGCGGCTTGGACTCGCACCGGGCGCTGATCTCGACGGCCTGCCTCAGGTGCGGGATGGCGCGTTCCGCCTGACCGCGGCGGCGCAGTCGCGCGCCCAGTTCCAGCAGGGCCTCGGCGTGCAGGAGGCGTGCGACGGAGTCGGTCACGTACTCGACCGCCTTGAGCAACGCCCGGGTCGCGGCTTCGTCGTCGGTGGTGAGGCCGACGGAGATCAACGCGGTGCCCATGGCCCGCGGGGTGCCCCAGCGCTTGGCGCGGGCGAGGTCTTCGACGGCCAGTCCGGCGGCGGCCTCACGGCGTCCCAGCGCGAGGTGCGCCCGCACCGCCAGCGACCGCCACGGCAGGATCGCCGGGCTGTCCACTTTGGACGCGGTGAGTCTTCGCCCGCATTCGAGCAGGTCCGCCAGCGCGCCGACCGGGTCGTCGGTGGCGAGCTTGAGCTTGCCCCGCGCGAACAGCGTCACGTTGTGCTGGAACAGCTCCGGCAGCTCGCCTGCGAAACCGTGGCGCGCCAGCAGCTCCCGCGCCTCCTCGAACCGGCCGAGGTCGACCAGCACCTCCGCCAACCGGGCCGCGCACAGGATCGCCATGGGGCACACCGCGACCGCGTCCAGTTCGTCGAACAGCCGCAGCTGCCACTTCAGGAACGTCTTGGCGCGCACCAGGTCGCCGCGGGCCAGGAAGTCCATGCCGTGCGCCATCGAGACGACGGTGCCCTTGCGCAGGTGGTAGTCGTGCGGCTCGGCCTCGCTGCCGATCATGCGGCGGAACCGCTCGGACAAGTCGGGCGCGTCGGCCATGAAGCACGTGCTGACGGTGAACACGAACGGTTGCACGAACACGTCGACCCGCTCGCCCTCCAACGCCTCGGCGGCGTGGCGCAGGGCGTCCTCGGCCGACTCGCCGCGCAACGCGTGCCCGAGTGACAGCAAGGCGGAGTGGACCTGCCGCAGCCGAGGCGGGTGCGGCACCTCCGACTCCAGCTCGTCGGTGAACATGCTGGCGCGCAACGCCAGGGCCACGTCGTTGCCCGCGCTGGCCAGGTACGACATCACCCGCAGCTCCCACGACTCGTCGTGCTCCTGGGAGGTGAGGCGGGACACCAGTTGCAGGCCGATGGACACCGCGAGGCGGGCCTCCGGGCCGCTGCACAGCCGCAGCAGCATCGTGACCGCCTGCCCGGCGGCGGAACGCGCGTCGTCGGCGTGGGCGAGCGCGTCCCGGAGCCGGTCCATGCCCGCGGCCTGGTCGACCAGGAACGTGATGTGCACGAGTTCGAGCTGCACGGCCAGCCGGTCGTCGGACGACAGGCGTTCCTCCAGCGCGCGCTCCAGGTAGTCCTGTGCGGCGTCCAGCCGGTCGTCGTGGGTCGCTTTGCGGGCGGCGCGGCGCAGGACTTCCACGCCCCAGGCGAGAGGGACGCCGCGCGCCTCACGGAGGTGTTCGGCGATCCGGTCGTCGGGCGCGCCCGCGGCCCGCAGCAGCACGGCGGCGCGCGTGTGGTCGGCTGCCCTGGTGGCGACGGGGAGGTCGGCCAGCACGGCGTTGCGCAGGTAGGTGTGGCTGAAGCCGAGGGGGTAGTCGTCGCGGAACACGTGCAGCCGCACGAGGCCGTCGATGAGCCGCAGCGCGCGCCGGGGTTCGACGTCGGCCATCGCGGCCAGGCGGTCCACGGTCGCGTCCTCCCCCAGCACCGCAGCGGCGCGGACCAGCTCCGCCGCGCCTTCGTGCCGGCGCAGCCGCGCCCGCAGCGCCGCGCCGATGTCGGGCGAGGCGAGCGCGTGCACGTCGGCCGCGTTCACGTCCGGGCGGTCGCGCAGCTGGTCCGCCAACGCGGCCAGGAGCTTGGGGTTGCCCCTGGTCACCTCGCGGCAGGCCGCCGCGGGCGCGTCGCCGACCAGCTCGGCCACCGCCGCCACGTCCAACCCGGCCAGTTCCACGTGCTCGTGGTGCGCGCCCACCAGTTCCGGCAGCGTCACCTCGCCGACCGGCGCCTGACCGGTGGTGGCGGCCAGCACGACCGCCAGGGGCCGGTCGGTCACCCGGCGCAGCACGTAGGCCAGGCAGCGCAGGGACCAGCTGTCGGACAGGTCCACGTCGTCCACGGCCAGCAGCAGCGGTCCGCGGCCCAGCGCCGCCCGGACCACGCGGTAGAACCAGTCCAGCGACTCGGCCGACCCGCCGTCCAGCCCTTCGGCGAGCCTGCCGATCACGCCGCCGCGCAGGTCGCTCTCCAGTCGCGCCCCGGCCGCGGCCGCCACCGTGAAGCCCAGACCGCGCGCGTCCCGCGCGATCGCCGCCAGCAGGGTCGACTTGCCGATCCCGATCTCGCCGGTGACCAGCAGGGTGGTGGCCCGGCCCGCCAGCACGCCGTGCAGCAGCGCACGGGCGGCGCGCAGTTCGCCGTCCCGGCCGGACAATGTCGGGTTCGGTGCGGTCACCGGAAAGCTCCGATCTGCTGCGGCGCAGCCCGGGCGGTGGATCGGAACCACCACGGTAGGACACCTGTCCAGTCCCCCGGGTACCGAAGGATCGCCATCGCGGCGGTCGGATTTCCTTCGGTACCCACCGTAGAGACGCCTCGCCGGTCTTCGGCCAGAATCGAGGCCTCACTGCCGCGACCTGATTCGCCGGACTTGCGGGAAAATACGCGTGGTCGATCGGCAATTTCTCCGCGTCGCCCAGGCCCGTGCTTTCTCAATTCCACTCGCGCAAGGCGCGGCGCAAGATCTTCATCGCGTTGTAGACGCGGGACTTGACGGTGCCCTCCGGAATGCCGAGCACCAGCGCCGCCTCGCGCACGGTGCGACCGCGCACGTAGGTCTCGTAAATCACGGCGCGGTGCTCCTCGCCGAGCCTGCCGATCACGTCGTTGATCACCATGATGGACAGCCGCTGTTCGGTGTCGTCCGGGACCTGCGCCGCGTCCGGGCTGGTCAGCTCTACTTCCTGAGGCCTGGCTCGCCTCGTGCGCCACCCGTCGATGACGATCCTCCTGGCCACGGTGAGCAGCCAGCCGCGCAGCATCCGCGGGTCGCGGACCAGCGTCTCGGCGTTCTGCCACGCACGGATCAAAGTTTCCTGGACCACGTCCTCGGTCCACTGCCGGTCATAGTTGGTCAAGCCGAGCACATGGGCGTGCAACGCGCCCTTGAACTGCTCGTACAGCGTGGTCACGAGTTCTTCCCCGGACCGCCCGCCGGTCACCCGGACACCGCCCAGTGAATTCATGGAGTAACCGACCTCCTGGAGTTCGCGCGCGGCGGGGCGAATGCGACTGTCGCGAACGTACTACAACACAAGGCCACGATCCACCACTATCGGACAGCCGCGGACGTCATTACTGTGCGTTCTAGGGGACACATCGTGTTGGCCGTCCGGACGGTTCTCGACTTCACCTGTGATGTAGATCACATATCTTAATTGAACCTTCTGTCGAACCGCCGCACACGACGTTCGTAGTTCCTCATCAGAGGGTGGATCAGGTCTTTAACAGGGGGTGCGCACGTGGTGGTCGCGGTCTCGGAACACGACGCCGGGGTGTGGGACGTCGCCACGCTGTCCGGGCGGATGGCGTACGTGGCGATGTGCCTGGCCGCGTGTTGGGGGGTGCTCACCGCGACCGGCTGGGTCCGCAAGATCACCGGGCGGTCGGCGCTGCGCACCACCCACCAGGCCCTGGGTACGTTCGCCATGGCCGCGGCCGTGGTGCACGCGGTGGCGTTCCTGTTGCTGGACAACGGTTCCCTGGCCGCCTACCAGCTCGTGCTGCCGCTGGTGGGCGGTGGCGAGGTGCGGCACGCGCTCGGCGTGGTCGGCCTGGAGCTCATGCTCGCCGCCGCGGTGACGGCCGCGTTGCAGAACACGGTGTTCTACCGCAACTGGTTGCGCCTGCACCGGCTCGCGTACGTGGGCGTGTGGCTGGGCGCGATGCACGCCTGGCTGGGCGCCTCCGCGAGCGGACACGTCGCCGTGGTGTGGATGGGTGGCATCACCGTGCTGATGCCCGCGATCACGTTGACCGTGCTCCGGTTCCTGCCGCCGCGCGTGCTCGTGCGGATGGGCGTGATCGAGGCCGACCCGCCGCCGGCGCCGGAGGGTCCGACGGGTGTCCGGGTCGCCGTGGACCACGAGCGGTGCCGGCACTACGCGCTGTGCCAGGCCCAGGCGCCCAAGGTGTTCCGGGTGCTGGACGACGGGCGGCTGCGCTACGCCCGCAACCCGGACGCCGACCAGGCGCCGCAGGTGCGCGCGGCGGCACGGGTGTGCCCGATGCGGGCGATCCGGGTCGACGCGGCACCGGCCCGCCCGGGGGCGGTCGGCCCTTCGTGAGCGGTCGGCCCTTCGTGAGCGGTCGGCCCTTCGTGAGCGGTCGGCCCTTCGTGAGCGGTCGGCCCTTCGTGAGCGGTCGGCCCTTCGTGAGCGGTC
>NZ_JBFAQZ010000004.1:0-311294 GCF_040673975.1 Actinosynnema sp. NPDC050801 | reverse complement strand
CGGTCCTTCGTGAGCGGTCGGTCGCCGGCCGACGGTCGGCTCGCCGCCGGTCAGCCCTTCGTCAGCGCCGGGTTGCGCACCGGGGAGCCCTTGCCGACCGGCGAGATCGGCAGCAGCGCCCGACCGGTGGGGCCCACCTCGATGTCGGTGCCCATCGCCGGGCACACACCGCAGTCGAAGCACGGCGTCCAGCGGCAGTCGTCCTGCTCGCGCTCGTCGATCGCGTCCTGCCAGTCCGCCCAGAGCCACTCCTTGTCCAGCCCCGAGTCGAGGTGGTCCCAGGGCAGGACTTCCAGCTCCTCGCGCTCCCGCGTGGTGAACCAGGCCAGGTCCACGCCCAGCGGGGTCAGCTCGGCCTCGGCGGCGGAGACCCAGCGGTCGTAGGAGAAGTGCTCGGACCAGCCGTCGAACCGGCCGCCCTCGCGCCACACCCGCTCGATGACCCGGCCGATGCGCCGGTCGCCGCGCGAGAGCAGGCCTTCGATCAGCGACGGCTTGCCGTCGTGGTAGCGCATGCCGATGTTGCGGCCCAGCGCGCGGTCGGAGTTCACCGCCTCGCGCAGCAGGCGCAGCCGGTTGTCCACGGTCTCCGGGTCGCACTGCGCGGCCCACTGGAACGGCGTGTGCGGCTTGGGCACGAACCCGCCGATGGAGATGGTGCAGCGGATGTCCTTGCGGCCGGACACCTCGCGGCCGGCGCGGATGACGTTCTTGGCCATCTCGGCGATCTGGACCACGTCGTCGTCGGTCTCGGTGGGCAGACCGCACATGAAGTACAGCTTCACCTGCCGCCAGCCCGCGCCGAACGCCGCGCTGACCGTGCGGATCAGGTCTTCTTCCGACACCATCTTGTTGATCACGCGCCGGAGGCGCTCGCTGCCGCCCTCCGGGGCGAACGTGAGGCCGGAGCGGCGGCCGTTGCGGGACAGCTCGTTGGCCAGGTCGATGTTGAACGCGTCCACGCGCGTCGACGGCAGCGACAGGCTGGTGTTGGTGCCCTCGTAGCGGTCGGCCAGGCCCTTGGTGATCTCGGCGATCTCCGAGTGGTCCGCGCTGGACAGCGACAGCAGGCCGACCTCCTCGAACCCGGTCGCCTCCAGGCCGCGCTGCACCATCGCGCCGATGCCCTCGATGGACCGCTCGCGCACCGGACGGGTGATCATGCCCGCCTGGCAGAACCGGCAGCCCCGCGTGCAGCCGCGGAAGATCTCCACGCTCATCCGCTCGTGCACGCTCTCCGCGAGCGGCACCAGTGGCTGCTTCGGGTACGGCCACGCGTCGAGGTCCATCGTGGTCCGCTTGAACACCCGGTACGGCACCCGCTCGCGGTTGGGCACCACGCGCTGGATGCGCCCGTCGGGCAGGTACTCCACGTCGTAGAACCGCGGCACGTACACGCCGCCGGTCTCGGCGAGCCTGGTCAGGATCTCGTCCCGACCGCCGGGACGGCCCTCGGCCTTCCACGCGCGGACGATGTCGGTGATCTCCAGGACGGCTTCCTCGCCGTCGCCGAGCACGGCCGCGTCCACGAACGGCGAGATCGGCTCCGGGTTGAACGCCGCGTGCCCGCCGGCCACCACGATCGGGTGGTCCTCGGTGCGGTCGGCGGCGTGGATCGGGATGCCGGCCAGGTCGAGCGCGTTGAGCATGTTCGTGTAGCCGAGTTCGGTGGCGAAGCTCACCCCGAGCAGGTCGAACGCGCCCACGGGCCGGTGGCCGTCGACGGTGAACTGCGGGACGCCGTGCTCGCGCATCAGCGCTTCCAGGTCGGGCCACACCGCGTAGGTCCGCTCGGCCAGCACGTCCGGCTGCTCGTTGAGGACCTCGTAGAGGATCATGACGCCCTGGTTGGGCAGCCCCACCTCGTAGGCGTCCGGGTACATCAGCGCCCACCGCACCGCGGCGGCGTCCCAGTCCTTCACGGTGGCGTTCAGTTCCCCGCCGACGTACTGCACCGGCTTGGACACCCTCGGCAGCAGGGGTTCCAGGGCGGGGAAAACCGACTCGACGCTCACGCCGACCAGGGTAACGCCAGCGTCATCCCCCATCAGAACAGCGGTCCGGTGATGGTGAGGCCCAGGTCGGCGCCCGGACCGGCGTAGAGGCCGAAGAACATCAACGCGCCGCCCGCCAGGGACACGTCCTTGTTGAACTGGGTCATCTCCGACTGCCTGGCCTGCGGGTCGGTCTGCTTCCAGAAGTTGTGCATGAGGAACGCCGTCGGCAGCAGGAACAGCGCCAGCAGCAGCGCGCCGAGGTCCGCCCACACGCCCAGGAGCACCATCAACCCGGCGACGACCAGGACCACGCCGCTGCCCAACGTGGCCGCTCTGGCCGACGGGACGCCCTTGGACGCGGCGTACCCCGCCATGGCCTCGGACTGCGTGAGGTGGCCCACCGCCGAGCCGAAGAACAGCAGGACGAACAGGATGCGACCGATGAGTGCGACGACGTCCACGACGACCTCCGGTGCTCGGCGTCCGTCCAGTGTTCAACCAGGTCAGGTCAACAGCAACTTGCCGAGCCTGCGTGCCGCGACGATGACCCCGACGACCACCATCACGGCGAAGTAGGCGACGTGTGTCAACGCTCCCCAGCTGGCGTAACCCGTGGTCAGCGCCCTCATCAGCTCGATCGCGTGGTAGAGCGGCGTCCACCGCACCACCGCCTGCAACCAGCCCGGGTAGACCGACAGCGGGTAGAAGGTGGTGGAGAACAGGAACAGCGGCATCACGGCCAGCTGCACCAGGTCGAAGTCGTGCCACGAGCGCATGAACGTGGCCGCGGCCATGCCGACCGCCGCGAACGCCAGCGCGACCAGCAGGCACGCGGGCAGCGCCAGCAGCGCCCACGGCGAGCTGATGAGCCCGAACCCGAGCATGACCACGATGAAGCCGCCCGAGTACAGGCCGCCGCGGATGAGGCACCAGGTGGCCTCGCCGACGGCGATGTCGACCGGGCCGAGCGGGGTGGCCAGCACCGCCTCGTAGGTCTTGGCGTACTTGAACTTGAAGAACAGGTTGAACGTCGCCTCGAACACCGCGCCGTTCATCGCGGCGGCGGCCAGCAGCGCGGGGGCGACGAAGACGGCGTAGGGCATCGGCCCGCCGGGGCCCTCGACCGTGGTGACCAGCTGCCCCAGGCCGTAGCCGAGGGAGAACAGGAAGAACAGCGGCTCGAAGAAGCCGGAGAACACCTGCATCCAGGCACGCCTGCTGACCAGGTACGACCGCTCGACCAGGGCGTGCGAGCGGCCCGCGTACAGGCCGGGTGGGATGACCCGCAGCAGCAGGCCGTTGCCGCGCACCGGCGGTACCGGCGTGGCTTCGCGCTCGCGGACGGGGACCTCGGCCCGGGGGGAGGACTCGCGGGTCATACGGCCAGCCTCCGGTGGAAGTAGCGGCGGCCCAGGACGACACCGATCGCGACCAGGGCGGACAGGTAGGCCACGTGGCCCAGGGCGGGCAGCGGGCTCAGGGTGCCGAACGTCACGCCGCGCGCCAGCTCGATGCCGTGCCAGACCGGGGTGAGCCAGGCCAGCGGGTGCAGCCAGCCCGGCAGCTGGCTCAGCGGGAAGAACCCGCCGCTGAACAGGGTCATCGGCAGCACCAGGAAGCGGAAGACGGCGTTGAACGAGTCCGGCCTCTCCCTGGTCGCGGCGTAGGCGACCACGGGTGCGCTGAACGCCATGCCGGCCAGGGTGGCGACCGGCACGGTCAGCACCGCCCACGGGCTGGTGATCGCGCCCAGGGCGACGGCGATGAGCAGGAACACGGCGGAGCCGGCGGCCAGGCGCATCGCGATCCACAGCAGCTGGCCGTAGAGCACCTGGGCGGGGGTGACCGGGGTGGACACCACCGCCACGTACGTGCGCTGCCACTTGAACGCCGAGAACACCGCCCACGTCGACTCGAACGCGGAGTTCTGCACGGCGGTGATGATCACCAGCGCCGGCGCCAGGTACACCAGGTACGGGTGGCCGCCGGTGGCCTCGCCGACCCGGACCTGGGAGCCGAAGCCGACGCCCATGGCCAGCAGGAACAGCACGGGTTGCAGGAAGTTCGAGATGACCGTGGCCCGCCAGTTGCGGCGGTACCAGGTCCAGTGGTTCTCCACCGCGACCAGCGCGGCGCGCCACGAGCCGGCGACGTGGGTGCTCATCAGTCCACCAACGTCCGGCCGGTCAGGCGCAGGAACACGTCCTCCAGGCTGCTGCGGCGCACCAGGCTGGACACCGGCCGCACGCCCCGCGCGTGTGCCGCGGACAGCGCCGCCTCGCCGTCGGAGGTGTAGAGCAGCACCCGGTCGGGCAGCACCTCGACCCGTTCGGCCAGGTCGCGCACCTCGGCGGCGCTCTGCTCGCCCGGCGGGAAGCGCAGCTCCAGCACCTCCTTGGTCGAGTAGCGGCGGATCAGCTCCGAGGGCGAGCCCTCGGCCGCGATCCGGCCGCCGTCCATCACCACCAGCCGGTCGCACAGCTGCTCGGCCTCGTCCATGTAGTGCGTGGTGATGATGAGCGTGACGCCGGACTGCTTGAGCCGGAACAGCCGGTCCCACAGCAGGTGGCGGGCCTGCGGGTCCAGGCCGGTGGTCGGCTCGTCGAGCAGCAGCAGCTCGGGGTCGTTGACCAGGGAGCGGGCGATGGTGAGCCGCCGTTTCATGCCGCCCGACAGCGGTTCCACCTCGGCGTCGGCGCGGTCGGTGAGCTGGGCGAACTCCATCAGCTCCACGGCGCGCTCGCGCACCGCCGCCCGGGACAGGCCGAAGTAGCGGCCGTAGACCTGGAGGTTCTGCCGGACGGTGAGCTCGGTGTCGAGGTTGTCCTGCTGCGGCACCACGCCCAGGCGCGCGCGGATCCGCGGGCCGTCGGTGTTCGGGTCCATGCCCAGCACGCGCAGCTCGCCGCCCGTGCGCGGTGACACGCAGGCCACCATCCGCATGGTCGAGGACTTGCCCGCGCCGTTGGGGCCGAGGAAGCCGAACGCCTCCCCCTTGCTCACCTCGACGTCGATGCCCCGGACGGCTTCGAAGGAGCCGAAGTGCTTGGTCAGGCCCTTGGCGTGGACGAGGGTGGAGGTCACGTTCGTCACGTTAGCGGCGGGGCCCGACATTCCCGGAATCGTTTTAGGGTGGCCGGGTGGAGATCGACCTCAGCCGGCCGTCGGTGGCCGACGAGAAGCTTCGGGCCGAGGTGCACGAGGTGCTGCACGCCGTGGTGGCCGCCGGGGGCGCGATCGGGTGGCGCGAGCCGCCGGGGCGGGCGGAGACCGACGCGTGGCTGGACGGCGTGCTCGGGTCGCCGGGGGACGGCGCGCTCGTCGTGGCGAGGGTGGACGGCGTGCTGCGCGGCACGGCGACGTGGCGCCGGGCCGAGAGCGAGGTGTTCGAGCACATGGCCGAGGTGCGGCGGGTGGCCGCGCACCCGGCGGCGCGTGGGCTCGGGTTGGGGGCGCGGTTGGTGCGCGCGGTGGTCGAGGACGCCCGTGCGGCCGGGTTGGAGGTGCTGACCCTGGGCGTGCGCGGCAACAACCACGGCGCGATCCAGCTGTACGAGAGCCTGGGCTTCCGCGAGTGGGGCCGGTTGCCGAACGTGATCGCGGTGGGTGACGTCCGGTTCGACGACGTCCGCATGTACCTGCCCCTGGGTCACCGGGAGGGCGTCGTGCTGCACGGCTCGGCGGCGGGCGGCCTCGGCTCGTCGCCGCCGCGGTACCAGTCGGTCGGCCGGTAACTCACCTCGCCGGGTCGGGGCAGGTCGCGGGCACGGGTGACTCCGGTGCACGAACGGGTGGCCAATCGCTTGGTGTGACCGTGCCGGGTACTACCCCATGACACGAACTCCGCATCGCACCCCCTTCACCTGATCGCCCAGCGGTTCCGTGCCGTGCGGATTTCGCCACCCGTACGCACACGCGGAGGAACTTCGATCATGCGCATGCACCAGCGCTTCGCGACACTCGCCTTCTGCCTGGCCCTCGCGCCGGTGGCGGCCCCGACGTCCGCGCTCGCCGCGACCGCGGGCCCGGTCACCAGCGTCGCCGAGGGTGGGCGGCTGGTCCTCTACGCCGACGACCCCGTGGCCGGGAACGAGCTCGTGATCCCCGACGCCGGCTGGTACGAGCACTACGTGCGGACCGAGAAGTGGGTGTTCACCTTCCACCGGAAGGACAACAACTACACGATCGGGTTGCCGGACCACGACCTGTGCTGGCACCGCGACCACCAGCCCGATCGGACGCGGGTGAAGGTCGAGGCGTGCGGCACCGCCAGGTCCGCGCGCTGGATCCTCGACCCGGTCGACGACGGCGACCGGGTGGCGGTGGTCCGCCCGGCGGGCCGCGTCAACGAGGCGCTCACCATCGGCACCGCGTCGGGCCACCGGTGGAACCACGTGGTCCTGCGCCCCTACAGCGAGCTGGGCATCCAGCACTGGCAGGTGCCGGTCGAGGTGGGCGGGGGCGGCTGACCCGACCACCCGCCCGCGGGACGCCGACGGCCCGGACACCGTGCGGCGTCCGGGCCGGTCGTGGCGGGCGTCTCAGAGGTTCGGGAACCAGAGCTTGATCTCGCGCTCGGCCGACTCCGGCGAGTCCGAGCCGTGGACCAGGTTGAACTGGACCTCCAGGCCGAAGTCGCCGCGGATCGTGCCGGGGGTGGCCTTGTCGACCGGGTCGGTGCCGCCGGCCAGCTGGCGGAACGCCGCGATCGCCCGCGTGCCCTCCACCACCATCGCGACCAACGGGCCGCCGGTGATGAACTCGACCAGGTCGGCGAAGAACGGCTTGCCGTCGTGCTCGGCGTAGTGCTGCTCGGCGGTCGCGCGGTCCACGGTGCGCAGTTCGAGGCCGGCCAGGTGCAGGCCCTTGCGCTCGATGCGGGAGATGACCTCGCCGACCAGGCCGCGGCTGACGCCGTCGGGCTTGACCAGGACCAGGGTGCGCTCGCTCACGGCGGTCAGTACTCCTTCGTACGGGATTGTGCAACTCCGGTAAGGGTAACCGGACGTGCGGCGGTGCCCTGCCGTGACCACCGCGAAGGCTCCCACCGGGACCGCCGGCGCGGGCCGCGTCACCACGTCCGGCGGCCCGCCAGCCACGTGCCCAGGACGCGGACACCGGCCAGGTCGGCAGGCGGCACGGTGAACGGGTTGCGGTCCAACCACACCAGGTCCGCGTCGTTGCCGACCGCCAGCGTCCCGCGCCTGGTCTCCGCGAACGCCTGGTAGGCGCTGCCCTGCGTGTACGCGCGCAGCGCGTCGGCGACGTCCAGCCGTTCGGCCGGCACCCAGCCGCCGGACGGCCGTCCGTCCGGGGTCTGCCGCGTCACGGCCGTCCGCACCCCCTCGAACGGCACCAGGGACGTCACCGGCCAGTCACTGCCGAACGAGATCCGCGCGCCCGACCGCAGCACGCTCCCCATCGGGTACTGCGCGAGCCCGCGCCCCGGCCCGAGGCGCGGCAGGGTCAGCACCTCCTGCGCGGCGTCGAGCTGGGCCCACAACGGCTCGAAGTTGGCGATCACGCCGAGCTCGGCGAACCGGCCCAGGTCGGCCGGGTCGACCAGTTGCACGTGCGCCACCACCGGCCGGCGGTCACGAGGTCCGTTGACCCGCGCGGTGTGCTCGACGGCGTCCAGCGCGGCCCGGACACCGGCGTCGCCGATGGCGTGGACGTGCGCCTGGAAGCCCGCCGCGTCGAAGAACGCCACCGCCTCGGCCAACGCGTCGGGACGCCACACCTGCATGCCGTGGTCGTGCCGGTCGTCCTCGTACGGCGCGAGCAGCGCGGCCGTGCCCGCCTCCACGACGCCGTCCGCGAAGAACTTGACGGTCGACGCCCGCACAAGGTCGCCGTCCACCTTCTCCCGTTCGGCGGCGAACACCGCGGCCTGGTCGCGCCAGTGCGCCGGGTCGGCCCGGAACGCCAGGGACACCCGCACGGCCGGCCCACCCGACGCGACCTCGGCGTACGCCTCGACCAGGCCGTCACCGGGGTCGACCCACGCGTCCTGCACCCACGTGACGCCGGCCGCCGCGAACCTCCGGCCCGCCTCGCGCACCGCGGAGACCACGGTGGACGGGGCACGGGGAGGCACGAGGTCCAGCACCAGGTCGCACGCCTGCCACTCCACGAGCGTGCCCAGCGGCCGGCCGTCGTCGTGCCGGTGCACGCGTCCGATGGCGGGTTCGGGGGTGTCCGGCCCGAGTCCGGCCCGGCGCATCGCCTCGCTGTTGCACCACACCGTGTGGTAGTCGCTCGCCCGCAGCACGACGGGCCGGTCGGCGACGGCCCGGTCCAGCCACCGCGCGTCGAACCGCCCGTCGGGCACCAGCGTCGGGTCGTACCCGCCGCCCACGATCCACTCCACGTCGGGGCGCGCGACCGCGTACTCCCGGACGGCTTGGACGACGTCCTGCACCGACCGCGCCGCACCGACCCGCGGCCCGTACGCCTCCAGCCCGCCGAACACGGGGTGCGCGTGCCCGTCGCCGAACGCGGGCATGAGGAACCCGCCCTCCAGGTCGACCGCGGTCCCGGCGTCGTGGACCCCGCCGACCGCGACCACCTCGCCGGCCCGCACCGCCACCGAGTCGGCGAACCCGTGCCCGCTCCACACCGTCCCGTTGACGAACACCACGTCCGCGCGCACTGTGCTCCTCAACGATCGCCGGCAGGTCCTCGGGCCGGGGCGGAGGCGGTGGGAAAAGGTCGTGCCCGATGCCGTCGACATACTCCCAGAACAGCGCGAACACCCTCCGGGCCGCCTCCGCGAACCGCGTCGCCTCCGCGGTACCGGCCGGCTCCTCCAGGCGCAGGAGTGGCCGCGCGACGGCTGCACGCGCGGAGTCGGAGCAGGAAGTCCGACATGGTCGACCTCCGTCCGACGGCACCGTGGTGGCGATGCTGGACCTCGCACCGCCACCACGGTCCGCCGAAATGCGTGCTCGTCCTCGCGTTCCCCCTAGCGGGTCAGGACTACGACCGAGCGGGCGGGGATGGTGGTGGAGCCGTTGGCGATGGTGGCCTTGTCGCTGGTCAGGGCGTGGTTCTGCCAGGTGCCCGGTACGGCGGTGGACTTGGCGGTCGGGTACGGGTTGACGATCACCAGGACCGCGTTGAGGGTCGGGTCGATGTCGGGGCCGACGGTGTCGTCCAAGAGCGCGGCGACGAGGCCCGGCTCGGCGGTGGGGAACGACAGCTTCTGCTGCACGAGCGCCGCGTCGTTCAGGGTGAACAGCGGCGACGACTTGCGGATGCGGAGGAGTTCCAGGGTGTTGTCCACGGCAGCGCGCATGTCGGCCGACGAGGGCTCCAGGGCCGGGTTGGCCAACAGGGGCGCGGCGTAGGGCCACTTGTCCTCGTTGTCCGCCGCCGGTGGCAGGCCGCGGGCGAAGCCGTTGTCCCGCAACGACGGGTCGTAGCGGTTGAACCAGTCGCCCGAGTCGTAGCTGTTGCGGTCCAACGACTTCGAGCGCAGGAACTCCGCGCCGGCGTGCAGGAACGGTTGGCCCTGGCCGAGGAGCACGGGCGCCAGCGCCACCTTCTGCATCCGCACCCGGTCCGCCATGGACGTGCCGACGGGCAGTTTGTAGGTCTGCGAGTCGAACAACGTCTCGTTGTCGTGCGCGTCGACGTACGTGATCACGTCCGCGGGCGCGCCCGTGTAGCCGGCGGGCGAGCCGTTGTACGACACGTCACGGCCCGAGACCACCCCACCGGCGGTGGACTCGAACCGGTACGACGCCATGTTGCCCGCCATGCCCAGCTTCACCAGGTCGGTGTAGTTGGCCAGCCGCGCGGTCACGTCGCCGTTGACCGGCGCGCCGTTCGGGTCGCCCGCCAGCCCGGACGCCAGCCCCTGCACGCGGGGGTCGGCATCGAACGGCCCGCCGCCGCGCACCGCGTCCCGCAGCCGGTCGGTGAACGTGCCGATGCCCGTCCCCGCCATGTTCGCCTGCGTGGCCTGCTCGAACCGGGCGTTGCCGGCGACCTCGCCGAAGTCCCAGCCCTCGCCGTAGATCCGGATCCTGCGCCCGTCGACGCCGTCCTCGGCCACGGTCAACGCGTCCAGCGCCGCGCGCACGGCCAGGATGTTCGCCTTCGGGTGGTGACCCATCAGGTCGAACCGGAACCCGTCCACCTTGTACAGGCGGGCCCAGCGCACGACCGAGTCGACGACGAGCTTGCCCATCATGGCGTTCTCGGTCGCGGTGTTCGCGCAGCACGTGGAGTCGGCCACGGTGCCGTCGAGGTCGAGCCGCTGGTAGTACCCGGGCACCACCTTGTCCAGCACGGACGTCGCCGCGTCACCGGAGGCGGCCGTGTGGTTGTAGACGACGTCCACCACCACGCGGTTGCCGTTGTCGTGCAACGACTTCACCATCTCGCGGTACTGCTTGGAACGCGCCCACCCGGTCTGCGCGTCGTCCGTCGCGTAGGAGCCCTCGGGCACGTCGTAGTGGTACGGGTCGTAGCCCCAGTTGAAGCCGTCCTTCGCGGCCGCGGCGGCCACGCACTCCTGCTGTGCCGCGGAGTCGGCCGGCAGCGACGCCAGGTCGCACGCCGGCTGCTGCTGGTCCCCGCGCTTCTCCGGGATGGTGGCGATGTCGAACGTCGGCAGCAGGTGCACGGTGTCCAGACCCTCGGCCGCCAGGGCACGCAGGTGCGTCATGCCGACCGACGACGAGTGCGTGAACGCCCGGTACGTGCCCCGGTCGCCTTCCGGCACGGACGTGTCGCCGATCGAGAAGTCCCGGACGTGCAATTCGGTGATGCCGTGCTCGGTCGGGTCGCCGTCCAGGCCGCGGGCGACGTGCCCGGCCCACTCGGCGGGCATGGTGCGGGCGTCGCCGAGGTCGGCGAACTGCGAGTGCGTCGAGTTCACCGCCAACGCCACCGAGTACGGGTCGGTCACGGTCACCGCGCGCCCGGCGACGGTCACCTCGAACAGGTAGAACTTGTCCCGCCACGCACCGACCGCCGACCACGAGCCGGACGCGTCGTCGCGGGTCATGGCGACGGTCGTGGCGGCGCCACCGGGTTGGTCGGACACCTGGAGCTTCACCGAGGACGCCGTGGGCGCCCACAACCGCGCGGTCACGCGGTCGCCGTCGAACGTGGGCCCGTAGGTCAACCGCGACGCGGCGGCGGCGAACCGGTCGTCCAGCACACCGGCGATCTGCACGCCCGTGCGGTGCCGAAGGCCGCCGGAGTCGACGTGCACGGCGGACAGCTTGCCGCGCAACGCCTCGTCCAGCCGTTCGCCGTCACGCACCCGGAACACCGGTTTGCCCCGCAGGTGCGGGAACTGCGCGGGGACGGCGTCCGCCGACGGCTCCAGCCGCAGCACCTTGCCGTCGTACTCCAGCCGGTAGCCGTCCGACGGCACCACCGGCACGTCCCACACCACCAGGTCCTTCGACACCCAGATCGCCTTGGCCTTGGTGAGGTCGTCGTCCACGCCCTCACCGCCCGACGGCGGCAGCACGTAGGAGATCGAGCCGTCCGGCTTGGTGGAGCCGGAGACGTACCAGACCTCGTAGCCGGTGCCCGTGACGTCGAGGAACTGGTCCGGCCCGGGGTCCTTCACGTCACCGCGGTGGATGATGTTGTTCAACCCGGGCGCACCCGGTTCCAGCGCGACCGACCAGTACACGCCGAACCCGTCGGTCCCGTCCGGCACGCGGGACTGGTTCCAGCCCGGGCTGGGTTCCAGGGACCCGGTCCAGTGGTAGAGCGTCCAGTCGGCGTAGTCGCCGTCGGGCCGGTTGTAGTGGATCACCGCCTGGTTCCGGGCGGCGGCCAGGCTCGCGTGCACCTCGTCGCCGTCGACCCAGGCGCGGCCCGCCGTGCGGCCGGAGGCCTCGACCGTGCCGCCGCGCAGCACGGAGAACTCGACGGGCGCGGTCGTCGGGATCCTCGCCACTCCCCCGGTGAACGGGTAGTCGTTGCCTCCCGCGCGCACCACGAGCCCGGTGGCGTCACCGGTGTGCGTCACCACGGCCTGGCCGGTCGCGGCGACCTCACTGGCGTGCACCGCGGCCTGCCCCTGCGCCAACCAGACCTGCGGTGTCGCACTGGGGTCGACGAACCGGTCGCCGTCGGTGTCCTTCTCGTCGCCGCGGTGGGCGATGATGCCGACCGAGCGCGCGCCCGGCTTCAGCTTCACCCAGGCGAACCGGCCGTACGGCGTCTCACCGGCGAACGGCAGCGGCGCGTCCCACGTCGGCGCGTTCTCGATGTCGCCCCACGCGTGCAGCCCCCACCCGTCGTAGTCGCCCGCCGGGCGGTTGTAGTGCACCACCAGCCAGTCGGACGTCACCGTGCCGGGTTCCTCGACCGGGGGCGCGGCCACCAGGCCGAGCTTCGCGCCGTCCGCGCCCAACGTGCCCTTGGCGTCCTTGGCCACCACGCGCAGCTCGACGTTCTTGCCCACCGCCGCGCCGGGCAACCCGGCCAGGTCGGCGAACACCCGGTACGGCGCGGCGTCGTCGGTGCCCAGCACCTGCCAGTCGCGCTCGCCCTCGACCCGTGCGGCGAACGTGGCCTGCGCGTACGGCGAGGTGACGCCGTCGGCCCGCACCTCGACCCGGTCGTCCAGCACGGTGCCGGTCGGCGGCACGGCCAGCGTCGGCGTGGGCGCGGCGGAGGGCAGCTTGCCGGTCAACTTGAGCACCAGGGCGGACAGCGCGGGCACGGTCACGGTGACCTTGCCGCCCGCCGCGTTGACCTGCGAGCCCGCGGCCGGCCAGATCGGCCGGTAGCCCCGGCCCGCCACGGGGACCTCGACGGTCGCGGGCGCGGTGCCCGCGTTGGCCACGACCACGTGCTCGACCTGCTGGGTGCGGCCCGTGCGGCTGAACGCGATCACGTCGCCCTGCACGAGCCGCAGCTCCTGGTTGCCGTCACGCCACACCGGGTCGCCGTCCACGAACTTCGCCAGGCCCTTGAGCTGCCGGTACAGCGGGTGGTCGGTGCGGAAGTTGTCGACCGCGCCGGTCCGGTCGCTGCCGATGAGCTCCTCGGCGGCGTACTCGGGGGTCGCGGAGGCGAACATGTCCTGGCGGGCCAGCTTGTCGCCGCCCGAGCCCGCGAAACCCTGCTCGTCGCCGTAGTAGACGACCGGGTTGCCCCGCCACAGGTACATCAGGGCGTTGCCCAGCTCCAGCCGGTCCAGCAGCTCGGCCTCGGAGACGTCCGGCCTGCCCTGCCGGACCATCCACGCGATGCGGCCCATGTCGTGGTTGCCGAGGAACGTCGGCAGCGAGGAGGCGTTGGAGTCGGCGTCGGTGTACCGGTCGTCGGCCAGCAGCACCTCGCCGAGCCGGGCCGCGCCCTGCCCGGACAGGAACGTCGCCGCGCCGCTCTGGAACGGGAAGTCCAGCGTGGCCTGCATCCGGCCGGTGGTGGTGTAGCGGGAGGTGTTGGCCGGGTTCGCGTCGAACACCTCGCCGAAGACGAAGAAGTCCTTCTTGCCGCGCATCGCCGCGTACTGCTTCACGTGCGGCGCGAGGGCCTGCCAGAACTCCATGTTGACGTGCTTGACCGTGTCGACCCGGTAGCCGTCGATGCCCAGCGTGTCGATCCAGCTGGTGAAGATCCGCTTCATGCCCTTGACGACCGCGGGGTGCTCGGTCATCAGGTCGTCGAGGCCGAAGAAGTCGCCGTACTCGTTGGACTCGCCGCTGAACGTCGAGTCGCCGCGGTTGTGGTAGAGCTGCGGGTCGTTGAGCCAGGCCGGGGTCTTCTCGCCCTTGACCACCGGCGTGTACGGCGCGGTGAGCTTCGGGAAGTCCTCCCGACCGGCGATCTCCGAGATGTCGACCGGGTTGCCCTGCTCGTCCAGGTAGGGCTGCGCGCCGGTGCTGATGTAGTCGTGCTCGCCCTCGGCGTAGTCGATCAGGTCGGCGGTGTGGTTCGCGACGATGTCGAAGAACACCTTGATGCCGCGGCGGTGCGCGTCCTGGATGAGCCGCCGCATGTCGTTGGTCGTGCCGAAGTGCGGGTCGAGCCTGGTGAAGTCGGTGGTCCAGTAGCCGTGGTAGCCGGCCGAGATGTCGTCGCCGGAGCCCTGCACCCACCGGTTGGCGAACATCGGCGTCATCCAGATCGCGGTGACGCCCATGTCGTCCAGGTACTCGACCTTGTCGCGCAGGCCCTTGAGGTCGCCGCCGTGGTAGAAGCCCTTGTCGGCGGGGTCGTAGCCGCTCTTGAGGCGGTCGGTCTCGGTGGTGCCGCCGCGGTCGTTGCGCGGGTCGCCGTTGGCGAACCGGTCGGGCATCACGAAGTAGAACCGCTCACCGGTCAGGTCGGCCCGCAGCGCGTCCTTCGCCAGCGCGCGGTCACCGTCCCGGGTGCCGGGGGCGATGTCGGTGACGGCTCCGACGGCGAGCCTCCGGACTTCGGGCGCGGCGCCGGTGGACGGTGGCACGAACGGCACAACGGCCAGGGCGATGAGCGCGGCGACGGCCCGACGCATCGCGACCTCCTTGTCGCAAGAATTTGCAACCCCGCCCCGACGACGAGCCGGGGCGAGGTGCACAAAACCACGACAATCACGGCCGGACAAGGCCCATACGGCTGCAAGTCCTTGCAGTCCCTTGCGTCACCGGTGCGAGTTCGCCGCCAAGCCCGCAATGAGGTCCCGTCACTCCTGGTAGAGCCAGACCCAGTTGCCCGACGGATCCTTCACCGCCGAGTTGCGCGGCATCCCGACCGAGTCGCGCGGCGCCACGACCTCCACGCCGCCCGCCGCGACGGCACGCGCGTGACAGGCGTCCAGGTCCGGCACCAGCAGCCCGAACGTGCTCGGCCCGGGTCGGTCGGTATCGGACCGGTCCTCCTGCAGGTGCAGCAGGAAGAACCCGTCGGCGCCGTACTCGCCGAAGACGAACGACGAGTAGTCGTCGTCCTCGGCCCGCCTGGTCACTTCGTACCGCATGTCGAAAGCGGCCCGGTAGAACTCCACGGCCTCGGCCGCGTCGTCCACCGCAATCTTGATCTGCACCGGGCGGACGCCCGTGCCGGGTGTGGGCACGACGATCCCCTCCTCCACGTAGCGGTCGACATCGCCGAGCTGGGCGGTGAGCACGTCGCGCTGCCGCTCCAGCCGCTTGCGGTGGTCGGTCAGCACCTCGGTCACCTCACCGCCGTCGACCACCCGCCTGATCTCCTCGATCGGCAGGTCCAGGCAGCGCAGCGCCAGGATCAGCCGGGCCCGGCGCACCTGGTCGGGCCGGTAGCGGCGGTAACCGGACGCCGGGTCGACGACGTCGGGCGCGAGCAGCCCGACGTCGTCGTAGTGCCGCAGCGCGTGCACGGTCAGCCCGCTGAGGTGCGCGAACCGCCCGATGGTCATCAGCTCGTTCGTCACACCACCACTGTGGGGTCTCGGGTCACCCGAGGGTCAAGCGGTCAACGGCGCTCGCCGCACTTCCCGTCGCCCAGGTGCCTGGAGCCAAACGCCTTCGCCGGCTTCGACCTGTGCTCAGCCGAGCACGAGTCAGCGGCGCTGCGGCTGGAGGGTCTTGCTCCACAGCGACGCGCCCTTGATGTCGCGCAGCCACACGGTCAGCTCGCCGTCGCGCGACACCTCGACCTCGCCGAAGTGCTGGAACCCGTCCAACGGGGTGGTGTTCGCGGCCGGTGGGGCGTTGACGAACACCGCCTCCGGGCCGAACGTCGGGTCCAGCGCGTTCGGGCCGAACGCGCCCGCGTTCAGCGGACCGGACACGAACTCCCAGAACGGGTCGAAGTCCTGGAACGACGCGCGCTCCGGCGAGTAGTGGTGCGCGGCGGTGTAGTGCACGTCCGCCGTCAGCCACACGGTGTTGCGCACCCGCCGCCGCTTGAGCTCGCTCAGCACCCACGCCAACTCGTGCTCACGGCCACCCGGCGCACCCGGCAGACCGTTGGCCACGCCCTCGATGTCCGTGCCGTCCGGCACGGTCAACCCGATGGGCAGGTCGGCCGCGATGATCTTCCAGGTGGCCCGGCTGCGGTCCAGCGAGTCCACCAGCCAGCGTGCCTGGGCCTCACCCAGCACCACGCCACGCCCGTCGCGCGGTGACGTGTTCGCGTCCTTGTACGACCGCATGTCCAGCACGAACACCTCGACGTGCGCGCCGTGGCGGAACTTGCGGTACACCCGGCCGTCCACCGCCTGCCGCGGGTCGATCGGCTGCCACTCGTGGAACGCCTGGAACGCCCGCGCGGCCAGCACGTCCACCCGCTTCTCGCTGTACGCGGGCGAGGTCAGGACCTCCCCCGGGTACCAGTTGTTGGTCACCTCGTGGTCGTCCCACTGCACGATCATCGGCACCCGCGAGGCGAACGACCGGTACTGCGGGTCGAGCAGGTTGTAGGCGAACTGGCCCCGGTACTCGTCCAGCGTCTCGGCGACCTTCAGCTTCTCCGGCGTGACCAGGTTGCGCCACACCCGCCCGTCGGGCAGCGTCACGCTCTCCTGCAGCGGACCGTCGGCGTACACCGTGTCGCCGCTGTTGATGAAGAAGTCGGGCCGGCGGGCGGCCATCGCGCCGAAGATCGGCATGCCGCCCAGGTCCGGGTTGCTGCCCCAGCCCTGCCCGGCCACGTCACCGGACCACACGAACCGCACGTCGTCACGGCCCAGCGGAGCGGTCCGGAAGCTGCCGACCGCGGGCTCGCTGCGGGTGCGGCCGTCCAGGTCCTCGGCGACGACCCGGTAGTGCACCTCCCGACCGCCGGGCAGACCGCGCAGCCGCACCCGGCCCGTGCCACCGGTCTCCGGCGTCAGCAGCGGCCCCCGCACGGTCGGCGCGTGCCGGAACGACGGGTCGGACGACACCTGCACCAACATCCGCGCCGGCCGGTCCGCCCGCGTCCACACCAGGCCGCCGTCGAACGTCACGTCACCGGACTGCACACCGTGCGTGAGCACCGGCCGGTCACCACCGCGCGCCAACGCCACACCGCCGGACAACCCCAGCGTTCCCGGCACGAACGCCGCGGTCGCACCGATCGCACCGGCGCGCAGCAGCGTCCGCCGGTTCACCACACCATCGCTCATGCGCCGGTTGTAATCGGTGAAGCCGAATTCCGGGTGAACGGGAACCGTCGCTCACAGGCCCAACGCACGGCGGAGCAGCACGACCTCCTCGTCCATGCTCGCGCCGCGCCTGCTTGGTGCGCTCGATCAGGACGGAACCGGGGAACGTGCCGCTCAACAGGTGCGGCTCGAACGGCAGGCCGGGTGCGACGGATCACCCACGACCGGGATCACTCGGACAGGCGAAGGGTGCAACCCAGGACAACCCGAACCGCATGTCTCACGTTAGCCGGAAAAACGGCCGGCCGGCGGCGAGGAAGGCGCTGGTCACAGCACGGGACGCGACCAGCCCTAGCCCTGCTGCTGGCTGGGCAGGCGGCCTTCGGCCATCCGCTTGGCCACGTCCCGCCGGAGCCAGAGCAGGTACAGCCAGACCAGGCTGAACACGACGCCGATGCCGCCGAGCGCGGTCAGGGCGAACCACGACGCCACCATCACGACGTGGATCGCCGCGATCACGTACACGGCCCACGGGCGCTTCAGCAGCGCGCACGTGCCGATCAGCGCGACGATCAGCCCGAACACCAGGTACCCGGTGCCCGTGCCGACACCGCCGCCGAGCTTCGCCACGACCGGCAGGGCGAGGGCGACGACGATCACTTCCAGGATCAGCGTGCCCGCCATGATGCCGCGGAAGGACTTCATCGGGTCCTTCTTCGGCGCGGGGACGGTCTTCGGCGCGGGGACATTCTCGGGTGCGGGAAGGTCCTCGGGCTCCGGGGTGGAGGTCACGAGGGCTCCTTGCCGAACAGCGCCCGCGCGTCGCCCGCCGTGACGACCGAGCCGGTCACCACGACGCCGCCCCCGGACACGATGTCGCCGTCGTCGCTCTCCTCGGCCAACCGCACGGCCTCCTCGATCGCGTCGTCCAGGTGCGGCCGCACGACCATGCGGTCCTCGCCGAAGATCGGGATCGCGACACCGGCCAGCAGGTCGGGGTCCATCGCCCGGGGCGAGGAGTTGGCGGTCAGCACGACCTCCTGCACGACCGGTTCGAGCGCGCTGAGGATGCCGACGGCGTCCTTCTCCTGCATCACGCCGACGACGGCGACCAGCTTGCGGAAGCCGAACTCCTCGTCCAGCGCCTTGGCCAGCGCCTCCGCGCCGTGCGGGTTGTGCGCGGCGTCCACCAGCACGGTGGGTGCGGTGCGGACGCGTTCGAGCCTGCCGGGCGAGGTGGCGGTGGCGAACGCCTCGCGCACGGCGTCGATGTCGAGCCGCCGGTCGGCACCCGCGCCGAAGAACGCCTCGACGGCGGCCAGCGCCAGTGCCGCGTTCGCCGCCTGGTGGGCGCCGTGCAGCGGCAGGAACACCTCTTCGTACTCGCCGGCGAGGCCTTGCAGCCGCAGCATCTGGCCGCCGACGGCGATGTCGCGCTGGATCACGCCGAACTCGGACCCGAGCCGCGCGACGGTGGCGTCCACCTCGGCGCACCGCCGCAGCAGCACCTGCTCGGCCGCGGGGTCCTGCTTGGCCAGCAGCGCGACCGCGCCGGGCTTGATGATCCCGGCCTTCTCCGCCGCGATCCCGGCCAGGTCGTCGCCGAGGTACTCGACGTGGTCGAGCCCGATGGGCGTGATCACGGCGATCCGGCCGTCGGCGATGTTCGTCGCGTCCCACGACCCGCCCATGCCGACCTCGATCACGCCGACGTCCACCGGCGCGTCGGCGAACGCGGCGAACGCCATGCCGGTGAGCACCTCGAACTTGCTCATCGGCACGTCACCGCGCGCGTCCACGAGCGACAGGTACGGCTCGATGTCGCGGTAGATCTCGACGTACCGCTCGGGGCTGATGGGCGCGCCGTCGACGCTGATCCGCTCGGTCGCCAGCTGGAGGTGCGGGCTGGTGTAGCGACCGGTGCGCAGGCCGATCCGGGTGAACAGGGCGTCGATCATCCGCGACGTCGACGTCTTGCCGTTCGTGCCGCCGACGTGCACCACGGGGTACGTGCCCTGCGGGTCGCCGAGGATGTCGGCCAGCGCCCGGATCCGGTCGAGGCTCGGTTCGATCTTGGTCTCGGGCCAGCGGGTGTTCAGCTCCGACTCGACCTGCCGCAGCTCCTCCAGCGCGCCCGTCTCGAACCCGGTCACGAGTTGTCCTGCGGCAGGGTCTCCAGGCGGGCGTGGATGCGGTCGATCTCGGCGTTGGCCGCCGTCAGCCTCGACTGGATCTTGGCCACGACCTCGGCGGGCGCCTTGTCGAGGAACGCGGCGTTGCCGAGCTTGCCCTCGCACTGGGCGCGTTCCTTCTCGGCCACGGCGAGGTCCTTGGCCAGCCGCTTGCGCTCGGCGACGACGTCGACCGCGCCGGACAGGTCCAGTTCGACCTTGACGGTGCCGGCGGGCAGGCCGACGTCGAGCGAGACGCTCACCGAGAAGTCGTCGCCGGGTTCGGTCATCCGGGTCAGCGACCGCACCGCGGGCACCTGGTCGAGCAGGTCGACGCAGCACGCGCCGCGGACCTTGCCCGCGACCTTCTGGGCGGGCTTGAGGCCCTGGTCGGAGCGGAACCGGCGGATCTCGGTGACCAGCTTCTTCAAGCCCTCGATCCGGGTGGCGGCGACCTCGTCGCGCGCGCCGCCGGTCGGCTTGGGCCAGTCCGCGACCACCAGCGACTCGCCGCCGGTCAACGTGGTCCACAGCGTCTCGGTGATGAACGGCGTCAGCGGGTGCAGCAGTCGCAGCACGACGTCGAGGACGTGGCCGAGCACGGACTGGGTGGCCTTGGCGCGCGTGCCGCCCTCGGCGAGCTGGACCTTCGCCAGCTCCAGGTACCAGTCGCAGAACTCGTCCCAGGTGAAGTGGTAGAGCGCTTCGCTGAGCTTGGCGAACTGGAAGGCCTCGAAGTGGCCGTCGACCTCGGTGACGAGCCCGTCGAGCAGGTCGAGGATCCAGCGGTCGGCGTCGGTCAGCTCCTCGCGCGGCGGGAGCGGGCGTTCGACGGTGGCGCCGTTGCCCAGCGCGAACCGGGTGGCGTTCCACAGCTTGGTGGTGAAGTTGCGCGAGCCCGCGGCCCACTCGTCGGCCAGCGCCATGTCGGAGCCGGGGTTGGCGCTGCGCAGGAGGGTGAACCGGGTGGCGTCGGCGCCGTAGGCGTCCATCCAGTCGATGGGGTCGATGCCGTTGCCGCGCGACTTCGACATCTTCTTGCCGTGCTGGTCGCGGATGAGGCCGTGCAGGAACACGTGGTCGAACGGCTGCTTGCCGTCCATCGCGTACAGGCCGAACATCATCATCCGGACGACCCAGAAGAACAGGATGTCGTAGCCGGTGGACAGCACGCTGGTCGGGTAGAACTTGGCCAGGTCGGCGGTCTGGGTGGGCCAGCCGAGCGTGGAGAACGGCCACAGGCCGGACGAGAACCACGTGTCGAGCACGTCCTCGTCCTGCACCCAGCCCTCGCCGGGCGGCTCGTCGTCGGGGCCGACGCACATGACCTTGTCGTTGGGGCCGTACCAGACGGGGATGCGGTGGCCCCACCAGAGCTGGCGGGAGATGCACCAGTCGTTGAGGTTGTCGACCCAGTCGAAGTAGCGCTTGGCCAGCTCCGGCGGGTGGATGGTGGTGCGGCCGTCGCGGACGGCGGCGGAGGCGGCCTCGGCGAGCGGGGCGACCTTGACCCACCACTGCATGGAAAGGCGCGGCTCGATGACGGTGTCGCAGCGCGAGCAGTGGCCGACGGAGTGCTTGTACGGGCGCTTCTCGGCCACGATGCGGCCCTGTTCGCGCAGGGCGGCGACGACGGCGGGGCGCGCCTCGAAGCGGTCCATGTCCTGGAACGGGCCGTGCGCGGTGATCACGCCCCGGCCGTCCATGACGGTGAGGGCGGGCAGGTCGTGGCGCCGGCCGATCTCGAAGTCGTTGGGGTCGTGCGCGGGGGTGACCTTGACCGCGCCGGTGCCGAACTCGGGGTCGACGTGCTCGTCGGCGACGACGGGCACGTACCGGCCGGTGAGGGGCACCTCGACCTCGGTGCCGATGAGGTGCTTGTAGCGCTCGTCCTCGGGGTGGACGGCGACGGCGGTGTCACCGAGCATCGTCTCGGCGCGCGTGGTGGCGACGACGATGGAGTCGTCGCCGGAGCCGTAGCGGATGGAGACGAGTTCGCCGTCGTCCTCGGAGTGGTCGACCTCGATGTCGGACAGGGCGGTCTGGCAGCGCGGGCACCAGTTGATGATGCGTTCGGCGCGGTAGATCAGGCCGTCGTCGTAGAGCCTCTTGAAGATGGTCTGGACGGCGTGGGACAGGCCTTCGTCCATGGTGAAGCGGACGCGGGTCCAGTCGACGCCGTCGCCGAGGCGGCGCATCTGGCCGAGGATCCGGCCGCCGACCTCCTCGCGCCACTCCCAGACGCGTTCGACGAACTTCTCGCGGCCGACGTCGTGGCGGGACTTGCCCTCGCCGGCGAGGTCGCGCTCGACGGCGGTCTGGGTGGCGATGCCCGCGTGGTCGGTGCCGGGCAGCCACAGCACCTCGTAGCCCTGCATGCGGCGGCGGCGGGTGAGCGCGTCCATGATGCTGTGGTTCAGCGCGTGGCCCATGTGCAGGCTGCCGTTGACGTTGGGCGGCGGGAGCACGATGGAGAACGGCGGCTTGTCGCTGGTCGCGTCGGCCGTGAAGTAACCGCGCTCGACCCACCGCTCGTACAGCCCGGCCTCTACCTCGGCCGGGTTCCACGCCGGCGGGAGTTCGGAGCGCTGCGGTGCGGCGGGGGTCTCAGTCACGGTCGAAGTCTACGGAGGCGCGGGTATCGACTTCTCACCAGATACCTGCTAGCGGGATCGGCGGGTGGCACCGGTCCCGTATCGACTTCTCGGCCGGGAGCTGGTAACGCCTTGGGTGGCGGTTGGCGACTGGGGGGAACGTGGACGAGTACCGGATCGAGGACCACCCCGACCTGCGGGACGCGGGGTGGGCGCGGGACGCCGTGCGGCGGGCCGAACGTGAGGCGCGGGTGCGTCGGCTGCGGTCGTTGCCGCGGCGGCCGCGGCGGCGGTTCTGGGTCGGGTCGGCGATCGTGGTGGCGGCGGTGCTGCTGGCGTGGGCGGTGATCGAGTCGGGGTCGGGCGCGCCTGCCGGGCAGGGGGTGCGGCCGGTCGACCTGGACGAGCCGTTCGCGGGCACGTCGGCGGCGGCGTGGGCGGACGGCGAGGCCGGGGTGGTGGTGCCGGGGGCGAGCCCGGTGGGCTCGTACTCGGCGGAGCAGGTCGAGGGCGCCTACCAGCGGGTTCGCGAGGCGGTGGTCGCGGCGCGGTTGGACCGGCGGGTGGTGCGCGACCACGACCTGGAGCCGTTCTTCGGGTTGTTCGCGCCGGACCTGCGCGAATCGTTGCGGGTGTTGTTCGACGGCCGCAACGACGGTGAGGCGGCGTTGGTGGTGACGCGGGTGGACAAGGGCGCGCGGCTGGCCGAGGTGGAGCCGAAGGTGCGCGGCGAGATGGTGGCCGAGGTGGGGCCGGAGGGCGAGTTGGCGGTGCGGACGGACTACACGTTCGCCTACGCGTTCGCGCCGGAGCGGCCGGATGAGGTGCGCGGGCCGCTGGACGTGGTGGCGTTGTCGCGGTTCCAGGTGCGGTACTCGCTGCGCACGGGCGGTCCCGGGGTGGAGGGGCTGTGGGCGGACGCGTCGGTGGGCTCGCTGCACTCGATCGGGTGTTCGGCCGCGAAGCGCGGTTTCCTCGCGCCCGCGTTCACCGAGCCGTCGCTGCCGCCGGGCCTGGACTTCGACCTGGCCGCGCCGTCGTCACCGGCCGACGGCTGCCCCGACTGAGCCGGAGGACCACGGCGGTCCGACCGGCCCGACCTCGGACGTCCGCCACGGCCGAGGTCACCCGATCGGACGATTCGCGGCGGGAGTGGCGCCGCTCACAATTGACGTTGATCACCGGCTCGTCGCAGGTGAGGACGCCGGATTCACGGGCCGTTCGCAACCCCTTGGGGCCCGTGACAGCGGTCCCGCGCCGACCTCGCCGCGACCGGCGATCGGACAGACCGCCGGCGCGCTCGCGCGGGGTGCGCCGGCGGCCCGAACCGGCGGCACAATGTGGGGCATGGACCGCAACCCGCCCCGGCAGGACATCGACGAGTCACGGCTCGACGTGAGCGAACCGAAGCGGTGGGCGGCGGGCATCCCCGGCGTCGCGGTGTCGCTGCAACGCGGGGTCGAGCAGATGGGTGTCGCCCGCACCGCGAGCACGCTGCGGCTGCTCAACCAGCGGGAGGGGTTCGACTGCCCCGGTTGCGCGTGGCCGGAGCCGCAGGGGCACCGCAAGCTGGCCGAGTTCTGCGAGAACGGCGCGAAGGCGGTGGCCGAGGAGGCGACCCGGCGGCGCGTTGGCCCGGAGTTCTTCGCCGCGCACCCGATCGCCGAGCTCGCCGGGAAGACGGACTACTGGCTGGGCCAGCAGGGCCGGATCACCGGGCCGGTGGTGCTGCGCGAGGGCGCCACGCACTACGAGCCGATCGAGTGGCACGACGCGTTCTCGCTGGTCGCCTCGCACCTCACCGGCCTGGCGAGCCCGGACGAGGCCGTGTTCTACACCTCGGGTCGCACCAGCAACGAGGCCGCGTTCCTGTACCAGCTGCTGGTCCGCTCGTTCGGCACGAACAACCTGCCGGACTGCTCGAACATGTGCCACGAGTCGTCCGGCGCGGCGCTGTCGGAGACGACCGGCATCGGCAAGGGCTCGGTGAGCATCGACGACTTCAACCGCGCGGACCTGATCGTGGTGGTGGGTCAGAACCCGGGCACGAACCACCCGCGGATGCTGTCGGCGTTGGAGGACGCCAAGCGCGGCGGCGCGAAGATCGTGGCGGTGAACCCGCTGCCGGAGGCCGGGTTGCTGCGGTTCAAGAACCCGCAGAACGCGCGCGGGCTGGTGGGCGCGGGCACGAAGCTGGCCGACGAGTTCCTGCAGATCCGGTTGGGCGGCGACCAGGCGCTGTTCCAGGCGGCGGGCAACCTGCTGCTGTCGTGGGACGCGGTGGACACCGGGTTCGTCGAGGGCTTCACCGACGGGTTCGCCGCGTACGCCGACCACGTGCGGCGGCTGGACTGGGACTCGGTCGACGAGGCCACCGGTCTGCCGCGCGCCCAGGTCGAGCTGTTCGCCCGGATGCTGGCCGACTCCCAGCGGACGATCTTCTGCTGGGCCATGGGGTTGACCCAGCACAAGCACTCGGTGCCGACGATCCGCGAGATCGCGAACGTGGCGCTGCTGCGCGGCATGATCGGCAAGCCGGGCGCGGGCCTGTGCCCGGTGCGCGGCCACTCGAACGTCCAGGGTGACCGGACCATGGGCATCTGGGAGAAGATGCCGGAGAGGTTCCTGTCCGCGCTGGAGTCGGAGTTCGGCATCGACGTGCCGCGTCGGCACGGGTTCGACACGGTGGCGTCGATCCGGGCCATGCGCGACGGCGCGGCGAAGGTGTTCTTCGCCGTGGGCGGCAACTTCGTGGCGGCCACCCCGGACACGGCGGTGACCGAGGCGGCCATGCGGAAGCTGGACCTGACCGTGCACGTGTCGACCAAGCTGAACCGGTCGCACGTGGTGCACGGGCGGACCGCGTTGATCCTGCCCACGTTGGGCCGCACGGAGAGCGACCTCCAGCACGCTGGCGAGCAGTTCGTCACGGTCGAGGACTCGATGTCGGTGGTGCACCGCTCGCGGGGACGGCTGGCGCCCGCGAGCGACCGGCTGCTGTCGGAGGTGTCGATCGTGTGCCGGTTGGCGCGCGCCGTGCTCGGGCCGGCGCACCCGGTGCCGTGGGAGGAGTTCGAGAAGGACTACGACCTGATCAGGGACCGGATCGCGCGGGTCGTGCCGGGCTGCGACGACTACAACACGCGGGTGCGCCGGCCGGACGGTTTCGTGCTGCCGCACGCGCCGCGCGACGCCCGCGAGTTCACCGGCACCCGGTCCGGCAAGGCGCACTTCTCGGCGAACGACCTGACCGTGCTGCGGGTGCCGCCGGGCCGGCTGCTGTTGCAGACCATGCGCAGCCACGACCAGTACAACACCACGATCTACGGCCTGGACGACCGCTACCGGGGGGTGAAGGACGGCCGCCGGGTGGTGTTCGTCAGCCCCGAGGACCTCGACGCGCTCGACCTGCTCGACGGGCAGCACGTGGACCTGGTCAGCGAGTGGCCGGACGACCCGACGGGCGTGACCGAGCGGCGTGCCGAGCGGTTCCGCGTGGTGGCCTACCCGACCGCCCGCGGCTGCGCGGCGGCGTACTTCCCGGAGGCGAACTCGTTGGTGCCGCTGGACTCCACGGCCACCGTGTCGGGCACGCCGACGTCCAAGTCGATCGTGGTGCGGCTGGAGAAGCTCGACGCCTGAGCCGTCAGCCCGCCGCCCGGCGCCAGGAGAACCCGACGCTGGCCACCAGCACGCGCTGGTCCCGCACCACCCGCCAGTCGAGCCGGAACCGACCGGACAGCGAGCGCAAACGCTTGCTCCCCACCAGCCTGCGACGTTCGGCGGCGTGCTGGTCGTCCTGCATGCGCTGCATCGCCACCGCGAGCAGCAGGTCGTCGTGCGGCATGGTCTCTCCCCCTAGTCGCGGCGCGGCGCCACGGTGGTCGCCAGGAAGTAGCGCACCGGGCGTGCGCCCTCCGGGCGGGTCTCCTCGTTCTCCAGCCGGCCCGCGTAGGGCTTGAACACCTCCGCGATCTTCTCGTGCACCTCGGCGGCCTCCTCGGCGGTGAGGAACTCGATCGTGGCGAAGGTGCCCATCACCTGGCGCCACTCGATCGACTCGCGGTCCTTGGTGCGGAAGCGCTCGCGGATCGAGGAGAACTCCTTCTCCAGGAACGCGTCGCCCGCGGCCTCGGCGGCCAGCGCCGTCTCGTCGTCCATCCCGATGGACGACCAGCTCTGGTCGGCGCGCACCAGCCGCCAGGGCTTCTGCCTGCCCTTGCCCGGCACCTCGGCCACGAACCCGTACTGCGCCAGCATGTTCAGGTGGTACGAGCAGCTCGCGACGCTCTCGCGCAGCAGCTCGGCGCACTGGGTCGCGGTGCTCGGGCCGTAGCTGCCCAGCACTTCGAGCAGCTTCCACCGCAGCGGGTGCGCCAACGCGCGGAGCGTCTTGGGATCTTTGATCAGCTCGTGCTCGTCGGCCACGTGATCAGGCTACCTACATCAAGGAACCTTTAGCAAGACTCCTTTAGCAAGGTTCCTTGATATACGGGCCGGTAACGTCGGCGGCCGTGCGGGCGAACCAACGCACGTGATGAAGACCGTGCTCCCCGCCGTGGCCCTGCTCGCGCTCGCCGCGTGCACGAGCGCGCCGGCGAGCACACCGACCACCGAGCAGGCGCCGTCACCGACCCCGACCGACTCGGCGGGCGTGAACTGCGAGGACGCGCCCGAGGACGTGGTCGGCGCGGCGCTGGAGCTGCGGCTCAACCACCCCCGCCAGACGATCACCGACAACGTCGTGCGCTGCACCTACGACGGCGGCACGACCGAGGTCAGGTTCGAGACCGGCGCGGACGCCGCGTCGTTCGCCGAGGGCCGCCGGGAGCACGCGGGGGTGATCGACCTGCCCGGCTTCCACGACGAGGGCTACCGCGCCACCGCCATCACCGGCGAGGTCGTCCGCACCGCCGTCGTCGCCCGCGCGGGCACGGTCGAGATCACCGTGACGTCCGGCGCGCACGCCGACCGGGCCCAGCGGCTGGTCAACGACCTCTTCGCCGCCCTCTGAACCACCGTCGCACCGGTCCTTCGGCCTCGATCTGCCGGATCGAGTCACGGGCCGCCTCGGCGATGCCGGGGTCGTTCGTCTCGTCCAACCGCTCGGCCGCGCGCCGCAGGTGGTCGAGGGCCTCCTCCAACCTGCCCAGGGACCAGTACGTCAGCCCGACGTTGTACCGCGCGATGCCTTCGCCGTGCGGGTCGCCGATCTCCCGGGAGACCGCCAGGTCCTGCTCGAAGTAGTCCAGCGACTCGGCGATCCGACCGGAGCGGCGCAGCATCCCGCCGATGTTGCCCAGCGCGTGCCCCTCGGACACGCGGTTCCCCGTTTCCCGGTACACCGCGAGCGCGGCCAGGTAGTGGTCTTCGGCCAGGTCCAGCCGTCCGAGGCTGTCCCAGGCGATGCCGAGGCCGTTGAGGCAGTCGCCCTCGCCGTCCGGGTCGCCCGCCTGCCTGCGCAGGTCCAGGGCGCGCCGGTAGAACCCGACCGCCCGCTCGTACTCGGCGTTGTCGTTGTGGACCTTGCCCAGGTTGGACAGGCAGCGGGCCTCGCCGTCCCGGTCGCCCGCGGCCCGGTACGCGTCGGCGCCCAGCTCCAGGTGCCGGATCGCCTCGGTGACGCGGCCGGTCATGGCGTAGGTCGAGGCGATGTTGTTGAGCGAGTGGGCCTGGTCCCGCAGCGACCCGAGTTCGCGGAACAACGTCAGCGCCGCCTCGAAGTGGGGCAGCGCCTCGTCGAACCGCCGCAGCCGGTGGTGCGCGCTGCCCAGGCCGTTGAGGACCTTGCCCTGGCCGGCGAGGTCGCCGAGCGCCCGCGCCGAGGCCAGGGCGAGCAGGTCGACCGGGATCCACTCCGGCGGCCGGCGCAGGTTGAAGTACCGGAACGCGGCCTCTCCCGTGTCCCTGACCTGCTCGTGCCACCCGTTGCGGGCGGCCAGTTCCAGCACCGGCAGGAGGTTGTGGGACTCGCCGTCGAACCACGCCAGCGCCCCGAGCCGGTCGGGGAACACCTCCCCTCGCACCGCATTGGGATCGAGGTGACTGCGCACCCCTTTGACGTGCGACACGTAGTGCTCCACGAGCGCACGCTCCGCCGCCAGCCGGGTGTCCGGGTCGTCCACCGCCGCGCACCGCTCGGCCGCGTAGATCCGCAGCAGGTCGTGGAACCGGTACTCGTCGGCCACCACGCCGCTCTGGAGCAGGTGCGCCCGGCGCAACCGGACCAGCAGCGCCCCGGCCTCGGCGGGTGTGACGCCGGCCAGCGCGGCGGCGGTCGCGACCGTGACCGTGCGGCCCGGGTGCAGCGCGGCGAGCCGGAACACCCGCGCCTGGTCCGCGGGTAACCGGGTGTACGACGCGGTGAACGCGGTGCGCACGTCGACCGAGTCGTCGTACGCCAGCTCACCCAACCGGTCGTGCGCCGCCGTGATCGCCTCGGCGAACCGGGTCAGGGCCTCACCACGCCGGTCGGCCACCACCTCGGCCACGATGCGCAACGCCAACGGCAGGAACCCGCACGCCTCGGCCAGCGCCCCCGCCGTCACCGGGTCGGCGGTGATCCGGTCGTCGCCCGGGTCGACCGACCTGACCGCGTCCTCCAGCACCGCCACGGCCTCCGCCGCGCTCAACACGTCCAGCTCGATCCGTCGCGCCCCGGGCACGGGCAGGTTGTCCCGGCTGGTCAGCACCAACCGGTGCGCCTGCCCGGCGGGCCGCAGCGGCAGCACCTGGTCGGCCGACGACGCGTTGTCCACGACCACCAGCACCGGCGGACGGGCCGCGAGCTGCGACCGGTACAGCGCCTCCCGGTCACCCCGGCCCTCCGGGATCGCCTCGCCGGGGACGCCCAGGGCGCGCAGCAACGACGCCAGCGCGTCGTCCGCCTCCAACCGCTGCTCGTCGTTGTACCCCTGGGCGTCCACGAACAGCACACCGCCGGGGAACCACCCGGCGCCGACCGCCAGGTGCGCGGCCCGGATCACCAGCGCCGACTTGCCCACCCCGGCCAGACCCACCACCGCCGCCGCGGTCCGCTCACCGCCGGGTGACAGGAACTCGCGCAGCACGGCCAGCTCCGCGGCACGGCCCACGAAACCCTCGTCCACCGGCAGGCTCGCCGGGGTCACCGGCGCGGCCGACCGCACCACGGTGAGCGAGTCGACCCGCCCGACCTGGAGCACCGGGCCGAACACCGTGCCGCTGATCTCGTTGTGGACGTCGCTCACGACGTCACCGCTCCAGCACGGCCATCGCCGCGTTGTGGCCGCCGATCCCGCTGACCCCGCCGCCGCGCCGGGCGCCCGCGCCGCACACGAACAGGTTCGCCACGTCGGTCTCCACGCCCCACCGGCCGACCTCGTCCTCGTCCTCGGCGAACGGCCAGGCCAGCTCGTCGTGGAAGATGTTGCCGCGCGGCAGCCCCAGCTCCGCCTCCAGGTCCAGCGGGGTGCGCGCCTCCAGGCACGGCTCGCCGTTCGCGTCCTCGGCCAGGCACGACTCGATCGGCTCGTCCAGGTACGCGTTCAACCCGGCCAGGTAGCGGCCGACCAGCTCGGCCCGCAACCCGCCGTTGTCCTGCTCGAACAACGCCGCCGGCGTGTGCAGCCCGAACAACGTCAACGTGTGCCAGCCCCGTTCGACCAGCTCCGGCGCGAGGATCGACGGGTCGGTCAACGTGTGGCAGTACATCTCCGCCGGCAGCACCGAGGGCACCCGCCCCGCCGCGCTCTCCCGGTACGCCGCCTCCAGCTGCCCGTACGACTCGTCCAGGTGCAACGTCCCGGCGAACGCCACCCGCGGGTCCACGCCCCCGCGCAACCGCGGCAGCCGTTGCAGCACCATGTTCACCTTCACCTGGCAGCCCTCGGCCACCGCACCGCCCGACCGGCCGCGCAACCGGTCCAAAGTGGACGGCGCGACCCCTGACAGCACGAACCTCGCGCCCACCGTGCGGCCGTCGTGCTCGACCTCGGCCGTGACGCCGTCGGCGTCCACCCTGGTCACCTCGGCGCCGGTGACGATCTCCGCGCCCGCCTCGCGCGCCACGCGCAGCAGTTCGCCGGTCACCGCTCCCATCCCGCCGACCGGCACCTGCCACTCACCCGTGCCGTTGCCGATCACGTGGTAGAGGAAGCACCGGTTGGCCCTCAGGTCGTGCAACGACGTGTGCGTGCCGATCAACGCGTCCGTCGCCACGACACCGCGCACCACGTCGTGCGCGAACAACTCCTCCAGCGTCTCGCCCAACGGGCGTTCCACGACCTGGTCCCACAACCGCATCCGGGCCACCGAGTCGACCCGCAGCCGGGCGTGCTCCCGCGACAGCAGGGGCTCCAGCATCGTCGGCGACAACGCCTCGGCCAGCACCTCCAGGTCGTCGTACCAGCGACGCCAGCGCTCCCACTCGGCGTCCGAGCCGGTCAGCGCCCGGAACGAGGCCGCGGTCGCCTCGCCCGGCTCGCGCTCCACCAGCAGGTCACCCGCGGGTGTGTAGGACGACGTGGACCGCGACCGCAGCGCCACCCGCAGCCCGAGGTCCGCGACGACCTTGTCCGGCAGCAGGCTGACCAGGTACGAGTACCGCGACAGCCGCGCCGGCACGCCCGCGAACGGCTCCTCGCTCACCGCCGCGCCACCGACGTGGTCGAGCTTCTCCAGCACCAGCACCGTGCGGCCCGCCCGTGCCAGGTAGGCGGCCGCCACCAGCGCGTTGTGCCCGCCGCCGACCACCACCACGTCGTAGGTATCCACGCGGCGACTCTAGCCAGTGAACAACGCCGTCACCTTGCGGATCAGCTCGACCAGCCCGTAGGTCAGCGGCACGCCCACCCACAGCCACGCGAACACGACCAACCACCGCCCGCTCATCGGATCGCACCCTCCACTTCCGGCTCGTGGTACTTCGCCGCGACCGGCCGGACCAGCTCGTTCGCCACGAACCCGACCACCAGCAGCGCGATCATGATGAACAGCGACGTCGTGTACAGGTCGGGCCCGGCCATCCCGGCCGCCTTCCGGCCGTCCGCGATCGCGTTGACGATCAGCGGCCCCAGCACACCCGCCAACGACCACGCGGTGAGCAGCCGACCGTGGATCGCGCCGACCTGGTAGGTGCCGAACAGGTCCTTCAGGTACGCCGGGATCGTGGCGAACCCACCGCCGTAGAACGACAGGATCAGCATCGCGCACACCACGAACAGCGGCTTGGACGCGTTGCCCGCCAACGCCAGCACCAGGTAGGTCAGCGCGCCGGCGCCCAGGTACAGCCGGTAGACGTTCTTGCGGCCCACCAGGTCCGATGTGGACGACCACGTGATCCGGCCCACCATGTTCGCCAGCGACAGCAGCGCCACGAACCCGGCGGCGGCGCCCGCAGCGACCGGTGCCGTCGTCCCGGCGAAGAAGTCCCGGATCATCGGCGACGCCTTCTCCAGGATCCCGATGCCCGCGGTCACGTTGCAGCAGAGCACCACCCACAGGCACCAGAACTGCGGGGTGCGCAGGGCGTTGCGCGCGGAGACGTTGACCACCGGCGCGTCGACCGCCGATCGCACGACCTCCCGCTCCGCGACCTCCGCGGGCACCCGCACCAGCAGCACGCCGACCGACATGAAGACCGCGTACACGACCCCGTGCACCAGGAACGTCCGGGCGATGCCGCCGCTGTCCCGGCCGAACGACTCCAACATCTGCGCCGACCACGGCGAGGCGATCAGCGCGCCACCGCCGAACCCCATGATCGCGATGCCGGTCGCCATGCCCGGCCGGTCCGGGAACCACTTGATCAACGTGGAGACCGGCGAGATGTACCCGATGCCGAGCCCGATGCCGCCGACGAACCCGTACCCCACCACGACCAGCCAGTACTGCTGCGTCCACGCGCCGACGGCGGAGATCAGGAACCCGGAGGAGAAGCACGTCGCGGACACGAACATGGCCCATCGCGGACCGTTGCGCTCCACCAGCGTGCCGCCGAACGCCGCCGACAGGCCCAGCATCACGATCCCGAGCTGGAACGGCAGCGCGCTCTGCGTCCCGGTGAGGTCCAGCGCGCCCTCCAACGGCGGCTTGAACACGCTCCACGCGTACGCCTGACCGATCGCCAGGTGGACCGACAACGCCGCCGGCGGGATCAACCAGCGGTTCCAACCCGGTGGGGCGATCGTCCGAGAGCGGTCGAGGAAACCCACTGCCCGACACCTCCGTAACCTGGTGAGTGGCTTGCGAAAAAACTTAGCCAAGAGAAGGAGTTTCCCGATGGGGCGAGTCACCGTGCGTCGCCCAGTGGTCACTTACACGCGACGAACGTCCCGGAAGCGGATCGACTCGCTGGCCGCCGAGGAGCCGTTGGAGCTGCGCGTGGGCGGCAAGGCGCTCACCGTGACCATGCGCACCCCCGGTCACGACGTGGAGCTGGCCCACGGCTTCCTGCTCGGCGAAGGCGTCGTCGGCGGCCTGGAGGACATCGCCGTCGCCCGGTTCTGCGAGGGCACCGGGCCGGACGGCCTGAACACCTACAACGTGCTCGACCTGACCCTCGCCGACGGCGTCGCGCCGCCCGAGGCGGGCGTGGAGCGCAACTTCTACACCACCTCCTCCTGCGGCGTCTGCGGCAAGGCCGCGCTGGACGCGGTGAAGCTGAAGACCCGCTTCTCCCCCGCCGACGACCGGTCCGAGGTGGACGTGGACGTGCTCTCGGCCCTGCCGGACGCGCTGCGCGAACGCCAGAAGGTGTTCACCTCCACCGGCGGCCTGCACGCGGCCGGCCTGTTCACCACCTCCGGTGAGGCACTGGTCGTGCGCGAGGACGTCGGCAGGCACAACGCGGTGGACAAGGTGCTGGGCTGGGCGCTGCTGCACAACCGGATCCCGCTCGCCGGGACGGTGCTCATGGTCTCCGGCCGGGCGTCCTTCGAGCTCGTGCAGAAGGCCGCCATGGCGGGCGTGCCGGTGCTGGCCGCCGTGTCCGCGCCGTCGTCGCTGGCCGCCGACCTGGCCGAGGAGCAGGGCGTGACCCTGGTCGGCTTCCTGCGCGGCGACTCGATGAACGTCTACACCGGGCACGACCGGATCGTCGCGTGAGACCGCTGGACGGCGTCCTCGTCGTCAGCCTCGAACAAGCCGTCGCCGTGCCCTACGCCACCCGCCTGCTCGCCGACCTCGGCGCGCGGGTCGTCAAGGTCGAGCGCCCCGACGGCGGCGACTTCGCCCGCCACTACGACACCGCCTGCGGCTCGGTGTCGTCCTACTTCGCCTGGACCAACGCCGGCAAGCAGTCCCTGACCCTGGACCTGAAGCACCCGGCCGCCGCCGAGATCGTGCACCGGCTCGTCGCCACCGCCGACGTGGTCCTGTGCAACCTCTCACCCGACGCCGCGCGTCGACTCAACGTGGACGCTTCCTCACTCCGCCAGGTGAAACCCGACCTCGTGATCGGCGAACTGTCCGGTTACGGCGACACCGGCCCGTACGCGTCCCGCAAGGCGTTCGACGCGCTGGTCCAGTCCGAGACCGGGCTGATCGAGCTGACCGGGCAGGACGAGGTCACCGCGCGGGCCGGCATCTCCGTCGCCGACATCGCCGCGGGCGTGCAGCTGCAGTCCGCCGTCCTGGCCGCCCTCCTGCACCGGTCCCGCACCGGTGAGGGCGCCACCCTGCGCCTGTCGCTGTTCGACGCGATGGCCGAGTGGATGCACCAGCCCATGCTGTACGCGGCGGGCACCGGCCGGGCCGCACCGCGCACGGGCGCGCACCACCCCAGCATCGCCCCCTACGGCCCGTTCCCGTGCTCGGACGGCGCGGTCCACCTGGCCGTGCAGAACGACCCCCAGTGGCGCCGCCTGTGCCGGGTCCTCGGCCGACCCGCCCTCGCCGACGACCCCCGCTTCACCACCGTCACCTCCCGCGTGACCCACCGCGCCGCCCTGCACGCCGAACTGGACTTCACCGCCTGGACCGCCGCCGACCTGCTGGACGCCCTGGACCGCGCCGACGTCCCCGCCGCCCGCACCCGCAGCGTCGCCGACCTCCCGGACCACCCCCAGGTCACCGCACGCGGCCGCCGCGCCACCGTGCCCGTGCCCGCCGGCGGGATAACGGTGCTGCGCCCACCGGTCGACTCCTCCGCGTGGGAATGGGTACCCGAAGCGGTACCGGCTCTCGGCGAGCACACCGAGCACGTCCTGCACGGGCTCGGCTACTCGGCGGAACAGGTCGCCGCCCTTCGGGCGCAGTCGGCGATCTGACGCAACGCACGGCCCTCCGGCGACGACGTGTCGACGAGAGGGTCGACGGGAGAGAACATGGTCAACAGGCGGACGGTGCTCACCGCGCTGGCCGGCGGCGCATTGGCGACCGCGGGCGTCGCGGCGGCGTACCACGGCGACGCGCCGCTCGGCGAGGCGCTCAGGCACGCGGTGGGTGTGGCGGGCCCCGTGCCCGCGGTGAAGCGCGCCGTGGTCCGGGTCGACCGCGTGCACTCGCGGTACCGGGGCCGCGAGGTCGACCTGCTCACCATGGTCCCGCCGGGCGTGCCCACCCGTGACCTGCCCATGTCGATCCTGCTGCACGGCCGCTACGGCACGGCCCGCCTGGCCTCGGTCGCCGGCATGGAGGAAGTCCTCGTGGCGGCCGTGAACCGCGGTCAGGTCCCGCCGTTCGGCTTCGTCGCGGTCGACGGCGGCGACCACTACTGGCACGAGAACGTCCCCGGCGACGACCCCATGGCGATGCTGCTCGAAGAGGTGCCCCGCTGGCTGGCCGAACGCGGCTACGGCGAGCCGTTCGCCTGCACGGGCGTGTCCATGGGCGGCTTCGGCGCGCTGCTCTACGCACGCAGGCGGCACGAACGCCGTGAGTCGACCAGGGCCGTCGCCGCCATCGCGCCCGCCCTGCTCACCGACTGGGCCGAGATGGCCAAGCGGAACGCGTTCGCGAGCCCCGAGCAGTGGGCGTCACTCGATCCGCTGAAGAACATGGACAAGCTCGGCCCCACCCCGATCGGCGTCTGGGTCGGCGACCGGGACCACTTCATCACCGGCACCCGCCGGTTCATCGCGGGCACCAAGCTCGCCGTGGCGTCCGTCCTCCCCGGCGGCCACGACGACGGCCTCTACCGCAAGGTCGTGCCGGACGTCATCCGGTTCCTCGGCAAACGCGTCCCCTGACCTGCACGGACCCCACACAGGATCTCCACACTCCCGTGGTTGCCTTGGCACATGCCCACGCACCCGGACCCGATCGCCTACCTGGACGACGTGGCGGAAGCGGGCCGCGCCTACAAGCAGCGCCTCCTGGATTCCCTGGACCTGCGACCCGGGCACACCGCCCTGGACGTGGGCTGCGGTCCCGGCACCGACCTGCCCGCCATGGCCGCACGCGCGGGTGCCGTCATCGGCGTGGACGCGGACCCCACCATGGTCGGAGAAGCGGCGCGGCGCACCGCCGGGCTCGCCGTGGAGGTGCGCCAGGGCGACGCCCACGCACTGCCCCTGGAGGACGCGAGCGTGGACCGGGCGCGCATCGACCGGGTGCTCCACCTGGTGACCGACCCGGCGGTCGCCCTGGCGGAGCTCCGCCGCGTGCTGCGCCCCGGGGGACGCGCCGTGCTCGCCCAACCGGACTGGGAGACCCTCGCCGTCGACCCCGGACCGGTGGCCGTGAACCTGGCGTTCAACCGCTTCGTGTGCGACCGGGTCGTGCGCAACCCCGTCGTGGGCAGGCAGCTGGCGAGGCTCTCCTCGGCGGCGGGTCTCACCGCGGTCGACGTGGAGGCCGACACCCAACTCCTGCGGGACTTCACCACCGCCGACGAGCTCCTCGGCCTGACCCGCAACGCGCACCGCGCCGTGCGGGCGGGCCGCATGACCCGCCGGGCCGCCGAGGCCTGGCTGGCTGAGCTCGCCGCCGGGCCGTTCCTGGCCGCGTTTTCGCTCTTCCGGGTGACGGTCAGCGCGGGGTGAGCGGAACCCGGCCGCTGCGCACCCACTTCAGCACCGCACCCCACGGCCCGTACCCGGAGTCCGTGTTCAGGTGCCCGCCGCCCACGATGACGTCCAGGTCGACCCGCACCGCCTCGGCCAGCTCCTTGGCCTGCGTCAACGTGCAGTAGGGGTCGCCCTCGCCCACGACGAGCCGGGTCGACACCGCCGCCCGCCGCAGCACCGTCGGGTCCAGCACCGGGTGCAGGAACTCGGAGATCAACGGCTCGCCGTCGAAGTCCGGCGCGGGCGGCGCGACCAGCAGCACCCGGTCCACCCGCAGCGCCGGGTCGAACGACCCGGCCGCGTGGTGCAGCCACAGCAGCGCGGCCAGCGAGTGCGCCACGACCACCCGTTCGACCGAGCCGGCCGCGGGCATCGCGGCCAGGTGCGACCGCAGCTCCTGCGACCACACCGACAACCGCGGCTCGTCGGGAGAGCTGAACCGGGGCAGGTCGACCGACCCACCGTGGTGGGCCAGTTCGCCTGCCAGCCAGTTCTGCCAGTGCTCCGGCCCGGAACCACCCAGGCCGTGCAGGATCAGCGCGTGCGGGAGCGACAAGTCACGCCGACTTCTCGCGGCGTTCCCGGCGCGAGGGCTGCCGGGCCACGATGGTCGGGTTGACGTTCTCCTTCACGGTCTGCTCGGTGATGACGACCTTGGCGACGTCCGTGCGGCTCGGGATGTCGTACATCACCGGCAGCAGGACTTCCTCCATGATCGCCCGCAGGCCGCGTGCGCCCGTGCCGCGCAGGATCGCCTGGTCGGCGACAGCCTCCATCGCCGTCCGGGTGAACTCCAGCTCGACGCCGTCCATCTCGAAGAGCTTCTGGTACTGCTTGACCAGCGCGTTCTTCGGCTCGGTCAGGATCCGGACGAGCGACTCCTTGTCCAGGTTCGTGACGCTCGCGACCATCGGCAACCGGCCGATGAACTCGGGGATCAACCCGAACTTGATCAGGTCCTCGGGCATCGAGTCGGCGTAGTAGTCCGCCGCGTCGACCTCGGCCTTGGTCCGCACCTCGGCGCCGAAGCCGAGACCGCGCTTGCCGACCCGGTCCTGGATGATCTTGTCCAGGCCCGCGAACGCGCCCGCCACGATGAACAGGACGTTCGTCGTGTCGATCTGGATGAACTCCTGGTGCGGGTGCTTGCGACCGCCCTGCGGGGGCACCGACGCCGTGGTCCCCTCCAGTATTTTCAGCAGGGCCTGCTGCACGCCTTCACCCGACACGTCGCGCGTGATCGACGGATTTTCACTCTTTCGAGCGATCTTGTCGACCTCGTCGATGTAGATGATGCCGGTCTCGGCGCGCTTGACGTCGTAGTCCGCCGCCTGGATGAGCTTGAGGAGGATGTTCTCCACGTCCTCACCCACGTAGCCGGCCTCGGTCAACGCCGTGGCGTCCGCGATGGCGAACGGCACGTTCAGCATCTTCGCGAGCGTCTGGGCCAGGTAGGTCTTGCCGCACCCCGTGGGCCCGAGCATGAGGATGTTCGACTTGGCGAGCTCCACGCCGTCGTCGCGGCCCTCACGCCCGCGGTCACCGGCCTGGATGCGCTTGTAGTGGTTGTAGACCGCCACCGAGAGCGTGCGCTTGGCCTCGTTCTGGCCGATCACGTACTGGTCGAGGAACTCGTGGATCTCGGCGGGCTTGGGCAGCTCGTCGAGCTTGACGTCACCGGCCTCCGCGAGTTCTTCCTCGATGATCTCGTTGCAGAGGTCGATGCACTCATCGCAGATGTAGACACCGGGGCCGGCGATGAGTTTTTTCACCTGCTTCTGGCTCTTGCCGCAGAAAGAGCACTTCAGCAGGTCGCCGCCGTCACCGATACGTGCCATGACCGCTGACCTCTGTCCCCTCCGGCGCACGACCTGGTGAGGTGCGCCTGACTGCTGATGTGGCGAGTGCCCGCTGGATGCGGGGTCCGCCCGTTCCCCTCGACGGTACCTGTCCTACCCGCCTGTGCGGGAGGACCAGCGTGCCCCCGACACCCCGAACTGAGCAGGACCCCTGGTCAGCTCGGCGTGTCGGGCGCCACGCCGGACTACTTCGCCGAGAGCTTCCGGTAAGGCAGAACGCTGTCGACGATGCCGTATTCCTTGGCCTGCTCAGCGGTGAGGATCTTGTCCCGCTCGATGTCCTCGCGCACCTGCTCCGGCGTGCGGCTGGTGTGCTTGGCCAGCGTGCTCTCCAGCAGCCTGCGCACCCGCTGGATCTCGTTGGACTGGATCTCCAGGTCGGAGACCTGCCCGTAGACGCCCTCGGTGGCCGGCTGGTGGATCAGGATCCGGGCGTTGGGCAGCGCGTGCCGCTTGCCCGGGGTGCCCGCCGCGAGCAGGACCGCGGCCGCCGAGGCGGCCTGACCCAGGCAGTAGGTCTGGATGTCCGGGCGGACGAACTGCATGGTGTCGTAGATGGCCATCAGCGAGGTGAACGAGCCACCCGGCGAGTTGATGTACATCAGGATGTCGCGGTCGGGGTCCTCCGACTCCAGCACGAGCAGCTGGGCCATCACGTCGTTGGCCGACGCGTCGTCCACCTGCACGCCGAGGAAGATGATGCGCTCCTCGAAGAGCTTGTTGTACGGGTTGGACTCCTTGATGCCGTAGCTCGTGCGCTCGACGAACGACGGGAGCACGTACCGGGACTGCGGTGCGTGGAACTGGCTCACTTCAGGTCTCCTGGTGCTCGGCTCGCGGTCAGTTGGTCGACGCCTGGCTGGCGCGGGTGATCACCTTGTCCACGAAGCCGTACTCGAGGGCTTCCTGGGCGGTGAACCAGCGGTCGCGGTCCGAGTCGGCGACGATCCGCTCGACCGACTGGCCGGTGTGCTGCGCGATCAGCTCGGCCATCTCGTGCTTGGTCCGGGTGAGCATGTCCGCCTGGATCGCGATGTCCGCCGCCGTGCCGCCGACGCCCGCCGAGGGCTGGTGCATCAGGATCCGGGCGTGCGGGAGCGCGTGCCGCTTGCCGGGCGTGCCGGCGGAGAGCAGGAACTGGCCCATCGAGGCGGCCAGGCCCATCGCGTAGGTGGCCACGTCGGGCTGGATGAGCTCCATCGTGTCGAAGATCGCCATGCCGGCGGTCACCGAGCCGCCGGGCGAGTTGATGTAGAAGGTGATGTCCTTCTCCGGGTCTTCGGCGGCGAGGAGGAGGAGCTGGGCGACGATCTGGTTGGCGATGTTCTCTTCGACCTGCGTCCCCAGCACGATGATCCGCTCGCGGAGCAGACGCTCATAGACCGAGTCGTTGAGGTTCATCCCCGAGGCCGCTCGCATCATGGGCTCCGAGAAAGAGTGCTGCGTCACGTCTGCCTGCCTAACTTTGCCGACTAGCTGTGCCGAAAAGAGTCTCGTAGCAACGACCTTAACGAAGGCGGGCGGCGTCGACGTCCCGACACCGCCCGCGTTCGCTCAGGGCTTCACTCCGCGTTCGCGGGTTCCTCAGTGGACTTCGCCTCACCGAAAAGCTCGTCCAGGTCGAGGGCGTTGCCCTCGGAGTCGGTCACGGTGGCCTGGCGCACGACCGAGGCCAGCGCCTTGCCGCGGCGCACGTCGGCGAAGATCGCGCCCAACTGGCCCGACTGCTGCGCCCGCTTGACGTACTCGTCCGGGCTGATGCCGAACCGCTGGGCCTGGTAGATGATCCGCTCGGTGAGCTCGCCGTCGGTGACGTTGAGCTGCTCGGCGTCGGCGATGGCGTCCAGCACGAGCTGGGTCTTGACCGCCTGCTCGGAGGCCTCGCGCACCTCGGTGTCGAACTGCTCCTTGGTCTGGCCCTGCTCGGCCAGCCACTCGGCGAAGCGCGCCTCGTCGTGGTCGAGGGCGTGGATGGCGTCGTGCGCCCGCGCCTCGATCTCGCCCTGGACGACGGCCTCGGGCAGCGGCACCTCGACGCTGGCCAGCAGCGCCTCCAGCACCTTGTCCCGGGCCTGGACGCCCTGCTGCATCTTCTTCACGCGGCCCAGGCGGGTGCGCAGGTCGGCCTTGAGCTCCTCCAGCGTGTCGAACTCGCTGGCGAGCTGGGCGAACTCGTCGTCCAGCTCGGGCAGCTGGCGCTCCTTGACCGAGTTCAGCACCACGGTGACCTCGGCGTCGCGGCCGGCGTGCTCACCCGCGACCAGGGTGGTGGTGAAGTTCTTCGACTCGCCCTCGGACGCGCCGACCAGGGCGTCGTCGATGCCCTCGACGAGCTGGCCGGAGCCGATCTCGTAGGACAGGCCGGCGGTCTTGGCCTCCTCGACCTCCTCGCCGTCCACGGTCGCCGACAGGTCGACCACGACGAAGTCGCCGGTGCCGGCCGGGCGCTTGACGCCGGTGAGGGTGGCGAAGCGGGCGCGCAGCTCGTCCAGCTGCGTGTCCACGTCCTCGTCGGTGACCTCCTGGTCGTCGACGCTGACGGACAGCTCGCCGAAGGCGGGGACGGTGATCTCGGGGCGGACGTCGACCTCGGCGGTGAACGCCAGCGACTCGCCGTCCTCGATCTTGGTCACCTCGAAGTCGGGGCGGCCCAGGGTGCGCAGCTCACCGGAGCTGACGGCCTCCAGGTACTTGGCCGGGATGGCCTCCTGGACGACCTCGTCCAGCACGGGCGCGCGGCCGATGCGGCTCTCCAGCACGCGGGCGGGGGCCTTGCCGGGGCGGAAGCCGGGGATGCGGACCTGCTTGGCCAGCTTGCGGTACGCGCGGTCGAAGTCCGACTTGAGCTCGTCGAACGGCACCTCGACGTTGATCCGGACCCGCGTCGGGCTCAGGTGCTCGACGGTGCTCTTCAACGTGGTCTCCTCGTAACGGGCAGGACGTGCGGAACACCCCGTGAACGCGTCTGGTCGCGCCGGGATTCCGCCTGAGTCTAGGCGGTCGGCCGGCGCGGGGGCGCTAGCACCCCGCATCCGGGGGCCGCAACCTTGCGTGACGACGGTGGAGCACGTCGTGTCCGGGCATTGTCGCGGCAATACCGCGTGATCGGGAATCGCATTGCGGGTGCGGGCGTGAATTCTCAGGGCCGGTGGAATTCCGCCCGTTCGTGCCGCCCTCCCGAGCGGTCCCACGGGCGCTCCCGCGCGCCCTTCCGGCCGCGGCTCGCGGCGGCGGCCAAAAACACAACAGTGATTCTTAACTTGGCTACCGACCCGCTGCCGCGCCACCGCTCCCGCCCGAGGCGCACCCCGGCTCGCCGGGCACGCGGCCACCGGCGGCCGTGACCGCAATTTCGCGGTCTCGCCAGGGGCGATTCAGCCGTACCTATGCCGCTCAACGGTCGATCGACAGGGCGGTCCGTTAGGCCATTCGAGTGGCACTGGGAGCCGTGAGCATGGCGGCGAGCGTCATCACCGAGCGGGACCACCACGGAGTCGTGTAACACGTATGCCGTAGGGACGACTAACAGTCGGCAACCACCGAGGAGGGCAGGTTCGTCAGAAAGAGTGAATTAGGGCCGTTTGGAGTAGTGCTCGACAGAAAACTTTCACTTGTCGAGATGACTCCAACCGCCGTAGTCCATTAGTGTGGGTTTCAGGTAGCGTGACGCCGGGATCCACGTGTTGGACCAGCAATAATTCACGTTGCCGGACGTTCTGGGGGGTCAGCAGCGGACGCAACCGGCAACCGGGACCGACAGGAACGAGCGAGACAATGTCATCGAGCTCTTTAACCACCTACCAGACAAGGTGCCGATGACCCGATGAGATCCATTCCGCCGCTGCCGAACACTAACCCAGGCCTACCCCTGGGCGCCGGCTGTCACTTCGGGGTCCGACCGGCCCCCGGAGCGCCGTCCGGCCACCGCGTACCACCCCTCGCGGTAGCGCGGCGATGTTGATCGACTTGAGGCCACGCGCACGTAGAAGCGCAGCCAGGTCAACTGCCGCCACGCAGAAGAGATCACGATGCCGTCCGGCGCCGGCCACATCGTGGACCACTTACACGCACCGTTGGGGAGCTCCATGGAGACGCGTCAGCTTTTGGCGTTCACAACTGTGGTTCAAACGGGCAGTTTCACCAAGGCAGCCGCCACGCTGAATTGCTCGCAACCCACTATAACCACTCGGATCAAGGCACTCGAAGAGACCCTCGGCGTACCACTGTTCCGTCGACTTCCGCGCGGCATCCAGATGACCTCTGCCGGTGTCGAACTATTGCCGTTCGCGCGGAACATCATCACCCTGACCGACAAGGCCAGGAAAGCCATCACGATGAACGGCGAGCCGCACGGCAAGCTGGTCATCGGCAGCGCACAGAGTCTGACCGACTACCGTCTGCTACCACTGATCGAGTACATGTGCTGGCGGTACCCGAGCGTCCAGATCTCCCTCCACTCGCGCAACACCCAGGCGAACCTGACCTCGGTGCGTGAGGGGCGGTTGGACTGCACCTTCTTCATCGGCTCCGTGGAGCCCCGCGAGGGGTTGGAGACGACGGTGCTCTGCCCGGAGCCGCTGGTCATGGTCGCCGGCCCGACCCACGCCCTGACCAGGCGTTCGGTGATCACCGAGGACGAGCTGCGCGGCAGCACGCTCATCCGGGCCGAGAACGGCGCCAGCTACTACGAGCAGTTCGAGCAGGCGTTGGGTTTGCAGGAAGCCGAGTCGAAGTCGCCGGTGCTGGCGCTCGACTCGATCGACGCCGCCAAGCGGGCGGTCGCCTCGGGTCTGGGGATCTCGCTTGTCCCCGAGGTGACGGTCGCGGCGGAGCTCGCCGACGGCAGGCTGTGCCGGCTGCCCTGGGTCCCGCCGTTCCGGGTGTACACCCAGTTCGCGTGGCGCCAGGACAACTCCATCAACCCGTCCGTGACGGCACTCGTGTCGGCGGCGGCGCAGGTGGTCAGCGAGCAGGTGGCGACTCCGGCATGACACTGGGGAGCCGTTCTTGAGCGCCCGGGCGCGGGTGTGCTCAAGAACGGCCCGCGTTTCGCGGGACGAGTGCCGGGTAGGCCGAAGCCATGACCGTCAAGGCGCGTGATCTGCGCGAGTTGTTGACCTCCGACCTGCCGGACCCCAACCTGGTCCTGATCGAGGGCAGGCTGGAGATCGTTCAAGTGGACGACCTGGACACGGACCGCTTCCGCGGTGCGATGCTGTTGCTGTCCAGAGCCGAACTCCTGGCGCGAGGCGTGGACGAGAACTCGCCGGACCAGGAGCTGGAACGCCAAGCGGCCGCGGTGTCGACCGCCGTCGACGAACTGGGCGGCTAACCGTCCTCGGGTTCGTCCTCGATCACATCGGGCTCTTCCGCCTCGACCCCGTAGCCGGGCGCCTGCTCGGGTGCCCCCGGTCCCGGATCGGCGGCCGCGATGCGGGGCCGACCGAACTCCGGGTCGGGCTCGAAGGGTGCGGTAGTCATGCGGTCCGGCTACCCGCGGAAGGGCCCTGACCAACCACGAGGCTGGCCAGGGCGACCGTCGGGGCGACAGGATTTGAACCTGCGACCCCCCGCTCCCAAAGCGGGTGCGCTACCAAACTGCGCCACGCCCCGGTCCACCCAAGCCTATCGCGACCAGCTAAGCTACCAACGCGCCCACCCCGGTAGGCGCGGTGCGGGTGTAGCTCAATGGTAGAGCCCCAGCCTTCCAAGCTGGTCATGCGGGTTCGATTCCCGTCACCCGCTCTCCGACTCCCTCGCTGGTAGAGACCTCACGGACCGTCCCATGTGGACGGTCTTTTGCTTTACGCGGATCTTCCGTGCCCCCTCGCGGCGCTCCTGGGGCCTCGATCACCACGACCGCCAACGCGTTGCCGGTGTGCCGGAGGGCGTCACGACATCCCCGCGGACCTCTGACAAGGTCGAACCATGACCCGGACCGACTACCTCAACGATCCCGACGCCCCGAAGCCGAACAGCATCCGGGTAGCCGTGAGCGCCATCGTCCAGGACCCGACCGGGCGTCTCTTGATGATCCGACGGACCGACAACGACAAGTACGCCATCCCCGGCGGAGGCCAGGACGTCGGCGAGACCCTCACCCAAGCCGTCGTCCGAGAGGTCGACGAGGAAACCGGCATCGATGTCGAAGTCACCGGTCTGGTCGGCCTGTACTCCAACCCCGACCACGTCATCGCCTACGACGACGGCGAAGCCCGCCAAGAGTTCTCCATCTGCTTCCGCGCTCGACCCGTCGGCGGTGAGCTGCGCACAAGCAGCGAGTCGAAGGAAGTCCTCTGGGTCGAGCCCGACCGTCTGACCGACTTCGACATCCACCCGTCGATCCGGCTGCGCATCGAACACGGCCTCGGCAACCGCACTGAGCCCTACTTCACCTGACCCCAGGCGCAGCTTCCGATCCGGCGCGCCCGGCGGAGATCAGCTCCGCAGTGGACGGTTGGAGGTTGGGAGCGCATGGCCATGGGGGGTGGGTGGTGGAAGGGCTTGAGGTGGGTTCGGGGAGGTAGGGGCGGCAGTGGTTGGAGACGTTTGTGTCCCGGTGGGGTTTGTGGCGGATTGGTTCACGCTGATGGGGTGGGGCTTGTGGGTTCCTGGTGCCCCTGTGCAGATCTACGCTCGCCGTGACTGCCTTGTTGTCCCCCCGGGCAAGTGCGGAGGCGGTCGAGTGGGTCGCCGGAGACGGCGTGGGCTCAGGTCCAGGTGGTTTTCGGCGGCCCACGCCCATTACGGGGATGTAGGGTGGCACGTCGGCTCACATCGGACCCAGCCGGTGTGTCGGTGGGTTGTGGCGGCTCATCATGGACACCATGCGACTGGATCAGATCGTGGTGGATTGTCTTGAACCCGCACGTCTCGTGCGGTTCTGGGCGGGGTTGCTCGGGGGGACGGTGGTGGAGCGGGAGCACGGGTGGGCGCACGTGGTGCCGCCCGGGTGGCCTCGGATGTCGTTCCAGCCGGTGCCCGAGCCGAAGGCGGTGAAGAATCGGCTGCACCTGGACATCGACGTCGTCGACATTGCGGCGGCCACGGCACGAGCCACAGCACTCGGAGCGGTACCGCAGGGTGATGTGCAGACCGACGAGCAGGGCAGTTTCCAGGTTCTCCTCGACCCCGCGGGCAACGAGTTCTGCTTCGTCACCGCGAAGGTCGACTAGGCGGAGCTCAAGACGTCACCGCGCGCCACAGGGCCTCGCCGAAACGGATCGCCAGCACCACCATGAGGCAGCCGATGGCGAACGTCACCAGGCATCTCAGAACCAGGCGAAGCTTCGTCACGCGCACAGTGTGCCTCCCGCTCGACCGCGAATCACCCGGTTGCGGCAGCTACGGCGGCACGCAGCGAGCGCACGGCCCTGACATCCCCCTCCACCGACACGTGCTCCTCCCCCGCCCGTCCCCATAACCACAGGTCCACGGCGGACGGCGAGCCGCTGACGACGGCGGCCGGGTCGGCTCCGGGGCAGTAGTCGACGATGCCCTCGTGCAGCGCCACGGTCCACTCGCGGCCGGGCACGCGCAGGGAGACCGGCAGTCCCGACGTGTGGGCGCCAGGTGGTTGGTGGCAGCCCAGCCACAGGCGGAGCACCTCGTCGATGCCGTCGGCGGCCAGTCCGGGCTCCAGCGGTGCCGCCAATCCGATCGCGGCCTGGGCGTCGACTCGGTGCACGGCCGTCTCGTGCGCCATCCGCCTGATCCAGAACCCCAGCGTGCGGTCCCACGGGCACCACGTGGCGGCGGGTGAGGCGGCACGGGCCGGGTCGAGCACGGCGATGAGCGACGCCGCACCGACCCGGTACCAGTCGACCAGGTCGGCGTCACCGGGCGAGCACCGCCACGCCGCCGGACGTGCGCCGCGGGTGATCCAACGGGTCACCACCCGGTGGATGGAACCGACGTGCACCAGCAGGTCCGCGACCGTCATCCCGGGACATCCCGGCACGTCGCGGTCGGGCGGGGTGAGGTCGGCCGCGACGGCCAACGCGGCCGCTTCGACCCGGAGAGCGCCGGCCAACGAGTGGGCGTCCATCGGCGCAGCATCGCGGAACCGCCCCTTCCGGTGCGACCCCTGAATTCGATCGCGCCGAACCGACGACCGGCGTATGAACGGGTAATGGCGCTCACACTCCGCACCCTCACGGCGGCCGACCTGCCCGAGTTCCAGCGGGTCGTCGACCTCGCGTTCCTCAACGACACGGCCGATGACCAGCTCGAACGATGGCGTGGCCTCTTCGAGCCCGAGCGCCACCACGCCGTGTTCGACGGCGACGAGTTGATCGGCGGCGGCGGGATCCAGAGCCGGGAGATCACGCTGCCCGGCGTCGGTCCGCTCCCCTTCGCGGCGGTCACGTCGGTGGGCGTCAAACCCGGCCATCGCCGCCGCGGCGTGCTGACCCGCGTGATGAGGGCGCAGCTGGACAGCCTCCACGACGAGGGCCGTGAGGCGGTCGCCGCGCTGTGGGCGTCGGAGGCGGCGATCTACCCGCGGTTCGGCTACGGGCTCGCGGCGGAGTTCACCCGGCTGTCCGTGCCGCGCGGTGCGGCGTTCCGGGCCGGGGTGTCGACCGGTGACGCGCGGGTGCGCGAGGTGTCGCGGGAGGAGGCGATGCCGGTCTTGAAGGCCGTGTACGAGGCGATCCGGCCGACCCGCACGGGGTGGCTGAGCCGCAACGACGCCGCCTGGGACCACCACTTCGCCGACACCGAGCGCGACCGCAACGGGCTGAGCGCCTACCGCTACGTCCTGCACCCCGACGGGTACGCGGTCTACCGGGTCAAGTACGACTGGCAGGACCGCGGCCCGCGCAACGAGCTGCACGTGCGGGAGATCGCCGCACGCACCGACGAGGCCTACGCGGCGCTCTACCGGTACCTGCTGGACGTCGACATGGTCGGTGAGCTGCAGTTCTTCACCGCCTCCGACGACCCGATCACCCACCTGCTGGCGGACTCACGGCTGGCGTTGCGCGCTCGGGCCGACTCGCTGTGGGTGCGGCTCGTGGACGTCGACCGGGCGCTCGCGCAGCGCCGCTACGGCTCCGACGTGGACGTGGTGCTGGACGTGTCCGACGAGTTCTGCTCGTGGAACGCGGGCCGGTGGCGGCTCACCGTGAAGGACGGCACGGCGACCGTGCAGCGGGTGGACGACGACCCGGACGTGGTGCTGGACGTGCACGCGTTGGGCGCGGCCTACCTGGGTGGGACGAAGCTGACGACCCTGGCACGTGCCCAGCGCGTGCGTGAGGTCACAGGCGGTGCCCTGAACGCCTTGTCACACGCCTTCCAGGGTGACCGGGACCCCCACTGCCCGGAGGTGTTCTGACCGTTTCGGGAACCTCCGCCCGCCGTGCGGCGTTTTCCGGACAACAAGCTCCGGGAGGGTCGATGACCACCACGATCGTGTTGCTCGTGCTGTTGGTCCTGGTCGGTGCGGTCTGGTACGCCGCACGCTCCGCCGCCGAGAAGCGCCGCCGTGAGCTGGAGGACGCGCAGGCCGAGGCACGCCGCTGGGTCGAGCGGCTGGGCGGTCAGGTGATGAACCTGACGGGCACGGACGTCGCCTCGCAGCAGGCCATGGCCGACGCGTCCGAGCGGTTCACCGCCGCCGGGTCGCAGATGGAGCAGGCGCGCACGACGGAGCAGTGCCGCCTGGTCTCGCAGACCGCGATGGAGGGCCTGTACTACGTGCGTGCCGCGCGCGTCGCGATGGACCTGGACCCCGGCCCCGAGCTGCCCGACCTCACCGGTCAGGGTCGCGCGGGCAAGGTGTCGGAGGAGCGTGACGTCACGGTGGAGGGTCATCGGTACGTCGCCTCGCCGCGGCCGGGTTCGCACACGCCGCACTACTACCCCGGTGGTGTGGTGGCGGGCCGCCCGGTGCCGCAGGGCTGGTACTCCGAGCCGTGGTGGAAGCCCGCGATGGTGGCCGGCGCGTGGGGCTTCGGCTCGATGCTGCTGTTCAGCGCGATGTTCTCGGGCATGGTCGGCGTGCCGGCCGCCGTGGCGGCCGAGGACTCCGGCGGTGACGACGGCGGTGACGGTGGCGACGGCGGTGGCGATGGCGGCGATGCCGGTGGTGACTACGGCGGCGGCGACTTCGGTGGCGGCGGCGACTTCGGCGGGTTCTGACTCGCGAGAGCGGACGTGTCGGCGGGCGCCGAGCCGTTTCGGCGCCCGCCGACACCTCACCCGGTCGGTTCCTCGACGTCGTCGGGATCGGTCACCCGGTCGAGCTGGAACTGCCCGTGCAGCGCGCCCGTCGCCTGCTTCAGCCTCCGGTGCAGCTTGCCGGGGCCGTAGTGGTCGGCCACGGCGCGGCTGTGCGCGTAGACGGTGAAGTCCAACCGCAGGTCGGCCACACCGGTGTCGGTCGCGACGACGACCGACGGGTCATCGCTGGTCACCGCCTGTCCCGGGGGGTCGATCGGGCTCGCGGCACCGGTCCGCGACCGTTCCTCGCGCAAGTGGATGACGGCGTTCTCGACCGACTGCTTCGCGGACGCCTCCGCGCCCGCCAGCCGGGCCTGGAGGTCCAACCAGCTCCGGTAGTGCGTCGTCGTCAGCTCACGGGCCGCCTCGACCAGCGGTTCGGCCGTGGCCTGCGCCTGCTTCACCTGCTTCGCCGCGGCCTTGGCGCTGTCGGCGTACGGGTTGTGAGCGAGGAACTTGACCACGACCACCCCCGCCGCGAGCAGGACCAACATCCCGGCCGTGTACGGCTCGTACGGCGCGAGCAGGGCGTTGTCCACCGAGGCGAGCATCGCGCGGATCTGTGCCCAGCTGCCGAGCATGGCGAACACCGCGATGCCGAACACCACCGGCAGTGTCCAGACGGGCCAGGGCAGGTCGTCGGGTCGGCGCTGGGCGTGCTCGTCCCGGTCGCGGTGCCGGGTCCGCAGCCGGCGCAGGACGCCCCTGAGCCCGCGCTCGCCCCGTTCGAGCCTGCGCTCCACCCGGCTGCGGTGCCGGAACACCGCCTGGGCGAGCATCGTGCCCACCACCAGCAGGCAGACCGTGAGCCCGACGGCCGGCACGTAGGACGTCCAGTAGAGGAACGAGCCCGGTCCCACGTTGAGCAGCTGTTGGAAGATCTTCGCCAGGTAGACCCCCTCGAACACGCCGCTGAGCAGCACCACGGGCCAGAACGCCCAGCGCGCCCACGCCAGCACTCGGCGGCGGTCCTCCGGACCGTCGTCGGCGTGGCGGTCGACGACCGCTTGGTGCGCGCCGCGCGCCTCGGCCGCCGATCCGATCGCGACGAACGTCCTCACCCTGTCGATGGCCGACTCGGCGGCGCGGTAGGTCCCGATCACCGCCTCGCACGCGGACACCAGCACCTGGTGCCCGGCGGCGAGCTGCGCGTTGCCCGCGCTGTATGCGGCGACCAGGGCCGCGATCTCGGCCTCCCGGACCTGCTCGGCCGTACGCGGCCGAGCGGCCGGGGTGAGGCCGAGGTCGTCGCGCGGGCACGGGACCGCCGGCCGCCAACTGGACGTGGTGCTTCCGTTGACGGTCATGCCAGCGTCACCACTATTTCCACCCTCCGGTTGCACTGGAGCGCCGCCGGGTCCTCGACGCCGCCCGGGAACTCGTCGGGGCACTTGAGCTGCGACTCGCCGAACGACTTCGGGACCACGTCCGACAGGCCCTCGCGGGACAGCAGCTCCGCCACGGCGTCCGCCCGCCGCTGCCCGAGCGCGTTGCTGTTCTGCTCGTCGGCCCGCGAGTCGGTGTGACCGCGCACCTCGATCCCGAGGTACTCGCGGGTGCGGATGTCGACGGCGATGCGGGCGAGGGCGGACCGCGCGTCCGGGCGCAGCTCCGCCGAGCTGGTGTCGAACAGGACCGATGCGGGGACCTCGTAGGTGACGGCCCGCCGCGAGTACGTGACCTGCGGATCCGGCACGTCCGACGCGGCGGGCGTCGTCGCCGTGTCCTCGCCGCCCGCGACCCCGCCGGAGGTGATCTCGCACTGCTGTTCGGCTGCGCCGTTGGCCCGGCAGAGCGTGCGCCACAGCTGCTCCAGCCACCGCAGCTGCGCCGGTGACGGCGCGGGCTGGTCCACGGACGGCCGCCCGATGCCGCGCATGACCACCCGGACGCCCTTGAAGTCGTCGGGGCGCACCTCCGCGCGTTCCCCGCACACCTGCGCGATGTTGCCGATCTCCTCGTCGGTGTCGAAGCCGGCGCGGGTCAGGTCGGCACAGCCGGAGGTGGGCAGGCCGTCCGAGGCGACGACGACCGTCTTGCCCGCCTGGCCGTCGCGGACCCGGTCGGCGGCGGCGCGGAGCGCACCGAGCACGTCGGTGCCCGCCTTGGCGGGTGTCGCGCGCGCTGCCTCGACCACCGCGTCCTGCAGGCAGGTGACCGCGGTCTTCCGCCGGTCCTTCTCGTTCTCCGGGTTGTCCATCGAGTAGTCGGCGGTGTGGTTCGACGCCGTCCACGCGGGTTCCGCGCCCGGGCCGCTGAAGCTGCCGATGGACACGACGTCCTTGCGCCCCACGGCCTGCTCGACGTGTTCGCGCAGCACGCCGGAGAAGTCGGGCGCGCCCGCCTGCTGCCCCGCGGCACGGGTGGAGTTGGTCGCGTCCACCAGGATCACCGTGCGCCCGCTGTCGGTGCGCGGGCTGTCGGTCGACCGCATCCACTCGCAGCGGTCGAGGCGGGGCGGCTCGGGCACGCACGCCGTGCCGGCGGCCGACAGGGCCAAGGCGGTCAGCACCGCGGCGAGCCGGTTCACTCGGCACCACCCTCGATGCCCTGCACCCAGGCGAACGGGGTCAGGCCCATTCGGCGGCAGAACGCCTGCAACGCCTTGTCGTAGGCGTTCGCGAACTCGTAGAGCCCGACGTGCTCGTGGTCGGTGCGGGCGTTGCGCAGCACGGCGGCGAGGTCACGGGCCAGTTCACCGCGGTGCGCGCCGAGCCCGTGCATGACCCCGGCGAAGTCCTTGTCGGCCAGGCTCGCCGCGAACGGCACGAGCAGCTGTCGCTCGTCGGGGCCGAGGACGTCGATCTCCTCCAGCACCTTGATGACCTGCAGCCAGCGCTGGGTGCGCTCCTCCACGAGGCTCGCGTGGAGCATCGCGAGCTCGTGGTCGGAGTTGAGCGTCAACCTGCGCTTCTCCACCGGCAGCAGGTGCTCGCGCAGCTCCGGGTCGAGCAGCACCCTGACCGCGGACGTGCAGCCGAGTCGACCCTCGTCCTCGTCGTCGAAGCACAACTCCTCGGCGAGGACCCGGTTGATCGCCGCCTCGGCCTCGGCCACGTCGACGGCGTGGAACTCCGGCGCGATCGTCCACGCCCGGTCGAGCAACGTGGTGCGGGCGACGTCGTGGTAGCGGTCCGCGCACTTCACCAGCTGGTCGTAGTCCATCATCTTGCTGGACCAGCGGAACGTCGGTATGAGGCGCAGCGAGTACACCCCGGCCTTGGCGTACACGACGATCGGCTCCTCGTCGGCCGGCGGCGCGTACTCCACGATGCGCCGCGTGGTCGTGCCGACCGGGGCCTTGTCGGGCGCGCCGAAGATCCGGTCGAACATGCGCCTGAAGATGCCGCGTTTCCTGCTCATGACTCGATTCCTCTCGATACGGGTCTACGCGTCAGGGCCGTTCACGTCGGACGGCCTTGCGCAGTCGTTGGAGCACGGTCGAGCCGGACGTCCGGCTCGACCAGAGGTCCAGGTGGAAGGCGGCGCGGACGTCGAGCGGCCGGGCGAAGACGCGCAACGCCAGCGGCTCGACCACGGCGAGCGCCTCGTCGCTCTCGGCGGCGACGAGCCAGCGGCGCAGCGACTCCCAGGCCCGGTGGGAGGTCTCAGTGCCGACCAGGGCGCCGCGCCACAACTCGACCAGCGAGTCCTGCCACTGCTCGCGTTGGGCGACCACGCCGGGCAGCGCGGGCACCTGGGCGTTCGCCGACGACAGGGAGAACCGCGCCAGCAGCAGCAACGCGCGGACCGCGTGGCGGCGCACGTACTCGACGTCGGACGCGATCCACTCGCCCAGGGCGTCGAGGACCTGCTCGGCGGCGTCGGCGGCGAACAGCCGGGCCAGCGCGACGCCGATCGCGTTGGTCTCCGCCAACTCCGCCTTGCGGGCCAGCTTGCGCAGGGCGCGCACCGCGTCGTGCGGGATGGTGGCGCCGATGCGCGTGCCGTACGCGCGGACGGCGCTGTCCTGGAGCCTGGGAGACGGGCTGGCGGCCCACGCTTCGACCCGGTCACGGGTGCGACCGAGCAGTCGCTCGTCGAAGGAGGCGATCTCGAACGCGAGGGCCGCCGACTCGCGGTACCGGGCGCCCGAACGCGCCCAGACCCCGATCAGCTTGCGGTAGATCTCGTCGAAGTCGAACGTCGCCAGCAGGCCCGCGACCTGCGCCGCCCGCACCTGGATCGCGACCCGGTCGTGGCCCGCGAGCGCGTCCAGCCACATGATGATCGGGTCACGGGTGCTGGCGAAGTCGTGCCACGCGACGTCGAGGACTATCCCGCTCAGCGCGGGCGAGACGAACTTCGCCCGCCGGGGCCCGTCATCAGCGCGCAGCAGCGTGCTGTCCCGCATGTCGTCGCTGATGAGCTGTCTCAGGTTGCTGTCGAACACCGCCTGGTTCAACGCGCCCGGCCGGGACTCGAACCGCGGCAGGATCTGCTGGCACAGCAGGCCGCTGGTCTCGAAGACGTCGGTGAGCGCCCGGCCGTGGAACACGGCGAAGCTGATCAGGACCGCCTGCCGCTGGGACGCCCGGTGCGGCTCGTCGGGCTGGAGCTCCGGTTCGCGCAGGGTCTTCTCGACCTCGTCGCGCAGCCGGTTCGGCAGCCGCCCGAGCAGCACCTCGGGCTCCTCGCCGGCGTGCATCCCGGTGGCGAGCACCTCGGCGAACCCCGCCATCACGCGCGGCGGCGTCTTGAACTCCAGCTGCTGCACGAAGTTCTCGTCCGCGAGGCACCTGTCCAGGTAGGCCGACATCCGCTCGGTGGTGCAGGTGTTGCACCGCGGCAGGTGCTGCTCGACCGCCGACCACACGTGGTTGCGCAGCACGTCGAGCGGCGGCGGGCACGGGTGCGGGAACGTGTACGGGCCGGGCCGGTGCTCCCCCGGCGCCGAGGCGTTGCACACGATCACCAGGTAGGCGCCCCGACCCGCGAGGTGCTGGCTCAGCGCCTCCAGGATCTGCGGATCCGCCCGCCGGTCCCGCAGGTCGAGCAGGTAGCCGTTGCCGTCGGCGAACAGCTTCGACGCGTCCTCGTAGATCTGCTCAAGGGACACGTCCACCGCGATCAGCAGGCGCACCGCGCTCGGCCCGACGCAGTCGGCGAGCAGGATCTTGGCGGTCGTCCGGCGGCCCTGGTCGGGCTGGTCCACCAACGCCAGCACGTGCGCGTCGAGCAGCGTCGACCTCATGCCCGCGTAGTCGGCCACCGGGTGGTAGCAGCGTTGTTCGGCCAGCACGCGTTCTTCGCCGAGCTGCCCGTTCAGGACCCGGCCGCGGCTGCCGTCGGGTCCGTTGATCCACTGCTCGACGTACAGCGACAGGCCGTTGCCCAACGCGTTGAGGCCGTGGAAGTCTGCGTTGGCGTTGAAGATTTGACCCGCGTCCTGCCGGGCGGCCTGGCGGTCGGCGTACCCGTCCAGCTTCTCCTGGTCGACGGCGTCCTCCGCCGACCCGGCCGCCGCGGCCTTGGGCCCGTCCTTGCCCGACGGCGCCGGTACGGGTTCCCGCGGTGAGGGTTGCGGGGTCTGCTCCGGTGGTGCCGGTGGTGCGACGTCTCCGGCCGGGGCCTCGGCGGGCGCAACTTCCTCGTGGGTCATGATCGCTCCGATGTGCCTGTGCCATCAGCGTCCTGGTGGTGGTGCCGGTGCTTGCCGCCGAACGTCACGACCCCGTAGGTGGTGATCGGTTCGTTGAAGATCTGCTCGGCGTGCTGGGTGACCGTTCGGGCGTGGAGCAAGCGCTCGGGTCGCGACCGCGACGCGTCGTCCTGGGCCGTGTCCTCCGCCCGGGGCGGGGAAGGTTCGGCCTGGGGCTTGCCACCCAGGTAGACGTGGACGTCCGGGCCGAGGTCCCGATCGCCGCGGGCCATGCGCAGGTACACGTTCTTGAGCTGCACGGGCACCCTGGCGTCCGTTTCGGCCAACGCCTGGTCGTGCGCCTGGTAGACCGCGACCGCCTCGGCGGTCAAACCGTTGCGGTACAAGGCGTACATGTGCAGGGCCGCGACCTGTGAGTCGTCCGGCCGTTCGCGGCCCAGCCGGGCCAGGTCCAGCAGCGACTCCTCGTGGCGACCGACCCGGAGCTCGGCCTGGTGGAGCATGACCCGCGCCTTGCGGTGCTCCTGCCACAACGCCTCGCGGGCGTTGTCGACGAGCCTGCCGTCCAGTCCCGCCAGCGGCTCACCCCGGTACAGCAGCAGCGCCTGCTCGAAGACCGGCCGCCGTTCGGCGTCGGGCAGGCCCATGGCCCGGCGGACCGAAGCGCGGAACCGGTAGACGTCCACCGACAGGGGCGGTACGTCCAAGGTGCACAACCGGTTCTTGTTGATCAGCACCCGTTCCAGGCCCAGTTCGCCGAAACGCCTGCGCAGGTTCGCCATGACCTCGTGCAGGAGCTGGTCGGCGGTGTCGGGCAGGTCGTCCCAGCCCCAGTCCAGCAGCCGGTCGCGGTACATCGGTTTGCCCGGTTCCAGCAGCAGCGGGGTCAGCACCCGCTTCTCCCGGTTCGTGCCCAGGTCCACCGACGTGCCGTCCACCCGGGCTTCCGGTGGACCGAGCAGGTGGAAGGTGGGACCGGCGGTGATCTCTTTCGTCATCTCGTCACTTTCCGCTTGTGTGTACGTGTGGTCATCCGTCCTCCGCCGGCGGTCGACCTCGCTGCGCACCCAGTTCCACCCAGTGCTCCACCCAGCACCACACACGGGCATTTGCCCAGGTCAGGGGGCGAGTTTGACCTCATCAGGGCAGCACGGAGCCGCCCTCACGAGGAACAGGGGCCACGATGTCCGAGATCAACGACTTGCAGACGGTCCGTGACGGACTGGTGTTTCACAAGAGCAGCCACAGCCAGACCACCAACTGCGTGATGTACGCAGCCGAGCGTGACGGGGCGGCGGTGTGCGACTCGAAGGCCGAGGACGGCCCGGTGCTGCGGTTCAAGGCCGGTGGGTGGACCGCGTTCACGCGGGACCTGGCGGCCGGTGCGTTCGACCCGAGCTAGTCGGTGGGTGGCGAGGGCATCCCGCGGACGGGGTGCCCTCACCGCGGTCGGGCCCGCCGCGGCGGCTGCGTCTGCTCGGACCGCGGCGCGGGCGTGGATCGGTCAGGGCGGGTCGTTCGGGTGGGGCGGGGTCGTTCTGTCGAGGCAGTCGTTCGGGTGGAGCAGGTGGTTCGGGTGGAGCAGGCCGGTGGATCAGCCGGCGGCGGCGCGGACGTCCGCGGCCACCTCGGCGAGCAACGCGCGGGCGTCGTCGCCATACACGGCCATCTTCCGCAACATCGACCAGCGGTTCTCGTACATCTCGACGTCCTGCTCACCGGTGATGGTCAACGTCGCGTGGACCGTCTCCAGCGAGACGTAGCTCTGCCTGCCGTCGTCCAGGTCGCCGTTGATGACGAAGTTGTCCGAGATGGGCGCCGTCGCCTCGCGGTCGAACGGGATCAGGCCGAGGTCGACGTTGTCCAACGTGCCGACCGCGGCCAGCCGGTCCAGCTGCGCGAGCAGCATCTTGACCGGACCGGGTCGCCACCTCAGCGCCGCCTCACCGATCAGGAAGTCGAACCTGCGGTCCGGCTCGTAGAGGGCGAGCTGGCGGTGCAGCCGTCCCGCCACGGCCGCGGGCAGGTCCTCGTCGGAGTAGGCGATCCCCGACACGACGAACACCCGGCGGGCGTAGTCGGGGATCTGCAACAGCCCTGGCACCACCGAGGCCTGGAACGTGCGCACCCACCGGGTGGACACCTCCTCGTCCTGCACGACGTCCTGCAAGTGCCCCCGGCGTTGCAAGGCCGCCCGGTACGGGTGCACCTCGGTGAACGCCGCCTCGGTCAACGAGGTCAGTCGTTCCCGCATCTCAACCGACACTTCGAGTGCCCTTCCCCAAGCCACGACTTCCGGGAGTGTCGGGATCACGCTTCCCGCCTCGATCCTCGACACCTTGGACTGGCTGATACCGATCTCCTGTGCCAGCTGACGCCCCGACCATCCCGCCAGATCGCGCAGCCGCCGCAACTCAGCCGCGAGCAGCGCGCGCCCCGACGGCGGCGGCTCGGTCTCATCTGCGGCGTTGACCATCGTTGCCACAACTCCCCGGCCGCAGGAGACCCCGACTCCCTGCGACCCATGTTGATTCTTGCTGATTCGGACTCAACCACCTACTGACCGCCACTGTCAAGCCGGGGGTAGACCGTGTCGACCAGTGAAACACTCTCGTGTTCACCCTAATGATCTACGGCCTTGACTCCTAGCCACCATCTGATTCATTCTGATTCAAGACGATTCGGCAGACGTCGACTCGACGCAGGAAGCCGCAGGAGACTGACATGACCTCCGCACTGGCGCACCCGACCACCGGACCCGCCCACCACCGGGCGATCGTGGCCGTGGACATCGAAGGGTCCTCGAACCGCACCAACCCGGCCAAGGCCCGCGTGCGCGAGACCATGTACGACCTCGTGGAGCAGGCGCTGGACGACGCCGGGATCACCGCCGACCGCCGCGACCCGCTGGTCGACTGCGGGGACGGCGTGCTCGCGCTCATCCACCCGGTGCCGGAGGCGCCCAAGGCGCTGCTGCTCAACCGGGTCATCCCCACGATGCGGGCCCTGCTGGACGATCATGGACTCATGGTGCCCGACGAGCCGTTGCGGCTCCGCGCCGTGGTCCACGCGGGCGAGGTGCACCACGACCGGCGCGGCTGTTTCGGCGAGGCGCTCGACATCACGTTCCGGCTGCTCAACGCGCCGCAGTTCAAGGCGAGGCTGAACGACTCGACCGCGCCGCTGGTCGTGGTGGTCTCGGACGACATCTACAGGGCGGTCGTGCGGCACGGGTACGAGGGCATCGACCCGAGCGGCTTCACGCCGAACGTGCGCGTCCGGGTCGCGGGCGAGGAGCACCACGGCTGGGTGCACGTGCCGGCAGCGCGGGCGTGCCGCGCCGACCTGCCCCGTCCGCACAGACGAGGCCTGGTCGCGCTGCGGGGTGCGGAATGAGCCGACGCGCCGCCGCGGTCACGCGGGCTGGCAGGTGGGGCACCAGTAGAGGTTGCGGCCGGCCAGTTCGGCGGCGGCCACGGGGGTGCCGCAGACCAGGCACGGTTGACCGGTGCGGCGGTAGACGTAGACCTCGCCGCCGTGCCGGTCCTGGCGCGGTGCGCGGCCGGTGACCTCCGGCAGGTGTTCGGGCCGCACGGTGTCGATGCGGCCGGCCTTCACGCCGGCGCGCATGAGCACGGCCAGGTCGAGCCACAGGTCGTCCCACAACGCCCGGTCGACCCGGTTGCCGGGCACGAGCGGGTGGACGCCGTGCCGGAACAGCACCTCGGCGCGGTAGACGTTGCCGACGCCCGCGAGCACGGTCTGGTCCATCAGCAGCACCGCGATGGACTGGCGTGAGCGGGCGATGCGCGCGTAGGCCAGGTCGGGTTTCGCGTCACGGCGCAGCGGGTCCGGGCCCAGGCGGGCGCGCAGCGCGGCCACCTCCACGTCGGTGAGGACCTCGCACCGGGTCGGGCCGCGCAGGTCCGTCCAGTGGGTGGCGCCGACCACCCGCATCCGTACCGCGCCGACCGGTTCGGTGACCGGGTGCGACGACTCGGTGAACGTGCCGTAGAGGCCGAGGTGGACGTGCACGGTCGCGTCCGGGCCGTAGACGTGGAACAGGTGCTTGCCGTGCGCCTCGGCGCGCTCGAACAACCGGCCGTCCACGAGGGACGTCGAGAACCTGCCCTGCGGGCTCGACACCCGGACGGTCGAGCCCGCGTACCGGCGCTGGTGCAGCTTCGCCAGCCGGTGCAGCGTGTGGCCTTCGGGCATTACGGCAGGGCCGGCGCCTCGCCGGTGCGCTCGTACTCGCGGAGGATGTCGATGCGGCGGGCGTGCCGTTCCTGCCCGGAGAACGGGGTGGCCAGGAACGCCTCGACGATCGCGAAGGCCTCCTCGGTGGTGTGCATCCGGCCGCCGACGCCGATGAGCTGGGCGTCGTTGTGCTCACGGGCGAGCTTCGCGGTCTGGACGCTGTAGGCCAGCGCGGCACGGGCGCCGGGCACCTTGTTGGCCGCGATCTGCTCGCCGTTGCCGGAGCCGCCGATGACGACGCCCAGGCTGCCCTCGTCCGCGACCACGCGGCGGGCCGCCTCGATGCAGAACGGGGGGTAGTCGTCCTCCGCGTCGTACACCGCCGGGCCGACGTCCACCACGTCGTGGCCCGCGTCGGTCAGGTGCTTGACGAGGTGGGTCTTCAGCTCGAAGCCCGCGTGGTCCGATCCCAGGTAAACGCGCACGTCAGCAAGTCTGCCATCCTGAGCCGCGTGTTCGGACAAGAGGGTTGCCGGCTGCGGCTCGAATGGGGTCCGGAGGGTGTCGCGGCGCTCGGTGAGCAGTGCGCGGTGCTGGTGATCGTGGACGTGCTGTCGTTCTCCACGGCGGTGGACGTCGTGGTGGGACGCGGTGGCGCCGTGCGGCCGGTGCACTGGAAGGACCGGGCTTCGGCGGCACGGCCGGCGGACCCGTCGTGGACGTTGCGACCGTCGTCCCTGGTGTCGGTGCCGTCAGGCACGGAGCTTGAGCTGGCCTCGACGAATGGCGCGACGTTGTGCACCTTGGCCGCGTCGACGGGCGCGGTCGTGCTGGCCGGGTGCCTGCGCAACGCGCGGGCGGTCGCGGCGGCGGCCAGGGAGTTGGCGGAGGGCGGGCCGATCGGCGTGGTGCCGGGCGGCGAGCGGTGGGGCATCACCCTGTTCGAGCAGGCCGATGTCGGGCCCCTGCGACCGGCGGTGGAAGACCTGCTCGGCGCCGGGGCCGTGATGGCGTCGCTGCTGGGCTACGGCTCGGCGTCGGTCGAGGCGGCCATGGCGGCGGAGGCGTTCGCGTGGGCGTCGGTGCCGGACGTGCTGGCCGGCTGCGTGTCGGGCCGCGAGCTGATCGCCGCGGGCCACGGGGGCGACGTGGCGCTGGCGTCGGAGGTCAACGTCAGCAGCGCGGTCCCCCACTTGGTCGACGGCGTGCTGCGCGCATGGGCGCAATGATGGGCGTCCTGCCCGCCGCATCAGGAGGACGCCATGGAGCCGCAAGGTGAGTTACGAACGCCGCAGTCCGAGACGACCAGGATCGCCCGCCTGCTGAACGAGCTCGTCCTGGACGCGCTGCGCGGACCGCAACCCGACGCCACCACGGGCCTGCTGAAGGCGGTGGCGGGGCAGGCGCAGTCCGTGGCGACGCTGGTCGCCGTCAAGGACTACTCGGTCGGCGAGTCGCTGTACGTCGGCCTGACCGAGCTCGCCACGTCGCTCGGCGCGGTGTGCGCGGCGCTGACGGGCGACCGGGGTTTCCAGGCCGCCGCGGCCGAGGTGGACGAGCTGCGGCTGTGGGTGCTGGACGAGATCCAGCGGCCGACCAAGCCTCGCCACGGCACCCCGTCGGTCGGCTTCGAGTGGCAGACCGACATCAAGGTCGACATGAAAGGGCCGCCGCTGCCGTCCAAGACGCTGCTGAAGCGGTGGCCGAAGGCGCGGAAGGAGCCGGAGATCCTCCGGTTGGAGCTCGACGGCGATGAGCTCGAATTCGTGACGTCGCCCGTGACCACGTTGGCGGCCTTGGAGTTGCAGATCGCCGCGATCGCAGAGGAGGTCGCTTTCCTCGCGAGCTGCGGCTACGCCGGCCACGACTACCCGCTGCCGGAGGCGGCGCGCAGTGACGAAACAGGTGACGTGGCCTTCGAGGCCGGCTACTTGGTACACGTGCGCCACTACGGGGGATCGACACGCGGCCCGCTCCAGGCCACCACGGCCAGGGCGCTGACCGGGATCACCGACCTGCTGTCCACCTACGGCGGCAAGACCGCGGCGACGGCGATTGAACAGATCGACGACTTCTACGCCGACGCGCCGCCGGTGCCCCGGGTCGCCGCGCTGCTCCACCTGGTCCGGTACTACGTGCTGTGCCTCACGTTCGGGACGACCGACGACCAAGGTCCCAAGGTGCTCCTCCCGGTGATGTCCCGCACCGACTTCCACTCCGCGTACCTCCTGCTCGACGCCGCGGAGCGCAGGGACTTCGAGCGCTGCGTCTTCTACGGGCAGCAGGCCACGGGTCAGCTGGCCTGGCTCGGCGACGTCCTCGCCCAGAAGGGCTACAAGGGTCCGGCGGGCGCGGTGTACGTGGGACCGACGATCGGCGAGTGGTACCACTCGATCGTGGACGGCACGCCCTCGTCGCCGGTCCTGGAGCCGCTCGACCGGGACAACGACGGCGCGGGACCACGTGGCAGGTACCGCGATCTGCTGTCGCCCCCGAAGGGCTACCCAGCGCACCGCCAGGGCCGCCACTTCACCTACGCCATGGGCTTCTTCGGCACGGCGGAGGACGGTTCGATGTTGTTCGAGCTGCGCCAGGTGGAGCGGGTGGCGGCCAGGTCCGAACCGGTGAACAAGAAGTACAGCACCGCCACCGTGTTCGACGCGATGAGGACGTTCGCGGCCGGCGAGCTGCCGGCCGCACCGGCTCCTGCACCGGCCCCCGGGCCGGCTCCTGCGACAGCGCCGACCGACGACCCGAACCCGCGACCGACGAAGCGCTCCCGCGTCGAGACCAAGGGGTCCGACGCCCCGGACACCGGGCAAACCGACTAGCGCTGGACGGACTTCACCTCGGTGAACTCGTCCAGGCCGAAGCGGCCGAACTCGCGGCCGTTGCCGGACTGGCGGTAACCGCCGAAGGGGGCGCTGGTGTTGAAGGCGGCGCCGTTGATGTCCACCTGGCCCGTCCGCAGTCGCTTGGCCACGGCCAGCGCGCGGTCGGTGTCGGCGGAGAAGACGGCGCCGCCCAAGCCGTAGATGGTGGAGTTCGCGATGCGCACGGCGTCGTCCTCGTCCGCGTACGGCATGACGGACAGGACCGGCCCGAAGATCTCCTCCTGGGCGATCGCCATGTCCGGGCGCACGCCGCCGAACACGGTCGGCGCGACGTGGAAGCCGCGGTCGAGGGGGCGTTCGGGGCCGCCGAGGGCGAGCTTCGCGCCTTCCTCGACACCCCGCCGGACGTAACCGACCACGCGGTCGCGCTGGGCGGCCGACACCGCCGGTCCGATGCGGGTGGAGGGCAGGGTGGGGTCGCCCGGCTCGTACTTGGCGGCCGCGGCCACCGCGATCTCCAGCGCTTCGTCGTGCCGGGCCGCGGGCACCAGCAACCGGGTCCACGCGCTGCACGCCTGCCCGTTGTTCATGAACGCGTTGGCGACACCGATCTTCACCGCACGCGTCAGGTCGGCGTCGGGCAGCACCACGTTCGCGGACTTGCCGCCCAGCTCCAACGCCACCCGCTTGACCGTCTCGGCGGCCAGCGCGGCCACCCGGCGCCCGGCCCGCGTCGAACCGGTGAACGACACCATGTCCACCATCGGGTGAACCGCCAACGCCTCGCCGACCACCGGTCCGGTGCCGTGGACGAGGGAGAACACGCCCTCGGGCAGGCCGGCGTCGTGCAGCGCCGAAGCCAGCAGGTCGGCTGTCATGGGCGCCAGCTCACTCGGCTTGAGCAGCACCACGTTGCCCGCCGCCAGCGCGGGCACGACCTTGGCCACCATCTGCTGCAACGGGAAGTTCCACGGGGTGATGGCGGCGACCACGCCGATCGGCTCCCGCAGCACCAGCGAGTTCCCGATCTCCTCGCCGTCGAAGTACCCGGCCGCCAGCGTGTCGGCCACGCCACGCGCGATGCCCACGGGGTTCGGCACCTGCACCCGCGACGCGAACGAGATGGGCGTGCCCATCTCCGCGGTCATGGTCGCGGCGAACGACTCGGCCCGCGCCTCCAGCGCGTCCACCACCGACCGCACCAGCGCCAACCGGGTGTCCGACGACGTCGCCGACCACGCCGGGAACGCGGCGACGGCCCGGATCACGGCCGCGTCCACGTCACCGGCCGTGCCGGCGCGGACCGTGCCGATGACCTCTTCGGTGGTCGGGTTGACGACCTCGATCACTGCGGACTCCCCGAGGAACGGTGTGACACTCACGGGCGAAACTTGCCCCAGAGTGTCACACCGACGGCGTCAGGAGAAGTCCAGACCCCCGGTCCGGGTGCGCTTGAGCTCGAAGAAGTACGGGAAACCCGCCAACGCCCGCGCGCCCTCGAACACCTTCACCGCGTCCTCGCCACGCGGGATCCTGGTGAGCACGGGCCCGAAGAACGCCACGCCGTCGATGTGGATCGTGGGCGTGCCGACGTCCATGCCGACCGGGTCCATGCCGCGGTGGTGGCTGGCACGCAGCTCCTCGTCGTGCTCGTCGGTGTGCGCGGCCTGGGCCAGCTCCGAGGGCAGCCCGACCTCGTCCAACGCCAGCTTGATGGCCTGGTCGTAGTCGCGCTCGCGGCCGAGCCCCTCGTTGTGGATCTTCGTGCCGAGCGCGGTGTAGAGGTCGGCCAGCACACCGTCGCCGTGGCTCTTGGCCGCCGCGATGGCGACGCGCACCGGCCCCCAGCCGCGGTCCATCATGTCGCGGTAGTCGGCGGGCAGGTCACGGCCCTCGTTGAGCACGGACAGGCTCATGACGCGGAAGTTCAGGTCCAGGTCGCGCTGCTTGTCCACCTCGAGGATCCACCGGGACGAGATCCACGCGTAGGGGCAGATCGGGTCGAAGTAGAAGTCGACCTTCGTGGGTCCCTCTGTCGACATTCGGTGTTCCCTCCGTGGCTGTTCGTGTCGCGGTGCACCGGGTGGGGCGCCCCATCGTGCACAACGAGCCGGACCCACGCAGTCTTCCCTCGGACGCCAGTCCACTTCCGGGCGTCCCACGTGATTGGATGCGACTGTCGTGTTCACCGACTCGACACCCTTTTCCGTTCCGACGAGGTCGGCGTCGAGGTCCCGTGGCGCCGGCAGACGAGGTGACCAGTGGCGGCACCCAACCTCACCCGCGACCAGGCGCAGCAGCGGGCTGCGCTGCTGGAAGTCGATTCCTACCGGATCGAGTTGGACCTGACCGATGGTGGCGGCAAGCCCGGCTCGGACACGTTCCGCTCGACCACGACGGTTGCCTTCCGCAGCCGGACGCCCGGCGCGTCCTCGTGGGTCGACGTCGTGGCCGCCAATGTCCACCGCGCCGTGCTCAACGGGCACGAGCTGGACGTCTCCTCCTACCGCGAGGAGGACGGTGTCCACCTGCCCGACCTGGCCGAGGTCAACGAGCTGACGATCGAGGCCGACTGCCGGTACATGAACACCGGCGAGGGCCTGCACCGGTTCGTCGACCCGGTCGACGGCGAGGTCTACCTGTACTCGCAGTTCGAGACGGCGGACGCCAAGCGCATGTTCGCCTGCTTCGACCAGCCCGACCTCAAGGCGGTCTACGACCTCGCGGTGACCGCGCCGCACCACTGGAAGGTCGTCTCCAACTCGGCGATCGAGTCCACTGTGGACGGCACGGGCGGCGCCGACAGGCACGTCTTCGCCACCACCAAGCCCATGTCGACCTACCTGGTCGCGCTGGTCGCGGGCCCGTACGCGGAGTGGCGCGACGAGTTCAGCGAGGACGGGACGACGATCCCGCTGGGCATCTACTGTCGCGCGTCGCTCGCGCCGCACATGGACGCCGAGCGGCTGTTCACCGAGACCAAGCAGGGTTTCGGCTTCTACCACCGCGCCTTCGGGGTGACCTACCCGTTCGGCAAGTACGACCAGTGCTTCGTGCCCGAGTTCAACGCGGGCGCGATGGAGAACGCGGGCTGCGTCACGTTCCTGGAGGACTACGTCTTCCGCAGCCGCGTCACCCGCTACCTGTACGAGCGCCGCGCCGAGACCGTGCTGCACGAGATGGCGCACATGTGGTTCGGCGACCTGGTGACCATGCGCTGGTGGGACGACCTGTGGCTGAACGAGTCGTTCGCCACCTGGGCGTCGGTGCTGGCGCAGGCCGAGGCGACCGAGTACCGGCAGGCGTGGACCACGTTCGCCAAGATCGAGAAGTCGTGGGCGTACCGGCAGGACCAGCTGCCGTCGACGCACCCGGTGGCCGCGGACATCCAGGACCTGCAGGCGGTCGAGGTCAACTTCGACGGCATCACCTACGCCAAGGGCGCCTCGGTGCTCAAGCAGTTGGTGTCGTACGTGGGGCTGGACAACTTCCTGTCCGGCCTGCGCGTGTACTTCGGCAAGCACGCCTGGGGCAACGCCACGCTGGCCGACCTGCTCAACGCGCTGGAGCAGGCCTCGGGCCGCGACCTGTCGTGGTGGAGCGCGCAGTGGCTGGAGACGACCGGCCTGAACCTGCTGCGACCCAAGTACTCGGTCGACGCCGAGGGCCGGTTCACCGAGTTCGCCGTGCTCCAGGGCGGTGCGCGGCCGGGCGCGGGCGAGCTGCGCACGCACCGGTTGGCGATCGGCGTGTACGACTCGGACGCGGACGGCAAGCTCGTGCGCACCCACCGGGTGGAGCTGGACGTGTCCGGCGAGCGCACCGAGGTGCCGGAGCTGGTCGGCGTGCCGCGCGGCAAGCTGGTGCTGGTCAACGACGACGACCTCACCTACTGCACGATGCGGCTGGACGCCGACTCGCTGGCGGCGCTGATCGACCACATCGCCGACATCGCCGAGCCGCTGCCCCGCACGCTGTGCTGGTCGGCGGCGTGGGAGATGACGCGTGAGGCGGAGCTGAAGGCCCGGGACTTCGTGAACCTGGTGCTGGGCGGGCTGCACGCGGAGACCGAGGTCGGCGTGGTGCAGCGACTGCTGTTGCAGGCGCAGACGGCGCTGTCGTCGTACGCGGACGTGTCGTGGCGCGACGAGGGCTGGCGCAGGTTCACCACGCGGACGCTGGAGCTGGCGCGTGCCGCCGAGCCCGGTTCGGACCACCAGCTGGCGTTCGTGAACGCGCTGGCCGGGTCGGTGCTGGACGAGGCCACGCTCGCGGTGGTGCGGGGTTGGCTGGAGGGCACGGACGTGCTCGACGGCCTCGACGTCGACACCGACCTGCGCTGGCGGCTGCTGCACGCGCTGGTCGCGCACGGCCTCGCCGACCTCGACGAGATCCGCGCCGAGGAAGAGCGCGACCCGACCGCCACCGGCCGCCGCAAGGCCGAGTCGGCCCGGGCCCTGCGGCCCACGGTCGACGCGAAGAGCGAGGCGTGGGACCGCGCGGTGAACGACGACGAGCTGCCGAACGCGGTGTCGGAGGCGGTCATCGCGGGCATCCAGCACCCCGGCCAGAAGGCGCTGCTCCAGCCGTTCGTGGCGCGGTACTTCGCCGACGTGGCCGACGTGTGGGACCGCAGGTCGAGCGAGCGGGCGCAGTCGATGGTCGTCGGCCTGTTCCCGTCCTGGTCGATCTCGAAGGAGACGGTCACGGCCGCCGACGAGTGGCTGGCCGAGGACCGGCCGCCGGCCCTGCGGCGGTTGGTGTCGGAGGGCCGTGCGGGCATCGTGCGTGCCTTGGCGGCCCAGGAGTTCGACCGGTCCTGAGCCGTCGTGTGACGTGCGGTGCCGGTGCGGGTGTAGTTGGGCTGAACGGGGCGGCGCTCAGGTGTCGCCCCGTTTCGCGTCCGGTGCGGAGCGGTGGTCGCGGTCGTAGGCGTCGGCCCAGCGGGCGAAGATGTCGCGTGACTGGGCCGGGCCGAGGACCAGGCGTTCGAGCAGGCGCATCTTGGTCTGGTAGGCGGTGACCGCGGTCGGGTCGTCGTGGAAGACCGTGGCCGCCTCGGTCTCCGCGTAGGCCAGCGCCTTGATGGGTGACGGGAACGTCAGCAGGGTCGCCGAGTGCCGCAGGGCCGCGTGCGACGGCACGCTCATCGGGATGATCCGCGGGCTGATCCGCGCCCACCCGCACATCAACGTCAGGCGCAGCAGCTGGTCGCGCATGACCTTCGCGTCACCGACGACGATCCGCAACGCCGCCTCGTGCACGTAGATCACCGTCTCCGGACCACCCGGCTTGCGCAGCGTCTCCTGCCGGGCCAGGCGGGCCTGGGTGGCGCCCCGGTCCTTGGTCAGCGCGTAGGCGTAGTCCTCGGTCTGCGCGAGGCTCGGCACCACCAGCGGCTCGTAGGTCGTCAGGGTGCGCGCCGCCCGCTCGTGCAGCGACAACGCCGTGACCGTGTCCGCCCACGGGTCGTGCGGCCGCAGGAAGCTGCCCGTGTCGGCTTCGCTGGCGATGGCCAGGACGCGGTCGCGGGTCGGTTTGTCCGCACCGCACCGACCGAGCAGCGTCCCGATTTCCCACGGGCTCGTGCCGCGGGTGCCGGTTTCGAGTTTCGACAGCTTTCCCAAGGACCAGCCCAAGGCCTCGGCGACGAACCCCGATGACATCCGGGCACGGTGCCGGACCCGGCGCAATTCCTCACCCAGCTCCCTGCTTCGGGCAGTGCTGAGCCGCGCGGGCGGCCTTTCTTCGGATTCCATTTATCCCCCGGTCGAAAGGGTATGACGAAAAAGTGGCACGGCGGGCGGTGGACGGCTGCGGACTCCGCCCGATCCACCACCCGCCGCGCATGTCCGGCCGGAGTGCGGCCCGGCCGGTGGCCTGTTGCGGAACAGCTTGTCCGGCCTGCAACACCCTGGTCAATCCCCTTTTCGAGCGAGAGACTTGACCACCGGTCCAGCCTTAAGGTGCATTCCCATGAACCGCAATACCTCGAAGTCCATCGCTTTGGGCGCGCGCCTGCGCAACGCACGCGAGTCCAACAAACTGAGTCAACGCGCACTCGCGAAGAAGATTGGCGTCGTGCATTCGTTGCTCTCACGCAACGAGAACGGTCAACGGGTACCGACACGCGCGGAGGTGATCCGGATCCTCGAACCACTCCGCATCCCCGATCGGGAACGCGAAGAAATCCTGGAGATGACCGAGGACCCCACCGGTTCACCCCTTGCGGTGATCGAACTCGCCGAGCGGCGCGCGCAGATCGCCGCGCTCATCGAGGTCGAGCAGATGGCCAAGGAGATCGTGAGCTGGTCGCCGCTGATCATCCCCGGCCTGCTCCAGGTCAGCGCCTACACCCGCTCGATCATGGAAGCCGCCCGCGTCCCCGACGGGGAGGTCGCCACCCGCGTCGCGGTCCGGATGGGGCGGCGGGACATCCTCACCCGCCGCAACCCGGTCCGGTACACCGCCCTGATCGGCGAGGCCGTGCTGAGCCAGACGTTCGGCAGCCGGGAGGTCATGACCGAGCAGTTCGACCACCTGCTGATGATGAGCGCGCACGAGAACGTCGACCTCAGGGTCGTGCCCACCGCCACCGGCTGGCATCCGGGTCTCGACGGCGCGTTCACCGTGTTGAAGTGCGAGGGCACGTCGTTCGCGCACCTGGAGAACCACGTCAGCTCGGTGTTCGTGCAAGAGGCTGAAGCGGTGGCCGGCTTCGAGGCGTGCGTGCCAAGGTTGACGGAGGTCGCGATGAGCCCGGAGCAGTCGTTCGAACTCATCGCGAAGGAGGTGCAACGGACGACGGGAGTCGCATGACCGTGCGCTGGAAGAAGTCGGACAGGAGTGTCAGCGATGGCTCCTGCGTCGAAGTGGCGAACCACCTCGGCGCGGTGAGGGACAGCAAGAACCCCGGGGTCGTGCTGAAGGTCGCCCCGGGGCGGATGAGGGCGTTCGTGGACGCCCTCAAGTCCCGGTAACGGCGAAGGCCCCGGCTGTCGCGCCGGGGCCTTCACTTCGTCGTTGTGGTGCGTCAGACGTGCTTGGGCGCCTGACCCGCCTGGTCGGTCAGCATCCGCAGGCCGCTCACCAGGCCGCCGGCGAGGTCGCCCTCCTTGAAGGAGGCGACCATGCTCATGACGGCGAGCTTCGCGCCGCGGTCGGCGATGCGGCGGTGGGACTCCTCGCCCGTCACCACCTCGACCCGGCGTTCACCGGGCGACACCGCGACGAGCACGGCGTGCGTCGGGCGCGGAGTGCTCGCGTGCAGCTCTTCGGCCCGCGCACGGCTGTCGGCGCCCAGGTCGCCGAGGTACACGCTGAAGTCCAGCCCGGTGGTGCGGCTGGCCAGCGTCAACGCCTCGTCCAGGCTCGCCAGCTGCACCGGCGTGAACGGCAGGCTCGGCGCGTGCGGCTCGTACATCTTCGCCGCGGACACCCGGCCGCTGTTGGTGACGGCCGCGCCGACCGGCAGGGTCGACGGGTCCACCTCCACCCTCGTCAGCTCACCAGTTGCCACGAGCACCTCCCTTGGCGGTACGGCCCTCGGCCGGGGTCGTGACGGCCTGGTGCGCGCCGCCGGGCAGGCCCGCGGGGTTCGCGGCCCACCAGACGGGGGCGTAGTTCCACTCCTGGCCCGGGCGGTACCGCTGAATGCGGGTGGCCTTCGGCCTCAGCGTCAGTAGCGTGATCACGCCGTAGATGGCCAGCGGGATCAGCGCGAAGACGAGCACGGTCTCCACGATGGTCACGGCGGTTACGGTAACCGATCGCCCTGGTCACGTCCGGGCGAGGGCACCCGTTCCCGCACTGGTGGGGGTCCGGCGTCGTGCGGTTCGCCGTCCAGGGCCGGTTCCAACTGTGAACGAGGCCCCGTGCGGGCGGTCCGCGATCACGCGTACGGCGGTCACGGCGGCGTGGGACGCCGACCTCGACCGCAACCCGGTGATCGCCACCGGTATGGCCTCGGCACGTGGCATAGCCACCGTGTGATCTACCCGACCCCCTACCTGCGAGGACGTCACCGTCGGTATCCATCGGTGCCGCATGCACTAGCTCTCGTGCTCGATCGTCGCAGTGCGTACACCCGGATGGCCTTCCCCCGGACGGAGGCGAATGGCGGCCGGTTTGGCGTCTTGTCCTGGGCCCACTCGGCTTCTAGCTTTTCACCTGTACGGGTCTTGCGCATCCGAATCCGGAGACCAATTCCCGCCCGATGAGCCTCGGAGGACACGACATGTACACCATGAACCTCGTTCTGGTCGCCGCCCTCACTCTTTCGTCGTACGCCCAATCAGAGCAGAGCGTTACGACTGTTCAGCCTCCGGCAGTGCTCGCCGAGTCGGTGCGCATCACGTCCGATGACTCCGTCCGGATTACCTCCCAGGGCTCCGTCCGCATCACCTCCGCGACGGACGACTCCGTGCGCATCACCGCGTCGGAGTCCGATTCGGTCCGGATCACCGGGTCCGACGCGGACTCGGTGCGCATCACGTTGGCCGGCTCGGTCCGCATCACGTCGGAGTCCGTGCGCATCACGTCCGAGTCCGTCCGGATCACGTCGGAGTCCGTCCGCATCACGTCCGGTTCCGTGCGCATCACGGACGACCGCGAGGACCTCGTCCTGGCGGCGTGAGCGCGAGGGGAGCTGTCGCTAAGCCGCGGGCTCGCCGAGGTAGGGCAGCCACAGCGGGTCGGCCTCGGTGACGCCGGCCAGCAGCCGCCAGTGCGGCCCGCGGGGGGCGTTGGGCACCACGCGCAGGCGCCAGCCGAGCTCCGAGAGGAGCTTGTCGGCCTTGCGGTGGTTGCACTTCGCGCAGCAGGCCACGCAGTTGGTCCACGTGTGGGGGCCGCCACGGCTGCGCGGCACGACGTGGTCGATGGTCTCGGCGCGTCCGCCGCAGTACGCGCAGCGGTACCGGTCGCGGTGCATCAACCCGGCGCGGGTCAGCGGTACCCGGCCGCGGTAGGGCACGCGCACGTAGTTCGCCAGCCGGATCACCGACGGGACGACCACCTCGGACGTCGAGGAGTGGACGACGGCCCCGGCGGGGTCGCCGTGCACGACCTCGGCCTTGCCGCACACGACGAGGACCACCGCGCGCCGCAGGGGCAGCGCGGTGAGGGGTTCGAACGTGGCGTTGAGCAGAAGGACCTTGCGTCTTCCCCAGGGCAGCACCACGGGCGCCGAACCGGCTCCCTCCCCGTCGACCACAGCGTGCACGGCGCTCGCCGAGAGCTGTTTTTGGCCGGACGGGACCGACGACGCGATCCCGGCGTTCACCAGGGCGCCGATCGGGGTGGGTTGTCGGTCTGGCACGCGACCACCTCCACCGGTTCAGCCCTAGCAGACCACAGATCGACCCCAAAAATCACCTGTGATATGTGACGTGTCACGAAGCCGGGATCAAAACTTCGGTGAACACGCACCTATCGGAGATGGTTTTCATCAGCGCGCTACGCTCGGGAAGGTGACCGAAGCCTCCCCCGCAGCGCTGCCTGCGACGATCACCTATCCCGCCGCACCGCGCCTCGACCTGGTCGAGGATCTGCACGGACACGCGGTGGCCGATCCCTACCGGGTGCTCGAAGACCCTGCGGACCCCCGCACCGCGACCTGGTCGGCCGAGCAGGACGCGGTGGCGCGGTCGTGGCTCGACGCCATGCCCGGCCGCGACGCGCTCGCCGACCGGCTGGGCGAGCTGATGCGCACCGGGTCCGTGGGCACGCCGGTGTGGCGGGCGGGCCGGGCGTTCTACACCCGTCGCGACCCGGACCAGGACCACCCGGTGCTGTACGTGCGGGTGGACGGTGTGGAGCGGGTGCTGCTGGACCCCTCGGCGCTCGACCCGTCCGGGCGGACCACCCTCGACCGGTGGTCGCCCTCGCGTGAGGGCACGCGGCTGGCCTACCAGGTGTCCGTCGGCGGCGACGAGCACTCGTTGCTGCACGTCGTGGACGTCGACACGGGCGAGCTGCTGGACGGGCCGATCGACCGCTGCCGGTACTCGCCGGTGGGCTGGCTGCCCGGTGGCGAGGAGTTCTTCTACGTCCGGCGGGTCGACCCCGAGCTGGTGCCCGAGGACGAGCGGCAGTTCCACCGGCGGGTGTGGCGGCACCGGGTCGGCACGCCCGCGTCCGACGACGTGAACGTCCACGGTGACGGGCTGGACCACACCTACTACTACGGGCTGTCGCTGTCGGAGGACGGGCGGTGGCTGATCGTGAACGGCTCGCCCGGCACCGTGCGGCGGGACTCGGTGTGGATCGCCGACCTGCACTCGTCCGGCGAGCTGCGGCCGGTCGTGCGGGACGAGGACGGCGTGCGGTGCCTCGCGTCGGTCGAGCCGGACGGTCGGCTCTACCTGCTCACCACCCTCGACGCGCCCCGGTTCCGGCTGTGCGTGGCCGACCCGGCCGCGCCCACCGAGTGGACCGAGCTCGTGGCGGAGCAGCCGGACTCGGTGCTGGACGCGGCGACCTGGCTGGACGGGTCGCTGGTGCTGCTGCGGACCCGGCACGCGGTGTCGGAGCTGCACCTGCACTCCCCCGCGACCGGCGAGCACCTGCGGGAGGTCCCGCTGCCCGGTACGGGGTCGCTGCACGGGTTGTCCACGGTCGACGCGCTCACGGTCGCCGACCGCGACGTGCTGTGGTTCGGCTGGTCGGACTTCACCACGCCCCTGTCGGTGTACCGGTACTCGCTGTCGGACGGCCGGACGGAGCTCGACACGGCGGCGCCCGGAACGGTGGCGCTGCCGGAGCTGTCCACGCAGCAGCTCTCGTACACCTCGCCCGACGGCACCGTCGTGCGGATGTTCGTGGTGTCCGGGCAGCAGCACCCGGACCAGCCCCGGCCGACGTTGCTCACCGGGTACGGCGGGTTCGCGGTGGGCCGCGGGCCGGGGTACAGCGCGACGACGTTGGCGTGGGTCGAGGCGGGCGGCGTGTGGGTGCACGCGTCGCTGCGCGGCGGCGACGAGGAGGGAGAGGAGTGGCACCGCGCGGGGATGCGCGACAGCAAGCAGAACGTGTTCGACGACTTCCACGCGGCGGCCGAGCGGCTGATCCGCGACGGCTGGACGACACCGCAGCAGTTGTCGATCATGGGCGGCTCGAACGGCGGGCTGCTGGTCGGCGCCGCGCTGACCCAGCGGCCGGAGCTGTACGCGGCGGTGGTGTGCTCAGCGCCACTGCTGGACATGGTGCGGTACGAGAACTTCCTGCTGGGGCGGCTGTGGGCGGAGGAGTACGGCTCCGCGTCGGTGCCGTCGGAGCTGGAATGGCTGCTGGCCTACTCCCCGTACCACCGGGTTCGGCCGGGCGTTGAGTACCCTTCGGTGCTGTTCACGGTCTTCGAGTCGGACAGCCGGGTGGACCCCAACCACGCCCGCAAGATGTGCGCGGCACTGCAGCACGCGACGTCGAGTGATCCGACCAAGCACCCGGTGCTGCTCCGCCGCGAGACGGAGGTGGGGCACGCGGGCCGATCGGTGAGCCGGTCGGTCGCGCTGGCCGTGGACCAGTTGACGTTCCTGGCCTGGGCAACCGGCCTCGACATGTGAGTGGAGGACTGAGCAGGTGGTGGACGTGGAGTCGACCCTCGCCGTCGAGTGGTGGGTGACGAACGGGCCCAAGATCGCCGAGGGCGCGTTGCGGATCGCGTTGACGCTGGTCATCGCCGTGGTGATCCGGTTCCTGCTCCGCCGGCTGATCGACCGGATGACCCGCGGCAACGGCGGCCGGAAGCCGAAGCTGCTCAAGCCGCTGAGGGAGCGTGCTCCCCAGGCGCTGGGCGCGCTGGTCTCCGAACGGCGCGAGCAGCGGGCCAAGACCATCGGCTCGGTGCTCAAGTCGATCGTCACGATCATCGTGTTCGGCGTGGCGTTCATCCAGATCCTCACCGAGCTGGGCATGAACCCGGCGCCCATCCTCACGTCGGCGGGCATCCTCGGCGTCGCCATCGGTTTCGGCGCGCAGAACCTGGTCAAGGACTTCCTGTCCGGCATGTTCATGATGCTGGAGGACCAGTACGGCGTCGGCGACGTGGTCGACCTGGGTCCGGCGACCGGCACGGTCGAGGCGGTGGCGCTGCGCATCACCACGATCCGCGACACCAACGGCACCGTCTGGTACGTCCGCAACGGCGAGATCCTGCGCGTCGGCAACTCGTCGCAGGGCTTCGCGGTGGCCGTGGTCGACCTGCCGCTCGGGTACGGCGCGAACCTGGCCTCGGCGACCGAGGTGCTGACCAAGGCCGTCGTCGACGCCACCGACGAGGAGCTCCTGGCCAAGGACGTCATCGACAAGCCGCAGGTGCTCGGCGTGGAGAAGGTCACGCCCGAGGGCATCACCATGCGGGTGACGGTGAAGGTCCGGCCGGGCCGCCAGTGGGCCGTGCAGCGCGCGTTGCGGGCCAAGCTGATGCCCGCGCTGGACGAGGCCGGGATCTCGCTCAAGTCCTCCTGAGCCGTGTGGTCGGGCCGGAGCCCGTGCTCCGGCCCGACCACCCCCGTCAGGCCGCGCGCAACGCGGCGAGCGTGTCGGCCAGCCGCCGTGCGTCCTTCGAGCGGGCGGAGTCGGCCTCGGCCCGCCGGCGGACGACCTCGATCCGGTCGAAGGTGCGGGTCGAGCTGATCCGCCCGGCCGGGCCCAGCACCGTGGTCGCCAGGCGGTCGGCCTCGGCGTGCTCGCCCTGCAGGACGCGGACCCCGACCAGCGAGATGACGTCGAACAGGTTCGACCGCCGGTAGGTGTCGCGGCGCAGCCGGAGCGCCTCGGCGAGGTGCGGTTCCGCCTTCCGCTCCGCGCCCGGCCGGTGCTCGGCCGCGGTCCGGTACGACAGGGCCGCCATCCCCTCCAGCCCCGCTCGGTCGAAGTAGGACAGCCACCCGGGCGTCTCGCCGTGCCCGGCTCGGGAGAAGAGCTGTTCCGCGGTCCCGACCGCGCGGTCCACGGCCTGGAGGTCGCCCAGGGCCGCGTGCGCCCACGACTCGCAGGTCACGAGCATCGCCGACGCCATCGGTCCGAGCCTGCTCCCCGAGCCCCGCCGGGCGAGCGCGACCAGGGAGAGGGCTTCGCGCGGCCGGCCCACGTGCACCATCTGGCGAGCCATCCGGGACAGCACCTCGACGCCCAGCCCGGTGTCCCGCGCCCGCTTCGCGCAGTGCAGGGCGAGGGTGAAGTACTTCTGCGCGGTCGCCTGGAGGCCCACGTCGTGCGACATCCAGCCGGCCAGCCTGGCGAGGTCCGCGGTCGAGCGGAACAGGCGTCGGCCGATCGGGTCGGGGTAGCCGTGGTCGAGCAGGTCGGTCATCGCCTTGAGCTGCCCCACCACCGCCTCGCGGTAGAGGCCGCCGCCGCGCTGGGCGTCCCAGGCCCAGAACGTCCTGGTCGCGGCCTCGATCTCGGCGATCTCGGCCGTGCCGATGCGTCCCGGGCCCAGTGACGGCGGCGGCCCGGACCCGTCGGGCGCGAGCCACCCGGCCAGCCTGCCCTCCAGGACCGCGCCCGTGGCCAGGGCGGCGGTCGCGCCCAGCACATCCCTGCGTTTGATCATCAGATCGCTCCTGGTGAAGTCCTGCAACGTCGTGACCAGCGCCCGGTGGTCCCACGAGACCTGCTCGCCCGCCGGCGGCGCGGCCAGCCCCAGGTCGGCCGGCGTGAGCGGCCGGCCCAACCGGTCCGCGAACAGCGCCGCCAGCAGCTCGGGCACCGGGTGCCGCGGCCGCTCGCCCTCCAGCCACCGCCGCACCCGGGAGCTGTCCGGCGCGATGTTGTGGCCCCTGGCCTGGCCGAGCCGCCCGACCGCGCGCGCCAGTTCGAGCTGCGTCCACCCGCCCTGCCGGAACCAGTGCCGCAGCGCGTGGTTGGCATCGCCCATGTCGTGTCCTCCTCGCGGCAGGGGATGTCGGCGTCAGGATGCGGTGCCGCGTGGGACGTCCACCACGGATCCGCGCGGTGCGCCGGCTGTTCGCCAACCCCCGCGGGGGCGAAGGTGGTGCGGCGTGGGACGCCCGCGGGTGGCTGAGGCAGGATGGAGGGGTGACCACTCCTGCGGAGAACTTCTACGAAGCAGTGGGCGGGTACGAGACGTTCCACAAGATCGTCGCGCGCTTCTACGAGGAAGTGGCCAAGGATCCCGTCCTGCGTCCGATGTACCCCGAGGAAGACCTCGGCCCCGCCGAGGAGCGCTTCCGCCTGTTCCTCATGCAGTACTGGGGCGGCCCGCACACGTACTCCGACAACCGCGGTCATCCACGGTTGCGGATGCGTCACGCTCCGTTCGTGATCGGTCCCGTGGAGCGGGACGCCTGGTTGCGCTGCATCGAGGTCGGTGTCGACTCGGTGGACCTCTCGCCCGAGCACCGCAAGCAGCTCTGGGCGTACCTGGAGATGGCGGCCAACAGCATGATGAACGCCTGGGTGTGATTCTTGATCGCCCGAACGGGGTCGTGGTGTCGGTCGCGAATGGCAGGATGACTCCTCGTGCGACGATCCTCCGATCTACAACCAGAGATCGCCGACGAGTCCGCCTGGTGGCGTGACGCCGTCTTCTACCAGGTCTACGTCCGATCCTTCGCCGACGCGAACGGTGACGGCGTGGGCGACCTCGACGGTATCCGCTCCCGGCTCGGCTACCTCGAACTGCTCGGCGTGGACGCCCTGTGGCTCACGCCGTTCTTCACCTCGCCCATGGCCGACCACGGCTACGACGTGGCCGACCCCCGTGACGTCGACCCGCTGTTCGGCGACCTGGCGGCGTTCGACCGGCTGGTCGCCGAGGCGCACGAGCACAACCTGCGCGTCACCATCGACCTCGTCCCCAACCACACCAGCGACCGGCACGCCTGGTTCCAGGCCGCGCTGCGGGCCGGGCCGGGCTCGGTCGAACGGGACCGGTTCATCTTCCGCGACGGTGGCGGGTTCGACGGCTCCGTGCCGCCGAACAACTGGCCGAGCCAGTTCGGCGGGCCGGCGTGGACCCGGGTGCCGGACGGGCAGTGGTACCTGCACCTGTTCGCGCCCGAGCAACCCGACCTGAACTGGGACAACCCCGAGGTCTCCGCCGACCTGGCGCACACGCTGCGGTTCTGGCTGGACCGCAGGGTGGACGGGTTCCGGATCGACGTCGCCCACGGCATGGCCAAGCCCTACGGGCTGCCGGACATCGACCCGCGGGCCCAGCTGGGCGCGGGCGTCATGCACGACAACTCGTTGGACCCCCGGTTCGACAACGACGGGGTGCACGAGGTGCACCGGATGATCCGCAAGGTCGTCGACGAGTACCCGGGCCGGATGGCCGTCGGCGAGATCTGGGTCTCCGACGACGAGCGGTTCGCCCGGTACGTGCGGCCCGACGAGCTGCACCTCGGGTTCAACTTCCGGCTGGTCGAGGCGCCGTTCGACGCGGATCGCGTGCGCACGGCCATCGAGCACTCGCTCGGCGCGGTCCGCGGTCTGGACACGCCCGCGACCTGGACGTTGTCCAACCACGACGTGACCCGGCACGTGACCCGGTACGGCGGTGGTGAGCTCGGTGCGCGGCGGGCGCGGGCGATGACGCTGGTGGAGCTGGCGCTGCCCGGCGTGGTCTACCTGTACAACGGCGAGGAGCTGGGCCTGCCGGACGTCGAGCTGCCGGAGTGGGCGTTGCAGGACCCGATCTGGTTGCGGTCCGGGCACACCGACCGCGGTCGGGACGGGTGCCGCGTGCCGCTGCCGTGGGAGGGCGACACCCCGCCGTTCGGGTTCTCGCAGGCGGTGACGACGTGGCTGCCGCAGCCGAACGAGTGGGCGGGGCTGACCGCCGAGTCGCAGCTGGAAGACCCCGACTCGATGCTCTCGTTCTACCGGCAGGCCCTTGAGCTGCGGAAGTCGCACGGGGCTTTCTCCGGTGACGAGCTGGAGTGGTACGGCGCGCCGCCCGGGTGCTTCGCGTTCCGGCGCAAGGGTGGCGGGCTGATCTGCGCGCTCAACACCTCCGGCGGCCCGGTGCCGCTGCCGCCCGGCGAGGTGCTGCTGGCCAGCGGACCGATGGACGGCAACCAACTGCCGCCCGACACGGCCGTCTGGCTGGTCTGACCGACCTGGCGGGCCTCGCCGTCGCGGCGGCTACCTCGGCCGGCCCGGCTCGTCTCGGCGATCCGGTCGGCCTCGCCGTCGTGGCGGCCACACCGGCTCTGCCGGTCCGACCGACCTGGCGGGCCTCGCCGCTCGGCCGGCTCGTCCGACCGACCTGGCCGGCCGGACCGATGTCGCTGGTCCGACCGGCTCGGCCGATCCGCCCGATCCGACCGGCGCGGCTGGTCCGACCGACCCGGCCGATCCGACCGATGTAGCTGGCCCGACCGACCCGGCGGGTCGGACCGATCCGACCGGCCTGACCGATGTGGGGGAGGTGCGGACCCCTCGACCGCGCCTCCCCACCGCTTTCGCGTGGTGGAATCATCTGCGCGGTGCCTGAAAGAAATCTAAAAGCCCCGGTCAAGCGATGGCGTGGGAGGTGCCCAGCGCCGGTCGGGACGGCTCGCTCGCCTCGCGGCAGCCGTGCGCGCGGAAGATCCCATCGGCTTCCCGCCAGGCCGCTTCGGCGGCTTCCGGCTCGCCCGACGCGGCCAGGGCGGCGGCCAGGTCCCGCAGCGTCCGAGCCCGCCACACCGGCAGCGACAACGACTCCCACCAGTGCAGGGAGCGGTCCAGGTAGCGGCGGGCCGCCTCGGGCCGCCCGCCCGCCAGCTCCAGCTCGCCGAGGGTGCGCAGCACGAGTGCCTGACCGAAGCGGTCCTGCATCTCGTTGCACGTGCTGAGGCATTCGAGCAGGTCGCTGCGCACGGCGTCGCCGCGGCCCTGGCGGATGCGGACCTTGGCCAAGGCCTGGACGGCGTAGGCCGACATCAGCCGGTCGCCCAGGGTCCGCAGGATCTCCACGGCGCGTGCGGCGTACTCGGCCGCGAGGTCCCAGCGCTCGGCGGCGCGGTGCACGGTGCTCATCGAACGCACGGCGATCCCCTCACCGCGGCGGTCGCCGGCGGCGCGGTAGGCGCGCACGGTCTGCTCGCACGCCTCCAGCGCCAAGTCCAGGTGACCCTGTTCGGTCAGCACCCGTCCCAGCTCGTGCGACGCCTGGGCGACCAGGCGCTTCTCGCCCAGCTCCCGCAGCGCCGGCAGGGCCAGGTCGAGCATCTCGGTGGCCTCGGTCAGCTCGCCGTGCTCGCGCAGGACCGCGCTCAGCGCGAGCCGGGTCGAGGCCTCGCCCCGGACGTCCCCGGTCTCCCGGTAGGCCTCCAGCGCCTGCCCGTAGTACGACGCGGCCTCCTCGAACCGGTCCTGCTCGTGGCGCAGCCACCCCAGCGCCGACAGCGGCCGCGCCTCACCGGCCCGGTCGCCCACGCGGCGGGCCGCCTCCAACGCCGCCGAGTGCGTGCGCCACCACTGGTCGAACAGGTCGCGCACGGAGAACCGCGAGGAGCACAGGGCGGCGAGCCTGGTCGCCCCGTCGGTCAGGTCGAGCTCGCTCACCCGTTCCACCACGCCGACCAGGCCCGCCTGCTCGGCGTCGAACCGCGCCTCGGGGTCGGCGATGATCTCGGCCGCCGCGTCCGGGTCGAAGTGGGGGTGGTCGGTGGTGGTGCGGTCCCGGTTGCCGTCGAGCGCGGTGTGCGGGACGCGGCTTTTCGCGAGGTCGAGTAGGGCCAGCCAGGTGCGGGCGGCATGGGCGCAGGCAGTCCTGACGGCGGTCTCGAACTGCTCGGCTTCACCGCGTTCACGGGCGAACGCCCTGGTCAGGTCGTGCATGCGGTAGCGCAGCGTGGCGCCGCCGTCGGTGGTGGCGAGGTCGAGCAGCCGTGAGTCGACCAGGCGCTCCACGACCTCCTCCGCCTCGCGGGGGTCGGAGTCGAGCAGGGGCGCGACCAGCCAGCCACCGAAGGTGGCGACGTCCAAGACCGCCAGCCTGCGCAACGCCGCGCGTTCCCGTTCGGCCAACCCGTCGTAGCTCAACGCGAGGCTGCCGCGCACCTCAAGGTCACCGACGGCGAGCTCTTGCAGCACGCGGCGCTTCACGCCGAGGCGTTCGGCGAGGCGGGCGAGCCGCCACTGCGGGCGGGCGGCCAGGCGGGCGCCGGCGATGCGCAGCGCGAGCGGCAGCCGGCCGCAGAGCCGGACGATGTCCTCGGCGGCCTTGGATTCGGCGGCCACCCGGCCGTCGCCGACGACCCGGTCGAGCAGTTCCAGCGCTTCGGCATCCCGCATCACGCCCAGCTCGAGGTGGGCCGCGCCGCTGAGCGCCCCGAGGCGTTCCCGGCTCGTGGTCAGCACGGCGCAGGTCGTGCCGCCGGGCAGCAGCGGCCGGATCTGCCGTTCGTCGCGGACGTCGTCCAGCACGACCAGCACCCGGCGGTCGGCTAACAGGGTGCGGTAGAGCTGGGCGCGTTCCTCCAGGTCGGCCGGGATGACCTCCCTCGACACGCCCAGGGCGCGCAGGAACCCGGCGAGCACCTCGGCCGGGTCGGCCGGCACGGGGTGCACGCCGCGCAGGTTCGCGTACAGCTGGCCGTCGGTGAAGTGCCCGCGCATCGCGTGCGCGACGTGCGCCGCGAGGGTCGACTTGCCGGCGCCCGGCTGGCCGGAGATCGCGCACACGCGCATCGCGCCGCGGCCCGTGGTCAGGTGCGCCACCAGGCGGTCGTGCTCGGGCATCCGGCCGGTGAAGTCGGCGACGTCGAACGGCAGCTGGCTGGGCGGCGGGCCGGCCTCGGGGGTGCTGCGCGCCTCCGGGGTGGTCGGGCCGCGCAGGACGCGCTCGTGCGTGGACCGCAGCTCCAGGCCCGGTTCCAGGCCCAGCTCGTCGAGCAGGACGCGCCTGCCCTCCTGGTAGGCGGCCAACGCCTCGGCCCGCCTGCCCGCCTGGCTCAGGGCGAGCATGAGCTGGCTGCGCAACCGTTCCCGCAGCGGGTGCTCGGCCACGGCCGCGGTCAGCTCGGAAACCAGCGCCTCACCCCGGCCCAGGGCCAGGTCGGCGTCGAACCGGTCCTCCAGCGCGCCCGAGCGCAGCTCTTCGAGCCGGGACCGCTCGCCTTCGGCCCACGCGCCCTGGGCACCGCCCAACGGCACGCCGCGCCACACGTCCAGGGCGGCGGCGAACCGCGCCGCGGCGCCCTCGAGATCGTTCTCGGCCAGCGAGCGGCGACCCTCGTCCACCCGGGCCGTGAAGACGTGCAGGTCGACCTGGTCCGGTTCGGCCGACAACAGGTAGCCGCCACCGGACCTGACCAGCACGTCACCCAGCTCGCGGCGCAGCGTCGACACGTAGGTGTAGATGGCCGAACGGGAGCCGCCGGGTGGCCGCTCCCCCCATAACGCATCGACCAGCTGCTCCACCGCCACCACGCGGCCGACGTTGACCGCGAGCAGCGCCAACAGCGTCCTCGGCTTCGGCCCACCCACCTCGACCGGACCACCCTCGACGCGGGCCTGCACCGGCCCCAGCACCCTGAATTCCATCGCCGGACCCCCCTGCTCTCCCAAACCAGGGTAGCCGGCTCGTCCGACACGGGAACCCGATCGAACGAATGATCCGCCGCGTCAGACGAGCAGGGGCAGCATGGAATGACGGCGACGGACGACCGCGCCGAACCGGGCGTCGATGCGCAGCCACGAGTCCGTGGCGGTGATGCGGACGTCGTCACCGCCGAGGAAACCCATGCCCGAGAGCGCGAAGAGGCACCGCATCGGCACCTTCACGTCCAGCCCGGAACCACTGACCGTGATGACCGTCTGGTCCAGCAGCGACGCGGGCGGCGTGCCGCGCGGGCCCGCGTTCTCCCGCGCCACCTCCACGCCCTTCTCCGCCAGCTCCGACACCACGCTGCCGGGCAGCCGGTCCACCGGCAGCCAGCCCGCCGAGGGCGGCAGCGCCGAGCGCCACATCATGTCCCGGGCGGGGCCGGGGTCGACGGTCTCGCTGCGCACCACGGCCAGGCCGGTGAGCAGGTCGGTGCCGGACACGGTGCTGTCCTGCGGCGTCAGCTTTCCGGCCACGGTGCGGGTGGCCAGGGTGTCGAACGGGGTCGCCACCCACGCGTCGACCAGGTCGCCGGACGGTCGGTTGCGCAGCCGCACCACCGCCTGGGCGTCGAGGCGGACGGCACGGGCGACGAACGCGCCGAGGTCGTCCCGCTCCGCGGGGTCGGCGAGGACCAGCTCAGGCACCATTACCTCCGGCTCGCCAGCCCGCGAGGAAGTCGCGCTCGGCTTCGAGGAGACGGCGCGGACGTCCGGCCGTCAAGTTGTAGGGGACCATGAGGGTTTCCGCCGTCGTGACGACCGCGCTGCCCTCCTGGCGACCGCCGCGCACCGAGTAGTCCAGCGTGAACGACGCGGACTTCAGCTCCCGCACGGACAGCTCCACCACGACGTCGTCACCGGTGAACACCAGCGGCGCGAGGTAGTCCACCACCAGCCGGGCCACGACCATGCCGTGCGACATCTCCGGCACGCCGTGCCTGGCGGCCTCGGTGAACAGCAGGTCGATCCGCGCCTCTTCCAGCAAGGTCACCGTGTTGGCGTGGTTGACGTGGCCGAACGCGTCCATGTCCGACCAGCGCGGGCGCACACCCGTGACGAACACACCCAACTTGAACGCGCCTCCCGGTGTCGATGCGTGGCAGTGACCCTATCCACGTGCTACACCCAGGTTAAGCGCGCCTCCAGCTCCAGGAATCGACCCAGGTCAGCGATCTCGTCGGCGATGTCGGGACGATCACCGAACGGGCGAACGGCGATCCGCGCGCCGTCCCGCCGCCAGACCGCGACCACCCGTCCGCCGACCACGACGTGCGGGGTGAGGAAGCCGCCGCCGGTCTGCACGAGCGGCACGTGCTCGGGCGCCAGCGCGGCGGAGCGGTCGCGGTAGCCGAGCAGGTAGGTGTCGAAGTGGCCGAGCATCCGGACCGTGTCGTCGTCGGGCCCGGCCGGTTCGTCGTCCACCTCGGGCAGGTCCTTGAGCCGCCGCTTGGGCAGGCCGCTCCAGGCGGCGAAGTCGTCCGGCGTCGCCGGGCCGTAGGCGCGTCGGTACCGCCGCCACAGCTCGTCCACGCCCTTGGGCTCGCAGGTGATGTCCAGCAGCCGGTAGGTGTCGTCGAGCCCGCGGCACAGCACGCCGGAGTTCGCGGCGAACGCCAGCAGGTGCGCCGGCGCCTGCGACCTCGGGTCGAGCGGGAGGCCGACCTCGGCCAGGCGGTGCACGAGCTCGGCGCGTTCCAGCGGCTCGGTCAGGACTTCGCGGAGCGCGGGTAGCGCGCGCTCGCACACCTCGTCGGTGAGGCCGAGTTGTTCGCGGCGACGTCGTCCGACGGCGATGAACGTCGGCCCGAGGAGGGGCACGACCCACAGGTCCCGTTCGTGGAGCAGGTGGAGGGTGCCGCGCATGGCCCAGGTGCGCACCAGTGGGCCGTCGAGGGACCGCACGCCACGGGCGCGCGCCGCGAGCCGTGCCGCCGGGACGTCCTGGGCTTGCAGGGCGAAGACGGAGTCCAGCAGGTCCGCCACGTCGGTCGCGGGGTGCGAGAGCCGTTGAGCCCTCATCCGCCGGGCGAGCACTCGCGGGACGGGCGGGGTCACCTGGGTCGGGCGCCGGTCGAGCCGCGCACCACGAGCTCCGGCTGGAACACGAACTCCGCGTGCGTGGCCGAGAAGGAGCTCCTCAGCGTGCCGCCGATCTCCTCCAGCAACGCGTGCACGGCCGCCTGGCCCATGGCCTCGACCGGCTGGCGGATCGTGGTCAACGGCGGGTCGGCGAACACGATCAGCGGCGAGTCGTCGAAGCCGACCACGGAGACGTCGCGCGGCACGCTCAGGCCGCGGTGGCGGGCCGCGCGGATCGCGCCGAACGCCATCAGGTCGCTGCCGCACACGATCGCCGTGCAGCCGCGGTCGAGCAGGGCGTTGGCCGCCGCCTGGCCGCCCTCGACCGTGAACAGGGAGTGCTCGACCAGGTCGGAGGCCTGCGGGCGGACGAGCGTGAAGCCCTCCACCATGCGTTGCGCGGGCACGAACCGCGGTGGGCCGACGGCCAACCCGATCACCTCGTGCCCGAGTTCGACCAGGTGCGACACGGCGAGCCGGACGGCCGCCCGGTTGTCCACCGACACGAACGGGGCGGACACCTTGTCGGTGTACCCGTTGATCATCACGAACGGCACGCCGCGCCCGGCCAGCTTGACGTACCGGTCCTTGTCGGCGGTCGTGTCGGCGTGCAGCCCGGACACGAACACGATCCCGGTGACGCCGCGGTCGACCAGCATCTCGGTCAGCTGGTCCTCGGTGGAGCCGCCGGGCGTCTGCGTGCACAGCACCGGCGTGTAGCCGTCCCTGGTCAGCACCTGCTCGATGACCTGCGCCAACGCCGGGAAGATCGGGTTGTTCAACTCGGGGGTGATCAACCCGATCAACCCGGCGCTGCGCTGGCGGAGCCTGGGCGGGCGCTCGTAGCCGAGGACGTCCATCGCGGCGACCACGGCCTGGCGGGTGGCGGCGGAGACGCCGGGCTTGCCGTTGACCACCCGGCTGACCGTCGCCTCGCTCACGCCTGCCTGGGTCGCGATGTCACTGAGCCGCGCTGTCACACCGGGTGACTCTACGGGCGGGACAGCCACACAGTCGTGTCCGGCGGCACCAGGACGTCCCCGTCCTCGGTCGCGAACCCACCCGAGGCGAGCACCACCCGGCCGTCGACGGGCAGCCGTGCCACGTCCGGGCCGAAGTTCACCACGCAGGTGAACGCGCCGCGGCGGAACGACAGCACGCCCTCGGGCACGTCCAGCCACTCCACGGTGGAGCCCGCGCCGAGGTCGGGGTGCTCCCGTCGCACGCGCAGCGCGCCGCGGTAGAGCTCCAGCACCGAGTTCGGGTCGCCGGTCTGGCTCTCGACGCTCAGCCCTGCCCAGTCCGCCGGCTGCGGCAGCCACGAGCCGCCGTCGCCGAAGCCGAACGACGGGCCGTCCGGCGTCCACGGGATCGGCACGCGGCAGCCGTCCCGGCCGCGGTCGGTGTGGCCGGACCGCTCCCACACCGGGTCCTGGAGCACGTCCTCGGGCAGGTCCAGGACCTCGGGCAGGCCCAGTTCCTCGCCCTGGTAGACGTACGCGCTGCCGGGCAGCGCCAGCATCAGCAACGCGGCGGCGCGTGCCCTGGCCACGCCGCCGTACCGCGTCACGTGCCGCCGCACGTCGTGGTTGGACAGCACCCACGTGGTCGGCGCGGCCACCGGCGCCATCGCGGCCAGCGAGTCGTCGATGACCTGCTTGAGGTCGGCGGCGTGCCACTCGGCGGTCAGGTAGTGGAAGTTGAACGCCTGGTGCAGCTCGTCGGCGCGCAGGTAGCGGGCGGTGCGCTCGGGGCTGGGGGTCCACGCCTCGGCCACGCCGATCCGGTTGCCCGGGTAGGAGTCGAGCACCTTGCGCCAGTCGCGGTAGATCTCGTGCACGCCGTCCTGGTCGAAGAACGGCAGCGCCTCGGTGCCCAGCAGCTTGAGGTGGCCGGGCGTGCCCACGTCGGGCAGGCCGTCGGCCTTGACCATGCCGTGCGCGACGTCGATGCGGAAGCCGTCCACGCCGAGGTCCAGCCAGAAGCGCAGCACGTCGAGGAACTCGTCGCGCACCTCCGGCTGGTCCCAGTTCAGGTCCGGCTGCTCGGGCGCGAACAGGTGCAGGTACCACTGGCCGTCGGGGACCTGCGTCCACGCGGGGCCGCCGAAGACGGACTCCCAGTCGTTCGGCGGCAGCTCGCCGCGGCCGTCGCGGAAGTGGTAACGGGCGCGTTCCGGCGAGCCGGGCGCGGCCTTGAGGGCCTGCCGGAACCACGCGTGCCGGTCGCTGGTGTGGTTGGGGACCAGGTCGACGATCACCCGGATGCCCAGCTCGTGCGCGTCCCGGACCAGCGCCTCGGCGTCGTCGTTGGAGCCGAACAGCGGGTCGACGGTCCGGTAGTCGGCCACGTCGTAGCCGCCGTCGGCCATCGGGGACTCGTAGAACGGCGTGATCCAGACCGCGTCCACGCCGAGGTCGGCCAGGTAGGGCAGCCGGGAGCGGATGCCGGGCAGGTCACCGACGCCGTCGCCGTTCGAGTCGGCGAAGCTGCGCACGTAGACCTGGTAGATGACGGCCTCGCGCCACCAGTCCTGCGTCATGGGGTGTCCTTCCGGATGGGTTCCGCCGGAGGGCAATGAAATACTTTGCAAGTGTTTTCAGCAAGTCTCGCAGCTGGTATGACCTAGAGCACATCCCTGCCATCCCTGTCATCCCCTGCCATCCAGGAGACAACGTGGTTTCCGCCAGTCGACGCGCCTTGTGCGCGATAGCCGTCCTGCTGTTCAGCCTTTTGGCGGTTCCGCAAAGTTTTGCGGCGCCGCCGTCCGCGAAGGACGTGACCGCCACCCTGTTCCAGTGGCCGTTCTCTCGGGTCGCCACCGAGTGCACGAACGTGCTCGGGCCCAAGGGCTACGGGTTCGTGGAGGTCTCGCCCGCCACCGAGCACATCCGGGGTTCGCAGTGGTGGACCTCGTACCAGCCCGTCAGCTACCGGATCGCCGGTCGCCTCGGTGACGAGGCCGCGTTCCGCGCCATGGTGAACACCTGCCACGCGGCGGGCGTCAAGGTCATCGCGGACGCGGTGGTCAACCACATGAGCGCCGGGTCGGGCACGGGCACCGGCGGTTCGTCGTACACGAAGTACGGCTACCCCGGCATCTACAGCGACTGGGACTTCCACTCGTGCCGGTCCCACATCAGCGACTACCGCAACCGCGAGAACGTGCAGAACTGCGAACTGGTCGGGCTGTCGGACCTGGACACCGGCAGCGACTACGTGCGCGGTCGGATCGCGACCTACCTCAACCACCTGATCTCGCTCGGGGTGGACGGGTTCCGGGTGGACGCGGCCAAGCACATGCCGGCGGCCGACCTGTCCGCGATCAAGTCCCGGCTGAGCAACCCGAACGTGTACTGGGTGCACGAGGTGATCTACGGCGCCGGTGAGGCCGTGCGGCCCGGCGAGTACACCGGGTCGGGCGACGTGGACGAGTTCCGCTACGCCTACGACATCAAGAGGATCTTCGCCAACGAGAACCTGGCCTACCTGAGCACGTTCGGGCAGTCGTGGGGTTTCCTGCCGAGCGGGCAGGCGCGGGCGTTCGTGGACAACTGGGACACCGAGCGCAACGGGTCGACGTTGACCTACCGCGACGGCTCCACCTACACGTTGGCGAACGTGTTCATGCTGGCCTGGCCCTACGGCTCGCCGAACGTGTACTCGGGGTACGAGTTCTCGGACCACGACGCGGGACCGCCCGGCGGTTCGGAGTGCTACACGTCCGGGTGGAAGTGCCAGCACCGGTGGACGCAGATCGCGTCGATGGTCGGCTTCCGCAACGCCGTGACCGGCACGTCGGTGGGCAACTGGTGGGACAACGGCGGTGACGCGATCGCGTTCGGGCGGGGCAACAAGGGCTTCATCGCGATCAACCGCGAGGCGTCGTCGTTGACGCGGACGTTCCAGACCTCGCTGCCCGCCGGGTCCTACTGCAACGTGCAGAAGGAGGGGTGCGTCGCGGTCGCGGTCGGGTCGAACGGCCAGTTCACCGCGACGTTGGGCGCCGGTGAGGCGTTGGCGCTGCACGTCGGCGCGACCGGGGGCAACCCGCCCGCCGGCGCCGCGTCGTTCGCGGTGAACGCCACGACCTCGGTGGGGCAGAACATCTTCGTGGTCGGCGACCACGCGTCACTGGGCGCGTGGAACCCGGCGAACGCGGTGGCGCTGTCGTCGGCGACCTACCCGGTCTGGCGGGCCTCGGTGCCGCTGCCCGCCGGGACCGCGTTCCAGTACAAGTACCTCCGCAAAGAGGCCGGCGGCGCGGTGACGTGGGAGAGCGGGACCAACCGATCCGCCACGTCACCGGCGGCGCTGAACGACACCTGGCGCAACTGAAACGCCGGGGCGGGTCCGTCCACACGGCCGGGCCCGCCTCGGCGTTCGCTCCGCAGACGATCGGGGGTAAGGCGGAACCCGGGGTGTCGCGGTCCGCGCCGCGACACCCCGGCGACGTCAGCGGATCATGCTGCGGACCTGCCGCGCGGCCACGGACAGGGTGGCCAGGTCGAGCTTGGTGACCCGGTTGATCTCCTCCAACGCGGCCCGCGCCCGGCTCAGGCGCGAGGCGTTGGCCTGCTCCCACTTGGCGATCTTCTCGTCCGCACCGTCGCCCGGGTCGGCCGACCGCAGCACGTCGATCGTGATCGCCCGCAGCGACGAGTAGAAGTCGTCCCGCAATGCCAGGCGCGCCAGCGAGTGCCAGCGGTTCAGCCGTTCCAGCCCCGACACCGAGCTGAGCATCCGGTCGACGTCGAGGTGGTCGGACAGCGCGAAGTACAGCTCCGCCGTCTCCTCGTGCGTCCGCTCCTGCCCGGTCGCGCCCTCGCCCTCCTCGCGCTCGGCGAGTTCGGCCACCTCGGTCACGTCCAGCAGCCCGTAGGTGAACAGCAGCCCGGCGATCCGCCGCGCCAGCTCCTCCGGCACGCCGTGGCCCACCAGCCGTTCGACGTGCTCCAGCACGGACTCCTTCTCGTGCCCTTGGAGCATGTCGATCGTGCGCGGCGCCAGTTCGGCGACCACCGGGGCGAACCGGCTGATCGTGGACCCGACCGCGAGCGGCTGGGGCCGGTTCGTGAGCAGCCAGCGCGACGCGCGGTCGAGCAGGCGGCGGGTCTCCAGCACCATGTCGTCCTGCACGTCGGTCGGCACGACGGTGTCCAGCGCCCGGATCTCCCGCCACAACGACGGCAGGTCGTAGATCGCCGTCACCACGGTGTAGGCGCGCACCGCGTCCGTCGCCGAAGCGCTGAGCTCCTCGGCCAGGCGGAACGGGTAGGACACCCCGCCGCCGTCCACGACCTCGTTGACCAGCACCGTGGTGATGATCTCGCGGGACAGCGGGTGGCTGCCGACCGCGTCGGCGAACCGCTCCCGCAGCTCGCTCGGGAAGTAGTCGGGCAGCCGGCGGGCCAGCACGTCGATCGTCGGCAGGTCGCTGGCCAGCACCTCCTCCTTCAACGCCAGCTTCACGTGCGCGAGCAGCGTGGCCAGCTCCGGCGAGGTGAGGCCGTCGCCCGCCTTCTCCAGCGCCTTGAACTCCGCCGGGCTGGGCAGCGCCTCCAGCGCCCGGTCGAGCGCGCCGCGCTGCTCCAGGTCGGCGACCAGGCGCGCGTGCACCGACAACATCGGCGCGGCGTGCGCGCGGGAGACGCCGAGCACGGCGTTCTGCGAGTAGTTGTCGGCCAGCACCAGCTCGCCGACCTCGTCGGTCATCTGGCCCAGCAGCTCGTTGCGCTGGTCCTGGTCGAGTCGGCCGTCCCGGACCAGCTCGTCCAGCATGATCTTGATGTTGACCTCGTGGTCGGAGCAGTCCACGCCCGCGGAGTTGTCCAGCGCGTCGGTGTTGACCTTGCCGCCCCGCCCGTCGGGTCCACCGGCACGGGCGAACTCGATCCGGCCGCGTTGGGTCAGGCCCAGGTTGCCGCCCTCGCCGATGACCTTCACCCGCAGGTCCGCGCCGTCGACCCGGATCGCGTCGTTGGCCTTGTCGCCGACCTCGGCGTGCGACTCCGCGCCGGCCTTCACGTAGGTGCCGATGCCGCCGTTCCACAGCAGGTCGACCGGCGCCAGCAGGATCGCCTTCATCAGCTCCTGCGGCGACAGCTTCACCACGCCCTCGGGCAGGCCCAACGCCACCCGCGCCTGCTCGCTGACCGGGATCGACTTGGCCGTGCGCGGCCACACGCCGCCACCCTCGCTGATCAGCGAGCGGTCGTAGTCGTCCCAGGACGAGCGGGGCAGCTCGAACAGCCGCTTGCGCTCGGCGAAGCTCGCGGCGGCGGTGGGGTCCGGGTCGATGAAGACGTGCCGGTGGTCGAACGCGGCCACCAGCCGGATGTGCTCGGACAGGAGCATGCCGTTGCCGAACACGTCACCGGACATGTCGCCGACGCCGACGACGGTGAACTCCTCCGACTGCGTGTCCGTGCCCAGCTCGCGGAAGTGCCGCTTCACGCTCTCCCACGCGCCCTTGGCGGTGATGCCCATGGCCTTGTGGTCGTAGCCGACGGAACCGCCGGACGCGAACGCGTCACCCAGCCAGAAGCCGTAGGACTTCGACACCTCGTTGGCGATGTCGGAGAACGACGCCGTGCCCTTGTCCGCCGCGACCACCAGGTAGGTGTCGTCACCGTCGTGCCGGACGACCTGCGGCGCGGGCAGCACCGTGCCGGCGTTCAGGTTGTCGGTCAGGTCCAGCAGGCCGGAGATGAACTGCCGGTAGCAGGCGATGCCCTCGGCCAGCAGCGCCTCGCGGTCCAGGCCCTGGTCACCGGTCGGGGCCGGCGGCTTCTTCAGCACGAACCCGCCCTTCGCGCCGACCGGCACGATCACCGCGTTCTTCACCGCCTGCGCCTTCACCAGGCCCAGGATCTCGGTGCGGAAGTCCTCGCGCCGGTCGGACCAGCGCAGACCGCCCCGTGCGACCGGGCCGAACCGCAGGTGCACGCCCTCCAGGCGGGGCGAGTACACGAAGATCTCGAACCGCGGCCGCGGCTGCGGCAGGTCCGGGATCGCGCGCGGGTCCAGCTTCACCGCCAGGTACGGGCGCGGGTTGCCGTCGACGTCGCGGACGAAGTAGTTCGTGCGCAGCGTGGCCTGCACCAGCGTGAGCAGGCTGCGCAGGATGCGGTCCGCGTCGAGGCTGGTCACGTCGTCGATCATCGCGGTGATCTCGTCGACCAGGTGCTCGGTGCGGCCCGTGCGCTGCTCGTCGGACAGGCCCGGGTCGAACCGCGCCTCGAACAGCCGCACCAGGGCCGTGGCGACCTCGGTGTGCGCGAGGACGGCGTCCTCGATGTAGTCCTGGCTGTACGGCGTGCCCGCCTGGCGCAGGAACTTGGCGTAGGCGCGCAGCATCGCCGCCTGCTGCCACGTGACGCCCGCCTTGAGCACGAGGGTGTTGAAGCCGTCCACCTCGGCCTCACCGCGCCAGGAGGCGGCGAACGCGTCCTGGAAGCGGGTGCGCACCGACTCCTGGTCCTCGCCGGACAGCTTGTCCAGCGTGACCTGGTCGATGCGCAGGCCGAAGTCGTAGATCCAGCACTCGACGCCGTCGTCGCGGCTCAGCTCGTAGGGCCGCTCGTCCACCACGACCACGCCCATGCGCTGCAACATCGGCAGCACGTCGGACAGCGTCAGCCGGGCGCCGACGAGGAACAGCTTGAACCGCCGTTCACCCGGCTCCACCTCGCGCGGCGCGTAGAAGGCCAGGTCCAGGTCACCGGGGTTGAGCGCCTCGATGCGCCGGAAGTCCGCCAGGCCCTCGGCCGCGGTGAAGTCCTCCTTGTAGGCCTCGGGGAACGCCGCGGCGATCCGCTGGCCCTGCTCCGAGGACGACTCCGCGCCCAGGCCGCTGCCCTGGTCCAGGACCGCCTCGACCATCCGGTCGTCCCAGGAGCGCACCGCCTCGGCCAGCAGCTGCTGGATGTGGGCGGAGTCCGGCTCGGCTTGACGGGTCGGGTCGGTGTGCACGGTGAAGTGCACGCGGGCCAGCGCGGACTCGCCGACGCGGGCGCTGTACTCCAGGTTCACCCCGCCGAGCTGGTCGATCAGCACTTCCTGCATGGCCAGCCGCGACGTCGTCGTGTAGCGGTCGCGCGGCAGGTAGACCAGGCACGAGTAGAAGCGGCCGTACGGGTCGCGGCGCAGGAACAGCCGCAGCCGGCGGCGTTCGGCGAGCGCGATCACGCCCGTGACGGTCTGGTAGAGGGTGTCCGTGTCGACCGAGAACAGCTCGGTGCGGGGGTAGTTCTGGATCACCTCCAGCATCCGCTGACCCGAGTACGAGTGCAGCGGGAAACCGGCGCGGTGGATGACGTCGCGGACCCGGCGCTCGATGGCCGGGATGTCCAGCACGTCCTCGTGCAGGGCGGTGGTGGAGAAGACGCCCAGGAACCGGTGCTCGCCGGTCACGTTGCCCTCGGCGTCGAAGGTCTTCACGCCCACGTAGTACGGGTAGACCGACCGGTGCACGCTCGACTGCGCGCTGGCCTGCGTCAGGACGAGCAGTTCCGATGACAGTGCCTGCGCGCCCGCGTCCGGGCCCGCGGTCAGGCTGCGCGCCGCGAGGCTGTCCTGTCTGAGCACACCGAGACCGCTGGCGAGGACCGCCCGCAGCGCGGGTTCGCCGTCGGTCGCCGGGTCGTCGCGAATCAGCTCGTACTGGCGGTAGCCCAGGAAGGTGAAGTGGTCGCGGGCCAGCCAGCGCAGCAGGTTCGCGCCGTCCCGCACGTCGTGGCCGGGCAGCGGCGGCGGGTCGGACTCCAGCTCCTCGGCCAGGTGCAGGGCCGTGCCGGTCATCTTGTCGGTGTCCTCGACGACCTCGCGGACGTCGTTGAGCACGGCGTGCAGCTTGGTCTCCAGCTCACGCGCCCGGTCGGGGTCGGTGAGGAGGTCGACCTCGATGTGCATCCACGACTCGGCCAGCGCGTCGCCCGGCGGGTCGGCCGGGTCCGCGGTCGGCATGACCTCCTGCAGGGCGCCCGTCACCAGGTCGCGGCGCACCACGACGATCGGGTGCACCACCCGCTGCACCTGCACGCCGCCGCGGGTCAGCTCGGAGGCCACCGAGTCGACCAGGTACGGCATGTCGTCGGTGACCACCTGCACCACCGTGGCCGGGCACGTCCAGCCGTCGTGGGCGGGGGTCGGGTTGAGGATCCGCACCACCGGACGACCTGGTACCCGGGTCTCGGCGAGCTGGTAGTTCGAGCGCACCGCACCCACCAGGTCGACCGGGTCGTCGTCGTTGACTTCCTCGGCGGGCACGTGGCGGTAGTAGAGGCGGATGAGGTCGGCGAGCTCGGGGGCGTTGGCCGCGGCCCGTTCGATCAATTCGTCACGAACCTGTTCGGGACTGGTCGGGCGGGCCGCGCCGTCGTCGCGGGCGGCGAGCTCGGATCGGGACGGGACTCCAGTCGAGGTCATGTTCAGGCGACTCCACGCTATCCGGTACCTCTGTGTACCGGGTCCGCGCACAACTTAACCAGACGCGCGCGAACCCGTTCGTCGCAACCCTGACACTGAATCGAACAACTTGCCGGAAAGTGTCAATTCGCCGCGACACGGGCTATTTTCCGGCTTTGTTACCGGCGGGAAACCTTATTAGAACCTCAAATCATTTCACGCTTCGGGAAGTGTCCACGTGCCGAACCGGGCGGCGGGGTCGACCCGCTGGATCGGGGCCGTGGTCTCGTTGTCGGACTCGGGCGGTGTGCTCCCGACAGGTGAGATGGGGACGGTGTCCTCGTCCACCCTGCCGGCGGCCTCGTCCTCGCGTCGGGCGTCCTCGTAGGCGACCAGGGCCTCGGCGAGGAGTTCGGCCAGGCTGAGGTCGCTCTTGTGGCGGCGTGAGGCGCGGGTGGCGCTGGGTGAGTCGAGGGCGGGCGGCGGCGGTTCGACGACGAGGGGCGGCAGGTCGATCGTCTTGCCGCCGACGACGACGGCCGTGACGAAGGGCTCCTTCGGTTCCTCGCCCGCGGGCGTCGGGGTCGGCCCTTGATCCGCCGGCGGGGCGTCGTCGTGCTCCAGGTCGGCGGCGCCGAGGAAACCGGTGGGGCCGAACCGCGACGACTGCGGCGGTGCGGGCGCCGTTTCCGGTGACGGGCCGGAGGGCACGGGGTCGGGGACCGGGACCGGCGGCAGCTGGTCCGGTTCGGGGACACCCGGCACCTGGTCCGGCTCGGGCGTCGTCCCGGGCGTCGTCTCGTCCTCGGGGAAGCGCACGTCGGCCGGCGGGAAGACCGGCCGGTCCTGCACCTCCGCCGTGTGTTCCGCGCCGGCTGCCTGCTCCGCCGCGGGCACTTGCCCCGAGCCGGCCGTTCGCTCCAGCTTGACCGTTCGCTCCGGCCCGGCTGCTTGTTCCGGCCTGGCTGCTTGTTCCGGACGGGCTGCCTGTTCCGGACGGGCCGGTTGCTCCGACGCCACGGGGTACTCCGACGCGGCGGGGTGCTCCGACCTGGCCGGTTGCTCCGGCACCGACGGCAGCGGGTAGTCGGGCGGCTCCGGCACCCGGGCGGTGGGGATGACGGGCCCCTTCACGAAGGCCGCGCCGAGCCCGACCGGTGGCACGTCGTCGCGCACGACGGGCTGGACCATCGTCGGCGAGTCGAACATGTCGACCGGCGGCGGTTCCTCGGACCGCAGCCGCGGCGGCGGCTCGACCCGCCACTGCACGGGCTCGGGCTCGGTCTGCCGCACGGGGTCTTCCTGCCTGAGGTCTTCCTGCCTGAGGTCGTCCCGCCCGGAGTTTTCCTGCGCAGGGCTCTGCTGCACGGACTTCTGCTGCACAGGGGTTTCCTGCACAGGGCTCTGCTGGGCGGGACTTTCCTGCACGGAACTCTGCTGCACGGGACTCTGCTGCACGGGGTTGTGTTGCACTGGCTCGGGAGTCGTGTCGTCGTCGGCGTCGGGGGCACGCCGTCGACCGCCCGCGCGCTGCGGGTCGAGAAGACCGGCGGCCTTCAACGTGTCCAGCACGCTCGCGTCCGCGCCCTGGTCGCCGGAGGAACGCTCACCCTCCCCCTCGGCGGCCTCACGAGCAGCCCGCCGCCGGCCACTGCGCACCGCACCGGCTGCGGCGATCAACCCGGCCGCGGGCACGCTCCGCTCGGGGGCCTCGGGCACAGTCCGGTCGCCGGCCTCGCGGGCACTCGGCTCGCCGGCCTCGTTGCCCGACGCCTCCACCCGACCAACCACCGATCCGCTGGCTCCAGAGCCTCCGGTCCCGGACACACCGGCTCCAGACGCACCCACTCCGGGCACACCGGCTCCGGGCACACCGTCCTCGGTCGCGCCGACGTCTCGCTGCACGATGCCGAACCCACCCCCACCAAGCCCGGCACCGGTCGTACCGAGACCCGGTTGTCCGCCAACCCGACCGCGGTCGGGCGCGCCCGAACCCGGCTGCGTCCCAGCGGCCACAACCTCACCCGCCCCGACGCCACCCTCGCCACCGGCGGGACTGCCGGCAGCCCGATCCGACCCGTCAGCCACCACACCGCCCACCGGTCCGACGGCCGACACCACGGCACCCTGCTGCTGCCCGCCACTGGCCCCGACAACCCCGGCCCTACCGACGTGGGCATCTGCCGGACCAGGACGAGCGCCGGCGGGCACCGCGTCACCGGCGGCCGGACCCGCGGGAGTGCTGTTGACGGCAGTGGCGGGTGAGCCGTGAGGTGTGCCGCTGGGCGTCGTTCCGGCCGTCGCCGCAGTGCCCGTCGACGTGGCGGCGGGCGGGGCCGGGAAGCCCTCTGCGGCTGGAGCTGCGGCTGAGACCGCGGCTGCGGCTGCGGCGTTGGTGCCTTCGTTGTCGGGTTCCGGCGTCGCCGCGGCCGGAGCCGGGTCCGGCGGCCTGGCTTGGCCGCTCCTCGCGTGTTCCGGGCGTCCCTGGGTGAAGGGCGGTGGGGTCTCGGGTTCCGGGGCTCGGCGCCGGCCTCCCGGTTTCGGGTCGCTCCCGGTCTCGGTCCCGGTGTCGCCGAACGGTTGCACCAGGCGCCAGCGGTCGGCGGCGTGGGCCCTCGCGGCCGAGAGGCCTTCCACCGTCATGTCCTCCGCCGCACGCCGGGAGCGCTTGACCCGGATGCCCTCGCTGCGGTGCATCTGGACCGGGCGCCACTGGCGGAGCTGTTGCTTGACCTCGGGCGCCAGGCCCGGATCCGTGGGGGGCGCGACGGGCGGGGTCGCGGTGCGGAGCAGGGCGGCCAGCTCATCGTGCAGGCCACCCACCGGCCGGCGGTGCACTCCGGCGAACTCGGCGGCGAGCCTGGCCCGCACGGCGTAGACCGCCCTTGCCCTGCGGCGTTCGGCGGCGTGCGCCGAGCGGAGGTTGGCCAGCGCCTCGGCCAGGTCGCCCGCCACCTCGTGGACGTGCGCCAGCGCGAGCAGGCTCTCCGCGAGCAGGGTGTCCAGCTGGTGGCGCTCGGCGCTGTCGGCGGCGTCACGCAGCAGGTCACGGGCCTGGTCGACGCGGCCCGCGGGCAGGTGGACCCTCGTGGCCAGCGCGAGCCGGAGCCACCCGGTGGTGGACGCCGACGGCGCCCGCACGGGCCGTTCCAGGAGCGGCGTGCCGACTTCCGACGCCTCACCCGGCTTGTTCAGGTCCAGCAGCGCGCAGACCAGCTCGACCGTGAGCCTGCCCCGGACCTGCCCGTTGTCGGACTCGGCCTCCTTCAGGCGGTCCAGCAGGCCCAGGGCGTCACGGGCCGCGGCGAGCGCCGCCCGCAGGTCGCCCCAACGCCGGTGCTGCCCCGCGGCGGACGCGCGGAGCAAACCCCGGTGCAGGAGGGTCGTGTCGTGGTCCAGCAGCGGATCCGCCTGGTAGAGGCGGTCCGCTTCGTCCAGGGCCTGGGCGAGCGCCGCGCCGCGGCCCACCGACACCAGGCACTCGCTGGCCTGGACCAGCGCGGTCGCCCGCAGGCCCGGCGGGACGTCGTCGGCTTCCAGCACGGGGCGGACGGCGGCGAACCCGGTGAGGGGCGCGCCGACCGACCTGGCGCTGTCGGCCAGTTCGACCCGCAGCCGCCAGGCCGTCTCCTGCTCCGACGCGGCCTCGGCCGCCTTGAGGGCGTCCAGTGCCCGGTCCGCGATCCGGACACCCCGGCCCATGCGGTTGCTCGCGAAGACCACCAGGGCCTCCGCGCGCAACCTGTCGACCTCGTCACGGCGGGTGGAGGCGAGCGCGACCGCGCGCTCACCCAGCACCAGAGCAAGCTCCGGTGCCCGCCAACGCAGCCGCCAGGCGGGCACGACCAGCGTGCTCACCTCGACGTCCGCCTGCGCCTCGCCCCTCGCCGCCACGATGTCCGTACCCGGCTCTCAGTCCCGAGTGAGCTTGCGGTAGGTCACGCGGTGCGGCCTCGCCGCCTCCGCGCCGAGGCGCTCGACCTTGTTCTTCTCGTAGCCCTCGAAGTTGCCCTCGAACCAGTACCACTTCGACGGGTTCTCGTCCGTGCCCTCCCACGCCAGGATGTGGGTGGCGACGCGGTCGAGGAACCACCGGTCGTGCGAGATGACCACGGCGCAGCCGGGGAACTGCTCAAGCGCGTTCTCCAGCGAGCCCAGGGTCTCGACGTCCAGGTCGTTCGTCGGCTCGTCCAGCAGGATCAGGTTGCCGCCCTCCTTGAGGGTCAGCGCCAGGTTGAGCCGGTTGCGCTCACCACCGGAGAGCACGCCCGCCGGCTTCTGCTGGTCCGGGCCCTTGAACCCGAACGCGCTGACGTACGCCCGCGACGGCATCTCGACGTTGCCGACGTGGATGTAGTCCAGGCCGTCGGAGACGACCTCCCACACGTTCTTCTTGGGGTCGATGCCGCCGCGGTTCTGGTCGACGTAGGACAGCTTGACCGTCTCGCCGATCCGGACGGTGCCCGAGTCGGGCTCCTCCAGCCCCACGATGGTCTTGAACAGCGTCGTCTTGCCGACACCGTTCGGACCGATGACGCCGACGATGCCGTTGCGCGGGAGGCTGAACGACAGGCCGTCGATCAGCACCCGGTCGCCGAAGCCCTTCTTGAGGTTGTCGACCTCGACCACGACGCTGCCCAGACGCGGGCCCGGCGGGATCTGGATCTCCTCGAAGTCGAGCTTGCGCGTCTTCTCCGCCTCCGCGGCCATCTCCTCGTAGCGGCCGAGGCGGGCCTTGGACTTGGCCTGCCGGGCCTTGGCGCCCGACCGGACCCACTCCAGCTCGTCCTTCAGCCGCTTCTGCAGCTTCTGGTCCTTCTTGCCGGTGACCGCCAGCCGCTCGGCCTTCTTCTCCAGGTAGGTGGAGTAGTTGCCCTCGTACGGGTGGGCCCGGCCGCGGTCGAGTTCGAGGATCCACTCGGCCAGGTTGTCCAGGAAGTACCGGTCGTGGGTGACGGCCAGCACGGCGCCCGCGTACTGCGCCAGGTGCTGCTCCAGCCACAGCACGCTCTCGGCGTCCAGGTGGTTGGTGGGCTCGTCGAGGAGCAGCAGGTCCGGCTTGCTCAGCAGCAGCTTGCAGAGGGCCACCCGGCGGCGCTCGCCACCGGAGAGCGTGGTGACGTCGGCGTCCGGCGGCGGGCAGCGAAGGGCGTCCATCGCCTGCTCCAGCTGGGAGTCGAGGTCCCACGCGTTCGCGTGGTCCAGGTCCTCCTGGAGCTGGCCCATCTCCTCCATCAGCTCGTCGGAGTAGTCGACGGCCATCTTCTCGGCGATCTCGTTGTAGCGGTCGAGCTTCACCTTGATCTCGCCGAGGCCTTCCTGGACGTTGCCCAGGACGGTCTTCTCCTCGTTGAGAGGCGGTTCCTGCTGGAGGATGCCGACCGTGTAGCCCGGCGCGAGGAAGGCCTCGCCGTTGCCCGGTGTGTCCAGGCCGGCCATGATCTTCAGCACGCTCGACTTACCGGCGCCGTTGGGACCGACGACGCCGATCTTCGCACCGGGGAGGAACATGATGGTGACGTCATCCAGGATGACTTTGTCCCCGTGCGCCTTGCGCACCTTCTTCATGGTGTAGACGTACTCGGCCATGCCCGCGATCGTAGAGCGGTGCCGATCGGGCCCGAACCTCGGACGCCGGCAACGGACGGGGCACAACGCAGAGTTAACGCGAACGTGGGTCACCCACAGTCGTAACACGACCGTCGGGCACGCCTGGTGCGGCCCTGCGACCAGCGACTCCGACCGGATGCGCGAACTCGGTGCGCTGTCAACCCCCGATGCCTGCGTGCGGACCCGGCCCTGGCGCCGGCCCGACGACCTCCCCCCTCCACGCTCACAACGGCGACGACTGCCAGCGCATTCTCCGCTCCGATCAGGCCAACGGAAGCCCATGTAGCCCGATTGGCTCAGAACAGCACTTCGGTCACCTCCTTCGGACGCTCAGCGTCACCTGCCAGGGCCGGCGTCACCCTTCAGGATCAGTGGAAGCTCCTCCGATGCGCGCGATGCGCGCGCCGAAGTGATCTCCGGCACCGCCCATGCCCAGCACACCCATGACCCGGCAGCACCCGTCATGAGCCCGCTCCTACCGGCACGGCGGCCCGTGACCGGATCAGAACGGCACTCAGCCACCGCCCCCGGATGCTCAACGTCACCTACCAAGGGCGGCGCCACCCTCCGGAACCGGCGCAAGCCCCACCGCCGTGCGCGACACGGTGACCTCCGGCACCACCCACGACCCGGCACCACCCACGACCCGGCAGCACCTGTCGCGAGCCCGTCCCTACCGGCAGGGCGGCCCGTGATCGGGTCAGAAGGGCACTTCGGCCACCTCCTTCGGGCGCTCCGCCTCACCTGCCAGGACCAGCGGCAGCTCGTCCTCCTTGCGGGGTGCGGCGATCTCCGGCGCGGCGCGCGCCTCGACGGAGTCCGGAGTCAGCCTGGTCCGTGTCGGTGTGGCCGTGCACAGGGCGAGGTTGGGCCCGATCGCGGTCGCCTCGATCTCGACGACCGGCCGCACCGTCCCCTCGTACTCCTTCTCCTTGATCGTCAGGCGGCCGGTGACGACCACCGGGTCGCCCTTGTTCAACGACGCGCGCGCGTTGTCCGCGAGCATCCGCCAGCACGACACCGACAGGAACATCCGCGCGCCGTCCTCCCAGGTGTGCTGCTCCCGGTCCCAGACGCGCTCTGCGGTGAACAGCCGGAACTTCGCCCGGCTGAACCCGGTGCCGACCGTGCTGTGGCTGATCGGGCTGGCGACGTTGCCGCAAATGGTGACCCTGGACTCGTTGAAAGCCATGTCCGCTCCCTCGTGGTGATCGGTTGGGTCCAGGTTGCCGGGAGGTGGGCCGGGGTGGCTGCGCCGGGCGCGGATCTGTGGACAACTGGCTGAAGCAAGCATAATCGGAATGAGTGAGCACTCACTCGTTGACATGAGTGAGGACTCACTCATAATCTGGCACCATGCCCGAGCAGACCGGCCAACGCCGTCGACGCGCACCGGCGATGAGCACCGAGGACCGCCGCGAGGCGATCGTCGCCGCCACCGTCCCACTGCTGTTCGCCCACGGCGCCAACGTCACGACCAGCCAGATCGCCAAGGCGGCCGGCATCGCGGAGGGCACCGTCTTCCGGGCGTTCAAGGACAAGCAGGAGCTCATCCGCACGTCCGTGCGCAGCGTGCTGGCGGTCGACTCCGAACTGGAGCTGATCGAGCAGGCGCGGCAGGCGGACGCGCTCGCCGACCGCCTCTCCTGGGCCATCAGCGCCGTCTCCGGCTACCTGGACCGGATGTGGAACCTGATGAGCGTGCTCCGCGACTCGGGCTACGACCCGCACGACGAGCACGACGAGCACGGCAAGAAGCGCGAGCACAAGGGACCGCCGGTCGAGATGCAACGCCTCACCGAGCAGGTCGCGTCGCTGTTCGGCCCGGACGACGACCTGCGCGTCGAGCCGTCCCTGGCCGCACGCCTGCTGCTCGGCCTCGTGTTCACCAACCGCATGCAGGGCAACGGCTTCAGCGAGTCCACCGCCGACGCGGACCAGCTCGTGGAGCTGTTCCTGCACGGCGTGCTGAAAGACGACTGAGGGGGAAGCAGTGGCAGACCTGATGATCGAGGCGACCGACGTCGGCAAGGCGTTCGGCGCGCAGAAAGCGCTCGACGGGGTGAGCGTCGCCGTCCCCAGAGGCACCGTGCTCGGCCTGCTCGGCCACAACGGAGCGGGCAAGACGACGCTGGTCAACGTCCTGACCACGATGTTCCCGCCGGACTCGGGTCACGCCGAGGTGGCCGGGTTCGACGTGGTCGCGCAGGCGCACCAGGTGCGCAGCCGGATCGGCCTGACCGGCCAGTTCGCCGCCGTGGACGAGCAGCTGTCCGGCCTGGACAACCTCGTCCTGATCGCACGGCTGCTCGGCGCGAGCCCGCACGAGGCCCGGACCAGGGGCAACGAGCTGCTGGAGCTGTTCGGGCTGGCGGACGCGGCCAAGCGACCCTCCCGCACCTACTCCGGCGGCATGCGGCGGCGCCTCGACCTGGCCGCGAGCCTGGTCGGTCACCCCGAGGTGATCTTCCTGGACGAGCCGACCACGGGCCTGGACCCGGCGAGCAGGCTCGGCCTGTGGGAGATCGTGGAAGGCCTGGTCACCGACGGCACCACGGTCCTGCTCACCACGCAGTACCTGGACGAGGCCGACCGCCTGGCCGACTCCATCACGGTGCTCGCGCAGGGCAAGGTCGTCGCCGCGGGCACCAGCGCCGAGCTGAAGGCCCAGGTGGGCCAACGCACGGTCACCGTGACCCTCGCGGACGTCTCGGACGTCCCCAAGGCCACCGAGGCCCTCGCACGGGCCGGTATGCAGCCCGTGCCGGCGCAGAACACGCTCACCGCGCCCGTCACGTCATCCCGCGAGATCGCCAAGGTGGTCCGCGCGCTGGACGAGGTCGGTCTGGAGGCCACCGAGCTGGCGCTGGGCGAACCGACCCTGGACGACGTCTACCTCACCCTCGCGCGGCACGCGGCCTGAACAGGAGCCACCTGATGACGACCCTCACCACCGCACCGCGTTGGCGCGGCACCGACTTCGGCACCCAGGTGCTGGTGCTGACCCAGCGGTCGCTGCGCGCGCTGGTCAACGACCCGCGCATGATCGTGTTCAGCGTCCTCCAGCCGCTGATCATGCTCACCCTGTTCAGCCAGATCTTCGCCGGCATCGCGAGCACACCGGGCTTCCCGCCCGGTGTGGCCTACGTCGACTTCCTGATGCCCGCGATCCTGGTCAACACCGCCATGCAGTCGGCGTTGCAGGCAGGGGTGGGCCTGGTCACGGACATGAAGAACGGCGTGCTGGCGAGGTTCCGCTCGCTGCCCATCCGGCCGGGTTCGGTGCTGGTCGCACGCAGCCTGTCCGACCTGGTCCGCACCGCGACCCAGCTGGTGTTGATGCTGGTGTTCGCGGTCGTGGTCTTCGGCTACTCACCCGCCGGCGGCGTGGCGGGCACCGTCGCGGCGCTCGCGCTGGCCCTGGCCGTCGGCTGGGGTCTGGGCTGGATCTTCCTGGCCATCGCGGCGTGGCTGCGCAACGCCGAGCTCATGCAGACCGTGGGCTTCCTGGCGATGTTCCCGCTGATGTTCGCGTCGAGCGCGTACGTGCCGATCAGCGGGCTGCCGGGCTGGCTCCAGGCGGTCGCGAACGTCAACCCGTTGACGTTCGCGGTGGACGCGGCGCGTTCGCTGGCGCTCGCCCAGCCCGTCACGGGCGTGGTCGGGGCGCTGGTCACGAGTGCCGTGCTGGCCGTCGCCGGGTGGCTCGTCGCCGTGCGGGGCTTCAAGCGCCCGCTCTAGGCGGTGTCGGACCGCCGCTGCTCCACGGGCGGCGGGCTCGACCGGCGCGACCTCACTTCCCCGACATCTTGCGCAGCATCGCGTTGTAGGCGGCCAGGTCCGCGTCACCGTCCGCGTCCGCCCGCCGGTCCGCCCGGCGGGCGTCGCGGCCGTCCGACCTGGCCCACTGCACCAGCAGCGCCACCATCACCACGATCAGCGGCAGCTCGCCGGCCGCCCACGCGATGCCGCCGCCGAGCCGCTGGTCCTCCAGCTGCGACGTGACCCAGGGCAGGCCCAACGACCGGTAGAAGCTGTCGCCGATCACGGTCTGCGAGCTCATCAGCACGATGCCGAAGAACGCGTGGAACGGGATCGAGGCGAACAGCAGACCCAGCCGTCCCAACGGCGGCAGCCGGTTCGGCGCCGGGTCGATGCCGATCACCGGCCAGTAGAAGACGTAGCCGACCAGGATGAAGTGGGCGTTCATCGCCAGGTGCGCCCAGTGGTAGTCCAGCGCGCCGTCGAACAGGCCGGAGAAGTACAGGCCGTAGAACGAGCCCACGAACAGCGCCAACGCCACGAACGGGTTGGTCAGCACCTTCGCCACCGGCGAGTGGACGAACGCCAGCAGCCACTCGCGGGCCCCGGGCGGGTTGCCCTTGCCGGCCGTGGGCAGCGCGCGCATCGCCAACGTCACCGGACCGCCCAGCACCAGCAGGATCGGCGCCAGCATGGACAGCAGCATGTGCGCTTCCATGTGGATGCTGAACATCGCGGGCGCGTACCGACCGACGCCGGACGACGTGGCGAACAGCACGGTCAGGCAGCCCGCCACCCACGCGATCGACCGACCGACCGGCCACGCGTCACCGCGCTTGCGCAGCCGTCGCACGCCCAGCAGGTACACCACGGCCAGGGCGATGAAGATCGTGCCGAAGACCAGGTCGAACCGCCAGTCGAACAGCAGCCGCCACAGGGTCGGCTCGCCGAACAGGTCGTAGCCGATGCGCAGCTCCACCGTGCTGGGCAGCACCCGCCCCTCCACCGGCGGAGGCGTGCGGCTCAGCGCGGCGGCCAGGCCGAGCGTGAGGAACATCAGCAACACCTCGACGCCCGCGAGCCTCACCAGCGAACGCCCGGAGCCGGTGGCCACCACCTGCTTCACGCTCTTCTCGCGCTGGAAGTAGCCCACGACACCGAGGACGACCAGCGCGACCGTCTTGCCGAGCACCAGCAGGCCGTACTCGCTGCCGAACAGTTGGCTCACCGGCAGCCGCACCCAGGCGTTGATCACGCCGGAAGCCGCCATCAGGATCCAGCAGACCAGCGCGAGCCTGGAGAACCGCGTCGTCGCCAACCCCAGGTGGTCGCCGCCCCGCCTGCCGTGCGCCAGCAGCGCGATCAGGCCGCCGACCCACAACGCCGCCGCGATCAGGTGGTACAGCAGGCTGTTCGTGGCCACGTCGTGCGAGCCGCCGCCCGACGAGTGCCCCGTCACGGCCACCGGCACCAGCGCGAACACCGACAGGAAGAACAGCGGCACGGTCCAGCCCCACGACAGCACCAACCGGCAACCCAGCGCCAGCAGCGCCACGACCACCGCCGTGAACATCCACGCCTTCGACTGCTCCAACAACCCGGCCACCTGGACCAGCACCGACGGCTCCAGCAGCGCCGTCACCGGCTGACCGAGCGCGTCGGCCAGCGTGAACGGCACGGACAGCACCGCGCCCACCGTCCACACCAGCGCCGCCCAGCCCGCCGTGCGCACGGCCGCGTAACCGTCCGCGGCCAGCGTGCCGTTCTCCTGCGGGGGCACCAGGAACGCCGCCAGCAGCAGCGAGCCGATGGTCACCACGGCGGCTGCCTCGGTCAGCACGCGCACGACGATCAGCCCGGACGCGTCACCACCGGTGAGGACGAGCAGCCCGGCCGCGACCAGCGCGGCTATCGTCGTGCCGACGATCAGCAGGGGGATGAGACCGGTCCGCCGGGTGCGGGAAGGCGCTTCAGTGGGCACGGCACGAGCGTAGGCGGCGCGACCGGACCGCCACCAACCGCCGGACGTGCGCAGATCACACCCACTACCGTTGCCGGACGTGACCAGTTCTCGCACGGTGCTCGTGATGGCATTGGCCCTGCTCCTGTCGGCCGGGTGCAGCTACTCCGTCAACGGGGACGCGTTGCCCCAAGCGGGCGTCACACCGTCGAGCACCTCGTCCACGCCCACCGGGTCCGCGGGCGCGCCGAAGGTCGCCAAGCCGCGCACGGTCGTCGGCGTCGAACCGTGCTCCCTGCTCACCGCCGCCGACCTCAAGTCGATCGGTCCGTACAAGAAGGACCCCGCGCGCAAGGACGACGTGATCCAGGAGTCGTGCCAGTACGTGCTCGACGACGGCTCGAAGACCGGCCGCACCGTGGTCGCCGCGCTCTACCAGAAGTACGAGCAGGTGCGGATGCGGCAGTCCAAGGGCCGCGAGGTCGTCGTCGAGGGGCACTCGACGTGGGTGCTGTGCGAACTGAGCGGCAGCGAGATGGCGTGCACCGCGACCCTGGCGGTGAGCGCCAACCGCAGCGTGCTGGTGGCGATGGCCCAGCCCGGCGGCGTCCCCGAGCAGATGCTCGCCGCGATGCAGCCGCTGCTCAAGGCCGCTCTGGACCGGCTTCCGCTCGCGTGAGCTCACGGGCGCGCGACCGGCGTGCCAGCAGCACCGCGGGCACCATCAGCGCGATCACGACCGCCACGAAACCCAACGAGACCGACAGGTTGCTGGCGTGCGCGATACCGCCGACGACCGGCGGGCCGAGCAGGAAGCCGGTGTAGGCGACCGTCGTCACCAGGCCGATCTCGCGCTCACCGCCCGTGCCGTCGGCGCGCTTGCCCGCGTCACCGGCCAGGTCCATGATCACCGGGAACGCGAACGCCAGGCCGAGGCCCGCGAGGGCGAACCCGACGTAGCCGAGGGCGGGCAGCGGCACGAGCACGGCCAGCGCCAGACCCGCGGCCGCCACCACCGCGCCCATCGCGAGCAGCCGGTACGGGCCGACGCGGCGTTGCGCGGGTTCGCCGAGCAGGCGGGCGGTGGCCATCGCGATGGAGAACCCCGCGTAGGCGGCCGCGGCCGCCGCCTCGCTGACGCCCCGTTCGTTGACGAAGAACAGCGCGGACCAGTCCGAGGCCGCGCCCTCGGCGATCGCGGAGCACAGCGTGATGGTCGCGAGCAGCCACAGCAACGGCCGCTTGAGGACCGGGCGGTCGTCCTTGGGCGTGTCGGCGGTCTCGCCGGTCTCGCCCGGTACGGCCCTGATCACCCACGTCATCAGGACCACACCGATCACCGCGACCGTGACCAGGTGACGGGTGAGGCCCCAGCCCGCGCTCGCCGCGGCCGCCGCGCCCAGCGAGCCCACCAGGCCGCCGACGCTGAAGCCCGCGTGGAACTGCGGCATCAGCGGCCGGTCCAGGCTGCGGGTGACGGCCACCGCGGCCACGTTCATGCCCACGTCGAGCGACGCGCCGCACGCGCCCAGCACGAACATGACCAGCCCCAGTTGGAAGGGCGTGTCGGCCAGCGTGAGCGCGGGTACGGCCAGGACGGTGACCCCCGCGCCCGCCACGATCAGCTTCCGCGCACCCACTCTCGCGCAGATCCTGGCCGCGAACGGCGCCGTCAGCGCCAGGCCGACGCTCGCGCCGAACAACGCCAGGCCGAGCGTGGCCTCGGTCGCGCCCACCTGGGCGGCCAACGCGGGCATGCGCGCGGCCCAGGACAGGAAGAGCGCCCCGTTGAACAGGAACACCGCGAAGACGGCGATGCGTGGCGTGGGCATACTTTCGAGTGTGAACTAGAGCGCTTCAGAACGTCCAACCGATTACCTGGTTACGCTCATCACGTGGACCGTCCCCGCAAACCGACGCTCGACACCGTGGCCGGCGCCGTCGGCGTGTCGCGCGCCACGGTGTCCAACGCGTACAACCGGCCGGACCAGCTGTCCGCCGCGTTGCGCGAGCGGATCATGGAGACGGCGGCGACCCTGGGTTACGCGGGGCCCGACCCGGTGGCGCGCAGCCTGGCGACCAGGCACAGCGCGGCCGTCGGGTTCATGCTCGGGCAGGGGCTGTCGGCGTCGTTCGCCGACGCGGCGCTGTCGATCGTGCTGGACGGGCTGGCGTCGACCGTGGACGGGCACGACCACTGCCTGGTGCTGATGCCCGGGCGGGACAGGGGCGGGCCGCGGCCGGAGACCGTGACCAGGGCGCAGGCGGACGTCGTGGTGGCCTACTCGCTGCCGGACGACGCGCCCGCGCTGGCGGCCGTGCGGGCGCGCGGGTTGCCGATGGTGGTGATCGACCAGCCCGTGCTGCCGGACACGGCCCGGGTCGAGGTGGACGACTTCGGCGGGGCGCGACTGGCGGCGGCGTCGCTGTGGGACTCGGGGCACCGGCGGTTCGGCGTGGTGACGTTCGCGCTGCACCCGGACGGGCACAACGGCCCGGTGACGTCCGAGCGGCTGGCGTCGACGTCGTTCCGGGTGACCCGCGACCGGCTGCACGGGTACCTGGACGTGACAGGGGCGGACACACCGGTGTGGGAGTGCGCGCGCAGCAGCCGTGAACTGGGCCGTGCGGGGGCACGCGCCCTGCTCTCCGCGTCCCCGCGGCCGACGGCGTTGTTGTGCGCTTCGGACGAGTTGGCGTTCGGCGCGCTCCAGGCCGTGCGGGACCTGGGCCTGCGCGTGCCGGCCGACGTGTCGGTGGTCGGGTTCGACGACGTGCCGGCGGCCGAACACGCAGACCCACCATTGACTACGGTGCGTCAACCCCTGGCCGAGAAGGGTCGCCAAGCAGGCGAACTGGCCCTCCGCCTCCTCGACGGCGGCAGACCAGGCGAGCCGACCAGACTGGCGGTTTCCCTCGTCTCGCGCGACTCGACGGCCCCACCGAAGTGATCCATATCACTTTTTAGCCCTCTCAAGCGCCCTTCTCGCGTCGGACGGAAACGCGACGAGTCTTCCGGACGATGTGTCCGGTGGGGCGGCTACGCTGCTACAGCGCGTGGCCACGGCCCCTCCAGCCTCCGTAGCTCAGTGGAGAGAGCGAGGGACTTCTAATCCCGAGGTCGCAGGTTCGAATCCTGCCGGGGGCGCGCAAGCGCTGCTAGCGAGGCTGTGGCCGATCTTTGGTCAAGATCGGCCCAGCCCTTACCCAGTGGTTTCCGGTCGCTGCCGGAGACCTTCCAAGGCGGCTGCCGCAGCCCCGCCCACCGCCTTACGGTTCATGTAGACGTCCTGAGTCATGCTCACCTGGGCGTGGCCGAGGTAGTCGGCGATCTCCCGAGCCGACAGGCCCGCCTCATCGAGCCTGGTCGCGACCAGGTGCCGGAAGGCGTGCGGGTGGAGCCCTTCCCAGCCCGTTCCGGCCAGCACCCGGCGCAGACTCTTGCGGGTGTTGTCCGGATCACGCAGCGAGCCACTGGCCGAGGGGAAGACCCACTCGGCGTACGCGTCCGCTTGCCGCTTGGCGAACACCTCGGCGACCCACCTCGGAACCTTGATCGTTCGCATTCCCGCCGACGATTTGGTGTGCGCCTGGACGAACAGTCCGGCGGCGCGTTCCCGGATCACGGTTCCTTCGAGCTTGGCCGTCCGCGCGTCCACGTCGGCCCGCGTCCAGTCGAGCGCCAGCAGTTCGCCGATCCGCGCGCCGGTTGCGGCCAGCACGTCGACCAGGTCCACGAGGTCAGCCCGTTCCGCCGCCGACGATGCCCCGAGGAACGCGCGCAGCCGGACGCCGACACCGCTGCCGCGGTCAGCCAGGTGTCCCGTCTGTTGCCCAACGGACAGCACGAAATCGTCAACGCCGACCACGACCAGCCCCACCAGATGGTCTGACCACGCCCACCGCTCGGGTATGTCCCTGCATGGGCGATTCCGCACTGCTGAAGTCAAGATCGGATTTAGGTGCCGCCCCGGTGACGGGTGATCATTGAATCCTGGCGAAGAGGTTTCCTGGACGGTCAGAGTCTCGCCCGTTTCCCCACCGTGCAGGTATCATCTGTCGCTGATCTCAAGCGCAGGCTGGCAGGCAACCCGTTCGAGTGATGTCGTTCAGCTCGGCAACCTGCGAAACTGGGTGGCGAACTGTATTGGCATAACTCTACTCACCCGCCAGTTCTCGCGACCTTTAGAAAACTGATAAAGATTCATTTGACTCAGCAAAGACAGCGGAAGGTGAATCTATTCAGACACCCGGCGCCCGTAAGGAGGCGAAGTCGATGGATGAGCAGGCATTGAGGGAGGGGTGGGCTAAAAAGGCTGCCGATCACGTCGTCGGCTGCGGCACCCGATCCCGCCAGCACCGCGCGACTTGGGGCGTGTGGGCGACAGTCACAGCGGTGTTGACGGTTCTTGGCGTGGGCGGCGCCGCGCTGGCGTCTGCCAGCCTGCTCTCCGATGCGGAGGAAGGATCAACGCTCCGCCTCGTTGGCGGGTGGCTCGGTGTGGTGGCGGCGATCGCCTCGGCGCTCAACGTTTGGACAGTTAGCCAAACGAACGCCCATAAGAAAGGACGTGATGGGTTTGCTGCTCTCCGTAGTCGATTTGCCGACTTCGCGATACTAACCTCGCGCGCCGAGGCATTCGAGAAAGTTCGCAGCGATTGGGAGAACCTCACAGCTCAGCGTGAGCAGGTACAGGCCGATTCGCCCGAGCCCCCAAGATGGCCAAGTGGTTTGGTGGATTGGTTTGACCGGCGACGTGACCGCGCCCGTCCGTAAGCGCCGCTCGTACCGCAGACGGCCACCTCTGGCCTTCCATCTAGTCGCGCTTCCGCCTCGCTTGCGCCCGCCGCTCCACCCCTTGCCGCACCAGCGCGTTCCGCACCGCAGATTCGCTCACTCCGAACTTGGCCGCCAGCTCAGTCAGCGACCACACCTCCTCGCGGTACTGCCGTACCACCTCAGCCTCTCGCGCCTCCGTGAAGGCGCGAACCGATCGCACTGCTACGCCCTGCCGCCGAAGGTGTGCTCGCACCGTCTGTTCGTGCAATCCAAACGTCGTGCCGAGTGATCGGATCGAGGCTCCTGCTTCGTAGCGGACGACCACCTCTGCTACCTCGCCAGGCGACAGCTTCCGGTTCTCCTTGGCCCCCAGCTGCGCCGACGCTGGATCGCCAGCTCCTGTCTGGGCGCTGAGCGCTTCGACCGAACTACCGCTGAACTGCGGCTCTGCTGGCCAGCTAGCTTCTTGCCGCTCCTTGATCAGCCGCGATAGGGGTGCGCCAGGGTTCGAAAGGGAGGCGCCGCCGCCCGGCGGTTCATGTGGACTGGACGGCATCGGCGGCTGAACGGGTCGCGACCGGTGCCACCGCTCGAGGCACCGGTCGCGGCCCGGGGTCAGTCGGCGATCAGGAGGTTGCCCCAGGCGCCGATGCCGCGTTCCTGTTGACGGCGGACCAGCCAGCGGCCCGGGGCCAGGCCGTTGGCGCCGTGTTCCGGGTGCACCAGGTAGGCCGTCGCGGTGTTGGTGATCAGTGCGATGCCCAGGTTGACGGGGTCGCGGACGTCCGGGGTCCAGTGGCAGGCGCCCGGATCCGCCACGAGGGTGTGGGGGTTGTTGCCCGCGACGCCGCGGACGAGTTCCACGCCGCCCGCGGGCACTGGGCGCCAGTCGGCCCAGTAGTGCGGGTGGACGGTGTTGAGCATGTCCAGCGGGATGACCAACAGGTCGCCCTGGGCTTGCAAGCCGTCCACCACGGGGATGGTGGTCTGGCGTTCCAGGTGGTCCAGGACGTCCAGGTCGGTTCGGGTCAGCAGTTCCGCCAAGTTCATGTGATCACCTGTGTGCGTCGGTGGGGTGTCGGAGGTCTCACGTGCGGCGCTGGAGTCGGGCGTACTGGACACCGGTAAGGCCGTACGACCAACCCGCGGCGTCTACCGGGTCGTCGAACCACGGCGGCACGCGCAGGCCGTAACGGCGACGTGTGCCGTCGCGCTCGGTGGAGCCGTTGACCGCGAGCAGCAGGCGGGCCCGTGGTTCCGGGCGGCGGGACGGCAGGTCGTAGAGCTGGAGTTCGCTGCCGGGGTTGCCGGGGTCCGGCGCCTGCGCGAGCAGGGTCAGGCCCGCCTGGTCGACGTACGCCTCCCAGCCGATGCGTTCGACGGCGCACCGGCGCACCTCGACGTTGCGCTCCGCCCCGATCAGCTCCGCGGTCGGTCCGTCGATCACCCACCGCGGCACGCGGGTGCCGTGCCACGAGTGCACCGCCCAGCCGTCCGGGTACGTGACGGCGGGGCCGGATTCGTTGTGCAGCCGCAGTTCCCCGTGCTCGGAGCCGGGCACCGGTTCGGTGACGACGGCGGTGGGCCGTTCGGTGATCACGCACACGTCCTGGCGCGGCCACCACCAGCCGCAGGAACGGGCGATCGTCGCCCACAGGGCGAGTTGTCCGGCATCACGGGCGTGGTGGAGCGCGAGGCCGAGACGGTGGCGGATGTCGTGGTAGGCCACCCAATCCGCGTCGTGCTGGCCGTACCACATGACGCCCAGCGGTGCGGCCAGCTGCGACCGCACGGCGCCCGCGACGGACTCCCGCACCACACGGCGGAGCACCTCGTGCACCCCGGTGTGCAGGAAATCCGACCTGCCGCGGCGGTCCAGTCGTTGCCGCAGCTCCATGACCATGGTCGCCAACCGGCTTTCCAGTGGCCACGGCGGTTCGAACGCGGGTCTGCGCGCCGACGGCGGCAGCACGCGCACGGCGGCGGCCGGGGAGTCCACCCAGACGAACGTCGGCGGCGGCTCGTCGAGCAGGGCGTAGAGGGCGGTGATCGCGTCCTCGGTGGCGGGGCGGCCGGCGGGTTCGGCGCGCAGCGCGTGCGACGACCACTCGGCACGGAGTTCGACGGCTTGCCACCGGACGTCCGGGTCCGGAGCGGTGGCGGGAGAGCGGCGGAGTCGCCGCCGGCGGACGCTCATCGCGTCAGGGCGTGCACGCCCTTTCGTTCGATCATGCCGACGATGATCGCAGCGACCGCGAAGCGTGGCAAGGGACTACACCGGACGGGCCGAGCGGCAGCTCTCGGCCGGACAGCCCCAGGTGGCACCGGTCGAGCCCACGGTCACCAGAGCGGCGTGGGCCAGGAACCGGTCGCGCTTCGCGCGTTCGTCCAAGCCCGCGCAGTCGCACGGCACGTCGGGCTCGACCCGCTCGTCGTGCGCCAACCCCATGTAGCCCAGCGGAACGCCGAGGCCGGTCGCGATGTCGGTGAGGGTGTCGTAGGACTCTACGTTGGCGCCGGACAGCACCCGGTCGACGTCGTGGTCCGGTTGGCCGGTCAACGAGGCGATCCGGTCACGCGGCACGCCGTGGTGCGTCAAGAGCCGGTAGACGGCGGTGATGTCGCGCAACGCCAGCGCGGCACGCATCTCGGGCTGCTCCCACACGTCCGGCAGGTCCGGCCGCACCGGCGCGGCCCGGGCCGCGTGCTCGGCCACGGCCGGTCCGGGCGCGGTCGCGGCGACCCACTCGACCCACGCCCACTCCGGTTCCGCCGACCGGGCCGGGGCACCGGGCTCCGCGGCGGACAGCGCCAGACCCCGCACGGCGTCGCCGAACCGGTACGGGACGGCCGCCGACGCGGGGATGCCGCACGGTGAACCGGCCAGGATCGCGGCGACCGACCCGCTGGGCGGACCACCGCGCCAGTACAGCTCCAGCACGTCGCCGACGACGATCCCGTCGAGCCACGCGGCGCCGCGCCACAACGGCAACCGGCGCAGCACGCCGCTCATCAGGTCGGCGGGCAGCACCGGCCGCGGCGCGGACTCGCGCGGGTCGAGGTCGTCGCTCAGCGCCAGGTCGACCGGCAGACCGGTGGCGACGGCCCGCCGCCAGCGCTCCCGCGTCACGCCCAGCAGGCGCACCTCCCCGTCCGCCGAACGCAGGTCGAGGTGGTCGCGCCGGGGCCGCACCCGCAGCCCGGGCACGCCGCGGACCCGATCACCCACGACCACCGGCAGCACCTCGGCCAGCAGGTGGTCCAGCGCCGTGTCGTGGATCCGCAGGCCGAGCACCTCCTCGTCCGGCCGCACCCGGCTCACCAGCGACGTCGGTCGCAGCACGTGGCCACGCCTGCGCATGCCCGCCATCGCGCGGTTGGCCGCCTGGAGGACGGCCGCCTCGAACCGGCGTTGCCCCGGCGTGCGGGCACCGGGCACGAGCGAGTCGGGATCCGACCCGCCGCACTGCCTGCGCACCATGTTCGGTGTCTCACCGGTGCACCAGTAGCGCTTCACCAGGTGCTGTGAGCCTGTCGACACGAGGAACCTCCGTGGACGCCACCCGGTCGACGCCACCGGGTTCGCCACACGCCGAACCCCGGGAAAACGGCGGACATGCGGGGCACGTCGTCGGAACGCGCGCTCTGGAGGCACCCACTCCATCCGGGTCAGGAGGAGCCTCGGTGGCAGCCGCACCTGCCAGGTCACGAAACTACAACATCGCGGTTGGCCGACGGGGCTCGATCACTCGAAGGTGCGAACCACTCGGTTCAGGGTTTGCGGCCGACGGCAGCGAGGCCCGAGAACCGCTCCGGGTGCGCGCCCACGTCCTCCGACGACGCGGGCCGCCACAGCGACAGGTGCGCCACCCCGGGCTCCACCAGCTCGAAGCCCTCGAACAACGCCTCGACCTCGGCCTTGGACCGCATCGTCATGGGTGTCGTGGTGCGCCGCCGGTACAGGTCGCTGTGCTCGTCGGCCAGGTCTTCCTGACCATCGCGGGTGGCGTGGGAGACGACCAGGTAGCTGCCGGACGGCACGGCGTCGCGGTAGGCGGCGACGATCTCCGAGGGGTCGTCCCGGACGAAGTGCAGCACCGCGACCATCATCACCGCGATCGGCCGTTCGAAGTCGAGCAGGCCGGTGACCTCGGGTGAGCGGAGCACGTCCTCCGGGTGCCGGAGGTCCTCCTGGACGACGGCGGTCCGCGGGTCGTCGCCGAGGATCGTGCGGCTGTAGGTCACCGCGATCGGGTCGCTGTCGACGTAGACCACGCACGACCGGGGGTCGGCCTCGCGGGCCACCTCGTGCACGTTGCCGACGGTGGGGATGCCGGAGCCGAGGTCGAGGAACTGGGTCACGCCCTGCCGCACGCAGAACTGCACGGCCCGGCGCAGGAACGCGCGGTTGGCCTGCATGATCAACGGCAGTTCCGGCCACATCGAGATCGCCTGCTCGGCCATCTCCCGGTCGACGGCGAAGTTGTGCGCGCCGCCGAGGTAGTAGTCGTACACCCGGGCGGCGCTCGGCCGGGTCAGGTCGATGTCCGGTCGTTCGTCCACGGCTGGCTCCTTCCCCAGGGGTTCGCAGCTTAGGTGCTGCTCCGCGCGGGACTGCGCACGACCGTTGCGCGGCCTGCGCGTGACTGGGCCGATCGCGTTACGACCTGCGAATACCCCGTTCGCAGCCCCCGAATTGTCGGACCCCGCCGGTAGAATCGAACACGAGTTCGATCGCGCGCGAGGGGAGCTTGTCGTGGAGCCGATCAGCGTCACCGCCCTGTCCTTCACCGAGTACGTCATGAGCGGCCAGCGTGGCCGGATCAGCATCGTGTCCGAGCAGCGGCGCATCTACCTGTCGTCGGAGCACTGGGTGGCGGGTTTCTACAACCCGATGCGGGACGCGATGCGGCGGGCGGCGAACTCGCCTGACCCGGCCGCGGAGCTGGGCAAGGCGGTGGAGGCGGCGCACCGGCAGCCGCGGGCCGGGCAGCCGCGCGCGTTCGAGGAGCTGAGGGAGGGGTTCCTGCCGTGGTTGCGGGCGACCAGGGCGACCGGCGTGCCGACGGCGGCGGCCCGGTGGCAGGCCGGTGACCTGGCGTTGCGGGTCCGGCCGCAGCTCGGGTTGCGGCTGCCGGACGGGTCGCGGGCGGCGGTGCTGGTGTACGTGAAGGAGGCGCCGATGACGCAGGAGGCGGCGAACATCGGGCTGCGCATCCTGCAGCAGACCGTTCCGCAGACCCTGCCGGGTGCGGTCCCGCTGGTCCTGGACGCACGGCGGGGGCGGGCGTTCCGGCTGTCGCGGCGGACGAACCTGGCGAAGCTGGACGCGTTGATCGCGGCCGAGGCCGCCGGGTACGTCGTGCACTGGCGGATGAGCGCCTGAGCCGGGCCCGATCCGGCCCGGCCCGGCGGTCAACCGGGTCGGGCCAGCCGCTCGGATCGCGTCGGGCCAGTCCGGTTCAGTCGCGTCGGGTCCGGGCGCGTCGGCAGTCGGCCGGGTCGGGTCGGCCGGGCCGGTCAGTCGGCGGTGAACCCGGCCGGGTCGTGGGCGAAGTCGCCGCCCACCACGGTGGCCACCACCCCGATGTCGCCGATCCGGGAGACGTCGCAGGTCAGCGGATCGGTGTCGAGGACGGCGAAATCGGCCAGCTTGCCCGGCGCGATGGTGCCCAGCACGTCCTCGCGCCGGCACGCGTAGGCCGCGCCGGTGGTGTAGGCGGCGATGGCCTCCCGCACCGTGACCGCCTCGTCCGGGCCGACGGACCGGCCGGCCCGCGACCGCCGCTCGACCATGAACTGGATGGCGCGCAACGGTCTGCCGTCCGCCACCGGGCGGTCCGAGCTGCCCGCCACCACGATCCCCCGATCGAGGAAGGCCTTGCCGCGGTACATCCACGGCGCGCGCTCGGGCCCCATGATCTCCGCGTAGTCGTCGCCGTAGGCCCACAGGAACGTCGGCTGGATCACCGGGACCACGTTCAGCTCGGCGATCCGGTCCAGCTGCTCGGGCCGCACCAACCCGCAGTGCTCGATCCGGTGCCTGGCGCCCGGCCTCGGCAGGGCGTCCTGGGCGTCGGCCAACGCGTCCAACGCGAAGTCGACGGCGCGGTCGCCGATCGCGTGCACCGCGAGCTGCCACCCGGCGGCGTGCCCGTCCACGATCGCCGCGCGCATCAGCTCCGGGTCGTCCTGTAGCTGACCGGCGGTCTCCATCCCCTCGTACGGCCAGGTCAAGGCGGCCGTGCGGGCCATCATCCCGCCGTCGGTCCACAGCTTGAGCGGCCCGATGGACAACCGGTCGTCGCCCAGGCCGGTGCGCAACCCCAGCGGCACGGCACGGCGGATGCCGTCGGCGGCGTGGGCGGTCACGGGTTCGAGGCGGTCCGCGGACACCATCAGCTGCACCCGGATCGGCAGTGAGGCGCGCTGGTAGGCCTCGACCTCCACCGGGCTGCTGCCGAGCAGACCGCCGCCGACCCCGGCCTCGGCCGCCAGCACCACGCCCTCACGCAGGCACTGCCGCGCGCCCGCCTCGACGTCCGCCGCGATGTCGTCCAGCGAGTACGGCAGCCGCAACGCCCGCACCGCCGTCTGCGCGCCCTCGGCGAGGAACCCGGTGGGGGTGCCGGTCGCGTCACGCTGGGCGTCGCGCAACACCGCGGCGGGCAGCACCGCGAGCACGTCGCCGCTCACGACGCACGCGTGCCCCGACAGGTCCTGCACGTAGATCCGCGACCCGATCAGGTCCAGGTCGCGCGAGGTCAACGGCCGGTCGAGCACGCGGTGGTCGTAGCCGGCCACCTCGACCCACCCGGAGGCGCGACGCGCGCCGCGCAGCACGTCCAGGACCTGCGCGACCGTCCGGCACGACGAGATGTCCGTCGTCCGCGCCGCCCGTCCGGCCCACGCCAGGTGGTTGTGCGCGTCGACGAACCCGGGCAGCACCACCGCGCCGTCCAGGTCGACCACGCGGCGCGCGGGCAGGTCGGCCACGTCGTCGTCCAGACCCACGACCCGACCAGCCCAGACACCGATCACCGACGCCACCGGCCGGTCCGGGTCCATGGTCACGACCCGCCCGCCGACCACCTTGAGATCGAGGATCACCCGCAAAGGCTAGCCCACGGTACTTAGGTTAGGGTTGGATAACTTAGGCCAGCCTATCCAGGAGGAGCCCCCATGCGGGTCGTCATGTTCGGCTACCAGACCTGGGGTCACCGCACCCTCCAGGCGCTGCTGGACTCCGAGCACGAGGTGGTGCTGGTCGTCACGCACCCCAAGAGCGACCACGCCTACGAGCGCATCTGGAGCGACTCGGTCGCGGACCTGGCCGCCGAGCACGGCGTCGAGACGATCATCCGTAACCGCCCGGACGACGACGAGCTGTTCCAGCGCCTCAAGGAGGTCGAGCCGGACGTCATCGTCGCCACCAACTGGCGCACGTGGATCCCGCCGCACATCTTCACCCTCCCCAAGCACGGCACGCTGAACGTGCACGACTCGCTGCTCCCCGCCTACGCGGGCTTCTCGCCGCTGATCTGGGCCCTGATCAACGACGAGAAGGAGGTCGGCGTCACCGCGCACATGATGGACGACACGCTGGACGCCGGCGACATCGTGCTCCAGCGCGCCGTCCCGGTCGGCCCGCGCGACACCACGGCCGACCTGTTCCACAAGACCCTCGCCCTGTTCGGGCCGATCACCGTGGACGGCCTGGCCGAGATCGCCAAGGGCCGCACGGACTTCACCAAGCAGGACCGCTCGAAGGCCAGCTTCTTCCACAAGCGCGCGGAGGAGGACCTGCGCATCGACTGGACGTGGGAGGCCGAGGAGCTGGACCGGCTGGTCCGCGCCCAGTGCCCGCCGTACCCGAGCGCGTTCGCGTTCCACAAGGGCAAGCGGCTGGAGATCGTCGAGGCCGAGGTGTCCGAGGAGTGCTACGGCGGCACGCCCGGCCGGATCTTCTACCGCGAGGGCGACGGTGTCGCGATCGTCGCGGGCGCCCTGGCGCGCCGCGGTCGCAACCGCGCACTGCTGGTCAAGCGGGTGCGCACGGAGGATGGCCGCGAGTTGGGTGCGACGGAGTACTTCACGCACATGGGCGGCTACCTCACGAGCCGTCCCTGAGCGAGCCGTCCCCGCGCTCGCCGGCCCCGACCGAGCCGTCCCTGAGCGAAGCCTGCCGGACCACGAACAGGTACGCCCACGTCAGCACCACGAGCACGGCGTGGGCGATGAGCGGTCCGGCGGACTTCTCCACCAGGATCCACCCCAACCACGTGTAGGTGACCAGGGCGCCGGCCGCCACCGCGTACCGGTGGGCGGCGCCCCACCCCTCACCTCGGCCCCACCACGACAGGACCACGGCGGTCGCGACCGTCAACGCGACCTTCAGGCCGAACCCGGTCCAGTCCTCCGGCACCGCGACGAACACCGACGACACCACGAAGGCGCCGAAGCCCAGGTAGCCCGGCCGCGGCACCCGCCGTGCCACGGCGGGACGCGGCCGGAGCAGGAACGCGATCACGACCAGTACCAGCACCACGCCGGCGGCGCCGATGCGCTGCCCGGGCGTGGCCATGAACCCCTCCTGCCTGAGCAGGATCCAGAACACCGCCGCCGAACCGGCCGCGAACACCAGCGCGAGCACGATCAGCCCGGTTCGGCCGAGCCACGGCGTGGTGCGCCGCCGGAACGCGAACGACTCGACCAGCGCGATCGGCACGCCGATGCTCCACACCGCGTGCCCGACGACGAACGAGTAGCCGTTCAACGCGCTGATCCCCAGGGCGGGCACCGGCGTCACGGCCTGGAACTGCCACTCCTCGAACGACGGGTTGAACAGCGACTGGTCCAGCAACCCGGCCTCCAGCACGCCGTAGGCCAGCCCGAGCACCAGCATCGTCGGCCAACCGCGGCCGGTGCGCCGGGCGAGCTCGCGGATCAGCAGCGCTCCCCCGCCGTACATGGGCGCCAGCACCACCAGCGCGCCGATCGCGGACAGCGGGACGTTGCCGAGCACGAACTCGCCCACCAACGGCGCCAACAGGAACAGCATCAGCGCGGCGCGCAGATCACGGGACATGCCCCGGAACGCTAGGAGCGCGCGCTCGTCGTCACATCAGGCGTGAGAACGGTGTCCGGCCTCCTCCTTCAGGTGGAGCGCGGCCGGACCAGCCCCACCTCGTACGCCAGCACCACGGCCTGGACGCGGTCGCGCAGGCCCAGTTTGCGCAGCACCGCGGACACGTGCGTCTTGACCGTCGCCTCGGTGAGCACGAGGTGCCGGGCGATCTCGGCGTTGGACAGCGCCGACGACACCAGCCGCAGCACCTCCACCTCGCGGTCGGTCAAGGCGTCCAACGCGCGCGGTGACGGCGCGGGCAGCGCGTCCACGAACCGGTCCAGCAGGCGGCGGGTCACCGACGGCGCGAGCAGCGCGTCACCCCGTGCGACGACCCGCACCGCCTCCACCAGCTCGACCGGCCGCACGTCCTTGAGCAGGAACCCGCTCGCGCCCGCGCGCAGCGCCGCGTACACCGAGTCGTCCACGTCGTAGGTGGTCAGCACCAGGACGCGGGCCGGGCTGCCCGACGTGACGATGCGGCGGGTCGCCTCCAGGCCGTCCACGCCCGGCATCCGCACGTCCATCAGCACGACGTCCGGGTCGAGCTCCGCGGTCAACGCCACGGCTTGCGCGCCGTCCGCCGCCTCGCCGACCACGTCGAGGTCGTCGCGCGACTCCAGGATCATCCGGAAACCGCCGCGCACCAATGCCTGGTCGTCGGCGATGAGCACGCGGGTCACGTGGTCACCGCCAGCGGCAGGCGGGCGTGCACGAGGAAACCGCCCTCGGGCAGCGGACCCGCGTCGACCGTGCCGCCGAGGAGCGCGGCCCGTTCGCGCATCCCCGTGATGCCGCGGCCGAATCCCGCCACGCCGCCGCGACCGTCGTCGCGGACCTCCAGCTCCAGCACACCGGAATCGGTGCGCACCAACACTTCCGCGCGGCCGGCGCGCGCGTGCCGGAGCGTGTTCGTCAACGCTTCCTGCACGATCCGGTACGCCGACAGGTCGACACCCGCGGGCAGCGGCACGGGCTCGTGGCGCACGTCGACGCGCAAACCCGCGGCACGAAGGGGTTCCACCAGCTCCGCCAGCCGGTCTAGTCCCGGGCGTTCCTCCGGGCGCACGGCGCCGAGGAGTTTGCGCAACTCCTCCAGGGTCGCCCGACCGGTCGCCTCGATCGAGCGCAACGCCTCCTTGGCCCGGTCGGGACGTCGGTCGAACACGTCGTCCGCCGCGGCGGCCTGCACCACGATCACCGAGACGCCGTGCGCGATGACGTCGTGGAGTTCCCGGGCGATCCGGGCCTGCTCCTCGCCCACCGCGCGTTGCGCCGCCTGGGCCACCGCGACCCGCCGGTTGCGCACCGCCTCGCCCAACGCCCACACCACCACCGCGACCGCCATCACGAACTGGGTGTCGTCGGCGGTCGTGGTGCGGAAGTTCAACGAGATCAGGCCGAGCAGCAAACCCAAGGCGGGCAAGGAGAACCACGGCGGGCGTGCGGCGGCCAGGGAGCCGAGGGCGACGAGCGCGGCGAGAGGGAACACCGTCATCGGCGCGACCAGCTGCACCACCAGGCAACCGGCCAGCGCGATTCCCATGACGAGCACGGGATTGCGGCGTCGCCACCACAGCGCGGCGCCTGACGCCAACGCCGCCAGCGCGGCGGGCACCGCGATGGCGGCCGTGGAGGCGGAGGTCGCCAGGACCACGAACGCGACGAGCACACCGATCGCGGCCGGCACGAACACGTCGAACGACTGTCGAATGCGGCGCACGTCGGAGGATTATTCCGGAGTATTTCGGCCCCGGTGTTCCGATCGGGGCGATCATCGCTGATCATGGGGGCATGAGCGGCAAGCGGTCGGCCACGGTTGTCAGCGGGGTCGCGGTGATCTTGATGATCATCGCCGGGTGCGGGGTGGACGTGCTCACACCGGACACCTCGTCCACCGCGACGGTGCCGACGGGGCCGGCCTCGCCCGGTGACGACCCGGCGGCGCAGCTCGCGGCGTTGACCGTGGCGCCGGAGGGGAAGATGGCGGGCTACAGCCGCGACCGGTTCCCGCACTGGAGCGGCCAGGGCGACGGGTGCGACACGCGTGAGGTGGTGTTGCAGCGGCAGGGCGCGGACGTGCGGACCGGTGAGGGCTGCAAGGTCACCTCGGGCACGTGGACGAGCGTGTACGACGGCGTGGTCGTCACCGAGGCGCGTGATCTCGACATCGACCACACCGTGGCGCTGGCGGAGGCGTGGCGGTCGGGTGCGGACAAGTGGACCGACGAGCAGCGGGAGAAGTTCGCCAACGACCTCGGCGGGTTGCAGCTGATCGCGGTGACGGCGAACAGCAACCGGTCCAAGGGCGACCAGGACGCCGCCAAGTGGAAGCCGCCGGTGCAGACGTACTGGTGCACGTACGCGCGGGCCGTGATCTCGGTGAAGACGCTGTACTCGCTGACCGTGGACGAGGCGGAGCGCGACGCGCTGGGTGCGATGCTCAAGACGTGCTGAGGCTGTGTTGAACGGCCGCTGCTCCGCAGACGGCGGCTCGGTCGCCTGGAAGTCGGTCGTTCGCGCCTGATCTTCCGACGATCGAAGAGCGTGACCGCCGGAAAATGAGTCACGAACGACCGACGCGACCTCGCGGCTAGGGGCGCAGGTTCTCCAGCTGGTCGACGATGTCGGTGAAGGCCTCGGCCCGGCGGACCCAGGCGGCGAAGCCGGAGGAGGCCGACGGGACCTCGCCCAGTGGTGAGATCGGGTCCGTGACGCCGTACTCAAGGCGGTAGGCGATCAGGGCCACGGCCGCCTCGACCCAGCGGGACGGGTCGGGGCTGGTGATCTCGCCCAGGCCGACGCGGAACCACAGCGGCAGGCGGGTGTCGGCGGCCAGGGCGCGGTCGAGCCTGCGGCGGGCGATGTCCAGGACCTCCTGGCGCGCCTTCTCCCCCGCCACCACGGCCTCCGCGCGCCACGGCTCCTCGGCGGCCAGCTGGTCGGCGCCCAGCCGGTGCGCGGCGGCCATCGCGCCCGCCTCCTGGGCGTTGACCCGCCAGTCCAGGTTCTGCACCTCGTGCTGCAACGCGTCCCGCTCGAAGCGCGGCATCCGGCCCGCCGAGAGCTTGGCCAGCCCCGCGTCCCGCTGCTGCTTGAGCGACTCGTACTCGGCGACGTCGGCCTGCAGCTCCGCGCGGACCGAGTCGGCCAGCAGCTCCTGTTCCGCGTCCCACGCGGCGCGCAGCGCACGGACGGTCTCGACGATGCCGTCGACCGAGTCGAGGTCCTCGTCCGGACCCGATCCGGCGCCGGACAGCCTGCGTTCCAGGACCAGCAGGCGGGCGCTCACCCGACCGAGTTCGGCCGTCAACGCCTGCGTGGTGGCGACGAGATCAGCAACGGTCGGCTCGACGTCGTCGAGCCGTTCCTTCTCAGTGGGCACGCGAACCAGCCAACCGCACTGCGGGGCCCGGTCCAGGGACGAAACCGATAAACCACGCGTACGGGCCGACACAAACCCCCGGCATGGTTAACGGTCGATCACGCACCGTGACATGTCTGGTTTGCACCCAAACGGTATATGTCTTGTACATGTCGACGTCGGTGCACGAGACGGAACGCAAGTACGAGGCCAACGACGGCACCGCGCTGCCGGACCTGGCCGGTCTGCCGGGCGTCGCGGCCGTGGCGGGCCCGGAGGAGCTGCGGCTGGAGGCGGTCTACTACGACACCGCCGACCTGAGGCTCGCCCGGGCCGGGTTGACGTTGCGCCGCCGCACGGGCGGTGACGACGCGGGCTGGCACCTGAAGCTGCCGGCGGGCGTGGACACGCGGGAAGAGGTGCGATTGCCACCCGGCCGCGCGGCCAAGCACCCGCCCAAGCAGCTCGGCTCACTGGTCCAGGTGCACGCCCGCGGCCACGAGCTGGCGCCGGTCGCGCGCATCCAGACCACGCGGCACCGCCTGCAACTGGTGGACGACAAGGGCCGTCTGCTCGCCGAGGTGGTCGAGGACCTGGTGTCGGGGCAGTCCCTGGCGGACGACTCGCCGGTCGACTCCTGGCGCGAGGTCGAGGTGGAGCTCGGCGAAGGCGGTGACGTCGCCCTGCTGGACCGGGTCGAGGCACGGCTGGCCGACGCGGGCATCAGCCGGTCCACGTCGTCGGCGAAGCTCACCCGCCTGCTGGCCGACCGGATGGCCACCACCACCCCGCCGACCACCGCCGGCAGGTCCGCCGGTGACGTGGTGCTGGCGTACCTGCACGCGCAGGCCGACGCGCTGAAGCTGCACGATCCGCGGGTCCGCCGGGGCGAGAACGACGCGGTGCACCAGATGCGTGTGGCGACGCGGCGGATGCGCAGCGCGCTACAGGCGTTCGGCACGATCGTGGAGCGTGACAGCACGCGTGAGCTGACCGACGAGCTGAAGTGGCTCGCGGGCGTGCTCGGCGAGGCCCGCGACCTGGAGGTGCTGCGGTCCCGGTTCGAGGACCACGTCGCCGAGCTGTCCCAGGAGCTGGTGCTCGGCCCGGTGCCGGCCCAGCTGACCCGGCACTTCGCGCCGCTGGAGGCCGCCGCGCACGAGGCGGCCGTGGCGGCGTTGGACAGCGACCGGTACTTCGCCCTGCTCGACGCGGTCGACTCGCTGGTCGCCGCGCCGCCGTTCACGCCGGTCGCCCGCGAGAAGGCCGCGAAGGTGCTGCCCGACCTGATCGCCAAGGCCTACCGGCGGCTGGCCAAGCGGGCCGAGGCCGCGCACGACGACGTCGAGCTGCACGAGGCGCGCAAGGCGGCCAAGCGGCTGCGGTACGCGGTGGAGGTGTCCGAGCCGCGGTTCGGCAAGCGGGCCGAGCGGTACCGCAAGAAGGTCAAGGCGGTGCAGGAGCTGCTCGGCGAGCACCAGGACGGCGTGGTCGCGCGTCCAGTGCTGCGCGAGCTCGGCGCGAAGGCGCAGCTGGACGGGGAGAACGGCTTCACGTTCGGTCTGCTGCACGGCCTGGAGACGGCGGCGGCACAGCGCGTGGAGGACCGCTTCCCCGCCGTCTGGCGTGGTCTCGGGAAACCGAAGCTGCCGTAATTGGTCTGGACCTTGACACCTGCTGGTGCGGCTGAAACGGTGGCTGGGCCGCCGCTCGGTGATCCACGCTGACCAGGAGGACGTCAGTGCTTCCCACAGAAGGCGCCGGACGGCGCGGGTTCGGTCGAGTGCTCGTCGCGCTGCTGTTCGTCGGCGCGGTGGGCGCGGCGGTTCCCGCCCACGCAGCTCCGGAGACGCCGTTGCAGCACATCGTGCCCGCTCCCGTCACAGTCACCCCGCGGCCGGGCGTGACGTTCACGCTCAGCGCGGACACCAGGATCTACACCCATCCCGGCTCGGCCGAGGCGAAGCGGGTCGGCGAGTTCCTGGCGGGCGTGCTGCGCCCGTCCACGGGCTACCGGCTGCCGGTCGTGCCCGGCGCGTCCGGCCGGCACATCTCGCTGCTGCTCGTCGGCGCGGACGCCCGGGTCGGCGCGGAGGGCTACCAGCTCGACGTGACGCGGCGCGGCGTGCTGATCCGGGCCCGGACGGCGGCGGGCCTGTTCGCGGGCGTGCAGACGTTCCGGCAGATCCTGCCCGCGAAGGTGGAGGCCAAGGCCAGGCAGCGCGGACCGTGGACCGCGCCGGGCGGCCGGGTGCTGGACTACCCGCGCTACGCCCACCGGGGCGCGATGCTCGACGTGGCCCGGCACTTCTTCTCCGTCGACGAGGTCAAGCGGTACGTCGACCAGATCGCGCTGTACAAGGTGAACCGGCTGCACCTGCACCTGACCGACGACCAGGGCTGGCGGCTGGAGATCAAGAGCTGGCCCAACCTGACCGTGCACGGCGGCAGCACGGAGGTCGGCGGCGGTCGCGGCGGGTACTACACGCAGGAGCAGTACAAGGACCTGGTGGCCTACGCCGCCGCACGGCACATCACGGTGATCCCGGAGATCGACATGCCCGGCCACACCAACGCCGCGCTGTCGTCGTACCCGGAGCTGAACTGCGACGGCGTCGCGCCGCCGCTCTACACCGGCATCGAGGTCGGCTTCAGCTCACTGTGCATCGACAAGGACATCACCTACAGGTTCGTGGACGACGTGCTGCGCGAACTGGCCGCGTTGACGCCGGGCGAGTACCTCCACATCGGCGGCGACGAGGCGCACGCCACCACCGACCCGGACTTCGACCTGTTCATGGACAAGGTGCTGCCGCTGGTCGCCAAGCACGGCAAGACCGCGACCGGGTGGCACGAGTTCGTCAAGGCCGGTCCGCCGGCGTCGGCGGTGCCGCAGTTCTGGGGCACCAAGACCGTCGCGCCGGACATGGTCGAGGCGGCCGCGCGGGGCAGCGAGATCGTGCTGTCGCCCGCGACCAAGGCGTACCTGGACATGAAGTACGACGCCAACACCAAGCTCGGGTTGAGCTGGGCCGGGTACACCGACGTGCAGGACGCGTACGACTGGAACCCCGGCGCGTACATCGAGGGGTTGCCGCCCGAGGCGGTGCGCGGTGTCGAGGCGCCGCTGTGGAGCGAGACCATCACCGACTCGACCGACCTGGAGCACCTGACGTTCCCGCGCCTGCCCGCGATCGCGGAGCTGGGCTGGTCGCCGTGGTCGACGCACGACTGGGACCGGTTCAAGGTCCGGCTGGCGGCGCAGGCCGACCGGTGGGACGTGATGGGCGTGAACTACTACGCCTCGCCGCAGGTGCCCTGGAAGTAGTGCCCGGTCGGGGGAGGCGGCCCGGTGCCGCCTCCCTCACCAGGGGCTCTCCACCAGGATGGTCTTGACCTGCTGGTAGTGGTCGATCGCGGCGCGGTTGCCGACGTCGGACCGGAACGTGTTCAGCCAGACGCGGCGGGCGTTGATCCGCCGTGCGACGCGGTCGGCCACGGCGGTGTCCCGGGACCAGACGCCCGCGCCGACGCCGCGCGCGGTCTCGTTCGCCGCCTTCACCGCGTCGTCGACGTCGTCGAACCGGGTCAGCCACACGACCGGGCCGCCGACGTCCGCCTGGTCGGGGCACCTCCGGCCCTCGATGACCGTCGGCGTGACGTAGTACCCGCCGGACAGCTCACCGCCGAGGTCCACGCGCTCGCCACCGCACACCACCCGGGCGCCTTGCCGCTCGGCGGTCTCGACCTGCGCCGTGAACCCGTCCACCTGCTCGCGGGTGGTCAGCGCTCCGACCGCGGTCGCGGTGTCCAGCGGGTGGCCGGGCCGGACCGCCGCGGCCCGCTCGGTGACGTCGACGAGGAACCGGTCGTGGACCGGGCTCTGCACCAGCGCCTGGCCGAGGGCGAAGGTGCTGAAGCCCCGCAACGCCTTGTCGTAGAACGCGTCGCGGTGCGCGGCCACGTCGGCGAGGAAGACGTGCGGGTGCCTGCCGGTCTCCGACGTCCCGTTGGTGAGCCCGTTCACGACGTTGACCACGCCGGGCGGCAGCAGGTCGGCGATCAGGCCCACCAGCACGTGGATCGACGCCGGGGTCTGCTCGGCGGGCTTGAGCACCACGGTGTTGCCGGCGGCCAGCGCCGGCGCGAGTCCGGCCGCCGCCGTGAGCAGCGGCCGGTGCCACGGGACGACCTGGCCGACGACGCCGATCGGCTCCGGGAAGTGGTGGGCCACAAGATCCTCGCCGATCCGCGAGATGCCGCCCTCCTGCGTCCGGACCACGCCCGCGAAGTGGCGGAAGTGGTCCACCGCCCGCGGCAGGTCGGTGGCCAGCGCCTCGCGGACCGGCTTGCCGTTCTCCCACGTCTCGGCCACGGCGAGGGCTTCGAGGTCGTCCTCGATCCGGTCGGCGATCTCGTTGAGCACGTTCGCCCGTTCGGCGACCGACGTGCGGCCCCACCGGCGGGCGGCGCCATGGGCGGCGTCCAGCGCCCGGTCCAGGTCCTCCGCCGTGCCCCGAGCCACCTCGGTGAACACCTCGCCGGTGACCGGGGTGCGGTCGGCGAAGTAGCCGCCCCCGGCGGGCGGCACGTACTCGCCGCCGATGAAGTGGTCGTACCGGTCCCGGTACGACACCACGCTGCCCTGCGCGCCCGGCGCCGCGTACCTCGCCATGTCCCGCCTCCCCGCGTTGGTCGTCGGCACCAGCGTGGGACGCACGACGTTGCAGTCCCGTTGCACCCGAATGGACCAGCGATCGGCTTGCCGCGATCGGCCGCGGCGGGTCATCCTGGGCGGGGAGGCCCCATGCAACCGGACCTGCGACGGCTCGCGCACGCGCGTGACCTGGTGCTGAGCGGGGAACGGGTGCACGGCGCACGTGAGCTGATCGTGGAGTCGTGGCGGCGGTCGCTGGCCGCGCGGATCGACCCGGACCGGCACGAGGCGCCCGTCGTGCTCGACCCGGCCGAGGTGGCCGACCGGCGCGGGGCGCACCCGATCGCGGCGGCGCTGCCGGTGTTGCGCGAGACGCTGGTCGGCATCGCCGACGAGGCGCAGCACGTCATGATCATCACCGATGCGGACGGCAACATCCTGTGGTGCGAGGGCTCGACGTCCGTGCGCGGCCTGGCCGAACGGGTGCGGTTGGCCGAGGGCACGTGCTGGAGCGAGACGGCGATCGGCACGAACGCGATGGGCACGGCGCTGGTGGTCGGCAGGCCGGTGACCGTGCACTCCGCCGAGCACCTGGTGCGGACCTACCACGGGTGGACGTGCGCGGCGAGCCCCGTGCGCGACCCGGACACCGGCCGCACGATCGGCGTGGTCGACGTGAGCGGCCCGTTGAGCAGCACGCACCCGGCGCTGGTGGCGCTGGTGTCGGCCGCCGCGAGGTTGGCGGAGGGCCAGTTGCAGGTGCGGCTGGCGGCCGGCGACGAGCGGCTGCGGTCGGCGAACATGCGGCACCTGATCGGCCTGCGCGGTGAGCCGGGCGCGTTGCTGAGCCCGAGCGGCCGGGTGCTGGCCGCCGAGCCCGGTCTGCCGGACCGCCGCGTGGACGTGACCGGCGAGGGCGTGCGGCTGGCCGACGGGCGGGAAGCGGTCCTGGAGCAGTTGGACGAGGGGTACCTGCTTCGGGTGCCACGACCGGGCACCCGAAGACCCGTGCTGTCGCTGCGGTTCCTGGGCGACCCGACCGGGTCGCTGGCCGGGCGGCCGTTGCCGCTGTCGTTGCGGCACGCGGAGCTGCTGACGGCGTTGGCGCTGCACCCGCGCGGGCTGACGGCCGAGCGGCTGGCGCTGCACCTGTACGGCGAGCGCGGCAACCCGACGACCGTGCGCGCCGAGCTGCACCGACTGCGCGCCCAGCTCGGCGCGGTGCTGCTGACCAGGCCGTACCGGCTGTCGGCGGACGTGCGCGGCGACTTCCTGGCGGTGCGTGACGCCTTGCGCGCCGGTGATGTCGGCACGGCCGCGGCGGCGTACCGGGGCGAACTGCTACCCCGGTCCGAGGCGCCGGTGGTGCGCGAGGAGCGGGAGGACCTGGCGGCGGCGCTGCGCCGGGGCGTGCTGGAACGGGGCGACGTCGAGGCGCTGTGGGCGTTCGGCCTGGTCGCGCAGGACGTCACGGTGCTGGAACGCCTGGTCCGCGTCCTGCCGCGCACCGACCCGCGTCGCGAGGTGGCGGTGGGCCGGCTGCGGCGGGCCTTAACCTGATCGGCATGGGGTACTTCCAGCCGGGGGACGTGGCGTTGCGCCGCGAGGTGCTGCACGGCAGACCGTGGGTGGTGACGCCGACCAGGGTGGTGCAGGACGGGCCGGACCTGCTGGTCGTGTTCACCGCGCCGGGCACCGAGTTCGGCTTCTACCCGCACCCGCGGACCCATCACTGGCAGGAGTCGGGCCGCACGCGCTGGACCGGCATCGGCAAGCTCCAGCTGCACCGCCCCGGCGACGCCTACTCGGTCGACCTGTACTGGCAGGGTGACCAGCGCCGGTTCGCGGGCTTCTACCTCAACCTCCAAGCCCCGTTCCGCCGCACCGCCCTCGGCTTCGACACGCTCGACCACGCGCTGGACTTCTGGGTGCCGGTCGACGGCGACTGGGGTGAGCTGGACCGCGACGAGTTCGAGGAGATGGTCGCCGACGGCAAGTACGGCGCCGCCGAGGCCGAGGAGATCCGGCGGACCGCCAAGGAGGTCGAGGCGATGTTGACCGACGGCACCACGTGGTGGGATCCGGAATGGGGTGCGTGGGAGCCGGACCCGGGCCTGCCGGTGCCCGTGCTGCCTGCCGGCTGGCAGGACCACCCGCTGCCGTGAAGGTCGTCCCCCTCTCGCCGCAGACCCTCGTGGACGAGCTGGTCGGGCGGATCGACGCGCTGCCGCGCACCACGTGGGCACGGGTGCTGGTCGACGGCGCGCTGCCGACCAAGCCGGGTGAGCTGGCGGACGCCCTCGTGGAGCCGCTGCGCGCGTTGGGACGTCCGGTGCTGCGGGTGTCGGCCTGGGACTTCCTGCGGCCCGCGTCGGTGCGGCTGGAGCACGGCCACGAGGACCCGGACTCGTTCCGCGACTCGTGGCTCGACGTCGGCGGTTTGATCCGCGAGGTGCTGGAGCCGCTCGACCCCGGCGGGTCGGGACGGGTGCTGCCGGCGTTGTGGAACGCGGCGACGGACCGGGCACACCGGGCCGACTACGTGACGCTCGGCGCGGGTGGCGTGCTGCTGGTGGACGGCACCGTGCTGCTGGACAAGTGGCTGCCCGCGGAGCTGACCGCGCACCTGTGGCTCTCGCCGGGCGCGCTCGAACGGCAGGTGCCCGACGAATGGCGTTGGACGGTGCCCGCGTACGCCTCCTACGAGCCGCAGGCCGATGTGACGGTGCGCTACGACCACCCCGCCCGGCCCGCGCTCGTGGGTACAGTGAACTGAGTCCAGGGGGAGGTGGGGGCATGTCCGGGCTGCGGCTGTTGTTGGCGCACTCGGCTGCGTCGTGCCTCCTGGCCGTCTACGCCCTCACCCTGCTCGGCACCCCCGCCGAGGTGCTGGCCGCCGTGACGGCCGTGGCCCTGGTCGTGCTGCTGCTCACCACCGCACCGGTGGTGCGGTCCGCGCCCGCGTGGGTGCGGTCGCTGTCGATCCGCGAGAAGTCACTGCGCGCCGCGTTCCTGCGGCTGCGCGACCCCGACGCGGCGGGCCGTCCCCGTCCCCGGGCACCGGGACTCGGCCTCAGCTCCTGAGGCCCGTTGTTCCCCTTGCTCTGAGGACGGAGTTCCCCCTTGTTCCACGCCCTGGGCTCAGCCCTGGCCGCGTTCGCCACGCCCGCCCTGGCCATCGTCGCCTTCACCGTCGTCGTCCGACTGCTCATGCACCCGCTCAGCCGCGCCGCCGTGCGCGGTGAGAAGGCCCGCGCCGCGGTGGCGCCCGACCTCCGCGCCCTGACCGAGAAGTACGGCAAGGACCGGGTGAAGCTCCAGGAGAAGACGCTGGAGCTGTACCGGTCCAACGGCACGTCCATGCTGGCCGGGTGCCTGCCCGCGTTGGTGCAGGTGCCGTTCTTCATGGTGATGTACCGCCTGGTCACCACGCCGAACCCGCTGCTGGACGGCACGCTGCTGGGCGTGCCGCTGGGCGCGCACTGGTTCGGCGTGTGGGCGCACACGCCCGTGTTCCTGGGCCTGTTCGCCGTGCTCACCGGGGTCGCGTTCGCGACGTCGCGCTGGCAGGCGGCGGTCGCCCGGCGCACCGGCGGGCCGCAGCCGCCGTTCGCGGCACTGCTGCGGCTCCTGCCGTTCGGGACCGTGCTGATCGCCGCCGTGCTGCCGCTGGCGGCCGGGATCTACCTCGTGACGACGACTACCTGGACCCTGCTGGAGCGAGCTTTCCTGTACCGCGTAGTTCAGCTCCCGCCTCGTGCAGGTACTTCAGCACGTACCCGTACGACGTGAACAGGCCGCACTCGGCGTAGGAGACCGAGTGGCGGTGGCAGAAGTCGCGGACCAGCGCCTGCGCCCGGCGCAGGTGCGGTCGCGGCATGCTCGGGAACAGGTGGTGCTCGATCTGGTAGTTCAGCCCGCCGAGCAGGAAGTCGGTGAACCAGCCACCGGTGACGTTGCGCGAGGTCAGCACCTGCTTGCGCAGGAAGTCGAGCTGGTGGCCCGCCTGCAGCACCGGCATGCCCTTGTGGTTGGGCGCGAACGAGATGCCCATGTAGACGCCGAACACGCCCTGGTGGACCGCGATGAACACCAGCGCCTTGACCGGGGACATCAGCAGGAACACGGTGGTCAGGTAGACGGCGAAGTTCAGGCCCAGCAGCACCAGCTCCAGTTGCCAGCCCTTGACCTCGCGGCGCGCCGCGGCGGCCGTGCTGATGATGTGCAGGCTGAAGCCTTCGAGCAGCAGCAGCGGGAAGAACAGCCACGCCTGGCGCTTGACGACCCACCGGAAGAAGCCGCGCTTGCGCTCGGCCTGCTCGGCGCTGAACGCGAGGACGGCGATGTCGACGTCCGGGTCCTCGTCCTCGTGGTTGGGGTTGGCGTGGTGGCGGGTGTGCTTGCCCATCCACCAGCCGTAGCCCACACCGACGAGCAGGTTGCCCAGCAGCAGGCCCATGGTCTGGTTGTACCGGTGCTCGGCGAAGACCTGCCGGTGGCCGGCGTCGTGCCCGAGGAACGCGATCTGGGTGAAGACGATGCCGAGGACCGCGGCCGGCACGAGCTGCCACCACGAGTCGCCGATCAGCACCATCGACACCCCGGTGAGGCCGAACGCGGCGATCACACCGACCAGGAACGTGATGTAGAAACCGATGCGCCGGTCCAGCAGACCTTGCTGCTTGACCAACCTGGACAATTCAGCGAAGTCGCTGCCGCGGGCTTGGGTGCTCACTCCCGGAGGGTACGGCGCGAGCCGCCGTCGGTTCAGCCCAGCCTGAGTTGCAACTGGGCGAACAACCGGAGCAGCGGGTCGTCGAGATCGAATCCGCCGACCTCCGCCGCACGTCGGACGCGGTATCGGAGGGTGTTCGGGTGCACGTGCAGCTTGGCGGCTGCGCTTTTCACGTCGCCGAATTCATCCCAGTAGGCCAAAAGTGAACGCGCCAGTTCCCCATCGAGCCCGGCGAGGCGCGGATCGCGGATGCGCGGGTGCTCGGCCAGCAGGGCGAGCGTTTCACTGATCAACACGCGGGACCGGACGTCTTCGAGGGTGGCCACGTCGGCGTCGAGGTCGCGGGACATCGCGTCGAGCACGCGGTCGGCCTCCTCGCGGGAGACCATCACCTCGTCCACGGTGGGCACCGTCGAGCCGATCGCGCCCTGCACACGCAGGCCCATGTGCCTGCTCGCGGCGGCCACGATCTCCTTGGTCAACGTCAGCAGCGGTGCTTTCGGCGGCAGGTCGGTGAGCAGCGCGTACGTGCGGCCGCTCTGCCGGCTGACCAGGGCGCTGCGCCGGTACGCGGCGGCGTGCACGGAGATCAGGCTGGTCATCTCGGTCCGGCGCAGCTCGTGCTCGGTGCGGTCGGCGTGCTCCTGGCCGCGCAGGGCGAACACCACGACGGCGGCGGGCTTGTCCGGGTCGGCGCCGATCTGCTCGGCGATCGCCTCGGCGTCCATCCGGCCGTCGAGCAGGGACGCGAGCAGGTTCTCCCGGAACGCGGCGGCCGGCTCCCGCTGCTGCACCAGGTGCAGGGCGGTGACGCGGGCCGCGCCGAGCAGGGCGCGTTCGGCCTGCTCGGTCAGCGGCGTGCCGCCCTCCTGCACCCAGATCGTGCCGAGCGGTTGCGCGCCCGCGTGGATGCCGACCGCGATGCGGCGACGGATGCCCAGCTCGGGGCGTTCGTCGATGCGCACGACCTCCTCGCCGGAGCGCAGGCGCTGGTAGACGCCCCACTCGTGGAGCATCTTGAGGTACGGCTCGGGCCCCTGGCGGCCGAGGATGGACAGCCTGCGCAGGTCGTCCACCTCGTCGGTGGAGCGGGAGTAGGCCAGCACGCGGCTCGCGGTGTCCTCGATGCTGACGATGCCGCCGGTCAGCGTGGCGATGGTCTGGGCCAGGCCGAACAGGTCGCCGAGGACTTCCCCCGCGCCCGCGTCGGCCGCCACGCGGGCGTTGTGCACGACGCCGCGGGCGAGCGCTTCGAGGTGTTCCCAGCGGACCTCGGGCCGCACGGCCAGCAGCGCCACGCCCGCGTCCGCCGCCGCCTGCCGCAGCACCGGCGACGGCGCGTCGACCTTCACCGCCACGGCCACCGCTCCCCCGGCTCCCGCCGCCCTGACCAGCGATGACGCGGCACGCCCGCGAGCACCGATGATCAACGCGAGGTCGCCGGGTCGCACGTCGGGCGGGTCGTCCGGGTCGAGGATGACCACGTCGAGGACGTCGGCCTCCAGCCCGTGCGGTGCGACCTGCACCTCCACCAGCGGATCGCCGAGCGCGATCAGGACCTGCCGCAGGCTCATCTTTGTCCAGTTCCACAACGACGGGTGCCCAAGCCTAGACGTGCGGACAACGGGACGCATGGTTGGAAGTCCTACCGTTGGGACACCCCCAACCCTGTGGCGAAGGAGCTGCTCGTGGATGCCGTGACCACGGTCCCCGCACCGGTGAACGAGCCCGTCCTCGGCTACGCGCCCGGCACCCCGGAACGCGCGCAGCTGCAGGCGAAGCTGGCCGAGCTGGCCAAGGAGCCCACCGAACTGACCCTCACCATCGGCGGGGAGCAGCGGGTGGGCGGCGGCGAGCGCTTCGACGTCGTGCAGCCGCACAACCACCGCGCCGTCCTCGGCACGCTCCACGGCGCCACCCGGCAGGACACGCGGGACGCCATCGCCGCCGCCAAGCAGGCCGCGCCCGCGTGGCGCGCGATGTCCTACGACGACCGCGCCGCGATCCTGCTGCGCGCCGCCGACCTGCTCGCGACCGGGTGGCGGGCCACGCTCAACGCGGCCACCATGCTCGGCCAGTCGAAGACCGCGATCCAGGCCGAGATCGACGCCGCCTGCGAGCTGATCGACTTCTGGCGCTTCAACGTCTCGTTCGGCCGCCGACTGCTGGAGGAGCAGCCGCAGTCGTCGCCCGGCGTGTGGAACCGCACGGACCACCGCCCGCTGGAGGGCTTCGTCTACGCGATCACGCCGTTCAACTTCACCGCGATCGCCGGCAACCTGCCCACCGCGCCCGCCCTGATGGGCAACGTGGTGCTGTGGAAGCCGTCGCCGACGCAGAGCTTCGCCGCGCACCTGACCATGCGGCTGCTCGAAGAGGCGGGCCTGCCGCCGGGCGTGATCAACCTGCTGCCCGGTGACGGCCTGGCGGTGTCCGAGGTGGCGCTGGCCGACCCGGACCTCGCGGGCATCCACTTCACCGGGTCCACCCGGACGTTCCAGCACCTGTGGGGCCAGGTGGGCGCGAACATCGCGAACTACCGCTCGTACCCGCGGGTCGTCGGCGAGACCGGCGGCAAGGACTTCGTGCTCGCCCACCCGTCGGCCGACGTGGACGTGCTGCGCACCGCGCTGGTCCGCGGCGCGTTCGAGTACCAGGGGCAGAAGTGCTCGGCCGCGTCCCGCGCGTACGTCCCGCGCTCGGTGTGGAACCGGGTGAAGGACGACTTCCTGGCCGACGTCGAGTCGCTGACCATGGGTGACGTCACGGACCTGTCGAACTTCATGGGCGCGGTCATCGACCGGCGTTCGTTCGACAAGCTGAACGGGGTGTTGACCGCCGCGCACGGCGACGACCGGCTGGAAGTCGTCGCGGGCGGCACGGCGGACGACTCCGAGGGCTTCTTCGTGCGCCCCACCGTGCTGCTGGGCACCGACCCGACGCACGAGGTGTTCACCACCGAGTACTTCGGGCCGGTGCTGGCGGTGCACGTGTTCGACGACGCCGACTACGACACCGTGCTGCGGCAGATGGAGAGCGCCGCGCCGTACGCGTTGACCGGCGCGATCATCGCGCGGGACCGGGCCGCGATCGTGCACGCGCAGCAGGAGCTGCGGTTCGCCGCGGGCAACTTCTACGTCAACGACAAGCCGACCGGAGCCGTCGTCGGGCAGCAGCCGTTCGGCGGCGGCCGGGCGTCGGGCACCAACGACAAGGCGGGCTCGGTGCACAACCTGCTGCGCTGGGTGAGCCCGCGTTCGATCAAGGAGACGTTCGCGGCTCCCACCTCCTACCGCTACCCGCACCAGGGGTGATCATGCTCCGCTCCACGCTGCTCGCCGCCTCGCGCTCCGGCGCCATCCGCGAGCTGGTCGAACGCACGCCGTTGACCCGGCCGGTCGTCGAGCGCTTCATCTCCGGCGACGACGTCGACGCGGCCGTCGCCACCACCGGCGAGGTGCTGGCCGACGGCCGGTACGTCACGCTGGACCACCTCGGCGAGGACACCCGGGACGCGGCGCAGGCCACCGCCACCGTCGAGGCCTACCTGGACCTGCTGCGCCGGCTCGAACTCGCCGGGCACACCGAGCGGGCCGAGGTGTCGGTCAAGCTGTCCGCTGTGGGGCAGTTCCTGCCGGTGGACGGCGAGAAGATCGCGTTGGAGAACGCCCGGCGCATCTGCTCGGCGGCCGGCGCGGTCGGCACCACGGTGACCCTCGACATGGAGGACCACACCACGACCGACTCCACCCTGGGCATCCTGCGCGGGCTGCGGGTGGACTTCCCGTGGGTGGGCGCGGTGCTCCAGGCCTACCTGAAGCGCACCGAGCAGGACTGCCGGGACCTGGCCCACGCCGGGTCGCGGGTCCGGTTGTGCAAGGGCGCGTACCAGGAGCCCGCCTCGGTGGCGTTCCAGGACAAGACCGAGGTCGACCTGTCGTACGTGCGGTGCCTGAAGGTGCTGATGGCGGGCGAGGGCTACCCGATGGTCGCCTCGCACGACCCGCGGCTGATCGCGATCGCGGGCGAGCTGGCCGGGCACCGGTCGCCGGCCACCTACGAGTACCAGATGCTGTACGGCATCCGGCCCGACGAGCAGCGCCGCATCGCCGCCGCGGGCAACCGCATGCGGGTGTACGTGCCCTACGGCGACGAGTGGTACGGCTACTTCATGCGGCGGCTGGCCGAACGTCCGGCGAACGTGGCCTTCTTCCTCCGCTCGCTGGTCACCACGGGCTAGCCGGCTCCGACATCGCGCGCATCCGGGCGCGCGCCACCTCCGGGTCGGCGTGCGCCCGGATCACCGCGTCCACGGCTTGCGCGGCACGCGTGAACAGGTCCGGCGCGGCTCCCGAGTCGCGCAGCACCACCATCGCGCGGTGTGCCGACAACAGCGCGCGCTCCAGGTGCCGGCCCGACTCGGCGCACAGCCGCGCGTGGAGCGCCAACGCGTCGGCATAACGCGGCTCGGTCGCCAGTTCGTCGGGTGTGCGGGTCAGGTGCCACACCAGGACGGCGTGCCGGGCGAGGGTCCACGCCTCGGGGTCCGATCGGGCGTGCAGCAGCACGGCGACCCGGTGCACGGCCACGGCGTACGCGATCGACGCGGCGCGGCTGCGGCCCGGCAGGTCGCGCCAGATCTCGGCGACCTGCTGGGCGGACCGCAGCGCCAGGTGCCCGTGGTCGTGCTCGACCAGGCTGTCGGCCAGGTCGCGCAACGCCAAGGCGAGCCGGCCGCCGTGCGCGGGCGGCGACAGGTGCGGCAGCCGCCGTGCCGCGGCCAGCACCTCGTCCACGACCCGGCGTGCCTCGTCCTCGCGGCCGGCGGCGAGCAGCAGCCGGGCGAGCCGGGACTGGGCGACGGTGCACGAGACCTGGTGGTCGAGCGGGAAGCCGATCGCCAAGGGGCGCAACAGCTCCACCGCCTCCTCGGCCGCGGCGAGGCGTTCCGGACCGGGCAGCACGTCGACTTGGTCGACGAGCGCGACGGCCAGGCGTCCGACCGCGTGCGGGTCGCCGTCACGGGCGATCCGACGGCGCACCAGCACCGCCTCCTCGGACACGCGCAGCGCGTCGGCGTCGCGTTCCAGCACGCGCAGCAGCTCGCTCAGCGCGCCGAGCGCGGCGGCCAGCTCCGGCTCGAAGTCGCGCGGGTTGGCGCGGGCCAGCCTGCGTAGCACGTCGATCGACTCCTCCACCACGTCCGCCGCGTCGTCACGCCGGCCGTGCGCGGACAGCACGGACGCGATCGAGGCGAGCGTGCGGGCGAACTCGGCCTCGTAGCGCGGGTCCGCCGCCGCCACCTCCCGCCACTGCGCGACCGCGAGCCCGGCCACGTAGGCCGCCTCGTCGGCGCGGTCGGCGTCGAACAGCCGCAGCGAGTGGTGGTGGGTCACCTTCGCCTGCTCGACCCGGAACCACGCCGGGTGCGCGGCGGCGAGGTCCCGGTAGAGGCCGGACGCCTCGCCCACCGCGGTCATCGCCTCGTCCCGGCGGCCGAGCGCGGCGTAGCGGCGGCTCAGCTGGTTCAGTGCGCCGGCCAGTTGCGGCGTGCAGTCGTCGTCCTCGGCGGCGGCGACCCGGCACAGCGCCACGGCCTCCTCGGACACGGCCAGGGCGTCCTCCGGTCGACCGACCGCGATGTACCGCAGACCCAGGTCCGCCAACGCGTCCGCGAGCGCCGGGCGGTGTTCGGCGGAGTCCTCTTCGGCCAGTTCGCGGTAGAGGGCGACCTCTCGGCGCGCGGCCGCCAGGGCCTCCTCGTGCAACCCGGCCAGGGCGGCGCGGGCGGACAGCACGCCGTGCAGCTCGGCCGCTTCAGGCTTACCGGTGACGCCGCCCAGGAGGGTCCGGGTGAGCAGGGCGGGCAGCGGGTCGCCGTGGAAGCGGGCGTCGTCGAAGACGTGCCGCGCGACGGCCCTGGCCGGTGCGGGTGACTCGACCAGCGCCCTCAGGGTGGCGCCGGTGGCGGTGCGCGCCAGGTCCGGGTGGGCGGTGAACAGCTCCTCGGCGCGGCGGCGGGCGTGCGGCCAGCGGTCGGCGGCGCGGAGCAGGGTCTCCAGGGCGTCCGGTGTGCGTTCGGGGGTGATCCGGTCGTCCAGCAGCGTCACGGCCAGGACGTCCTCCGCGAGCCGGCCGCGGTCGGGCGGGTTCGGGTCGACGTCGACCAGCCGGCGCACGAGGTCGACCGGGTCGTCGGCGGGCGAGCCGTGCACGGCGGCGATGGCGGCCAGGTGCAGGTCGTGCAGCGTGGGCGCGATGGGTGGCGCGGCGGTGGGGCGCGGGCGGCCGAGTGCGTCGGCGAAGCACGCGCAGGCGGTGGCGAAGGACGTCTCGTGCTCGTCCGGGCAGGCGGTGACGGCGAGGTCGGTGGCGGTGCAGCCCAGGTCGGCGGCGCGTTGGCGGATCGCGGACCACCACCAGCCCGTGGTGCGGGCGACCAGCAGGATCCGGGTCCGGTCGGTGGCCGCGGAGATCAGGTAGTGGAGGTCGCGCCACGGGACCAGGTCGGCGTCGTCGACGACCCGGACGGTCGAGCCGGCGGCGAAGTGCACCGCCAGCCGAGTCTTCCCGACCCCCGCCGGACCGTGCAGGAGCAGCAGCGACAGCACCCCGTCACCGTCCCGCCACCGGGTCAGGGCGGCCAGCTCGGCCGCGCGCCCGTGGAACGGCACCACCGCGCGCCGTGGGTCCAGCAGCTCGGCGGGCGAGGGGGTGTGATCCACCAGCACATCTTGCTCCCACCTCTCAGCCACGATCGGGTGACCAACGACCCTCGGTCCGAGGGCGGGAATTGTCGGACCCCGACTGCACAATCAGGGCGTGCTGGTCGCGCTGGTGTCGGATGGCGAGAACGCGGGGCGTTTCCGCGTGCTCTCCGACGCCGGGGTGCCCGAGGAACCGGTGGTGGCGACGGCGGACCTGGCCGCGGCGGTGTCCGATTTGGAGGACCGGCACAGACCCCGGTGGCTGTGGGCGGAGACGGCGGAGGTCTACCCGGACCTGTTGGCGCGCGGCGTGCGGGTCGAGCGGTGCCAGGACCTGGCGCACGTCGAGTACCTGCTGCTGGCCTACCAGGGCCGGCACGCGGAGCCGCGCGGGCTCGGTGCGGCGATCGCCCGGCTGCGCGGGCTGCCCGTGCCGGAGGACCACGGGCCGCGCAAGCGCGACACCCAGCCGACCCTGTTCGAGCCGGAGCAGCAGCGGCTGCCCGGCGACGCCGACCCGCTCGACGCGGTGATCGCGGTGCACGTCGAGCAGCAGCGGCTGGTCGCCACGCTCCCGCACGCCGACCGGCTGCGGCTGCTGTTCGCGGCCGAGTCGGCCAGCGCGCTGGCCGCCGCCGAGATGACGCACTTCGGCCTGCCCTGGCGGGCCGACGTGCACGAGCGGCTCCTGGTGGACACGCTCGGCCCGCGTCCGACCAACGGCGTGCGCCCCGCCAGGCTGGCCGAGCTGGCCGACCGGATCACGGCGGCGTTCGGCGGCAGGCAGGTCAACCCGGACCACCCGCCGGGCATCGTGCGCGCGTTCGCCCGGGAGGGCATCGACGTCCCGTCCGCTCGCGCGTGGGTGCTCAAGGGGATCGACCACCCGGCCGTGGAGCCGCTGCTGGAGTACAAGGAACTGGCCCGGCTGTGGGTGGCGCACGGCTGGTCGTGGCTGGACGCCTGGGTGGCCGACGGGCGGTTCCGGCCCGACTACGTGGTCGGCGGCGTGGTGTCCGGGCGATGGGCCACGAGGGGCGGGGCGGCGCTGCAGATCCCCCGGACGCTGCGCACGGCGGTGCGTGCCGATCCGGGGTGGAAGCTGGTGGCGGCGGACGCGGCGCAGCTGGAGCCGCGGGTGCTGGCGGCGTTGTCGAACGACCACCGGTTCACCGAGGTGTCCTCGGACGACGACCTGTACACGACGTTGGCCGCGGAGGCGTTCGACGGGGACCGGGGCAAGGCGAAGCTCGCCATGCTGTCGGCGATGTACGGCGGCACGGGCGGTGACGCGGGTCCGGCGATGGCGGTGCTGCGCCGCCGGTTCCCCGAAGCCGTCGGGTACGTGGAGGCCGCCGCGCTGGCGGGCGAGCAGGGCCGGATGGTGCGCTCGCGGTTGGGCCGCACGAGCCCGCCGCCCTCGGCCGCGTGGCACGAGGCGACCGGCAACACCGACGACGGCGAGGACGCGGTGCGCCAGTCGCGGCGGGCGGCGCGGGACTGGGGTCGGTTCACCCGCAACTTCGTGGTGCAGGCCAGCGCGGCGGACTGGACGGCGGCGTTGCTGGGCGTGCTGCGGCGGCGGTTGCACCAGTCGGCGCGCGGCGCGCACCTGGTGTTCTTCCAGCACGACGAGGTGCTGGTGCACTGCCCGCAGGAGCTGGCCGAGGCGGTGTGCGCGGAGGTCACGGCGGCGGGTGAGGAGGCGTCACGGCTGGTGTTCGGCGCGACGCCGGTCCGGTTCCCGCTCAAGGCCGTGCCGGTGGACGGCTACGCCGACGCGAAGTAGCGGCTTTGGGCCGTTCGGTCGCTTGAACGATCATCGTGAGAGCGCTCTCATGAGTCACAAGGCAATTTGTTGTCGTGCCGAACGCTCAGGACAGTGACAAGGAGGTCACCGCTCATGGAGTTCAGCCGCAGACGACGCGTCCTCGCGACCGCTGCCGCCCTGATCACCGCCGTGCCGCTGGCGATCGTCGCCACGATGTCGGCCAACGCCTCGGTGCCGCCCACCCCGCCGGGCTGGGCGCTGCAGTGGAGCGATGACTTCAACGGCGCCGCGAACACGCTGCCGTCGTCCTCGAACTGGATCTTCGACCTCGGCCACGGCTACCCCGGCGGACCGGGCAACTGGGGCACCGGCGAGATCCAGAACTACACCAACAGCACGAACAACATCAAGCTCGACGGCGCGGGCAACCTGCGCATCACCGCTCTGCGCGACGGCTCGGGCAACTGGACGTCGGCCCGCATCGAGACCCAGCGGGCGAACTTCCGGCCGCCGGCGGGCGGCAAGCTCGCCATCGAGGGCCGGATCCAGATGCCCAACGTCACCGGGCAGGCCGCGCTCGGCTACTGGCCGGCGTTCTGGGCGCTCGGCTCGCCCTACCGCGGCAACTACTGGAACTGGCCCGCCATCGGCGAGTTCGACATCATGGAGAACGTCAACGGCATCAACTCCGTGTGGGGCGTGCTGCACTGCGGCGTCAACCCCGGCGGGCCGTGCAACGAGACCAACGGCCTCGGCGCGAGCCGCACGTGCCCCGGCGCGTCGTGCCAGTCGGCGTTCCACACCTACCGGTTCGAGTGGGACGAGAGCTCCTCGCCCAAGGCCTTCCGCTGGTACGTGGACGGGCAGCAGTTCCACAGCGTCAACCAGAACCAGTTCGACGCGACCACGTGGAACAACATGACCAGCCACGCGGGCTACTTCCTGCTGCTGAACCTGGCCATCGGCGGCGCGTTCCCCAACGGGGTCGCGGGCCACGGCACGCCGACGGCGGCCACCGTGCCCGGCCACTCGCTGCTGGTGGACTACGTGGCGGTGTGGACGGCGGGCGGCGGCACCCAGCCGACCACCACGACCACCACGACCCAGCCCGGCGGCAGCGGGTGGGACGCGTTCGCCGACATCCAGGCGGAGCAGGCCACGTCGCGGTCCGGCGGCACGATCGAGTCGGCCGACGGCGGTCAGGCGGTGGCGCAGCTGCGCAACGGCAACTCGCTGCGGTTCTCCGGCGTCCGGTTCGGCTCGCGCACCGCCACCCAGTTCGTCGCGCGGGCCGCGTCCGGCGCGTCCGGCGGGGTGAGCGGCCTGGTCGAGGTGCGGCTGGACAGCCCCACCGCGGCGCCCATCGGCAGCTTCGCCATCGCCGACACCGGCGGCTGGCAGAGCTGGCGGACGGTGCCCGCGAACATCTCCGGCGTCACCGGCACGCACGACGTCTACGTCACGTTCACCAGCGGTCAGCCCGCGCCGTACGTGAGCGTGAACTGGATCCGTTTCGGCACGTGAGTGCACGTGGCGGGCCGCGCACCCCCTCCTCCCGCGCGGCCCGCCACTACCATCGTCGGGGTGTACGCGGAACGCCCGTTCCCCGGTCTGGCCTGCGTGTGGCGCCGGACCTCGACGTCGACCGCGCCCGGGCTGGTCGTGCCGGACGGCTGCACCGACATCATGTACTCGGCCGCGTCCGGTCGGGTGTTCGTGGCCGGGCCGGACACGGTCGGGCACGTGACGGCCGCGGAGCCCGGGACGTTGTTCGGCGTGCGCTTCGGGCCGGGCGTGGGGCCCTCGGCGCTCGGCGTGCCCGCAGTGGAGCTGCGTGACCAGCGCGTTCCGCTGGCGGAGCTGTGGGGGTCGTTGTCCCGGTTGGAGGACGCCCTGGGCGCGGCGGAGGACCCGTGCGAGGTGCTCGCGTCGGCCGCTCTGGCACGGCTGCGGGAGACGCCGCCGGATCCCGTGGTGGGCGTCATCGCGTCGTCCTCGGGGAACGTCGGCGACCTGGCCCGGTCCCTCGGCCTGAGCGCCCGGCAGCTGCACCGGCGCAGCCTGGCCGCGTTCGGCTACGGGCCCAAGGTGCTGCACCGGGTGCTGCGGTTCGACCGGGCGGTCAAGCTGGCGTGGGCGGGCGTGCCGTTCGCCGACATCGCCCACCGCACCGGGTACTCCGACCAGCCACACCTGTCCCGCGAGGTGCGCGAGCTGGCCGGCGTGCCGCTGGGTCAGCTGATCCGGTCGTAGGCGCGCAGCGTCAGCAACGCCTCGATGGTGACGACCGGCCGCCACTCGTAGGTCGTCACGGGGGTCCACGCGGGCCACGGGAACGTCCACCCGCCGTCGTCCCGCTGCGCCGCGGCCAGCGCGTCGAGGTCCGCGCCGATCTCGTCGTCGCCGAACCAGCGCCGGGCCAGGCTGTCCGGGGTCGGTGCGTAGTGGTGCGGCTTGTGCGTCTCCCCCGCCGCGTACCCTTCGTGGGCCTGGCCGTCGCCCAGGTCCACCAACCCCTGCTCGCGCACCAGCGCACCCAACCGCTCCGCCTCCCGTTCCGCCCTCGGCCGGTCCGGCACGTGGTCGAGGAAGCGGACGCAGGCGTTGGCCTCGTAGGGGTGCGACTCGGTCAGGTCGCCGATGTGCCGCCAGCAGAATTCGGTGGCACCGTCCAGCCAGGCGTGCTCGACGCCCATCTTGTGCAGGACGCTCGCCAGCAGGGCCGTGACCAGCAGGTCGCTGTCGCCGGAGGGCTGCCACCAAGGCGCCCGCAGGCCGTCGTGCCCGGTGTCCAGGCAGTTCGGCACCCCACCGTCCGCGTTGGTGATCGTGGTGAGGAAGTCGCACGCCCGCGCGGCGTGGTCGGTCACGCCCACCTCGTCGAGCAACGACAACGCCGTGAACGTGTGCAACGGCTGGCTGTCCGGCCCGCGTCCGTCGGGCTCCAGGGCGTGCCCGAACCCGCCGTCGTCGTTGCGGTAGGCCAGCACGGCCGCCGCCACGGCGTCCCCCGGCCCACCGTCGAAGAGGTGCAGGAACCGCCGTTGCTCCAGGACGCGCGCGTTGAGCCACACGAAGGAACGAGCTGCTGCGATCATGCCACTGACGGTATGCCCGCGCAGGTCCCGCCGTCTTGAACGGATCGGACGTCCATCCCCCGGCAGGAGTAACCGACGCGAAGGCCCGGATGTGGCGTTGCCCCTGTGCCATCATCCTTCGGGGCAGTTCAGCGTGAGGGGAGCACGACGATGTTGGACGCCGTAGGCGGCGGGGGCGCCAAGAAGATCGGTTTCGTGGCGGACACGGTGGCCAGCGGCCCTGGCGGGGCCGGGCTGGTGGCGAGCCAAACGCACTTCAGCGTCGACCCGGAACAAGCACAGAAGCTGATCGACGGCCTGATCGAGGCACGCGACAAGTTGCAGGCACTGGAGAAGAAGGCCGACCGGCTCGTCGGCGTCCAGTCGCCCGGCAAGGACCCGTACAGCGGGTTCGCCACGTTGGCCATCCGCCGATCCGCCGGAGGCGACCCAGGCGGCTACATCTGGGCGAACAAAGAGGCCTACAAGGCTCTCACCAACACCATCCTGAACATCCAAGCGGCCCTGGCGAACTACAAGAGCCAGGACCAGGCCACCGCCGACGCCTTCAAAGGCGAGGGGAAGTAGTCGTGAGGCGAGCAGTTCTGGCAGTCCTGTCCGCAGCCGCCGTCCTCGCGGGCTGCACGTCGACCGGAGGCACTCCGAGCCCCGCCAAGACGACGACCGGGGGCGCGACCACGCAGTCCTCCGAACCGGACGGCAGCGGGATGCCCCCGATCAGCGGGCCTGAATTGGATCTGTCGAAGTCCAGCGCGTGCGAGCTGCTCAAGGCCGACCAACTGGCCGCCCGCGACGTCACCAAGCCCGGCGAGGCCGAAACCGACTCGACTGGCGAGACGTGCCAATGGCGTCCGCAGGACCGAGTCCTCGGCACCAGCTTCAGCGCCACGATCCTGGAGAACACCGACGGTATCGCGGGTTACTACGAGAACCGTGCGGAGTTCGCCGAATTCGAGGAGATCGAGGTCGCGGGTTACCCGGGGTTCAACGGCAGCAAGACCGACCTCAAGAGTGGCTCCTGCACCACCGGCGTCGGAGTGGCCAAGGGCAAGGGCTTTCTTGTCCAGATCAACGTGAATGACGAGAAGTTGTCGGAATACACCAACCCGTGCTCCGTCTCCGGCGACATAGCGGAGACGATCGTCGGAAACCTGAAGGGGTAGGGACATGGCCGGCGAAGTCGACATGGACCTGGGTGGCTTCATGCTCCTTCAGATGGGTATGGGCGCCGAGAAGATCTACGGCTGGTTCCACGAGGGCAAGGGGCCCGAGCAGACCACGGATTCCGGCCACGAGGTCTGGGGCGCCATTTCGCAGGGTCAGGTCGAGGTCAGTGATCTGATCAACCAGGCCGTCCGGGCTTCCGGTGCGGCGTGGGAAGGCGCGGCGGGTGACGCGGCGCGTTCGTCGACCACCCCGCTCGCCAGTTGGTCGGACACCGCCAGCACCAGCGCCGACACCGCGGGCGACAACACCGCCGAGATCGGCCGTGCCTTCCGCGACGCCAGGGGCAGCCTGCAGAAGCCCGTCGACGTCCCCGACAAGCCCTGGTACAACGACGCGCTCCCGTGGGACACCGACTACGACGACGCGGTCGAGAAGAGCCAGGGAGTCAACTCCCACAACGTCGCCGTGCTCAACACCTACGGCAGCAGCGCCAACTCGGCGGGCGCCGGCATGCCGGCGTTCCAGTCGCCCGACGAGATCGGGGCGAACGTCGAGAAAGAGGAGATCCTCATCCCGCCGCCCAATCCGGGTAAGGGCGAGGAAGAGTTCAACAACAACCGCAAGGGCACCGGGGACGGCACGGGAGAGAGCAACAACACGGGGACGACCAACACGTCGTGGGCCGATCCGTCGATCCCGCCGCCCGGCACGACCGGTGACAGCACGACCAAGCCGTCGTGGGTGCAGCCCGATCCCAAGGGACCCCAGCCCGACATCGGGAACCGGCCGCCGCCGTTGCCGACGGACCCGCGCCAGCCGTACGACCCGCGACTGCCCTACGACCCGCGGTTGCCGTACGACCCGCGCAACCCCAACGACCCGCGCAACCCCAACAACCCGAACAACCCGCGCAACCGCCCGCCCGGCATGCCCACCGGGCCGGGTATGCCCGGCGGTGGCCGTCCCGGCATGCCCGGCGGCGGCGGTGGTGGCGGTATGCCCGGTGGCGGTGGCGGTGGCGGAGGCGGCGGTGGTGGGCTCGGCGCGGGCCGCATCCCCGGCATGGGCGGACCCGGCGGCATGGGTGGTGGGCCCGGCGGGTTCGGGCCCGGCGGCATGTCCGGCGCCATGGGGCCCGGCGAGGGTCGCGGTGGCTTCGGGCCCGGCGGCGCGGGCGGGTTCGGGCCCGGTGGGTCGGCCGGTGGTCGTGGTGGTCCCGGCGGCGCCGGTATGGGCGCGGGCATGGGTGCCGGAGCCGGTGCCGGCCAGGGGGAAGAGGACAAAGAGCACAAGGCCGCGTCGTACCTGCAGGAGACCGAGGACATCTTCGGCGACGGCACGATGGTGGCACCGCCGGTCATCGGCGAATAGCCGACCAGCTGAACAGGGGGGACAGTGCTGCGCACCAGGGTCGCCATCCCGGTCGTCGCGCTCTACAACGCCTGGCAGGCCGAAGGTCTGCCGACGCTGCACAACGCGCTGCTGACCCAGGTCGACTTCGACGAGGACAGGCTCGCCGAGGGTGACGTCACGGGTCTGGCCGACCTCGCCCGCCGCGGTTGGGCCGAGCTGGAACGGCTCGGCCTGGCCCGCGGCAGGCAGGTGCACGCCGACCTGGGCCGGTCGCTGCGCCTGATCGCCGACGCGAGCGCCGAGTACTACGGCTTCTTCAACCAGGGCGACGACGACACGCGCACCGCCCTGGTGGTGCAGTCGGGTGACGACGCGCTGCGCGTGGTGCTGCGGGCGGACAAGCACTTCGTGCTGGAGCCGGTCCGGGCCGAGGACGTGGTGCAGTCCCTGGTGTCGGCGCTGCCGGAGGCCAAGCCGGGGCGCGGCGGCGTGATCTCGCTGCCGGCGGACGCGTTGCACGACAAGCCGCGCCAGCCACGGCCCGACGAGGAAGGCGGGTCGTTCCTGCAGGCCAGCAGGCCGACCGGCGGGCACTCGACCGAGGTGCAGCAGGTGCGCAAGCTGCTGGCCGAACAACGCACCGGCGGCGGCCAGCTCTACGCCGCACGGCGGGACCGGTTCGGACGCAAGCAGCGGTGCGCGGCGCCGTTGACCTACTTCGACACGATCACCGGACGCTACCTGTCGGCGAAGACGACCGGCGGCGACGGCACCCCGTGGATCACCGTGCAGCCGGCCGACTTCACCACGTTGCAGAACCGGTTGCGGCAGCTCAGCGCCGACGCAGCGCCTCGCGGTTGAGCTCGGCCGGGCTGCGGTGCCCGGACAGGCCCAGGGTCAGGTCGAAGTCGGCGAGCAGGCTGCGCAGCACGTGCCGGACGCCGACCTGACCGCCGTGCGCCAGGCCGTAGGCGAACGGGCGGCCGACCAGCACGGCCTTCGCGCCCAACGCCAACGCCTTCACGATGTCCGCGCCGCTGCGGATGCCGGAGTCGAACAGCACCTCGACCTGCTCGCCGACGGCGTCGGCGATCTCCGGCAGCACCTCCAGCGACCCGACCGCACCGTCCACCTGCCGCCCGCCGTGGTTGGACACCACGATGCCGTCCACGCCCGCGTCGACGGCCTTGCGGGCGTCGTCGACGTGCTGGATGCCCTTGAGCACGATCGGCCCGTCCCAGTGCTCCCGCAGGAACGACAGCTGGTCCCACGACTTGTCGGTGCCGGTGAACAGCTGCACCCACCGCAGGATCGCCATCGGCGCGTCCTGCTCGGGCGGCGCCGCGAGCCCCGCCCGGAACGCCGGGTCGGAGAACGGGATCGCCGTGCCGGTGCCGCGCAGGAACGGCAGGTAGGACTGGTCGAGGTCGTGCGGCCGCCAGGCCAGCGTCCACGTGTCCAGGGTGACGACGAGCACCCGGTACCCGGCCTTGCGCGCCCGGTCGAGGATGCTCGCGGCCACGTCCGGGTCGTTCGGCCAGTAGAGCTGGAACCAGCGGGCGGCGTCACCGGCGGCCTCGGCGACCTCTTCGATCGTGTGCGAGGACGCGGTGGACAGCACGAACGGCACGCCGAGCTCCGCGGCGGCACGGGCGGTCGCCAGCTCGCCGTCCGGGTGCAGGATCGACTGGACCCCGACCGGCGCGAGCAGCACCGGCGCGGGCAGGTCGGTGCCCAGCAACGACGTCCCGAGGTGCCGCTCGGTGGCGTTGGTGAGCATCCGCGGCACGATCCGCCAGTCGTCGAACGCCTCCCTGTTCGCCCGCGCCGTGTGACCCCCACCGGCCGCACCGGCCACGTACCAGAACGGACCGGGCCCGAGCCGTTCCCGGGCGGACGCCTCCAACCCCTCGGGGTCGGTGGTGAACGGCGGCACGTTGTCCGCCAGGCCTTGGAGGTAGATCTCGTTCTGGTAGGCAGCGAACTGACCAGTCACTTTGTCCCTCATCCCCCGCTCAGGCCGTCTACAGGCCGTCTGCGGAACCGTCCGCGTCGTCGGTCTGCGGATCATGCTCTGCCTCGTCCGCGTCGCCCGCAAGCACACGATCGACCGCCTTTCGGGTGCGATCACTGCTGGAGGGCAGGAGGTGCGTGTAGACGCGCATCGTGAAGGCCGGGTCGGAGTGGCCCAACCACTCTGCGAGCGCCCTGATCGACTCGCCCGCGTCCAGGAGCACCGAGGCGTAGAAGTGCCGCAGGGCGTGCATCCCGTCCTGCTGCGGCACCCGCGTGACCTTCGCCCGATCGAGGGCGGGCGTCCACACGTACTGGTTGAACCCGTCCCGCCGGATCGGGTTGCCGTCCTTGTTGACCAAGATCAGCGAGACCGTCTCCGGCTCACTGTCCGGCTCCCTCCACGGCAAGGTCACCTCGACCGGCGGGAACTCCTCGACGTAGGCATCGAGGTCCCGCAGGACGCTGTCCGGCAGCGGCACGTCCCGCTCCTTGCCGCCCTTGGGAGGCGCGAACACCTGCACGTTGTCCACGACGCGCACTTGCCGAACAACGTGCAGCACCTTTTCGTCGCGGTCGACGTCGTCCATCGAGAGCCCGAAGACCTCCCCCTGACGCAGGCCGCAACCAGCCGCGAGCGGAACGACGATCTTGTACTTCGCCGTCAACGCGAGCCGTACAGCCGCCAACTTGCCCGCCGACCAGGGAACGATCTTGCGCTTGTCCGGCTGCGGACGAGTCACGCTCTTGGCCTTGCACGGGTTCTCACTGATCTTCTTGTCATCGATCGCGGCGTTGAAGATCGCTGAAACGTGGACGAACGTGACCGCACGTGTTCCACCGGCAAGCTTCTTCTGCTGCAAGGTGCGCAGCCAACCGCGAATGTGCGTCGGAAGGATCGAACCGATTTCCCTGTCACCGATGTACGGGTAAACCAGCTTCTTCAACCTCCGCTCTACAGCGTTCCGCGTACTGCCGTCGAACGCTTGGTCTTGCAGCCATGCGTCCGCGTAGACGCGGAATGACACCTTGCCGGCCTCAGGATCGAGGTACGTGCCGGTCCGCTTCTCGTTCTCGACCTTGAGCAGGAACGCTTCAGCCGCACCGCGCTGCTTGTCCGGAAAGCTCTTGCTGCGCTCCTGCCCTGACGGATCGACGTAACGGACCTTGTACCGCATCCCGACCCCGTGGAGCTCGGTTCTCTCCCGCACCGACTTGCCCTTGCCGTCCAGCACAGGCTTGCCGGACTCGTCCGACTTCGGCCGCCACCAGCGGTCTTGGATGTGCCCCATGACAGTCTTCTCCTGCCGATCGCATTGCCGAAAGATCAGGCGGCGTTCTCGTCCGCTTGGTCAGCCCACGCCCGCACCTTGGCAGGGACGTACCGGAGGTACTTCCCCACCTTTTTCACGGGCGGTCCAACGCGCTGCCACTTCCACTGGTAAAGAGTCTTGATCGGAACGCCCAGGAACGCCGATACCTCTTCCACACCCCAGAGCGGTTCGATTTCAGTCATGACTTTCCCCCACGGTTGTCAAGCTGCTAGCGAAGTTGCCGAAAGATCCGGAGGTTCACCGGCCGCGAGCATCGCTCGGTCGTACTCCGCCTTCCACCGCGTTCGTTCGGCGATGGCGTGCATGAGTTGGTGTGCGCGTGGTGGCACGTTGGGGTCGCCGGGCCGGACCTTGTGCCAGACGAGCTGTGACGTGTCCGGTTCCGGCTTCTCGATCCCGACCGCCTTGAGCGCTTTCAGGACGAACCGCTTCCGGTCGGCCCGGTGGTCGGCCAGCGTCTTGCCGGACCACTTCCGCGAGACGAGCACCCGTCGACCGGGCAGGCCGAGGGTGGTCCGCCGGTGTGCCCGTCCCTTGCAGTGGCCCGGCGTGGTGCGTGAGCCGACTCCGCGTGGTTGGACGCCGTAGAGCAGCCAGACCGGGCAGCGGTCGGAGCAGGGCGTCACGGCCAGCTCGTCGGCCAGGCGGTCAGCGTGCCTGCGCTGGCGGTCGGTGGACTGCTCAACCACCTCACCAATGGACTTGGTGAGGTACTTGGTCAGGTAGCCGATGTGGCGTCCGGCCTCTTCCGAGCCGCCGAGGATGCCCTTGGAGTGGACCTGGCGGCCGAAGGTCACCACGTGCGCCGGCTCCTCCACGGCCTCGACCGCGTCCACCCAGGCCGTCAACGGCGTGCGCGTGTCCGGGTCGACGAACGCTTCCGCCCGCGCGTCCCAGACCGGCAGGTGGTCACCGCCGTAGGCCCGTTCGTCGTGGTTGGGCCACCACACCTGGTGGTAGGTGGCCGCCGTGACGAGCCGGATGGTCTCGTGCGGGATCGAACCGCGGACTGCCGCATGGAGGTGCGGCGCCGCTCGGCGTTGCGGTTCGACGGTGGCGAAGTACTGGACATCCCACCCGACGACCCGGCGCAGGTTCTGCCACCACCGGTCCACCAGCGAGGCGAAGTGCACCGCGTCCCGAGCCGCCCGCCGATAGTCGTACGTGTCCGCGTTGACCGGTGTGCCGTCGTCCCGCACGCGGCCGTAGGTGTCGAGGGTGAGCGTGACGAACATCGAGGGCCGGAACCCTCCCGCGTACTCCCGGCCCACGGTGCGCTTCTCGACCCGCCGACGGGGCAGGTTCGGCGCGTCCTGCCGCCGCCTGGTCGACCGCTTCACAGGCCGCTTGGCAGGTACGTCGGGAGAGGGGAAGCGACCCCGAACGCCGAGCTGCCGAAGTTCCTCGTCGACCGAGTGGATCTCCTCCCGCAGCTCGTCCGCATCACCCGCAGCCCCGGCCTCGACCGCCTCCCGGTACGCCTTGACCAGGTCCGCCCGGAAGGTCAGCAGGTCTGTCTGGTCCTTGGTCGGCGGAGTGGGGGTGAAGTCGGGTTCCTCGGCCATGTGCCAGCCCTCACGGCACTGGGCCATCCGCAGCGCCTTGGCCTTCTTCGCGCACGGCGCACAGACGCTCTCCACCGTCGACCCGCACGGCACCGCAACGTAACGGACTTCGTAGGTGGCCCGGTCCTCTACTTCCATCGTGAACGGCCGCACGCACACGCCGTACTTCTCGGCCGCAGCCTTGGCCACGTCCAGGGCGATGGGCTGCCGCATCCGCTCAGCACGAGTCTCACCGCTCATGCCGCCGCCCTCCCCTCGTCGCCATCGGGCCTGGTTGGGAAGTCGTGCACCTCCGCGTCGGACAGGAACACGCCCAGCTCGACCAGGTCGGCATCCGTGACGTGGAACGCCCGAGCCCGATCCGGCTCCCTCTGCCCGTCCTCCTTGATCCAGGCGACACCGGGCGTGTTCTCGCTGATCTCGTGCGCCGCCGCGCCACGTTGGCGGACGCCGTCGCCAAGGACCATGTCCACTTGCTGCGGTTCGTCCAGGCGCAGTGCCACGCGGGTGGAGAACAGGTGCCGGAAGGACACGACCTCCTTGCGCGGGTCTTGGACCAGGCCCACGACCGCGTAGCCAGGTGCACGCCCTTGAGAGGTGATCGTCTGGATAGCCCGCACCGCGCGTTCCCGGAGCTGCTTGTCCGGCTGGTAGGCGATCAGGTCCGCCAGCTCGTCGACCACCAGGACCGTGAACGGCTCGCCAGTCGACCGCGCCCACAGCCGCCGAACACCCCGGTAGCGCGTCGCCCGCTCCTTGACCTCTGCGGCGATTTCCTCAAGCAGGGCAACGGCTTCCGGTCCGTTGTCATACACGACGCGGTCGAAGGCGTCCGGGCACTGCCCGAGTTCCATCCCGCCCTTCGGGTCGATCCCGACCAGCCGGACCAGACCCGTACGGACGGCCGGTGCGAGCTGCCACACCAGCGACCAGAGCACCGAGCCCTTGCCCGCACCGGGCACGCCGACGACGAGCACTTGGGACCCGAGCAGACGCAGCCGCCACGGCTTGCCCGTCTCAGTCCTCCCGACGACCACCCGCTTGAGGTCCACCTCGGTTGAGTCGGCCAGCAGCGGCACCGGCAGTGGACGCAGCAGCGGGTCGCGGTGGACGAAGTCCAGCTCGATCACCCTCGGCCGCAGCACCCGCACCCGACACGAGCGAGCCCCGAACGAGTGCGCCAACCCATCGCGTCGCAGCTCCCACGCCTCAGGTGACTGAGCAGGCACCATCCGCACTCGCACCCGGTCCCGCCACCCCTCGGACCGGACCCGCCGCAGCTTCGGCCGGTACTCACGCCCTCGGTCCCGCTTGGCCAGGTCGGCGAGTCGCATCACCGACCGCCATCGAGGCACGTAGACGGTGGCACGTCGCCACTCGGTGACCAACCGGTACCAGCCGTGCCGCAGGAACGACCGCCGATCCAGACCGGCCCAGATCGTCAATGCCGCGACCAGCGACAACAAGGTCAATACCAGCGGCGATAGGCCGAACCGCCACCAGCACCAGGCCGCCGACACCGGGACCATCGTGACCACCGGATACCGGACCACGACGAGCACCAGGCGCACGACGCCGACCAGGACGAGCCACACCGCGACCACCAGCAAGGCCAGCCACTTCGCCTTACCGGGCACCAATGCCCACCACGGCAGTCGAGGCCGGACACCCTCGAACGGGGCCGGGTCGACCCACTTGCCGCCGCCCATTACGCACGCCCCACGGGGGCGAAGATCAGCGGCAGCCAGCCCAGGCAGGAGCAGCAGACGAGCTGGTTGGGCGCGTAGACGCCGAACCGCTTGCACGCCCCGCAGGGCCGACCGTTCGACAGCTTCCACACAGACGGGGCACCACGCCGACTTGACGCACCGCCCCCACGTACCGATAGCCTTGACATGACCGGAACCCCTTGTGTGTCAACAAAAGCGCGCGAGAAACCCCGGTCGTTGCGTCGTCGGTGAACAGCTCCAGGCCCGCCAAGACTTGAGGTCCGTTCACCGACGACCACGACCGACAAGGTCAGTGATCGTCTTCAGATGTCACCCGCCAGTGCAGGCGGACACCGCTGCATCCGATGCCCGCCCACACCACCGGCTAGCTAGTAGTCCAACGGGTCAGGCATCCAGCGCAACCAGGCCGCGAGCCCGCCGAGGGTGATCTTGAACCGCGTCTCCTCACGGCCCTCCCCGCCGTCCTCCCGCCACTCGTGACCCGTGGCATGACCGGCCGCGACCAGGTCCAGGCAGGCCAGACGCACCATCTCCTCTGACGCGCCCGCCGCCGTCACCAAGTCCTCGACCGTCCACTCCCGCGACGGGACGAGCACCAGCGCATCCGCCACCCGGTACAGCACCGGGAACGAGTAACCCACCGCCTCATCCCGCGCCCGATCCTCGGCCGACAGACGCGACCCCATCACCGGTGCCAGCCGGGAATCCCGCCACGCGTCCGCGTCACGCAACCAGTCGTGCGCCACCAGCGGACCACCCCAGTACGCAAGCCCTTCCGGCGACAGACGATGCCGATACACGGACACGGCACCCTGCAACGTCCCCTCATCGACGGTCACGTGCCCCAGCTCGACAAGGTCACGGCAGATGTGGCGCACCGCGGAGTACGGCATCCGCGCCGCCCGCGCCAAGGACCGCAACGACCACTCCTCGTGCGGGGAGCCGATGAGCTGGCGCATTACCGCCTCGAACATCAACGGCGTGTACCCGGCACCGGACAAGTCGGCCAACGGCAACCCGTCCCGCACCACACGGTCGAGACCGCGACCGGCCCCGCCACGAGTCCGCCTCACAGCCTGCTCAACGCTCACCCGACACAACCCCCTTAGCCTTGGCACCCTCGCGCGCGGCCCAATACAGCGCCTCGTGGTGATGACCCCGATCAACCTCCGCGACCCGCGCGTACACCTCGGCCGACCGCAGGTAGAACACCCGCCACACCTCAGGCGACGCGTCCGGCGCGGGCATCAGATGCGTCAACGCCTCGTGCGCGTCCTTGAGCAACGTCACCGCATACGCCGCCGCCCACCGATCAGGCTTGGTCCTCGCCACTACCACTCACCCCCTCCACCGGCGCGTGAACGCGATGCCCACCGGCCTGCCGATCGCCGCCCGCCACGCGTTCGTTGACGTCGGCCTGGTGGTCGAATGTCTCGGCCGCGTGCAGCGCCGCCGCCTTGGCCCACCACGGCGTGCTCTCCGACGCCGCGAGCTGCCGCCACAACCGCGCCACCCGCCGATAGGTCGGCGCGATCCGAGCCGCAGCCGCCGGATCATCGGCAGCGACGTACCGGTTCGCCTCATGCGCCTCCGTGTAGGCCCGGTACGCCGCCTGCCACTGCACAATCAGTTGCTGAAGATCGGACACGGCTCACGCGGCCTTGACTTCGGCGCTGCCACCGTTCGACTTGCCACCGGCAGGAGCCGAACCCGCCGACCTCCCCGCCGCTCGGAATCCGGTCGCCCGGAACAGGTACGACTGGTACTTGAACTCACCGTTGCCCGCGATCCGAGGCTCAGCGGTCAACCCGTCCAACTCGACCGGCCGCATCCCCGGCAACACCTCACCCGTCGTGGGCACCGGCTGAACGTCGGCCAGCAACGTGATCTCGAAGCTCTTGCGCTTGGCGTTGGGCTCGTGCGGGTCGGTGACCGTGACCTTCCACTGCCGCTTCCCGGTCGCCTCGTCCACCCGCTGACGCACCGGCCGACCGGCCGCCCTCTCGTCACGCGTCTGGTACTCCGTGTCCGGCATGACCTCCCCGACCATCACCAGGCCCTGAGGGAACGCGTCATCGAACGAGACGGGGAACCGGTACCCCTTGCTGATCGCCATCGGTGTCAACTCCTCTGACTGGTGCCGCTGTGTCGCGGCTTGCCCATTCAGATTCGTTGGCCAATGGTCCCGTCCCAGGTCCGCAGCGGTCTCACCTGCCGCGTACCGGCCGCGTGTCGATCTCAAGTTGTCTCGTCTTGGTCTCGTCTGAGTGCTAGCCTCGCCCTACCGGCATCACGTGGGGGGAGACCACATGGCCACAGAGTCCACTCTCTTGAGAGTCCTGCTCAGGCAACGCCACATGCAGGGCTACCGCACCTTCTGCAAGGAGTACGACCGCGTCGCCAAGCAACTCGACACCGACCTGATCGGCCGCTACCCCAGCAAGGCCCAGTTCTACCGCTGGCTGTCCGGCGACCTACTCGGCCTGCCCTACGCCGACCACTGCCGCATCCTCGAAAAGATGTTCCCCGGCTGGACCGCCGAACAACTCCTGTCCCCACACGAGGGCGACACCGAGAGCCTCGTCACCCCACCCCAACGCCCCGCGGCTTCCACCCACCCGGTGCCACGCCCGGTCCAGATGCCCCAACAGGCCCGCCTGGCCGACGTCACCGCCGTCTACCCCAGCCGCACCGAGTTCCTGCACAACGTCACCCCACGCGACCTCTTCGAAGGCGCACAGGAGATCCACATCGCAGGCCTGTCCCTCAACGTCCTCTGCCAGCAGTACTCCGACAAAGCCCTCCTCGACTCCATCGAAACCGGCACCACCATCAAAGCCCTCTTCCTCGACCCCAACGGCCACAACATCACCGCCCGCGAACACGAGGAAGGCCTACCCGAAGGCCACCTCTCCATGCTCACCCGCCTCAACATCGAAGCCCTACGCCGAGTCGGAGCCAAGGTCTCACCGGACGCACGCGGCCAACTCCACATCCGCGTCTACGACGAACCACTCCGCTACAACATCCTCATCACCGACCAGACCAAGTGCGTAGTCCAGCCCTACCTGCCCGACGCCCGAGGCGTCGAATCCCCTACCCTCGTGATCGAGAAGGGCGACGCCGTACCGGGCTTGTTCAGCACCTTCTCTCAGGTGTTCGACTCCATGTGGAACCGCGCGAAGGAGACCGGGTGATGCGACCACTCGACCAGTTGGCCGAAATCGCACAAAAAGCCGTGGAAATTGGCGGCATCATGATTAAGAACAGTCGGCCAAAAATAGTCACCGAGAAAAAAGACCGCGATACCGTTACGGATGTCGACCTGAAAATTGAACGTAAGATTCGGGCTTACCTCGCGGAACATACGCCAGAAATCGGCTTCACCGGAGAAGAGGAAGGCGCTCGTGAAGGATCCGATGGTACGCTATTTTGGGCTTTAGACCCCATCGACGGCACAGCAAATTTCACACACGGGATCCCCATCTGTGCCGTACAGGTAGCCTTGATCAATGAAGGGGTCACCACCGTCGCAGCCATCTCGCTCCCTCATTTTGGCATGCAATACTACGCAGCAACCGGGCGGGGCGCGTACATGAATGCGAAGAAAATCCGCACCAGCGACACAGCAAAGCTCTCCAAAGCTATTATCTCGATCGGTGATTACGCAACCGGCTCAAATGCCGAAAAGAAAAATGAAGAGCGCATAGCGGTCACGTCGGCACTTGTCAAGCGAGTTGAACGTGTTCGCATGTTCGGTTCAGCTGCGTACGATTTGGCTTGGCTTGCGGAAGGCCGAATTGATGCAACGGTAATGATGTCCAATAATATGATCGATGTTTCCGCTGGAATTTTGATCGCACGAGAAGCAGGAGCGGAAGTAACGGACACCTCAGGAAATTGGCACGATGTGAAGTCCACCAACATCGTAGCGGCAGCGCCCGGCATCGCACGCGAACTGTTGGAATGCATCAAATACGCATGAATCACATTCGTCTAATGATCCGAAACGCGTGCCGCCTTCCACAGGAAATAACAGTCAGACAATTCAATGTCTCGTTTGTCGTCAAAGTGCTTGTATACTTGAGCAAGTGGTGTAGCCGCAGCCGTCACTCCTGCTGCAAGCAGAAGTGGCATTGCAGTCAAAGAGCCAACAGCAGCAACCGCTGCACCTACTGAAAGCCCAGCTGCTGACTTTATGATTGTCAGCTTCCGATTGGCTTTCAATTTGCGCACAATGTCCGCTATAGCTGGCTCTATAAAATCACGCCTGACCTTTGTAGCAATTTCGTCGGGCGAGGCGTCTCCAGCTTTTTCAACGCTCTCTTTGATCGCAACAGTAAGCGATGCACGGAAGCGCGCGAACTCTTCCCAGCTTTCCTCGCGAAGCTTGAGGAAATCATAAGCTCGAAGACCTTCAATGAAAGGTATCTGAAGTCTAGCGGCGACCTGATCGACGGTTACATTCAGCGAACTACCGTTACCTTTTCCGAACACCGCAGGACGGACTGCCGCAGCAAGTGGAACTCCGAGCATCTTCGAGGCGGCTAGATCTGAAACCATGTTTGAAATTTCGTCGCGAAGTACTGTTTCCACTGCGACGTGCCTAGGTGGCGCAGACTTCCCACTCATAATTAATAGAGGTAGTTCACCCATCGAGGGATGCACAATCTTATACGACCATCTATTCTCGACACTCGACTTTTGGATCCTCACCGAACCCTCTCGAGCAATTTTCCGGGCAAGCTCACGGACATTCTTCAAGTCTGCCAGTTCTGCTACTCCCAACTCTTGTGCGTGAACGGTGAAGTGGCTCTGACAGAATGCGTTTGGCTTCGGAATAAAATATGTATAATCGACCGCCCCGGACCTTCGTGCATAGCTCAGAGATTCAACATCCCAATCCAACTTGTAAATCATCAGGTTCTCGACAGATTTTTCGCCTCCATCCTCGAAAGCCCGCACATACTCCTGCGACGAAGGACCCTCCATGACAATGTAGTCGAAGTAATGGAGTATCTGAATTAGCTCTCTATCTAGAAACTTTGTGCGACATTCAGGATGGCCACAGACGCTTCCCCTCTCCCCCAGATCTAGACCACTACCACCTACAATCGAGCTAGGAGAATTCTGGTACACGTACTTCCCGTAAGTCTCATTCTCTTTTTTGGCCAGATCATACAGCCGTTGGAGCGCTCCTGGGAAACGCGCACGTTCGAGTGCTTGTTCGCCATTCTGAACATCAAACTCATTCATCCAGCTCAGGAGCCAGTGGTGGCCAGCAACAGGGGAGAATGAGCCTTCCTGGTCCTTCATAACGGTACCCATCTCGACACTGTACGGTACCAGCGAGTTGTGAGCTACGAAGCTCAGACTTGATCGACTCACCGCGATAGTCACCCGGTGCAACCACTACTGATTACTGCAGAACTTGGCTCTATGGGATCAAGGCGCGCCGCCTGCGGCAGCGCGCGACTGGGACCGGCGCACGTTGGCACCGACTCCCCACATCACGGCACGCCGGGCTCCCGCTTCGCTCCGCCCGTCGGCCGTGCGCGGAGTCGGTGCACGTGGCCGGGAAGCGGCGCGCCAGCACTGAGGCCACGACCAGGAGCAGCTCGGGAGCAACACCGGTAGGGACGATCGCGCGGTCACGCGGCTTGGTCGGGCTGGGCACGGCGATCGGCTGCCGCGACGGCTTCGCCGTCTTGCCATCGAGAAGGCCACCGGCGATGAGCACCAGGCCCAGGATGCACGACGGGCGCTGTCCCTGACGCGTCGTTCGCATCAAGGGCAGCGCCCGTGTGGTGATCAACTCCCAGGCCGTCACCAGGCCGTACAACGTCGGGCGAGCACAAGAACCACCGAGAACTGACGAGAGAGTTCCCGCTGGTCAGAGGGTCGCCGGGTCCGAAGAGGACTGGTCAGCCAGAACCACACTCAGAAGATCTCGTTCTGGTACGCGGCGAATCCGGTCATGGGTCCACTTTGCTACACGAACACGCGCTTGGGCAGGAGCCAGGTGAGGCGGTCCGAGCGGAGCACCGCCAGTGGGCCCACGACGGCCAGCAGCAGCACGTACCCCGCCACGAACGGGGCGACGCGGGAGTTCAGGCCGGCGGCCACCGCCATCGACGCGAGCACCAGGGAGAACTCGCCGCGGGTCAGGACGGTGAGGCCGATGTCGACGGCCTGCTGCCGGTCGAACGAGTGCAGCTTGGCGGCGAACAGGCCCGCGCCGAGGTTCAGCACGATCGTCACCGCGACCGCCGCCAGGATCGGCAGCACGACGGTACCCACGGCGCCGGGGTCGATGCTCAGTCCGAAGATGAAGAAGAACAACGCCCCGAACGCGTCCCGCAGCGGCAGCACCAGCTTGTGCACGCGGGGCGCGACGCCGGAGCCCCCCAGCACCGCGCCCACCATGAACGCGCCGATCGCGTCGGACACGCCGAGCTCGTGCGCGACCGCCGCGCCCGTCACCGCCACGCCGACGAAGCACACGACCAGCAGTTCGTCGTCCGCCGGCTGGAACAGCCTGGTCACCACCCGGCCACCCCAGCGCGCGATCGCGGCCAGGACCAGCAGGAACGCGAACGCCTTGCCGAAGTCGACCAGCGCGGACACCCCGGACGTGCCGCTGAGCACGGGCTGCAGCACGGCGAGGTAGAGGGCGAGGAACACGTCCTCGATCACGATGATGCCCATCACCAGCCGTGACTCGGGGTTGCGCAACCGCCGCGCCTCGACCAGCAGCTTCGTCACGATCGCGGACGACGAGATGCCGATCGCGCCGGCGATCACCAGCGCCTCGCGCGTGCCCCAGCCCAGCGCGAACCCGAACGCCAGCCCGCCGCCGATGTTGAGCACCAGGTAGCCGACGCCGGCCATGGCCAACCGCCGCCCGCCCGACACCAGGTCGTCCACCGAGAACTCAAGGCCGAGGTAGAACAGCAGGAACACCAGTCCGAGGCTGGACAGCACGCCCATCTCGCCCGGGTCGTCCACAAGCGACAGACCCGGCGTGTGGGGCCCGAACAGGATGCCCGCCACCATGAACAGCGGGATCGTGGGCAGTCCTATCCGGACACCCGCTCGCGCGATGACACCGGCGGCGAGGAAGGCACCGCCGACCGCGAGCAACGCGTGGCCTGTGCTCATCGGTCCTCCAACACGATCGCCACCGGCGCCGCGGTCGACACGGTCGAGACCGTACCGGCGACCAGCCCGATCAGCAGCGCGGTGGAGAAGTCGGCCAGCGACCCGTCACCGAGGACCAGCAGCGCGGCCAGCACGAACAGCACGCCGATACCCGTGTTGACCGTCCGGGGCAGGGTTTGCAGCACGGCCGAACTCATCACATCGGGGAACGGCGCCCTGGTCCGCCGCAGCTCGCGCACCCGGTCGAACACCACCACCGAGTCGTTGACCGAGTACCCGATCACGGTGAGCAGCGCGGCCAGGAACACGCCGTCCGCCGTCTTGCCCAGCCACGCGAACGCCCCGACGAGCACGACCACGTCCGCGACCAGCGCGACCACCGTGGCCACGCCGAGCCGCCAGTCGAACCGGACGGCCAGGTAGACCAGCTGCGCGGCCACCGCGATGGCCAGCGCGACCAGCGCGTTGCGCCGCAGCTCCGAACCGAGGCTCGGACCGATCAGCTCGTTGCTCACCTGCTCCGCGCCCCCGGTCGCGCGATCGACGGCCTCACCGAGCCGCGCCGCGGCGGCCGAGTCGACGGGACCCGTGCGCACCGAGAGGCCGTCCGAGCCCGAGGTCGCCACGACCGCGTCACCGAACCCGGCGGACGCCAGCTCCGCGCGCACCCGCCCGGTGTCCACCGAGGAGGCGGTGAACTCCAGCATCCGACCGCCGGTGAACTCCACCCCCAGCTCCAGCCCGCGCACGACCAGGCCGCCGACCGCGGCCAGCAGCACGAGCCCGGCCGCGAGCAGCCAGCGCCGGGGCCGCCGGAACAGCGTGATCCCGCGCGAGGTCAGCCAGGTGCGCACCCGCCCCAACGAGTGCAGCCCGCTCCACCGGGGCCGCCGTTCCAGCAGCGGCATGACCAGCTGGAGCAGCACCCGGCTCAGCACCAGCGCGCTGAACAACGACGCCAGCACACCGATCGACAGCGTGACGCCGAACCCCTTCACCGGACCGGTGGCCAGCCAGAACAGCAGCCCGGCGGCCAGCATCGTGGTGACGTTCGAGTCCGCGACCGCGCTCAACGCCCCGCGGAACCCCTGGTCCACCGACCGCGGCAAGCGCTTGCGCCGCGCGAACTCCTCCCGCGACCGCTCGAACACCAGCACGTTCGCGTCCACCGCCATGCCGATGGCCAGCACGAACCCGGCCAACCCGGGCAACGTCAACGTGGCACCGATCGCCAGCATCGCCGCGTACGCCAGGGCCGCGTACCCGCCCAGCGCGAGCACCGCCACGAGCCCGGCCAGCCGGTACACGAAGATCAGGAACAGCCCGGTCAGCGCCACCCCGATGATGGCCGCACGGGCGCTGGCCTCGATCGCCTCCGCGCCGAGCGTCGGCCCGACGGTCCGCTGCTCCACCACCTCGACCGGCACCGGCAGCGCGCCGGACCGGATCACCAGCGCCAGCTCCTCGGCCTCGGCCTGGCTGAACTGCCCGGTGATGGACGTGCTGCCGCCGATCATGCCGGTCCGGCACACCACCGACGGGTCGACCTGGGGCGCGGACACGACCTCCCCGTCGAGCACGAACGCCACCCGCCGCTGCGGGTCGCCCGGCGGTGAGCACGCGGCCTCGGCGGTCACCCGCTGCCACGCCTGCGGGGCGTCGCCCTGGAAGTCGACGCCGACGAGGTAGCCGACGCCCTGCGGGTTGGGCGTGGCGCGCGCGTCCTTGATGCCCTCTCCGGTCAGCACGACCTCGCCGAGGCCGATCGCGTCGCCCTCGGGCGTCGGCACGTCGCCGGGCCCGGTCACCGGCTGCACCCTCAGCTGCGCGGTGCGGCCGAGCACTTCGATGGCCTCGGTGGGGTCCTGCACGCCGGGCAGCTCGACCACGATGCGGTGGTCGCCGGAGCGGGCCAGCACGGGCTCGGCCACGCCGAGTTCGTCGACCCGCCGGCGCAGCACCTCCATGGCTCGGTCGGTGGCGTCGGAAGTGGCTTCGGACGGTGTCTCCAGCACGATCTGGGTGCCGCCGCGCAGGTCGAGCCCGAGGCGCGGTTGGACGGTGAGCAGGGTGAAGGCGGACGCGGCGAGCACGCCGAGGGCAAGCAGCCCACGGACGAGTAGCGCTCGCCGCGCGCTGGGGCGCGGCATGGTGAAGGGACCTCCGGGTGAGGTGAACGGGGTGGGTTCAGCTACCGGAGGTCAGGGGCGGTGCGCGTTCGCCGAGCGGCGGGCGGCCGTTGCGCTCGGGGGTGCGGTGGGTCGGGTCCACGACGTCCACCCGCACCGGCGGCGCGGGCGTGACGTGCACGGCGGGCTGGACGCCGTCCAGCGGCTGGCCCAGGTGGACCTGCACCGGGTGCCCGGCGTTCGTAGCGCGGGCGGCCGTGCCGGGCAGGTGGGCCGCGTCGACGGTCGACGAGACGGCGACCACGTCGACGGGCGTGGCGGGACCGGGTCCGGACACGACGAAACCCGCGATCAGCGCCAGGATCGCGATCAGCGCGCCTCGGGTCATCGGCCCTCCTCCCCGACGTCCAGGTTAGCGACCTCCGACGAGGACGACGACGGCTCCGCCGATCAGCGCGCACAGCCAGGCGACCACGAGCGGCTGCATCGTCGTCGCACCGAAGAGCAGCGCGACCGTCCACACCGCGAGGATCACCGTGGAGAGCCCGAACGCCGTCGCCACCACGGCGACCTTCGGCCGGTGCAGGGGAAGCCGGACCAACGCCCGCCGCACCCCGCGCCCGGCCCGCAGCAGCACCAGCCCCACGACCACGAGGCAGCCGACGACCAGCAGGCCGGAGAACCAGCCGAGCAGCGGCGTCGGCCTCGGCATGCCCGCCAGCAGCAGCACCAACCCGCCCGCGACGAGCAGCGCGGCGAGCCGTGACATCGCGGGCCAGACCAGGACGTGGGCGGCGTGCAGCGCCTCGCCGGACGGCGGCGGCACGGGTGCGCCGCCGCGCTTGCGCCGCACGGTGGCGAGGTTCGCACGCACGTCGTCGTCATCGGGGTCGAGGCGCAACGAGGTGCGGTAGGCGCGTTCGGCCGTGCCCCAGTCGCGCACGCGCAGCGCGGCGTCGCCGAGCACCTGGAACGCGCGGGCTTGCCCCGGCGCGAGGTGCGTCGCTTCCCGCGCGACCTCGACGGCCTCGCGCTGACCTTCCGGGCTGTCGGCCAGGACCTCGGCGAGCACCACCTGGCACCGCCAGTCGCCGGGCTTGCGGCGCACGCACTCGCGCGCCGCGACCACCGCCTCGGCGTGGCGTCCGAGCTCGCTCAACGCCAACGCGGTCAACCGCTGCGCCCACGACGGGTCGCCGTCGAGGACCAGTGCCCGCTTCGCCGCCGTCAGGGCCGGGTCCGGCTCGCCCACGTCGAGGTACGCGGCGGCGAGTCGGCACCACGCCTCACCGTGCAGCGGGTTGGCCACGAGGGCCGGCTGGAGCAGTTCGATCGCCTGGCGCGGCAGACCGCGGGCGGTCAACTCGGCGGCCCGCACCACCACCGCGGCGATCGGCTCGACCATGCGGACAGTATCCACGGCCACCACGCCGCGGACGGGCAGCCGACGATGCCGCGGGGTGGTGGACCGCCCCCTGGTCCGTCCACCACCCCGCCCCGTCGCGTCGGCCGTGCGCGACTTGTTCGGCGATCACGCCCCTCAGGCGGTGGCCAGCTTGCGCACCACCCGGTGCGCGTCCTCCAGGGAGGCGACCGCGAGTTCCCGGAACTGCGCCAGCTGCGGCACGGTGTGGGCCTTGGTCAGCTCGGCGTGCACGAACTCCAGGTCGCGATCCAGGCCGATCATGCTGAACGCGGCCCGCAGGTAGGGCTCCTGGAAGTCGAACCCGTGCCGCGGCGTGCCGGGCGCGTACGACCCACCCCGCGCGGTGACGACCACGACCCGCGTGCCGGTCAGCACGCCCTCGCCGGTGCCCTGGTCGACGAACAGCTCCGGCACCATGATCCAGTCCAGCCACGCCTTGAGGCTCGACGGCAGGCCGAAGTTGTACATCGGCACGCCGAGCAGCACGGTGTCCGCCGCCTTGACCTCCGCGACCAACCGCTGCTCCAGCGGGCGGTCCCCCGCGGCCTCGCGCGTGGCCAGCGCCGCCGGGTCGACGTGCGGCAACGGGTCCGCGGCCAGGTCCCGGTAGGTGTAGTCGCCGTCCGGGTGGGCGGCCCGCCACGCCTCCGCGAAAGTCCCCCCGACCTCGCGGGACACCGAGCCCTCGAACCGCAGGCTGGTGTCGATGTGGAGCAGGTGCGCCATAGTTCCTCCCAAGAAGTTCTTGGCTGAGAACATATGACCGGATGCGTTCCGAGTCAAGATGTTCTTGAGTGAGAATATCTCGTCCTCGGCGTATGATCGGGCCATGGATCTCCCCGCCGACCACGGCTGCACCAGCCGCGCGGGACTGAACTGGCTGCTGCACCGCGCGGCGCAGAAGCTGGGCGTGGTCGCCCAGGAGGCGGCGGGGCGCCACGGCATCACCACGCGTGGGCAGATCGTGCTGTCCGCGCTGGTCAGCGAGGAGTTCCTGCGCACGCAGCTGGCCCTGGGCAACTCGCTGGGCCTGGACAAGACCACCCTGACCGCGGAGCTGGACCGGTTGGAGCGCGCGGGCCTGATCGTGCGCAAGCCCGACCCCAACGACCGCCGGGTGCGCGTGCCGGTGATCACCGAGCAGGGCCGGGCCGTCCAGTGCGAGGTGGAGAAGCTGCACGCCGAGGTGGAACGCGAGTTCACCGCCGACCTCGCGCCGGAGGAGGCCCACGCGCTGCACCTGCTGCTGCAGCGCCTGATCTCGTCCGACCACGGACCCGACAGCGGCTCCTGCCTGTGACGGCCTAGCCGCGCAACCGCTCCGGCGTGGTCCGCGCCTGCCCGTCGACCAACGCCCGCAACTCCTCGCCGTCGGCCAGCTGGTCGCGCAACGCCGGCGATGCGCAGGGTGCGCAGAGCCGGGAGCTCTCCACCCGGCACCGGCAACCGGCGCGGCGTCGAGCCGGTCGCCAGGATCAACCGATCGTACGAATGCGACACTCCGGCCCCGTCCACGACCACCCGTTCGCCGACGTCCGACCGGACGATCTCGACCCCCGACCGCAGCTCGATCCGCCGGTTCCCGTAGAAATCGGGCTCGTGCACGCGGTTGGGCGCTTCGGCGTCACCGAGGAGCAACTCCTTCGACAGCGCCGGAAGCTCGTACGGCTGGTGCTCCTCACGGCCGAAGACGACGAGGTCACCGGTGTAACCCCGATCCCGCAACGCCCCCGCGGCGGCGGCACCGGCCAACCCCGGCCCGATTATCACGATCCGTTGCGGTTCAGCCATTTTCTCACCCCTTCAGGTGACGTTGGCGATGGCCGCATGCGACGCTAGCGACAGCTCGGCACGGTCGCCCGGCGGAATCTCCCGTCATGGCACCAACCCGCGTGCGTCTCCTCCCCGCGAGCGCCCGGATTGGTCCGAGCACACCGTGTCGAGACAGCTGGAGGTTGGGGGCCGTGAGTACTGGCAAGGAGTGGCAGATCTCCTGCCGCGACATCGCGTCACGCCGCCGTGACATGACCGTCTTCGTGAGCCAGGGGCACGTCGTGGTGACCGTGCCGCCGGGCGAGGCGGCCGTGCTGACGCCGCTTGAGGTGGGCCGCCTGCGCGCGGCCCTGCGCGACGCGGTGGTGAACGCGTCCGGCACCCCCGAAAACTGATCACCACCGTTCCGATTTCACGCCGCACTCTTCCTACTGACGGGTAGGTAGTGTCAGTATCGGGGCCGTGAGTACCTACTTCGTCACCGGCGCGACGGGTTTCCTCGGCAGGCGCCTGGTCGCCAGGCTCCTGCGGCGACCGGACTGCGAACGGGTGTTCGCGCTGGTCAGGCCGCAGTCGGCGGACAAGCTGGACCCGCACGACAAGCTGACCCCGGTGCTGGGCGACCTCGCCTGCTCCCCCATCGACGCCGAACGGGTCGACCACGTCGTGCACCTGGCCGCGGTCTACGACTTCACCGCGTCGGCCGAGGAGCACCACGCCGTCAACGTCGAGGGCACCAGGCGGGTGGTCGAGTACGCCGGGCGCACCGGCTGCGGGCTGCTGCACCACGTGTCGTCCATCGCGGTCGCGGGCGACCACCGCGGCACGTTCACCGAGGACGACTTCGACCTCGGCCAGCACCTGCCCTCGCCCTACCACGCGACCAAGCACGCCGCCGAGCAGCTCGTCCGCGAGCAGGGCACGCCATGGCGGGTGTACCGGCCGGGCGCGGTGGTCGGCGACTCGCGCACCGGCGAGATCGACAAGGTCGACGGCCCGTACTACTTCTTCACCGCGCTGGCCGCGCTCGCCCGGCTGCCGCGCGGGCTGCCGCTGGTCGCGCCGCACTTCGGGGCCGCGAACCTGGTCCCGGTCGACTACGTGGTGCGGGCGCTGGACCGGCTGATCCACGCCGACGTGCCCGCCGGCAGCACGTTCCACCTCACCGCGCACCGCTCAGTGCCGCTCGGCGAGGTCTACAACGCGCTGGCCGCCGCCTGCGGCGCGCCGAAGGTCCGGTTCAGCGTGCCGGTGCCGCTGCCCGCCGCGCCGACCGGCGCGATCGTCACCGGCGTGCTCACCGAGTTGGGCATCCCGCCGCAGGTGCTGCCCCACCTGGCCGTGCACGCCGAGTTCGACTCGACCGCCACCCGCGCGGTCACCGGGCTCGAACCGCCCGACATCACCACCTACGCGGGCACGTTGTGGCGGTACTGGGCCGACCACCTCGACCCGCTGCGCGCCGCCCGCAGGCACGGCCTGGCCGGGCGCACGGTGCTGATCACCGGCGCGTCGTCCGGCATCGGCGCGGCGACCGCCCTCGCCGTGGCCCGCCGCAAGGCGGTGCCCCTGCTGGTCGCACGCCGCGCCGACGAACTGGAGGAGGTGGCCGGGCTGATCCGCGCCGAGGGCGGCACCGCGCACACCTACCCGTGCGACCTGACCGACGGCGAGGCGGTGGGCGCCCTGCTCAAGCAGGTGCTGGCCGAGCACGACGGCATCGACGTGCTGGTCAACAACGCGGGCCGGTCGATCCGGCGCAGCGCGCACCTGTCGGTGGACCGGCTGCACGACTACGAGCGCACCATGGCGCTGAACTACTTCGCACCGCTGCGGCTGGTCCTGGGCCTGCTGCCGCACATGCGGGAACGGCGGTCCGGGCACATCGTGAACATCTCCAGCATGGGAGTGCAGATCAACACGCCCCGGTTCTCCGCCTACCTGGCCTCGAAGAGCGCGCTGGACGCGTTCAGCCGGGTGGCGGCCGGCGAGACGGTGGCCGACGGTGTCACGTTCACCTCCGTGCGGATGCCGCTGGTGCGAACGCCCATGATCGGACCGACGAAGATCTACGACGCGTTCCCGGCGGCGACCCCCGAACGGGCGGCGCAGTGGGTGGTGCGGGCGCTGGAACGCCGTCCCGAGGAGGTCAACCTCCCGTTCGGGGTGCTGGCCGACCTCGCCCGCAAGGCCGCGCCGAAGCACGTGCGGTCACTGCTGCACCTGGTCTACCGGGCGATGCCGGAGAAGGGCTCGCCGCGCACGTCACCGCTGGCCGGCGTCGCCGCGGGCGCCACCCGCCTGGTCCTGCGGGCGACCCGGTGAACCGGGTCGTGGGAGCGCTGCGCGCATTGGCGGCACTGGTCATCGCCGGTGTCGTGCGGCCGATGGCGCCCGGCCGGTTGCTCGGGGTGGTGGACGCTTACCTGAGGTGGGACATCACGGTGGCGTTCGGGTTCGCCACCGGCGCGGCGCGCCACCCCGACCGGCCCGCGATCATCGACGACGCGGGCACGCTCACCTACGCCGAGGTCGACGAACGCACCACCCGGCTCGCGCACGGCCTGCACGACCTGGGGGTGCGCGCGGGCTCGAAGGTGGCGGTGCTGTGCCGCAACCACCGCGGTTTCGTGGAGACGGTGGCCGCCTGCGTGAAGCTCGGCGCGCACACCGTGCTGCTCAACACGGGGTTGAGCGCGGCCCAGATCGCCGTCGTGCTGCGCGAGCAGGACGTGTCCGTCGTGGTCGCCGACACCGAGTTCCGCGACCTGCTGGCCAACGCGCCGCGCAAGGTGCGCCGGGTGATGGCGTGGGTCGAGGGCGTCACCAAGAGCAAGACGGTGGAGCAGTTGATCGCCGGCTCCCCCGCCACGCCGCTGCCCAAGCGCCCGCCGCGCGGCCGGATGATCGTGCTGACCTCCGGCACCACCGGCGCACCCAAGGGCGCCAGGCGGCCCGAGCCCGCGAGCCTCACCCCCGCCGCCGCGGTGCTGTCCCGCATCCCGCTCAAGGCCGGCGACCGGTTCTCCGTGCCCGCGCCGCTGTTCCACACCTGGGGCTTGGCCGCGTTCCAGCTCGGGCTCGTGGTCGGCGCGACGTTCGTGCTGCGCCGCAGGTTCGACCCCGCGCTCGTGCTCGCCGACGCCCGTCGCCACGGCAGCGACGCGATGTTCGTCGTGCCCGTGATGCTGCAACGGATCCTCGAACTGACCGGGCGCCCGCACCTGCCGAAGCTGCGCGTGATCGCGTCCAGCGGCTCGGCGCTGCCGCCGCCGGTGGCGCGGCGGTGCCTGGACGAGTTCGGCCCGGTGCTCTACAACCTCTACGGCTCCACCGAGGTGTCGTGGGTGAGCATCGCCCGGCCGGACGAGCTGGCCCGGCACCCGGACACCGCGGGCCTGCCGCCGCACGGCACCCGGCTGGCGATCCTGGACGAGCAGGGCGCCCCGGTGCCCCCCGGCGCCACCGGCCGCATCTTCGTGGCCAACGAGATGCTGTTCGACGGCTACACCAACGGCGCGGGCAAGGAGGTCCGCGACGGCCTGATGTCCACCGGCGACGTCGGCTACCGCAACGACGCCGGCCTGCTGTTCGTCTCGGGGCGCGACGACGAGATGATCATCTCGGGCGGTGAGAACGTGTACCCGCGCGAGGTCGAGGACCTGTTGGCGGGTCTGGCCGGGGTGCGCGAGGTGGCCGTGGTCGGCGTGCCGGACGAGCAGTTCGGCCAACGGCTCGCCGCGTACGTCGTGTGCCAGGAGCCGGGAGTGTTGGACGAGGAGGCCGTGCGCGACCACGTGCGCGGCTCGCTGGCCAAGTTCTCCGTGCCGCGCGAGGTCGTCTTCCTCGACGCCCTGCCGCGTAATGAGACCGGGAAGGTGCTGAAGCGGGAGCTTCGGTGAGTACCGTCGGCGGAGCCGACAATCGGACGACCGTCGTCCGAGCCGGCAAAGGACGACGGCGGCCGGACCGACGGCGGGAGGACGGGGCGGACGATGACCATTCCCGTCCAGCGAGCGGCCGATCCGCGCGAGGCCGCGGTGTCCAACCTGCGCGAGGCCCGGATGGCGCTGGACGAGGGGCGCCCCGGCGACGCGCTGGAGGCCGCCGAGAAGGCGGTGGCCGCGTTCTCGTGGTTGGACGACGCCGAGGGCGTGGCGCACAGCGTGCTGGCCCAGTCGGTGGCGCTGGGCAAGCGGGGGCTGCTGCCCGGCGCGCTGGACACCATCGACCGGGTGCAGGCGATCGCGGCGGCCAACCGGCACGTCGGGTTGCAGGCGTGGTGCAGCTTCTCGCAGGCGGTGGTGGAGCTGCGGCTGGACTCGCGGGAACGGTCGCTGCACTCGTTGGCGCGCGCCCTGGGCCTGGCCGAGCTGACCAAGGACGTCGAGCTGATCGGCTCCATCCTGTTCGAGCAGGCCAAGGTGCTGCGCACGCAGTACCACGAGCACTGCATGGTGCGTTCGCCGGCGAGCCGGTGCAGCCCGGACGGCGAGCCGTGCACGCGCAAGCTGCGGCGCGCCGAGGCGCTGTGCGCGCAGGTCCGCGACCGGTGGAAGCACCTCGACCAGCCGCTGCGGATGGCCCGGCTGAACCTGCAGCTCACGCACGTGCGGCTGGACCTGGGCGAGGTGGAGCGGGCGCTGCGCTCGTGCCAGCGCGCCGACCGCCTGCTGGCCGGGCGGGACCGGCCGGTGCTGCGGGCCGAGCTGCTGATGGCCCGGGCGCGGATCAGCGGCGCGCGTGAGCGCTACGACGACCAGGTGCGGCTGCTCACCCGTGCCGCCGAGCTGGCGATGGGTGTGCTGGCGCGGGAGGTCGCGGTGCGGGCGCACGGCGCGTTGAGCGTGGCCTACGAACGTGCCGGGAAGTTGGACTCGGCGTTGCACCACGCCCGGTACCAACTGGAGCAGTACCGGTTGTGGGAGCTGCAGGAGGGCCGCGACCTGCTGCGGATGCGGGAGCACGACCTGTCCGCGCGACTGGTGGACCAGCTGGCCGAGCGCACGTTCGGGCCGCGCCGGGAGCACGGGTCGGGCCCGGTGCCCCGGCCGGACCCGCTGCGCAGCTCGGCCACCGCCGAGCAGGACAACCGCCGCATCGCGCGGGCGCTGCGGGCCGGGCTGACCAAGCGCGGCATCGAGGTGCTGCGACGGGTCGCGGCCGGCGAGAGCACCGCGGCCGTCGCGGCGGAACTCGCGTTGTCGCCGAAGACCGTGCAGAACCACCTCCAGCGCATCTACCGGACGATCGGGGTGCGCGACCGGGCGGGTGCGGCCGTCTGGTGGGTCGACCAGGACGACGAGCCGCGGGCACGGACCGTGCTCGACTGAGTCACTTCCGCGTTTCGGGCTCGTTATCACCAATGGTGGGATGTCCCCGACGATCGGGGCCCCCGGTCCGGGGGTATTGCCTAGTGGGCAGAGTCAGAAGTGGGTGATGACCGTGATGACCCGTCTGTGCCATGCTCCGCTTGGACGCTTCCACGCGTCACTCGCGGATCTGGTCCGGCTCCCCCCTGCCGACAAAGCCGCTACGATCGAACGGAGTTCGACGATGGTTGTGCACTCCCTGCACAAAATCATGGCTGCGCTCGCCATCTGCGCCGGTCTCGCCGTCGTCGTCGGCGTGCCGGCCGCGGTCGCCGTCCTCGGCGAGAGCGCCTCGGCGAAGGTCTTCCAGGCGCCCTACGCACCGCAGCCGTAACCGGTTTCGAGGCCGTGCCCGCGCGCACGCGGGCTCGGCCTTGAGGCACAGTGGACGGCGTGAGCAGCGAAGTGTTGCGCCTGCGTGCGCCGCGGCACCAGGTGAGCCGCAAGTCGATCACCCTCTGGACCTTGCACGCGCTGATCGGGTGGACGGTGCTGCTGGTGCCGCAGCTGGTCGTGCTGATCTTCACCGCGTCGCCGTGGCAGGTCACGGCCGCGATCGCGACGCTCGTGCTCGGCGCCGCGCACACGTCGGTGATGCCGCGCTGGCGGTACCGGGTGCACCGCTGGGAGGCGACCCCGGACGCGGTGTACACGCTGGCCGGCTGGCTGAACCAGGAGTGGCGCATCGCGCCCGTCTCGCGCATCCAGACCGTGGACACCAAGCGCGGCCCGCTGCAGCAGCTGCTCGGCCTGTCCACGGTCACCGTCACCACCGCTTCCGCCGCCGGCCCCGTGCTCATCGAGGGCCTCGACCACGGCGACGCGGTGCGGTTGGCCGACGAGCTGACCACCACCACCCAGGCCACGCCGGGTGATGCCACGTGACCACCGAGCTGCCCGCCGCGCCGGAGTACGCCGAGCCGGTCGTCGACTGGCACCGGTTGGACGTGCGGATGCTCATCGTCCGCCCGCTCAACGAGCTGCTCGGCCTGGTGCCGCTGTTCATCGGCCTGCTCGTGCTGGGCAAGGGCGAGACGTGGCGGATCCTGGTCAGCGCGGGCGTGATCGCGGCGATCGTGCTGTTCGGCCTGCTGCGCTGGCTCACCACCCGGTACCGGATCACCACCGAGCAGGTCGAGATGCACACCGGCCTGTTCGTGCGCAAGCGCCTGGCCGTGCCGCGCGACCGGATCCGGACCGTCGACCTGACCGCGAAGCTCGGGCACCGGCTGTTCGGGCTGTCCGCGATCCGGGTCGGCACCGGGCAGCACGACCAGCCCGGCGAGGACGGCCTGACGTTGGACGCGGTGTCGTCGGTCGAGGCCGAACGGCTGCGCGTGCTGCTGCTCACCACCGCCAAGGCCGAGACCCCCGTCGCCGCCGGGGAACAGCCCGGCGTCGTGCTGTCCAAGTGGGACAACCGGTGGCTGCGGTACGCGCCGTTGACGTTGTCCGGTCTGGTGGCCGCCGGCGCGCTGTTCGGGTTCGTGATGAACTTCGCGCGGGAGCTGGACATCGAGGTGTTCGAGCCGATGAGCGAGGCCGCGCGCTGGGTCGCGGAGCAGCCGCTCGGGTTGACCATCGCGGTGTTCGGCGGTGTCGTGCTGCTGGTGGCCACGTTCGGCTCGGTGCTGGTGTACGTGGTGCAGTTCTGGGGCTACCGGCTGACGCGTGAGCCGGACGACACGGTCCGGGTGCGCCGGGGTCTGCTGACCACGCGTTCGGTTTCCGTTGCCGAGCAACGGCTTCGCGGCGTCGAACTGGTCGAACCGCTGCTGCTGCGGGCCGGGCGCGGCGCGCACGCCAAGACGGTGACGACCGGGCTGGGCCGCAAGGGCGAGAGCAACCTGCTGCTGCCGCCCGCGCCGGTCGCCGAGGCGCACCGGGTGTCCGCCGAGGTGCTGCGGCAGACCTCCGGTGGGGCCGGGAGCGGGACGACCGTCGACGATCAGCCGGACCAGTCGCCGACGCGGACGTCGTTGCGCCGGCACCCGATAGCCGCGCTGCGCCGTCGGTTGCTGCGCGCCATCGTGCCGTTGCTGGTGCCTGCGGCGGTCCTGGCGTGGCTCGCGCCGAGCTGGACGTGGCAGGTCGTGCTGGCGCTGGTGCCGTTGTCCGCCGCCCTGGGCTGGGACCGCTACCGCTCGCTCGGCCACGCGTTGACCGACCGGTACCTGCTCGCGCGAGCGGGTTCGGCGATCCGGGAAACCGTTGCGCTGCAACGCACCGGCATCATCGGCTGGCGCATCTCCCGGTCGTTCTTCCAACGCCGCGCGGGCCTGGTGACGATCAGCGCGACCACCGCGGCGGGCAGCGGCGCGTACCACGTGGTCGACGTGGCCGAGGCGGACGGCCTGGCGCTGGCCGACGAGGCCGTGCCCGACCTGCTGCGGCCGTTCCTGGAGCGGTGAACGCGCCGGACACGCGCTACCCCGTTGACCGGAACGTGGTCCGGTAGACGCTGGGCGCCACCCCGAGCGTCGCGCTCATCTGCTGCCGCAGCGCCGCGCCCGTGCCGAAGCCCGCGTGCCGGGCCACCTGGTCGACGGCCAGGTCGGTCGTCTCCAGCAGGTGCCTGGCCCGTTCGACGCGCTGCTGCGTGATCCACTTCCCGGGGCTGACCCCGGTCTCCTCGCGGAACCGGCGGGTGAACGTGCGCACGCTCATCCGGGCGAGCGCGGCAAGCGCGCGCAGGTCCAGCGGCTCGTGCAGGTGCTCCAGGGCCCATGCGCGGGCCGGGGCGGTGGACGTCTCGGCCATCACCGGGACCGGGCGGACGATGAACTGCGACTGGCCACCCGGCCGCCACGGCGGCACGACGCACCGGCGGGCGGCCATGTTCGCCACCTCGCTGCCGTGGTCGTGCCGCACGACGTGCAGGCAGAGGTCGACGCCGGCGGCGACGCCCGCCGAGGTGAGCACGTCGCCCTCGTCCACGAACAGCACGTCCGGGTCGAGGTCGACCTCCGGGAACAACCGGCGGAAGTTGTCCGCGTGCGCCCAGTGCGTGGTGGCCCGGCGGCCGTCCAGCAGACCGGCCGCGGCCAGCACGAACGCGCCCGTGCAGATCGACATGACCCGCGCGCCCCGGGCCGCGGCGGCGCGCAGGGCGTCCCGCACCGGCTGGTCGAGCGTGCCGTCGGCCAGCACCCGCGCGCCGTGGCTCACGCCGGCCACGACGACCGTCCCCGCCTCGGCCAGCAGCTCCAGGCCGTGCTCGGAGGTGATGTCGAACCCGGCCGCGCTGCGCACCGGCTGTTCGTCGGGCGTGCAGACCCGCACCCGGTAGTACCGCCGGTCCTGCTCGTCGCGGGCGGCGTTGAAGACCTGGGTCGGCGTGCCGAGGTCGAACGTCACCACCTCGTCCAACGCGAGCACGGCGACCAGGTGACGGGTGTCCATGGCCGGATTTTTGCACATGATGGCCATCGAGCCACTTTCCGGAACCGGGGCGGATCACCGAGGCTGGTCGGCGTGATCCGCAGCAAGCAGAACTGGGCATGGGTGGTCGCCGGCGTCGGCTTCATCGCGCTGGTCGGCGCCGCGGCGTTCCGGGCCACCCCGGGCGCGTTGATCGAACCGCTGCAACGCGAGTTCGGCTGGTCCACCGCCACCATCGGCTTCGCCGTGTCGGTGAACCTGATGTTGTTCGGGCTCACCGCGCCGTTCGCCGCCGCCCTGATGGAACGCCTCGGCGTGCGCAAGGTGGTGGCCTCGGCGTTGACGCTGGTCGCGGTGGGCAGCGGGTTGACCGTGTTCATGACCACCGCCTGGCAGCTGGTGCTGTTCTGGGGCGTGCTGGTCGGCCTGGGCACCGGTTCGATGGCGCTGGCGTTCGTGGCCACCATCACCGGCCGCTGGTTCGTCAAGCACCGGGGCCTGGTCACCGGCATCCTCACCGCGGGCGGCGCGACCGGTCAGCTGGTGTTCCTGCCGGTGGTTGCGGCGCTGTCGGAGTCGTCCGGGTGGCGCAGCGCGTCGATCGTGGTGTCCGTCGCGGCCCTGGCGGTGGTGCCGCTGGTGCTGCTGTTCCTCCGCGACCACCCCGCCGACCTGGGCGTTCCGCCCTACGGCGGTGACGAGGTCGTGCCCGTGCCGCCCAGCACCGGCGGTTCGGCCCGCCGGGCCATCGGCGCGCTGACCAGCGCGGCGCGCACCGGCCCGTTCTGGTTCCTCGCGGCCGGCTTCGCGATCTGCGGCGCGACCACCAACGGCCTGGTCGGCACCCACTTCATCCCCGCCGCGCACGACCACGGCATGCCCACCACCACGGCCGCCGGGCTGCTCGCGCTGGTCGGCATCTTCGACATCGTCGGCACGGTGCTGTCGGGCTGGCTCACCGACCGCGTCGACTCGCGGATCCTGCTCGCCGTGTACTACGTGCTGCGCGGCGCGTCACTGCTGGTCCTGCCGCAGTTGTTCCACGCCTCGGTGCACCCGTCGATGCTCGTGTTCATCATCTTCTACGGCCTGGACTGGGTCGCCACCGTGCCGCCGACGGTCGCCCTGTGCCGCCAGGTCTTCGGCCTCTCCGCGCCGGTCGTGTTCGGCTGGGTCTTCGCCTCCCACCAGGTCGGCGCCGCGATCGCCGCCACCGCCGCCGGCCTCACCCGGGACCACTTCGGCAACTACGCCCCGGCCTGGTACGTCGCCGGCCTGCTCAGCATCGGCGCCGCGTTCCTGTCCATGAAGATCAAGCGCTCACCGGCGCTTGCGGGAGGTCCCGAAGAGCCCACGGGTGATCTCACGCCCGAGAGCGCTCGCGGCTGAGCGGAGGAACGACTTCACGGCCGGGTTGCCCAGCACCTGCGACACCACGCCCGGCTCGTCGCGCTCGCGCTCGGCCGGTGGCGCCTCGTCGGGACGTTGCTCCGGGGGCGCCACCTTCGCGGCCAGCTTCTCGTACGCCGACTCGCGGTCCACGGTTGCGGCGTACTTGCCGTGCAGCTCCGACGACGCCGCGGCCTGCCTGATCGCGTCCGGCCCGATGGTGTCCATCAAGGACCGCGGCGGGCGCAGCCTGGTCCACGCGACCGGTGTCGGCGCGCCCCTCTCGCTCAGCACCGTCACGACCGCCTCGCCGATGCCCAACGACGTCAACGCCTCGGCCAGCTCGTAGTGCGGCGTCGTCGGGTACGTCTTCACCGCCTTCGCCAACGCCGCCTGGTCCTCCGGCGTGAACGCCCGCAGCGCGTGCTGCACCCGTGCCCCCAACTGCGACAGCACCGCGTTCGGCACGTCGGTCGGCAGCTGCGTGCAGAAGAACACGCCGACGCCCTTGGACCGGATCAGCTTCACCGTCTGGGTGATCCGCTCCAAGAACGCCTTCGACGCGTCGGCGAACAGCAGGTGCGCCTCGTCGAAGAAGAACACCAGCTTCGGCCGGTCCTGGTCGCCCTCCTCGGGCAGCACCTCGAACAGCTCCGCCAGCAGCCACATCAGGAACGTGGAGAACAGCGCGGGTTTGGCCTGCAACTCCGCCAGCTCCAGCAGCGACACCACGCCGCGGCCGTCGGACACGCGCATCAGGTCGCGCGGGTCCAGCTCCGGCTCGCCGAAGAACGTGTCGCCGCCCTGCGCCTCCAGGTTCACCAACGACCGCAGGATCACGCCCGCCGTCGCCGACGACACACCGCCCAGCCCCTTCAGGTCCTGCTTGCCCTCGTCGGACGTGAGGTGGTTGATCACCGACCGGAGGTCCTTGATGTCCAGCAGCGGCAGGCCGCGCGAGTCGGCCCAGTGGAAGATCAGGCCGAGCGTCGACTCCTGGGTGTCGTTGAGCCCGAGCACCTTGGCCAGCAGGATCGGCCCGAAGCTGGTCACGGTCGCCCGCACCGGCACCGCCACGCCACCCGTGCCCAGGGACAGGAACTGCACCGGGCACGCCACCGGCCGCCAGTCGTCACCGGTCTCGGCGGCCCGCGCGGCGATCCGCTCACCACCCTCGCCCGGCCGGGACAGGCCGGACAGGTCGCCCTTCACGTCCGCCATCACCACCGGCACGCCCGCCGCCGACAGCTGCTCGGCCATCAGCTGCAACGTCTTCGTCTTGCCGGTGCCGGTGGCCCCCGCGACCAGCCCGTGCCGGTTCAGCGTGGCCAACGGCAGCCGGACGTGCGCGGTCGACTCGACCGCGCCGTCCACCAGCACCGCGCCGAGCTCGATGGCCGCGCCCTCGGTGGCGTAGCCGGCAGCGATGTCGCTCTGGGCCGTCATCGCCCTGAGCGTAATGAGATTGGAAGGGGCCGCCACCCGAAGCGCCGACGGGCGGGCGCGGCCGGGCGACTAGGCTCGCTCGGGTGATGGATCGCTTGGTGTGGATCGACTGCGAGATGACCGGCCTCGACCTGGGCAAGGACGCCTTGATCGAGATCGCCGCGCTGGTGACCGACGCGGAGCTGAACGTGCTCGGCGAGGGTGTCGACGTGGTGATCCACGCCGACGACACCGCGCTCGACTCGATGCCCGACGTCGTCATGCAGATGCACGCCAAGTCCGGCCTCACCGAAGAGGTGCGGCGGTCCACCGTGACGCTCGCGGACGCCGAGGCGCAGGTGCTGGCCTACATCAAGGAGTGGGTGCGGGACCCGCGCACCGCGCCGCTGGCGGGCAACTCGATCGCCACCGACCGCGGTTTCATCGCCCGCGACATGCCGGAACTCGACGCCCACCTGCACTACCGCATGGTCGACGTGTCCTCGATCAAGGAGCTGTGCCGGCGCTGGTACCCGCGCATCTACTACGCGCAGCCGGGCAAGGGCCTGGCCCACCGCGCGCTGGCCGACATCAAGGAGTCCATCCGCGAGCTGGCCTACTACCGGCGCACGGCGTTCGTGCCCCAACCCGGGCCGACCTCGGAGCAGGCGCAGGCGGTGGCGGCCGAGCTGCTGGCCGCCGACGGCCTCGAATAGGGTCGATTTCAGACCCGGCGGTAGGGCACTGTATGCTTCACGCGCCGGGTCAGCCGGTCTTGGTGGGTGTAGCTCAGCTGGCAGAGCACTGGGTTGTGATCCCAGGTGTCGCGGGTTCAAGTCCCGTCACTCACCCCAAGCGGAACGCCCCTCGACGCCTCGTCGAGGGGCGTCTTCTTTTGCCGTGGAGTTGTCATGAGCGCCACACTCGTCGCGAAGGACCTGGCCGCGGGCCACGGTGACCGCGTGCTGTTCGAAGGTCTGGACCTGGTCGTCGCACCCGGTGACGTGATCGGCCTGGTCGGCGCCAACGGCGCGGGCAAGTCGACGCTGCTGCGGACGTTGGCGGGCCTGCTGCCCGCCGAGCAGGGCGTGATCCGCCTCTCCCCCGTGACCGCGACCGTCGGCCACCTGCCGCAGGAGCCGGACCGGCGGCCGGGTGAGACCGTGCGGGCGTTCCTGGCCCGCCGCACGGGCGTGGCCGCGGCGCAGGCCGAGCTGGACCGCGCGACCGACGCGTTGACCGCGGGCACGGGCGACGACGGCTACTCCGACGCGTTGGAGCGCTGGCTCGCGCTGGGCGGCGCGGACCTGCCGGAACGGTCGCTGGAGGTGGCGGCCGACCTCGGGCTGGACGTGTCGCTCGACCTGCCCATGACGGCCCTCTCGGGTGGCCAGGCGGCCCGGGTGAGCATGGCGTCGTTGCTGCTGAGCAGGTACGACGTGTTCCTGCTCGACGAGCCGACCAACGACCTCGACCTGGACGGCCTGGCCCGGCTGGAGCGGTTCGTGACCGGGCTGCGCGCGGGCGTCGTGGTGGTCTCGCACGACCGCGAGTTCCTGTCCCGCACGGTGACGCGGGTGGTGGAGCTGGACCTGGCGCAGCAGCAGGTGCGGACCTACGGCGGCGGCTACGAGTCGTACCTGGAGGAACGGGAGATCGCCCGCAGGCACGCGCGTGAGGAGTACGACGAGTACGCGTCGACGCGGTCGTCCCTGGAGGAGCGGGCACGGGCGCAGCGCGCGTGGATGGAGAAGGGCGTGAAGAACGCCCGGCGCAAGGCACCGGACAACGACAAGGTGGGGCGCAAGTTCCGCACCGAGGCGACCGAGAAGCAGGCGTCCAAGGCACGGCAGACCGAACGGCTGATCGAACGGCTGGACGCGGTCGAGGAGCCGCGCAAGGAGTGGGAGCTGCGGATGGAGATCGCCGCCGCGCCCAGGTCCGGCGCGGTGGTGGCGGTGCTGCGGGCGGCGGTGGTGACGCGCGGGTCGTTCACCCTGGGTCCGGTCGACCTGCAGGTGGACTGGGCGGACCGGATCGCCATCACCGGGGCCAACGGCTCGGGCAAGTCGACGCTGCTCGCGGCCCTGCTCGGTCGGGTCGAGCTGACCTCCGGGTCGTCGTCGCTGGGTTCCGGCGTGGTGGTGGGCGAGATCGACCAGGCGCGCGGTCTGTTCCTGGGCGACGAGCCGTTGCTGGACGCGTTCGGCGCGGCCGTGCCCGACTGGGTGCCCGCCGACCTGCGCACGCTGCTGGCGAAGTTCGGGCTGAAGGCGGCCCACGTGCTGCGGCCCGCCGCGTCCCTCTCCCCCGGCGAACGCACCCGTGCCGCGCTGGCCCTGCTCCAGGCGCGCGGGGTGAACCTGCTGGTGCTGGACGAGCCCACCAACCACCTCGACCTGCCCGCGATCGAACAGCTGGAGTCGGCGCTCGACTCGTACACGGGCACGTTGCTGCTGGTCACGCACGACCGCCGGATGCTGGACGCCGTGAGCACGACCCGCCGCCTGGCGGTGGCGGCCGGCCGTGTCTCGGAGCTCTAGCGCCTCAGCACACCGGCGTCAGCGGGTTGCAGATGCTGCAGATAGGCGCTACCTTCGATCCACAGAGGGGGTAGCGATGTCCGCGGTCGAACCGCTCTTCGAGCTTGAACGGCCCGACGAGGTGACCCGACAGGCATCCTCGCGGCTCGAACGTGCGATGACCGGCGCGCGCTCCGACCGTGCCGTGCTCGTGGTCGACGGTGAAGAGGTCGAGGTCCCGAAGGCGCTGGTACAAGTGCTGCTACACGCCGTGCACCAGCAGGCTGCCGGGCGCCGGGTCCGCGTGGTTGCGCCTGACGCGGACGAGGAGCTGACACCGAACCAGGCCGCGAAGTACTTGGGCATCTCCCGACCGCTCTTGGTCAAATTGCTCGATGACGGGACCATCCCGGCGCGCCACCTGCCGGGAAGTCGTCATCGGCGCATCTCAGTCGCCGCACTGGAGTCCTACCTCGACCACAAGGTCGACCGACGCGCCCGACTGTCCGCGGCGATGAACGAGATCGCCGAAGCGGGCCTCTACGATCGACAGGACTGACCGATCCTCGGTGACCATCACCCGTGTCTTCGCCGACACCAACACCTTGTACCCGTTCTACGTCTGCGACCTGCTGTTGCACTGCGCCGAAGAAGATCTGTTCCGGGTGCCGTGGTCCGAGGACCTGCTGGCGGAACTCCTCGAAGTGGTGCCAGATCGGGGCGCAAGAGCAGGCACGCCGTAGCAGGGCTGTGCGCGGCGATCCGGGAGGCCTTTCCCTGACGACGAGGTGCCACGGCGCGCCTACGGACACCTCATCGCCGCCATGCCGGGGAGTGATTCCGACGACTGGGTGCACTCGGCCGCCGCGCTCGCGGGCGAGGCCGACGTCCTGCTCACCCGTGACACCAAAGGCTTTCCCAAAAGCGGCGCTGGGTCGGCGCGGCCTGCGTGTGACGACAGCAGATCAGTTCTTGTGCGAGCAGTTCGCGGCGTTCCCCGAGGATGTGGTTCGAGTGGTCCACAACCAGGTGGCCGACCTGACGAAATCCCGTCTGACCTTCGACGAACTGCTCGATCGACTGAGCCACCCAACTGGCGTGCCCCGTTTCGCCGCCCGGGTGCGTCGCCGGTTGAAGTAGTACCGGACGCGGTGCGCACCCCCGCCGCCTGGCCGGGCGGCGGGGGTGCGCACCAGTCTCCTAGCCCTACCGGTTGCCCTTGATCCACTGGTCCCAGGGGATCTGCCAGTCGCCGTAGCCGTCCCAGGACTGCAGCACCGGGCCGCCGGAGTTGGTGACGACCACGACGTCGCCCTGCTTCGAGTTGTCGAACACCCACTTGGCGTTCTCCGGCGACAGGTTCAGGCAGCCGTGGCTGACGTTGCGGTGGCCCTGGTCGCCGATCGACCACGGCGCGCTGTGGAAGAAGATGCCCGAGTTGGACATGCGGTAGGCCCAGTCGACCGGCGTGACGTAGCCGCCCGCCTCCAGCGAGAGGCCGTACGTGCGGGAGTCCATCACCATGTGGGCGTGCTTCTCCATGAGCACGTAGGTGCCCGTGGGGGTCGCGTTCTGCGCGTCGCCCATCGAGGTCGGCATGGTGCGCACGACCTGGCCGTTGACCTTGGTGACGACCTGGTGCGTCTGGCCGTCCGCCTCGTGCACGACGGCGTCGCCGATCGTCGTGTTGATCACGCGGTCCTCTTCGCCGTAGACGCCGTTGCCCACGTGCTTGCCGTAGATCTTCGCGTTGATCGTGATCTTGGTGCCCGGCGTCCAGTAGGCCTGCGGGCGCCAGTGCACGGTCTTCTCGTCGAACCAGTAGAAGGCGCCCTCGACGCGCGGTTGCGTGGTGATCGAGATCATCGCCTCGGCGGCGGCCTTGTCCGCGATCGGCTCGTCGAAGTAGAACGCGAGCGGCTGGCCGACGCCGACGGTCGTGCCGTCCTGCGGGTTGACCGAGAGGTAGGTCAACGTGCGCGGCTTGACCGTGGTGAAGGAGGAGGTCTTGGTGACGGGCTTGCCGTCCGCGCCCTCGCCCGTCACGGTCAGCGTGTAGGCCTTCTGGTAGCCCAGCGGTTCGGTGTTGGTCCACTGGAGACCGTCGGGGCTCAGCTGGCCGGCGACGGCCTTGCCCTCGGGGTTGGTCAGCGCGACCGAGGTGATCTTGCCGTCGGTGGCCGTGGCCACGACCGGCACGCCGGGCGCGACGTCGACCGCCGCGTCCACGGGGCCCGTGCTCAACGACACCGGCTTCGGCGGCGGCGTGGACGACGTCGAGGCGGACGTCTCACCGGCGGCGCCGCTCTCGGTCGAGGCCGAGCCGGACGAACAACTTGTGATCAACGTCGCGACGAGCCCGATCGCGACCATCCCCAGCGCTCCACGCGCCCCCCGCTTGCGGTGCATCCCCATCCTCCGGTTCATCCCCAGAACGCCATGACTGCCTGCAACAGGAGTCCGCTGGCGTCCCCTGACAAGGTGACGCCTGAAGGGTTGACGATGTTGCCCGAGATGCTGGATCGTTACCAAGGCGAAGTTCCCCCTGCACCAGGGCGGCACACCTGCCCTGACCAGGCGATTGGGAGCCCGGTCGGACGCTGTGCTAATGTTCTCCGCGTCGGACAGAGCAAGAGAGTCCGAGCGCCGCTAGCTCAACTGGCAGAGCAGCTGACTCTTAATCAGCGGGTTCGGGGTTCGAGTCCCTGGCGGCGCACAACACAGCAAGAGGGCCACCATTCCGGTGGCCCTCTTGCTGTTTATGGCGCGAGTTCCGCCGAACACCCGCCGACCTCTTCCCGAACCGCACGCACCGCTGATGGTGATGCCGCACGGCGCCGTTTACGGCAAAGCCCGGAGGACCAGGAAACGACGGCGGCAGGCTTCGGCGTCGTGCGCGATCCGGTCGGTCGACGGCAGGTCGCGGACGCGCGAGCACACCACGGCCCGTGGTGATCACGACCCGTGCCTCTTTGTGCGGATCGGGACGATCAAGCTCGTGGAAATGCGTGCTCGACCAGGTCGTCGTCCACGAGCTCCTCCAGCCACGCCCGGCGAGACGGTCCCCTCGACCACCGACATCGCCCCTATGGCGCGTCACTCGGACCGACGCACCGGACGTATGCGCCCGAGGCGTTCAAGAACACCGCGCGCCCGGAACCAACCGATTCGGTGATACCCATCACTCGAATCCGGATTGCGCGGTGTCGATTGTTTCAGCCGAATGCGAGCGCGATGCGCCGGCTCGCCAGGAGACGGGTCCGCTGGACGTCCGGGTCGACGGCGGCGTCGCCGTTGCGGTCCAGGCGGTCGTAGGACTTGGCCAGCAGCCAGTGCGCGGCCTCGGCTCCTATCGGGTTGAGCGGACCCTGGTCGGACAGGCGGGTGCGGGCCGTGGTGACGTCCCTGGTGACGAAGGCGGTGCGGACGACGCCGCCGGACAGCTCGTCGATCAGGAACACCATGGCGTGCCCGGCGGCGGCGAAGGTGTACGTGCAGATCAGGGCCAGGTAGCCGGCGTCGATCGAGCGGTCGCAGATCCAGGCGCCGCCCACGGTCAGTGGTGGGCCCGCCGGGGTGACCGCGTTCGCCGCCCACTCGCGCGGGCGGCCGGTGAGCACGGCGGCCAGCACGCGCAGCAGGGCGTGGTTGCGGCGGCTCGGCAGCGACACGGCGTGGTCGATCAGCCCGGCCCAGAACTCCTCGTCCGGACGGACGTCGGCCACCGCGCTGCTGACCGTCAGCTCCGCCTCCAGCGGGTCGAGGAGCTCGGGCAGGGCGCGGCAGCGGCGGATGACCCGTCGTTGCGCCGCGGTCAGTGGCATCCCTTGTGGACGGTGCACCACCACGACCGGCCGTCGTTTCGGGGACTGCGTCTTCCGGCTCACCGCGAGAGGCTGGCACGTCGGGGCACGTGCCGGGCCGCAACGCGCACCGGCTGCGGCGACACCACACCCGAAAGGGGACAATCGGCGGTTGTGGACTCCCTGCACGAGGTGTTGTGGCGGGCCGCGGCGAACCGCCGGGCCGGACTGCCGCGCACCTCCTCCCTCCCACCGGCCGAAGTGGACGACGCGGTTCGGGCGGTGTTGAGGCGCGCCTTCGAGCACCTGTGGGAGCACGGCTGGCTCCCGTACGACGTGTACGAGATCGTGCGGCGCAGTGAGGACGAGCGCGCGCTGTCGTTCCTGGTCGACTCGTTGGCGTTGGAGGCGTCCCGGTACTCGGCGTTGCACCCGCGCTGGCAGGAGCAGCTGGCGGAGATCGAGGCGACGGTCTGGTGGGACACCTCACAGCCGCACGTCGACCAGTGGGCGCGCCGGCACATCGAGTTGCGCGACGACGCCGTGGCCGCCGCGGTGGCGGTGCTGGCGGTGCTGATCACGTTGCCCGCCCTGGCCGTGATCGTGCCGAAGCCGGGCACGCCGCTGGCCGCGATCGCCCACCACCACGTCGACCCGAAGATCCTCAACCGGGTGCGGGGGCTGCTGGCCAAGGCCGAGTCGACGGCGTTCCCGGACGAGGCGGAGGCGTTGTCGGCCAAGGCGCAGGAGTTGGTGACGCGGCACGCGCTGGAGCGGATGCCCCGCGAGGCGCCGACCACGACGTCACGCCGGTTGTGGCTGGACAAGCGGTACTTCGACGGCAAGGCGCAGGTGGTGCACGTCGTCGCGGAGGCGAACCGCTGCCGGGCCGTGGTGTACGACCTGGGGTTCGTGGCGCTGGTCGGCGAGGAGCTCGACCTGGAGATCGTGGAGCTGATGTCGGCATCGCTGCTGGTCCAGGCGACGCGGGCGATGGTCGCGGCGGGTGAGAGGGCCCGCAAGGGTGACGAGGCGCGGTCCGCGGCGTTCCGCAAGTCGTTCCTGCTGTCCTATGCGCACCGGATCGGGGAACGGCTGCGTGCGGCCAACGAGGTGACCGAAGACGACCGGCTGCTGCCCGTGCTGGCGGAACGCAAGAAGGCGGTGGAGGAGTACTTCGGCGCGATGTTCACCAGGACCGTCGCCAAGACGACGCCGGTGCGCAGCGCGGCGGGTTGGGACGCGGGGCGTTCGGCGGCCGACCGGGCCAACCTGTCGATCACCTGACCTGCGGTTTCCCCGGGACTGTCGGTGCCAGTCCGTACCCTCTGCGTCATGACCACCGCGATGGAAGTGCGCAGGCTGTTCAACGTCACCCAGGAGACCCGGTTCCGCTTCAACCACTGGTACAGCAAGCGGAAGCACGTCGTGGCGCACGTGATGGCGCACGAGTCCGCGGCGGTCCACCGGATCACCGCCGACGAGGTCGAGGCCGCGTGCCGGAGCGCGCCGCGGCCCGGCCCGACCGACGTGCCGGAGATCCGGGACTGGAGGCCCGACTTCGCCTTCACGCACGTGGCGCACCACGTGGTCGAGGTGCTGGGTCGATTACCCGGCTGGCCGGAGTTCCGGGAGTTCTGCGAGGCCGACGAGCGGGCGCGGGCGATGTTGTGGACGCCGGCGCGCGAGGTGATCGCCGAGGTCGGGCCGGAGGGTCGGGCCGCCCTGCGCAACCGCGTCGTGTCCGACTTCCTCGGGTTCCTGCGGGACGTGTACGTGGTCGCCGTGCTGCGCGGGCACGGGCTGGACGTGCGGGTGCACCCGTTGGCGGACACCGTGTTCGAGGTCGACGCGTGGGTGGAGCGGTTGATCCTCAACCCGCGCGGCGGTCCGCAGCGGTCGCACGACCTGTTGGTGCACGCCATGCCGCCGTTCTTCTTCACCGATCTGGGCATCACCGAGTTCAGGCAGGTCGGCGCCGCTCTGCTGCCGTCGCGCACGCAGCTCGACCGGGCGGCGCGGAGGCTGCGGGACGTGCTGCACCCGGCATGAGGGAGGTCGTGAGCGGGTCATCCGACGCAGTGCTCCGGGCTCGTGCCGTGGCGAGCGCCGGCGGGACGTGGGCATGAGCCATCATGGCCGGGTGCCGAACCTGGAGACGACGGACGACGTCCGCGCCCGGATGAGCAAGCAGCGGTCCCGTGACACGGGCATCGAGGTGGCGTTGCGGCGCGAACTGCACCGGCTCGGGCTGCGCTACCGGGTGCACCAACGTCCGGTGCGCGCGGTGCGGCGTGAGGCGGACGTGGTGTTCGGGCCCGCCAAGGTGGCCGTGTTCGTGGACGGCTGCTTCTGGCACGGCTGCCCGGAGCACGGCACGTGGCCCAAGCGCAACGGCGAGTTCTGGCGGACCAAGATCGAGACGAACCAGGCGCGTGACGCGAACACCGACCAGGTGCTGGCGGAGGCGGGGTGGATCGCGGTGCGGGTGTGGGAGCACGAGGACCCGGTCGTCGCGGCGAGTCGGGTGCGGACCACGGTGTTGCGACGGCGCGGTCGGCTAGCCTGAGCCCGTGCTGTCCATGATCGACCTGTTCGCCGGCTGCGGCGGCATGACCGCCGGCTTCGCCGCGGCGGGCGGCTACCGGCCGGTCATGGCGGTCGAGTGGGACTTGCACGCGGCGGCGACGTACGCGGCGAACTTCGGCGAGGACCACATCCGCTGGTCCGACATCGCGGCCGTGCCGGACGACGCGATCCCCGAGGTCGACGTGATCGTGGGCGGCCCGCCGTGCCAGGGGTTCTCCAACCTGGGGTCGAGGGACGTCGACGACCCGCGCAACTCGTTGTGGCGGGAGTACCTGCGGTTCGTGCGGCGGGCCCGACCGGCGGTGTTCGTGATCGAGAACGTCGACCGGTTCCTGGCGTCGACGGAGTTCGCGCTGCTCCAGGCCGAGACCGAGGGGTACGAGCTCAGCTACGGCATCCTGCTGGCGGCGGATTTCGGTGTGCCGCAACGGCGTCGGCGGACGATCGTGATCGGCTCGCGGATCGGGCGGATCCCGTTGCCGGTGCCGACGCACCCGCGCGGGCGTTGGCACACGGTGGGCGACGTGCTGCGAGGCCTGCCGGAGCGGCCGGCGACGACTGCCCTGCCGGACTCGGTGGTGGAGTTCTTCGGGCGGGAGCTGCCCGGGCCGTTCAAGAGCCCGCAACTGCACATCGGCCGCAACCCCACCCCGATGTCGTTGGAGCGGTACCGCCACATCCCGCCGGGTGGCGGTCGGTTCGACCTGCCGACCGAGCTGCTGCCGCGGTGCTGGCGGGAGAAGAAGACCGGCACGACCGACGTGATGGGCCGGATGCGGTGGGACGAGCCGTCGTTGACCATCCGCACCGAGTTCTACAAGCCGGAGAAGGGCCGCTACCTGCACCCGCAGTGGGAGCCGGGCGAGGGCGGGCACCGGGTCGACCGGCCGATCACGCACCTGGAGGCGGCGCGGCTGCAGTCGTTCCCGGACACGTTCGAGTGGTGCGGGTCGAAGATCGAGGTGGCCAGGCAGATCGGCAACGCCGTGCCGCCGTCGCTGGCCAGGGCCATCGCCGAGCACCTGAAGCCCTACCTGACGGGCGCCGAGCCGACCGCGCCGAGTTGCCCGCTCTGCCCCTGACTCCTCGTCGACCCGGAATTGTCAGCCCCCTCCGCTAGCGTCATCACCATGACGACAACCACGTATGAGAACTCGGTCCGCATCGGCTCCACGACCTACCAGCTGGTGGCCACGGCCGACCCCGGGCTGGTGGTGGACCTGGCCGGGGTCGACTCGTCGGGGGCGTTGGTGGCCGAGGGCGCCATCCGCCTGCCCGCGGACGCCGGCGCGAAGATCGGCAAGTTGCTGGCGCAGGTGCTGGAGGCGTTGGGCAGGCTCAGCACGCCGTCGACCGCCTCGGCCCGGGACCGCCCGGCCAACGCCAACCAGCCGTGGACCCAGGACCTGGACGACGGCCTGCGCGCCGACTGGCTGGCCGCGACCCACGACATCCCGACCGCCGAGCTGATCCGTTCGATCGCGAAGCGGTTGGAGCGATCCCCCACCTCGATCAGGTCGCGTCTGGCGAAGGTGGGCTGCGACCCCGACGTGCCGGGTCGGGCGTTGTCGGAGGAGGGAGCGCGGGTGTTCCGCGTTCAGGGTCGGGATCAGGGGCGGGTCAGGGGCAAACCCGATTCGGGAGGGGAGGGCGGGCAGTGATGCTCGTGGTGGACGCGTAGGGCGAGGAAAGGACCTCTCGTGGAGATCACCGGGCTCATCTCGGCACTGATCATCGGCGTGCTCATCGGCGGCCTGGGACGGCTGGTCGTGCCGGGCAGGCAGCAGATCTCGATGGTGATGACGCTGCTGGTCGGCATCGCGGCGGCCCTGGTGGGCACGTTCGCGGCCTCGATCCTCGGCGTGTCGAACACCTCGGGCATCGACTGGATCGAACTGGCCCTCCAGGTCGGCCTGGCCGGCACCGGCGTAGCCACCCTGGCCCGCAGGAGGTCCCGCCAACCCAGCAACCACTGACACCGCGCCCCCAACACCGCCACAGACGCCGCCCAACGCGGACAGGCCGCCCGGTCCAACCCCGGCCGGCCTGCCTGCCTCCGCCACACCTCCCGCCCCGCCGATCAATCGCACCAAGCCCCCGCCACCCCGACCGGGCCCGCCTGGGTGGAGTGATCGGGTCGAGTCGGGCCCAACTCGACCCACCAGGCACTGCACGCTGACCCGTGCCGAGCTGAGCCGGACCGGGCGGGCTCGGCACGGCACCGCTCGGCACGGCCGAGCCCGGCCCGGGATCCGCTCAGCCCGGTCTCGGATCGGCTGGGCTGGATCCGGGATCAGCTCGGCCCGGGATCCGCTGGGCTCGGTCCCAGATCGGCCCGGATCGGCTCGGGTCGGCTCGCTCGGGTCGGGTCGGGTCGGCTTGGGTCGACTCGGCAAGCCTGAGCCCGGCTCGGGCGGGACTGGGCATGGGTTAACACGGCTGACTGGGCTGGGTACGGCTGAGCCCGACCGGCTGGCCTGCGCCACACCCTCCCGCCCCGCCGACCGATCGCGCCAAGCCACCGCTACCGCGGCCGGGTCCGCCTGGGTCGGTGGTGGTCGAGTCGGGCCCGGCTCGACCACCAGGCACGGCGCGCTCGCACGGCTGAGCCGACGGGGTTGAGCCGGGTACGGCACGGCTGGGCTGGACACGGCCGAGCCGGTTGGGTTAGGCCGGGTACGGCACGGCTGGGCTCGGCACGGTTGAGGCCGGCTGGGCTGGGCACGGCTGAGGGCGGCTCGGCTGAGTTGGTGTGGGTACGGCACGGCTCGGCTGGGTTGGGCACGGCGCGGTTGAGGCGGCTCGGCCCGGATGGGTACGGCGCGGCTGGTGGGCCGGGTGCGGCTGCGGTCGGTTGCTGGGTTGGAGTGGTTGGGAGTTGGGTGGGGCCGTTCCAGGGGCGGGGTGGCGCGGGCGGGGTGGGTTGAGGGTGGGTTTGGGAGTGAGGGTGGGGTGGGTTTGGGAGTGGCGGGAGTCGGGGCGCATAGTGCTGGCGTGTTGGTGCTGCACGCCTTGGGCGTGAGTGGTGGGCGGGTTGGGGTTTGGGCTGAGGGCTCGCGGTTGCCGGTTCGGGTTGGTGGGCGGTTGCCCCGGGCGGCGGTTGGGCATCCCTTCGCGGTTTCGGGGGATGAGCTCGCCCTGGTGGTCGGGGGCGGGGAGGTTGGGTCGTTGTCGGTTCGGTTGCCGTCCTACGCGGGTGGGCCGGTGGCTTCGCCCGAGTTGGTCCGGGAGGCCGTGGGCGGGCGGCGGGGTGCTGTTCGGTGGCGGGAGTGGGTGGTGCCCGTCGTGTGGGTGGAGGGGTCGCTGTCCGAGCCGCCGGATTGCCGGGTCGGGGCCTCCGGGAAGTTCCTGAACGAACTGCTGGGGTTCGGGCGGGAGTTGGTTCGGCGGGGGCGGGTCCTGCCGGCCATCGACGGGGACGGGTGTGGCCGGTGGCGTGCGGCACTGTCCGGTGTGGATTCGTTGCGGTTCGCGGCGTTGCGGGCCGGTGTGCCGCCGTCGTTCCGGGGCGCGGAGGGCAACGGCGGGACCGGCGGCGGTGACCTGGTGCAGGAGGTGCTGGACCGCGCAGTCGACCGTGAGGTGCGGGCGGCGCTGCGGGGCACGGGTGTGGCGACGAGCGGGGACGGGGTTGTGGGGCGGTGGTTGGCGGCGTTGGTCGGCGATCCCCGGGTGGACGGGGAAGCGGGGGCGTTGCGGGCCAAGTTGGCGGCTTGGCGGGCCGGCGGGTTGCGGGAAAGCCCGGTGCGGACGTGCTTCCGGCTCAGCTCGCCCGATCAAGGCGGCATGCTCAAGGACGGGTGGCGGGTCGAGTTCCTGCTCCAGGCCGTGGACGAACCCAGCGTGGTGGTGACCGCCGAGCAGTTGTGGCACAAGCAGGACGCGGTGCTCCGGCGGTGGGTCGGCCGACCCGAGGACGTCCTGCTGGGCGACCTCGGACGCGCGGGGCGGCTCTACCCGGCGTTGGACCGCGCGCTGTCCGCCAAGCGACCGGTGGAACTGGCGCTGGACGTCGAAGGCGCCTACGACTTCCTCCAGCACGCCGGGCTGCTGGCGGAGGCCGGCTTCGGCGTGATGCTGCCCTCGTGGTGGCGCCAACCCCACCGCCTCGGGCTCCGGCTCACCGCCACCAGCCGCGGCACGGCGGGTGAGGTCGCCAAGGAGAGCGAGCTCGGACTGAAGGTCCTGGTCGACTACCGGTGGGAGCTGGCCGTCGGCGACGAGCGCCTCACCGAGGCCGAGTTGCAGTCGCTGGCCGAGGCCAAGGTGCCGCTGGTCCGGGTCCGCGGCCAGTGGGTGCAGGTCGACCCGAAGCGCCTCGCCGCGGGCCTGGCCTTCCTCAAGCGCGGCGGCGGGCAGATGACCGCGGCACAGGTCCTGCTGCACTCCGGCCTGCACCCCGAGGACGCCGACCTGCCACTGCCCCTCAACGGCGTCAGCGCCACCGGCTGGCTGGGCGACCTCCTCTCCGGCGAGGTCGAGCACCACCTGGAACCGGTCGAGCAGCCGACCGGCCTGGTCGCCGAGCTGCGGCCCTACCAGCAGCGCGGCCTGGCCTGGCTCGCGTTCCTCGACCGGCTGGGCCTCGGCGCGTGCCTGGCCGACGACATGGGCCTCGGCAAGACCGTCCAGCTGCTGGCGCTGGAGGCGCACAACCGCGCGCACGGCAAGCGCCTGCCCACGCTGCTCGTGTGCCCGATGTCGGTGGTCGGCAACTGGCAACGCGAGGCCGCCCGCTTCACGCCCGATCTGGAGGTGCGCGTCTTCCACGGCGCGGACCGCGCCCTGGACACCGACTGCGACCTCGTCATCACCACCTACGCGGTCGTCGCGCGGGACGCCGGCAAGCTCGCCGACGTGAGCTGGGACCGGGTCGTGCTGGACGAGGCGCAGAACATCAAGAACAGCTCCACCCGCCAGTCGACAGTGGTGCGCGCGCTGCCCGCGCGGCACCGGGTAGCGTTGACCGGCACCCCGGTGGAGAACCGGCTGGCCGAGCTGTGGTCGATCATGGACTTCGTCAACCCCGGCGTGCTCGGCACGATCAACACCTTCCGCGCCCGCTTCGCCGTGCCGATCGAACGCCACCACGACGAGGACGCCGCCGTGCGCCTGCGCCGGATCACCGGCCCGTTCGTGCTGCGCCGGCTCAAGACCGACCCGCGGATCATCACCGACCTGCCGGACAAGATCGAGGTCAAGCAGCTGTGCACGTTGACCGCCGAGCAGGCCACGCTCTACCAGGCGGTGGTGGACGACATGCTGGCCAAGATCGCCGAGGCGGAGGGCGTCAAGCGCAAGGGCCTGGTGCTGGCCACGATGTCGCGCCTCAAGCAGGTCTGCAACCACCCGGCGCAGCTGCTCGGTGACGGCTCGCGCGTCGCCGGCCGGTCCGGCAAGCTCGCCCGCCTGGAGGAAGTCCTCGACGAGGCCCTCGCGGACGGCGACAAGGCGTTGTGCTTCACCCAGTTCACCGCCTTCGGCTCGCTCGTGGTCCCCCACCTGGCCGCCCGCTTCGACACCGAAGTCCTCTACCTGCACGGCGGCACCCCCAAACGGCAGCGGGACGAGATGGTGCGCAGGTTCCAGGAGGAGGACGGCCCGTCGATCTTCGTGCTCTCGCTGAAGGCAGGCGGCACGGGCCTGAACCTGACCGCCGCCAACCACGTCATCCACCTCGACCGCTGGTGGAACCCGGCGGTGGAGGACCAGGCCACCGACCGGGCGTTCCGCATCGGCCAGCGCAACCACGTGCAGGTGCGCAAGTTCGTCTGCGTCGGCACGCTGGAGGAGCGGATCGACCGGATGATCGAGGAGAAGCGCGGGTTGGCGCAGCTCGTGGTCGGCGCGGGCGAGGACTGGCTGACCGAGCTGTCGACCGGCGAGCTGCGCGAGCTGTTCGCCCTGGACGGGGAGGCCGTCGGTGACTGACTGGCACGGCTACCGCCCGCCGTCGCGCCCGATCCGGGTCGACGGCGGCCTGACGTTGCGCAGCAAGCGGGGCGACATCGCGCAGACGTGGTGGTCGCGCCGGTTCCTGGAGGTCCTGGAGTCGTTCGGCATGGCCGGACGACTCAGCCGCGGCCGTGCCTACGCGCGCACCGGCCAGGTGATGAGCCTGTCGCTGTCGAGCAGCCTCGTGGTGGCGCTGGTGACCGGCACGCGCCCGGAGCCGTACCGGGCGCGGATCGGGGTGCGCAAGTTCGGCGACGACGACTGGCGGCGCATCGAGCACGCGCTGGCCGACCAGGCGATCTTCGCGGCCAAGCTGCTGGCGGGCGAGATGCCGCCGGAGATCGAGGACGTGTTCGCCGACCTCGGCCTCACCCTGTTCCCCAGCACCACGCGCGAGCTGCACATGGACTGCACGTGCCCGGACTGGGAGGTGCCGTGCAAGCACCTCGCCGCCACCTGCTACCTGCTCGCCGAGTCGTTCGACACCGACCCGTTCGAGATCCTGGCCTGGCGCGGGCGCTCACGCGAAGACCTGCTGGACCGGCTGCGCGACTTGCGTGCGCCCATCCCGCCCGAGCAGCCGGAAACTCCTCAAACAGCACAGGACGACTCCTTCGAGGGCTTCTGGGCACGGCCGAAGGTCGCCGAGGTCGTCCCGGACGTCGCCGAGCCCGCCACCCGGCGCCCGGACGCGCTGCTCGACCAGCTGGACCCGCTCGTGGTGGACGGCCGTTCGGTGACCGGCGAGCTGCGCCCGCTGTACCGGCGGCTGGCGAGGTAGCCGTCAGCCGCCCGCGACCGACGGCAGGATCCGCACCTCGGCGTCCGGCCCCAGGGCGGTGTCGGGACCGGACAGCCGGCGGCACTCCTCGCCGTCGACGTAGAAGTTCACGTAACGCCGCAGCCCGGCCCGCTCGTCGCGCAACCTGCGGTCCAGCAACGGGTACCGCGCGGCCAGGTGGTCGAGCAGCGCGCCCAGGGTGGCGGGCTCGGGCAGGTCGACCTCCAGCCTGGCCTGGTCGCCCGCCGTCTGCCGGAGCGGGCCGGGGATCAGCACGAGCACCCGCACCTCACACCTCCGCCGCCCGCACGCACACCACGTCGGGCAGGTGCTCCGCGATCCGCCGCCAGCTGTCGCCCTCGTCGGTGCTCGCGTACACCTCGCCGGAACGCGATCCGAAGTAGACGCCCGCCGGGCTCGCCGCGTCGGTGCACATCGCGTCACGCATCACCGCCGTCCAGAAGCCGTCCGGCAGGCCGTCGCGCAACGCCTCCCACGACGACCCGCCGTCCGGCGACCGGTACACCGCGCACCGGCCACCGGGCGGGAAGCGCTCGCCGTCCGCGGTCAGCGGGAAGTTGTAGACGACGTCCGGCTCGTGCGGGTGGCTGACCACGGGGAAGCCGAAGTCGGCGGGCAGGCCGTCCGCGATCGACGTCCACGTCCGCCCCGCGTCGTCCGACCGGTACACGCCGTGGTGGTTCTGCAGGAACAGCCGCTCCGGCCGGGACGGGTGCCTGCTCACCTTGTGCACGCACTGGCCGAACTCCGGGTACGGGTCGGGCAGGAAGTAGGCCTTGATGCCGGTGTTGCTCGCCTCCCAGGACGAACCGCCGTCGAACGTCCGGTAGACGCCGCCGGTGGACATCGCCACGGTCAGCCGCAGCGGGTCGTCCGGGTCGGGCAGCACGGTGTGGATCGCCTGCCCGCCGAACCCGGCCTCCCACCGCTCCCGGTGCGGGTGCTCCCACAGCCCTTCCACCAGCGAGTACGTCCGACCGCCGTCCTCCGAGCGGAACAGCGCCGACGGCTGCGTGCCCGCGTACACGACCTCCGGGTCCGGGGTCAGGGCGAGTTGCCACACCCGTTCCAGCGAGGCGTGCGCCGGGAACGCGATCGGCGCGTGGTCCGGCTCGTCCCAGGTCGCGCCGAGGTCGTCGCTGGTCACGACGGTCGGGCCGAAGTGGGAGCTGCTCGTGCCGATCAGCAGCCGCGGCCGGGCACGGCGGTTGTCGATCGCGATCGCGTAGACCTCGGTCATCGGGTGGTGCGGTCCGCTGAGGCTCCAGGACGTGCGGTCCGCGCTGGTCGCGAGCCACAGGCCCTTGCGGGTGCCGATGGCGAGCAGGTGCATGGCGTACTCCTCGATGTGACGCGCCGCACACTACGCCCGGCCACCGTCGGCCGCCGCCCGGGCGAGCCCGGCCGGACAAGTTACCGACTGGTAGCGTGCGACGGCGACGAAGGGAGAACCCCGGTGCTGTTCGACCCGAACACCTACGACCCCGGACACCTGGACGCGGAGAGCCGCCGACTGCTGCGCGCGACCATCGACTGGTTCGAGGAGCGCGGCAAGCGCCGCCTGATCGCCGACGACCAGGCGAAGGTCTGGTACACCGAGTTCCTGGACTTCGTCGCGCGCGAGAAGCTGTTCGCCACCTTCTGCACGCCGGCGTCCGAGGCCGACGGCAATCGCGCCTCCCATGGCCACGACAAGCGCTGGGACGCCGCGCGCAACGCCGCGTTGAGCGAGGTCCTGGGCTTCTACGGGCTGCAGTACTGGTACGCCTGGCAGGTCACCGTGCTCGGCCTCGGTCCGATCTGGATGAGCGACAACGCGGTGGCCCGCAAGAAGGCCGCCGAGCTCCTCGACCGGGGCGCGGTCTTCGCGTTCGGGCTGTCCGAGAAGGAACACGGCGCGGACGTCTACTCCACCGACATGGTGCTCACGCCCACCGCCACCGGCTTCACCGCGACCGGCGGCAAGTACTACATCGGCAACGGCAACGTGGCGGGCATGGTGTCGGTCTTCGGGCGACGCGCGGACGTCGAGGGCCCCGACGGGTACGTGTTCTTCGCCGTCGACTCGCAGCACGAGAAGTTCACCCTGGTCAAGAACATCGTGGACTCGCAGATGTTCGTCAGCGAGTTCCGCCTGGACGACTACCCGGTCACCGCGGACGACGTCCTGCACACCGGTCCCGACGCGTTCAGCGCCGCCCTCAACACCGTCAACGTCGGCAAGTTCAACCTGTGCACGGCGTCGATCGGCATCAACGAGCACGCGTTCTACGAGGCCGTCACGCACGCGCACAACCGGATCCTGTACGGCAAGCGGGTGACCGACTTCCCGCACGTCCGGCAGAGCTTCGTGGACGCCTACGCCCGGCTCACCGCCATGAAGCTGTTCGCCGACCGCGCGGTGGACTACTTCCGCAGCGCGTCCCCCGAGGACCGCCGCTACCTGCTGTTCAACCCGATCACCAAGATGAAGGTCACCAGCGAGGGCGAACGGGTCGTCGACCTGCTCTGGGACGTGATCGCGGCCAAGGGCTTCGAGAAGGACACCTACTTCTCCATGGCCGCCCGCGACATCCGCGCCCTGCCGAAGCTGGAGGGCACGGTCCACGTGAACCTGGCCCTCGTGCTCAAGTTCATGCCGAACTACCTGTTCCAGCCGACCGAGTACGCCGACGTCCCGACCAGGCACGACCCGGCCGACGACGACTTCTTCTGGCACCAGGGCCCCGCCCGCGGCCTGGGGCGGATCCGGTTCCACGACTGGGAGACCGCCTACCGCGAGCACGCCCACGTGCCCAACGTGGCCCGCTTCCACGAGCAGGCCCGCGCGCTGCGCACCCTGCTCACCGCGGCGGCGCCCGACCAGGAGCAGCAGCAGGACCTGGACTTCCTGCTCAACCTCGGCCACTTGTTCACGCTGGTCGTCTACGGCCAGTTGGTGCTGGAGCAGGCCCGCGTCACGGACCTGGACGCCGACCTGCTGGACCAGGTGTTCGACGTCCTGGTGCGCGACTTCTCGGCCTACGCGGTCGCGCTGCACGGGAAGGCGTCGTCCACCGAGGCGCAGCAGCGCTGGGCGGTCGAGCAGGTCCGCAAGCCCGTTGTCGACCGGGCCCGCTTCGAACGGGTGTGGGGCGAGGTGGCGGCGCTGTCCGGCGCGTACGAAATGCGTCCGTGAGCCGTTCGGGGTAAGGCGGTGGCGCGTTCACCACTGCCTTACCCCGAAGCCGCCGGTAAACCATTGGATACGCCGGGTAGGCCGCACCGGTCGCGGCAATGGCACTAATCACGGCCACTCCGAGCGGACGGGTCGCGGTACCGCCCGGCGGGTGAGCGCGCCCTTTGTCCCGCACCCGTCGGCCGATCGCGTCTTGACTGGTGGGTGCACGTCCGTGTTTCGTCGTCAGCTACCGACGAACCGGAGGGAATCGCGCGCATGACCGCGTCCAAGGCACTGCGGGCCCTGCGGGAGGCGATCGTCCTGGAGCACCTGGAGTCGGAGAACGAACACGAGTTCGACACCACCGTGGGCACCTTCGACCACCCGCGCTGCGAGATCGTGGCGACCGGGCAGGTGTTCGACGGCCGGGCCGAGGTCGCCGGGTACTACGCCCGCGTCCGCGACGCGTTCCCCGACCAGCGCAGCACGCTGGTGGAGCTGCACCACGCCGACGGCGCGGTCATCGTGGAACTGGAGCTGCGGGGCACCCACCTGGGCAGTCTCCGCGGCGAGGAGCCGACGGGGAGGTCCTTCCAGGTGCGCACGACGGCGTTCTTCGTGTTCGACGACGCCCGCCTGGTCGGCAAGCGGGTCTACGGCGAACAGGTCGGTCACGCGCCCGCGCTGAGCAGGTGAGTGGCACGCGATTCGGGCCGCCACCCCCCGCGGTGGGGAGTGGCGGCCCGAAAAGATCCAGGTCCTGGTGGTGACCCGGATTAGGTCAGAGCGGTCGAACCGCCTGTGCTTGCGGGCCCTTCTGGCCCTGGCCGATCTCGAACTCCACCCGCTGGTTCTCTTCCAGAGTGCGGTAGCCGTTGCTCTGGATCTCCGAGTAGTGCACGAACACGTCGGCGCCACCGTTGTCCGGGGAGATGAAGCCGAAGCCCTTCTCCGCGTTGAACCACTTGACGGTGCCCTGAACTGCCATCTTGCTACTTCTCCTCTAACAGGTGCCGGATCGCGCTTGCGACCACCGGGTCAGCTAGGGCCCCGGCCCTTCCTGGCGAGGAAAGTTCGGCGCCCGCAACTCCGTTCCGCGAGCGTGGTGGAACACGAACACAGAAACGTACGACCGAAGACAGTCAACCATGAGATCCCGCCGGCAGTCGAGCGGAAGAATGCGGCGAGTCGCACTGCTACGGTGGGCGAGGTTGCGCTCACAGGGGGTCTCCGATGCCTGAACCGATGTTGGTCTCCATCGCCGCTTCGCTCGCCACGCGCGCCGTCGCGGGCTTGTACGAGCTGGTGCGCGCGAAGTTCGCCGACGATCCCGCGGCCACCCTGGCGCTCACCGCCGCCGAAGGCGCGGCCGAGGACTCACCCCAGGTCAGGGAACTGAGCGAGGCGTTGGAGCGGACCGTCGAGGCGGATCCCGGGTTCGGCGCCGAGCTGCGCGCCCATCACGCCGTCACGCAGAGCGGTCGGGTGTCCAACCAGATCTCCGGCACGGTGCACGGCAACGTCCTGCAAGCGGGCGACATCCAGGGTGGCGTCAGCTTCAAGTAGGCCCGACGGGTGAAGATGGGGTGGTGTACTCGCTCCACCTGCCGCAAGCCCGGTTGCTGTTCTTCTTCCTCGGGCTGGTGCTCACCTTCGTGTTCATCAGGATCAGCGTCCGGCTGATCCGGGCCAAGGTGCGGTGGTGGCCGGGCAACATCACCCCTGGTGGCACGCACATCCACCACGTCGTCTTCGGCGCCGTCTTCATGCTGCTCGGCGGCGTGATCGGGCTGGCGGCGCCGGATGACGAGCACGGGGTGCGGGTTGCCGCAGCGGCCCTGCTCGGCGTCGGCGCGGCCCTGGTCCTCGACGAGTTCGCGCTGATCCTGCACCTGCGCGACGTGTACTGGACCAAGGACGGCCGGCTGTCGGTCGACGCGGTGTTCCTGGCCATCGGCATGACCGGCCTGCTGCTGCTCGGCGCCAGACCGCTGGGCTACGACGAGTTCTACGGCGAGGGCGTGGCCCTGCGGGTGCTGATCATCCTGGTCAACCTCGGGTTCGCCATCGTGGCGCTGCTCAAGGGCAAGGTGTGGACCGGGCTGCTCGGCCTGCTGGTGCCCGTGCTGCCGGAGATCGGCGCGGTGCGGCTGGCCCGCCCCGGCTCGCCGTGGGCCCGCTGGCGGTACACCGAGGGCTCGCGCAAGCTGCGCCGCGCGTACCGCCGGGAGGCCCGCATCCGCCAGCCGCTGATCCTGGTGAAGATCCGCGTGCAGGAGTTCATCTCCGGGCGGCACGACGAGGAGGCCTAGACCTCCGGCTCCGCGAAGTCGTTGGTCAGCCACCGCACCGGACGGCCGGTGAACAGCACGAACGTGCCCGACGGGTCGGCGGTCTCCGACTCCGCGAACACCCGCGAGTCCGCGTCCGGCATGTACCGGCTCGCCACCGCGTGCACCTCGTCGGTCGACGGCGCGCGGTCCGCCCGTTCCACCACGCACTCGGCGGTCACGTACCGGTACGGGTAGGTCGGCTGCTGCACGTTCAGGCTGAACGCGCCCGCTCGTTCCAGCAGCCGGGTCTTGCGGGCCGTGCGGCCCTGCGTGCCGGTGAAGAACGTGATCCGGCCGTCGCGGTAGGCGTAGAACACCGGCACGGTCAGCGGGGGGCGGTCGTCGGTGGCGACGCTGAGCACGGCGATGTGCGGCCGGCCGAGGAACTCGTCGCGTTCGGCTTCGGTCATGCGGCGGCTCACGGCGGTCAGACCTCGTACTCGTCGCGCAGGCGCAGCCAGGCCATGGTCGGGGTCTGGGGCCAGCCCTCGGGCGAGTCCTCCCACTCCTCCTGGCGGCCGTACGGGGTGAGGTCGAGCAGGTTGAAGTCCATCCGCAGCCGGTCGACGCCGCGCGCGGTGGTGAAGTAGGTGCGGAACACCTCGTCGCCGTCGCGCAGGAACACGCTCAGGCCGAAGCTCCCGCCCAGGCCCAGCTCGTCGTAGAACGCCTGGCGGGACGAGTACCACGGCACGGTCCAGCCCATCCGCTCGCGCACCGGGGCGATCTCCTCCTGCGGCGCGAGCGACATCAGGACCAGCGTGGTGTCGCGGGCGTTGAGGTGCACCTGGTCGGCGAGGTTGTCGGTGAACGAGCCGCAGCCCGAGCACAGCCAGTCCTGCCCCGGCGCGAGCATGTGGTGGTAGACGACCAGCTGCCGACGGCCGGCGAACAGGTCGGTGAGGCCCACCACGGCGCCGTCGGGCGCGGTGAACCCGTGGTCGGCGCCCAGCCGGACCATGGGCAGCCTGCGGCGTTCGGCGGCCAACGCGTCCAGCGCGCGCGTGAGTTCCTTCTCCTTCACCAGCAGTTCGTCGCGGGCGGCCTGCCACTCCCGCGGCGAGACGACGGTCGGTCGAGCCATCACACACCTCCAAGTTCCCTGAGGGAACTGACCCTACCCCGATCAGTTCCTTGAGGGAACCCATTGGACTACACTCGGTGCCGTGACGCAGCGGACCCGGTTCGGCGACATGGCCTGCTCGATCGCGCGCACCATGGACGTCATCGGCGAGCCGTGGTCACCGCTGATCCTGCGGGACGTCTACGTGGGCATCTCCCGCTTCGAGCAGCTCCAGGAAGACCTCGGCATCTCCCGCAAGGTGCTCGCCGAGCGGCTGAGGTGGCTGGTGGAGCAGGACGTGCTGGAACGGCGCGAGTACTCGGCCAAGCCGCCGCGCCACGAGTACGCGCTCACGCCCAAGGGCACCGAGCTGGTCGCCCTGCTGATGGTGATGGTGCGCTGGGGCGACCGCTGGACGGCGGGCGAGGCGGGTCCGCCCGTGCTCTACCGCCACCACGAGTGCGGCCGGCTCGCGCACGTGGAGCTGCGCTGCTCGGAGTGCGACGGCCCGATGGAGCCGACCGACATCGACGTGCTGCCCGGCCCCGGTCTGGCCGCCCCGGTGCCGACTAGTTGACCAGGATGCCCAGCTCGGCGCAGTCGTCGGCGGTGTCGCCCGCGCACAGGTCCACCGGCTTGACCACGCTCTCGGCCACCAGCGCCCGCACGTTGTCCCGGGTGATCAGGTCCGCGCCCAGCAGCACCGACTTCACGTCCCGCTTCGCCACCAGGTCGCGGGTGTTGCCGGTGGCCAGGTCGTCGGCGCCGCTGAGGTCGCCCCGGGCCACCGCGATGGCCAGCCGCGCCGCCGCCTCGGCCTCGTCGCGGATCGGCTTGTAGACCGTCATGCACTGGTCGCCGCGCAGGATCGCGCGCAGCCCCTCGACCGTGGCGTCCTGACCGGTCACGGGCACCCGGCCGGCCAGGCCCTTGGCCTTGAGCACCTCGATGGCCGCGGCGGCCAGCCCGTCGTTGGCGGCGACCACGCCGTCCACCGCGCCGCCGTTGGCCGCCAGCATCTGCTCGAACGTGGCCTTGCCGATCACCGGGTCCCACTTGTCCACGGGCTTGCTGTCGACCAGCTTCAACGCGCCCGTGTCGTACTTGGGACCGAGCTTGCGGCGCTGGCCGTCGAAGAACAGGGTGGCGTTGTTGTCCGTCGGCGCGCCCTGCAGCTCGATGATCCGCGCGCCCGGCTTCTCGCCGAGGCACCTCAGCAGGCCCTCGGCCTGCAACTCGCCCACGTTGAGGTTGTCGAACGAGACGTAGTACTCGGCCTGCCCGCCCAGGCTGATGCGGTCGTAGTTGATGACCGGGATGCCCGCTTCCTTGGCCTTGCGCTCGACCTCGGCGCCGCCCTCGGGGCTCAACGGGGTCGTCATCAGCACCTTCACCCCGCGGGCGATCATCGCGTCGGCGATGCTGGCGAACCTCGTCTCGTCGCCCTCGGCGTTCTCGATCACGCCCTCGACGCCCGCGAAGTTCAGCGCCTGCAGCAGCAGCGGCCGGTCCTGCTCCTCCCACCGGTCCGACGACGAGAGGTCCGGCAGGATGACGCCGACGACCGGCCTGGGGGCACGGCTGCCCGTGGGAGGCGCGAGGGGGTCGACCGGCGTCCCGCACGCGGCGGCGGACAGGACGAGCAGACCACAGGACACGGCTGTGACTAGCCTTCGCATTCGCCAACCCCTTGCGCGGGCACATCGACGTGGACGGCGGAAATACGGAATGTCGCGGAATTCCATCCTTCCGGGTGCGGGTTCGTCAAGACGTAGCAACGCCGCAGCTCCGAATGGTCCGCGCCATTCGCTGTACCGGCCTCCCAGGAACATCGAAGTTGCAGGTCGAAGCGTTACGAAGACCATTATCACGCTCCGCACCCGATTGGTCACGGAGCCGGCAGGTACGAAAGGGGACTCCCGTTCGGACGATTTCTGTGCGATGGTGTCGCCTGCCGAACCCTGGCCGGGTGTGTGAGGAGTAGCAGCGTGAGAATCGTCCCCGCAGCGCTGGTGGCCGTGGCCGCCGCGGCGTTGCTCGCCTTGGGCGCCGGGTCCGCCGCCGCCGAACAGGCCACGCCGGACCACGCCGTTGCCGTTGCCGGTTCCAGCATCCTGGTCGACAACCGCGACATGTAGTGACACCCGACGATCCCCGCCCACCGGTTCACCGGAGGGCGGGGATCATCGCGTCAGGGGGCTCAGCCCAGGGCGGTGCCCAGGGCCTGCCAGTCCAGCACCGGCGCGGCCAGGTCGCGGATCGCGGCCAACAGCCCCAGCCGCGCCCGCCGCACGTCGGCGTCCTCGGCCATCACCAGCACCTCGTCGAAGAACGTGTTCACCGGCCCGGTCAGCCCGGTCGCGGCGGCGGTGAACGCGGCCAGGCCCGTGACGCCGGCGGGCACGTCGGCCAGCGCCTTGTGCAACGCCACCTCGGCGGGCTCCACCAGCGCCTGCGGCTCGTACTCGCCGACGGTGTCCGCGGGCACGATCCGCCGCACCCGCTGCAAGGCCGCCACCAGCGCGGCGAAGTCCGGGTCGCCCGCCAGCGCGGTCAGCTCGGCCAACGTCGTGTCGGCCACCGCGGGCGCGTCGGCCAGCGGCAGCACGGCGTTGACGAACCGGTGGTCGTGCCCGGCGTCCAGCAGCTGCTGCTCGTAGCGCCGCACGGTGAACTCGCGCGCGGTGTCCAGCGCCTCCGCCGACACCTCCAGCTCCTGGGCGGCCAGCGCCAACGCCTTGGTCAGCGTGATGTCCTTCAGGTCCGGGAACGCGCGCAGCACGCTCACCGCGCCCAGCGCCGCCCGCCGCAGCCCGAACGGGTCGGAGCTCCCGGTCGGGTTGGCCCCGATGCCGAACAGCCCGGCCAGCAGGTCGAACCGGTCGGCCAGCGACAGCAGGGCACCGGCCGTGGACGACGGCAGCGCGTCACCCGCCGAGCGCGGCAGCTCCATCTCGTACAGCGCCTGCGCGACCTGCGGCGTCTCCCCCGCCCGCTCGGCGTACTCGCGGGCCATCACGCCGGCCAGGCTGGACAGCTCGATCACCATCTGCGAGCCCAGGTCGAACTTGGCCAGCTCGCCCGCCCGCGCCAGGGTGTCGTCGGCACGCCCGATCCCAGCGGCACCGATCCCAGCGGCACCGACCACCTCGGCGAGCCGCTGCGCGAGCGCCGCGATCCGCCCCGCCCGGTCGGCCATCGAGCCCAGCTTGTCGGCGAAGGTCAGCTTCTCCAGCCCGGCCTTCATGTCGGCCAGCGGCGTGCGCAGGTCGGCCCGCCAGAAGAACGCCGCGTCCTCGTACCGGGCGCGCAGCACGGCCTCGTTGCCCGCGCGGACCAGGTCGACGTCCACCTCGCCGTTGGCCACCGCGACGAAGTGCGGCAGCAGCGAGCCGTCCGCCGCGCGCACCGGCAGGTAGCGCTGGTGCTTGCGCATCACCGTGGTCAGGATCTGCGCGGGCAGCTCCAGGTAGCGCTCCTCGAACGAGCCCAGCAGCGGCGTCGGCCGCTCGACCAGGTTGGTGACCTCGTCCAGCACGCCCTCGAAGTCGACCACGCCGCCCACGGACGCGGCCAGCTCCTCGGCGCGCGCCACGATCGCCTCGCGCCGCCGTCGCGCCGAGGCGTCGATGCCGTGCCCGGCCAGGAACTCCAGGTAACCGTCCGCCTCGGACACCTCCACCACCGGCACGTCGGCGGTGCGGTGCACGCGGGTCTTCGGCTCGGCCGCCAACGACGACACCGCGACCGGCACCGGCGTGGTGCCGAGCAGGGCGAGCAGCCAGCGGATCGGGCGGGTGAACGACAGCTTCGGGTCGTTCCACTTCATGTTCTTCTCGGCGCGCAGCTCGGACACGACCTCGCCGAGCAGCCCGCTGAGCACCTCGACCGCGCCGCGACCGGGGTCGGTGCGCACCAGGGCGACGTGCTCGACACCGTTCTCGGTGACCCGGCCGAGCGCGTCGACGTCCACGCCCTGACCGCGGGCGAAGCCCTGCACGGCCTTGGTCGGGTTGCCGTCGGCGTCGAACGCGGCGGACACGCGGGGTCCGCGCACGGTCTTCTCGGCGTCCGGCTCGCGCGGCGCCACGTCGGGCACCAGCACCACGACCCGGCGCGGCGTGCCGTGCACCTCGACCGCGCCGTGCGCCAGCCGGGTCGCGCCCAGCTTGTCCGCCACGGCCTTGCCCACCGCGTCGACGGTGCGCGTCACCTCGGCGGGCGGCAACTCCTCGGTGCCGATCTCGAACAGCAACGTGCCGGCCTCGGTGACCTCGGCGAACGCGTCCGGCACCGGGGCGGCGGCGGGCGCCTCGGCCAGCCCGAGCGGGTGGCCCAGCTCCTCGCGGCGGGCCGCCCACAGCCCGGCGACCTCGCGGGCCAGGCCGCGCATCCGACCGAACGCGCGGGCCCGCTCGGTGGTGCTGATGGCGCCACGCGCGTCGAGCACGTTGAACGCGTGCGAGCACTTCAGCACGTAGTTGTGCGCCGGCACGGGCAGGCGCGCGTCGAGCATCCGGCGCGCCTCCGCGGCGTACTCCTCGAACAGCCGCTTGTTGGCCTCGACGTCGGCGTCGTCGAGGTAGTAGCGGCTCATCTCGTACTCGGCCTGGCCGAACGCCTCGCCGTAGGAGATGCCGGGCGCGTAGGCGATGTCCTTGAAGTGGCCGACGCCCTGCAGCGCCATCATGATGCGCTCGATGCCGTACGTGATCTCCACCGACACCGGGTCGAGGGACATGCCGCCCGCCTGCTGGAAGTAGGTGAACTGGGTGATCTCCAACCCGTCCAGCCACACCTCCCAGCCCAGGCCCCACGCACCCAGCGCGGGCGAGGCCCAGTTGTCCTCCACGAACCGCACGTCGTGCGCCCGGACGTCGATGCCCAGCGCTTCGAGGCTGCCCAGGTACAGCTCCTGCGGGTTACCGGGGTCGGGCTTGAGGATGACCTGGAACTGCGTGTGGGTCTGCAACCGGTTCGGGTTCTCGCCGTACCGCGCGTCGTCGGGCCGCACGCTGGGCTCCACGTAGGACACGCGCCAGGGCTCGGGACCCAGCACCCGCAGCACGGTGGCGGGGTTCAACGTCCCGGCGCCGACCTCGGTGTTGTAGGGCTGCACGACGACGCAGCCCCGTTCGGTCCAGTACCTGGTCAGCGCGAGCAGCGCATCCTGCATGGTCAGCACGGTGGCAGTCTACGAACGACCGGGGGTGGACCTCACAATCGGGTAACCGACCTGGTCAGCCCGGCCGCGGGCCGGTATCACCACGTCCGGCGCGGTGGCTGTGCGACATTGGTGGCAACCCGGGCGGTCCGCCACGCGTCCATTGGGACGTACCCGGGTACATGGGAGGAGTGGGAGTGGACAACCGGCCGCCGAGGCCAGGCGAACCCGATGGGTTCCGCAGGCGACCTGTTCCCCCTCGGAGTCCTTCCGCAGGTCAACCGCCGCGCGGCCAGCAGCCGCCACGGCGCTCCGAGCCGGGGGGTCGACTCGACCCGTCGCCCCGGCGCGGACCCGAGCACCCGACCGGTGGGCCGGTGCGCCCGACCGGCGGACCCGTGCGCCCCACTGGTGGACCCGTGCGCCCGACGAGCGGGCCCGAGCGCCCGACCGGCGAGCGCGGGCACGTGCCCGGCGAGCGGCCGAGGCGTCCCGCGACCGAACCGGTGTCGGGTGAGCGGCCGCGTCCGGGTGTGCCGCGCGGCGACGAGCGCGCCAGGGCGGGCAGCGAACCCGCCGGCCGCCCCCGATCCACCGAACGCCCCCGTCCCGCCGAGGAACGGCGTCCGGCCGCACCGCAGCGGGTCGGTCCGGCGGGACGACCCGCCGGTCAGCGCGCCGCAGGTCAATGGCCGCGGCCCGCGGCAGGCCGCACCGGCCCGCCGCGCCGCCGCCCGCCCGAGCGCCGCACGACCGGCGGCGCGATCTTCGGCCGGACCCTGCTCGCGCTGTTCTCGGTCGCCGTGCTGCTGGGCACCGGCTACGCGTGGGCGAACCTCAGCACGCTGCTGAGCAACATCAGCACCACCGACGTGATCAGCGACGCGGGCGGCGGCGAGAAGCCCGCCGACGGGTCGGTCGACATCCTCATGGTCGGCATGGACAGCCGCACCGACTCCAAGGGCAACCCGCTGCCCCAGGAGATCCTCAACGAGCTGCACGCGGGCAACGAGAACGACGGCGGCCTGAACACCGACACGCTGATCCTGATGCATGTGCCCAACGACGGCGGCAAGGCGGTCGCGGTGTCGTTCCCCCGCGACTCGTACGTGCAGATCGCCGGCGGCTACGGTCGACACAAGATCAACTCCGCCTACGGGTACGGCAAGAACGAGGCCAAGGCCCAGCTGGAGGGCCAGGGCGTCACCGACCCGGCGCAGCTGGAGGTCCAGTCCCGCCAGGGCGCGGCGAAGAACCTCATCACCACCATCGAGGACCTGACCGGCGTCACCATCGACCACTACGCCGAGATCAACCTGGTCGGCTTCTACGAGATCACCAAGGCCGTCGGCGGCGTCGACGTGTGCCTCAACCAGGCCACCCGGGACGACATGTCCGGCGCGAACTTCGCCGCCGGGCCGCAGAAGATCCAGGGCCGCGAGGCGCTGGCGTTCGTCCGGCAGCGGTACGGGCTGCTGCGCGGCGACCTCGACCGCATCGTGCGCCAGCAGGTGTTCATGGCCGGTCTGGCCAAGCAGATCCTGTCCGCGGGCACGCTGTCGGACCCCGGCAAGCTCAGGGCCCTGATCGAGGCGCTGACCAAGTCGATCGTGCTGGACAAGGACTGGGACGTGCTGCGGTTCGCCACCCAGATGAAGGACCTGACCGGCGGAAACCTCAAGTTCGAGACGATCCCGACCGGCAACCCGGAGCTGGCCACGCCCGAGGACGGCACCGCGGTCGAGGTCAACGAGCGCGAGGTGAAGAAGTTCTTCAAGACCCTCAGCGCCGACCCCGGCGCGGCGGGCACCGTGCCGGTGGTCGACAACGCGACGGTGACCGTCGAGGTCCGCAACGCCTCCGGCTCGCCGGGCCTGGCCGGTCGGGTGCTCCAGGCGCTCGTGGCGGAGAGGTTCCTCGACGGCGGCGCCGACAACGCCCCGCCCATGGACACGTCGGTGGTCCGCTACGGCGTCGGCGGCGAGGCGGGCGCGGAGGCGGTGTCGGAGTCGCTGGGCGGCCTCGACCTGGCGCCGGACCCCACCGTCCCGGCCGGTCACGTGCGGGTGTTCGTGGGCGCGGACTACTCCGGGCCGGGCACGCAGAACCTGGCCGGCCGGCCGCTGGTCGGCCTGGACGGCGCCCGGCGGCAGCAGCCGGACACCAGCACCACGACCGAACCGCCCATCACGGCGGACGGGGTGCGCTGCATCAACTGATCGTCTACTCGGGGGGACTGCCGTGGGGAGCTTCATCGGACGGATCCGCTGGCGGCGGGTGCTGATCGCGCTGGGTCTGCTCGCCGTGCTCGCGGCCACGCCGTGGGTGTGGGTGCAGACCAGCAGCGCGGCCTACCGCCACGACGCGGCGGACGTGCCGGACACCCCGGTGGCGCTCGTCCTCGGCGCGGGCCTGACCAGGTCGGGCACGCCCACGCCGTTCCTGGCGGGCCGGCTGGACGTGGCCGCCGACCTCTACCGGCGCGGCAAGGTGGAGGTGCTGCTGGTCAGCGGCGACAACAGCCGCAACGAGTACGACGAGCCGACCGCGATGCGCACGTACCTCATCGGCAGGGGCGTGCCGGAGGACGTCGTGGTGGCCGACTACGCGGGCCTGGACACCTGGGACTCGTGCACGCGGGCCAAGCGGATCTTCGGCGTCGAGCGCGCGACCGTGGTGACCCAGGAGTTCCACCTGCCCCGCGCGGTGGCGCTGTGCCGTTCGGCGGGCATCGAGGCGTTCGGCGTGGGGCACGACACGTCCGGCCGGGTGTCGACCACCACCTACGGGCACTTCCGGGAGGTGTTCGCGGCGGGCAAGGCGATGTGGGACGGCGTCGTGGCCAAGCCCGACCCGCGCTTCCTCGGTCCGCGCGAGATCGGCGTAACCAGCGCTTTGGAGCGTTGAAACGCTACTTTCGGTACGACTACGTTAGCCCGATCGGGCGGTAATTCGGACATCTCGCGTAAGCAACCGCGTTGTCGCGCTTTCCATCTCCGTGGGGTCGGTCGGGGCCCCGGGGGAGCAGGAGGATCGACGGTGCAGATCGACACAGGGGCGTACCAGCGCGTGCTCGGAGATGAGCTCCGCAGCCTGCGCAAGCAGCGCGGATGGACCCGCAAGGAGCTCAACCGCCGGCTGCAGAGCGAGATCTCGCTGCAAACGCTGGCGACCTACGAGCTGGGCACCCGCCAGTGCTCGGTGGTCCGGTTGGTGGAGATCTGCGTCGCGCTGGGCGTGCCCGCGCACCAGGTGCTGGCCCGCGTGCACGAACGCGTGTTCGGTGACGCGCCGGCCGGTCACCTCTCGGTCGACCTGGCCACCGTGGTCGCCGACTCGCGACCGCAGCTGATGCCGCTGCGCCGCTGGGCGCAGGGCCGGCTCGCCCACCTGGTGCCCGGCCAGCCGCCCGAAGTGCACCTCGACCTGCCCGCGTTGGAGTACATGGCGCAGTTGTGCCAGCTCAGCACGGTGGAGCTGATCCGGACCCTGCGGGAGTTGGACCACCACCGGCACCGGTAGCATCGGGGGATCTCCCTCCCCTGACGGATGCAGGAAGTCGGTTGCCGAACACTCCAGGTGCAGACCCAGCCCGCCTGCCGCTGCGCACCGCGGCGGCCGTGCGACTGGGCAACATGAGTTCCAAGCTGTCGCAGAAGATGGGTCTGGGCGCCGGCGGCATGATCGGCGGCCGGGTCGCGCTGCGGCTCGACCCGCAGGCGTTGGCGCACTTGACGTCCGGTCGCTCGGTCACCCTGGTGACCGGCACCAACGGCAAGACGACCAGCACGATGATGCTCAGCCGCGCCGTGTCGTTCCTGGGCGAGGTCGCCACCAACCACGGCGGCGCGAACATGCCCGACGGGCACGTGACCGCGCTGTCCAAGCAGCCCGACGCGCCGTACGCGGTGCTGGAGGTCGACGAGGGGTACTTCCCCGAGGTCGTGCGGGCCGCGTCGCCCGCCGTGGCGGTGCTGCTCAACCTCAGCCGCGACCAGCTCGACCGGGTCGGCGAGGTGCGCACCATCGAGAAGTCGCTGCGCACGGCGCTGGCCTCGGTGACCGGGGTCGTGGTGGCCAACTGCGACGACATCATGGTGACGTCCGCGGCGCGTGACTCGGCGAACGTGGTGTGGGTGTCCACCGGCACGGGCTGGCACAACGACGCGGCCTCGTGCCCGCGGTGCGGCGACCCGATCCGGTGGCAGGGCGAGCACTGGCACTGCACCGGGTGCGACCTGGCCCGGCCGCGGCCGCAGTGGGTGACCGGTGACGGGTTCCTGGTCACGCCGAACGGCGTGAAGGTGGAGCTGTCGCTGCGGCTGCCCGGCAAGTTCAACCAGGCCAACGCGGTGATGGCGGCGGCGGCCGCGGCGGCGCTCGGCGTACCGGTGGAGGAGGCCGTGCAGCGGTTGCGCGCGGTGTCCAACGTGGCCGGTCGGTACCGGACGATCCAGCGGTCCGGACACCGGGCCCGGCTGCTGCTGTCGAAGAACCCGGCCGGGTGGAGCGAGACGCTGACCGTGGTCCGCGAGGCCGACCACCCCGCCGTGCTCGTGATCAACGCGCACGAGGCGGACGGGCGCGACCTGTCGTGGCTGTGGGACGTGCCGTTCGAGCGGTTGCGCGGGCGCCAGGTGATCGCGTCCGGCGAGCGGGCGACGGACCTGGCCGTCCGGCTGACCTACGCCGAGGTCGAGCACACGATCGTGCCGGACCCGCTGCTGGCGATCGACGCCATGCCGCCCGGGCCGGTCGAGGTGATCGCCAACTACACCGCATTCCGCGACCTGAACGCGAGGGCCGCCCAGTGAGCACCCGCCCGACGAGAACGAGCAAGGTCCAGATCGCGCTCGTGCTGCCCGACCTGCTGGGCACGTACGGCGACTTCGGCAACGCGGTCGTGCTGGAGAAGCGGATGACGTGGCGGGGCATCCCCGCCGAGATCGTCAACATCCGGTTCGGCGAGCCGGTGCCGGACTCGTGCGACATCTACGTCGTCGGCGGCGGTGAGGACACGGCGCAGACGCTGGCCGTGCGGCACCTGCGCGAGCACCCCGGGATGCAGCGGGCGGCGTCGCGCGGTGCGGTGATCCTCGGCGTGTGCGCGGGCATCCAGATCTTCGGCGAGTCGTTCACCCGGGCCGACCAGGTGACCCACCCCGGTCTCGGGTTGATCGACTCGACCTCGCACGCGGGCGGCAGCCGTGCCATCGGCGAGGTCATCGCCACGCCCGCCGACGGCCTGTTCGAGGGCATGTTGACCGGCTTCGAGAACCACCAGGGCCGCACCGTGCTGGGGCCGTCCGCCCGGCCGTTGGCGCACGTCAAGGTGGGCACGGGCAACGACGGCTCGGTGGAGGGCGCGGTCCAGGGCCGGATCCTGTGCACCTACCTGCACGGGCCCGTGCTGCCGCGCAACCCGCAGATCGCCGACCTGCTGATCGAGTGGGCCACGGGCGCCAAGCTGCGGCCCCTCGACCTGCCCGACGTGACCCGCCTGCGCGCCGAACGCGCCAAGGCCGCCGGCGTCTGACCGCAGGACACGCGTGTCCTACGTTCAGAACGCGCGTGTCCTACGTTCAGGTCGCGCGTGTCCTACGTTCAGGTACCCCGAGTTCAACGCTCAGGTCAGGCCGGGACGCGGGTGCGGCGGGCACGGGTCAGGGTGTAGTCCTCGGCGCGGACGGTCTTGGTGCGCATCCAGTAGCGCCAGGTGAAGCCCGGCCACACCGTGCGGTTGATGCCCTGCGCGTCGAGGTACCAGCTCTTGCAACCGCCCTCGGTCCACACGCCCTTGGACAGCTTGCGCTGCAACTGCCGGTTGAACCGCGCCTGGACCTCCGGCCGCACGTCGAGCTCGTCGGCGTCGTGGCGGTCGAGCAGCTCAAGGCACTGGCGCACGTACCGGATCTGCGACTCGATCATGAACACCACAGAGTTGTGCCCCAGCCCCGTGTTCGGGCCGAGCAGGAAGAACAGGTTGGGGAACCCCGAGACGGTGATGCCGTAGTACGTCTCGATGCCCTGCTCACGCCACTGCTTGGCCAGGTCGACGCCACCCTTGCCGGTGATGTCCAGGTAGTCGAACGAGTCGACCACGTGGAACCCCGTGCCGTAGATGATCACGTCGACCTCGTGCTCGACCCCCGCCCGGTCGACCACGCTGTTCGCCCGCACCTCGGCGATGCCGTCGGTCACCAGGTCCACGTTCGGCTTGCTCAACGCCGGGTAGTAGTCGTTGCTGATCAGCACCCGCTTGCAGCCCATGGTGTAGTCGGGCGTCAGCTTGGCCCGCAACGCCTCGTCGGGCACCTGGCCGCGCATGTGCCGCCGCGCGATGTTCTGCGCGAACTCCATGATCTTCGGGTTCACCGCGAAGCCGAGCGCGCTCGACTCCCGCGTCCAGTACACGAAGTTGCGGTACAGGCGCTGGGTGACCGGCAGCGCCCGGAACAGCTTCTGCTCCCACGTGTTGATGGCCCGGTCGACCTTGGGCATGATCCACGGCGGCGTGCGCTGGAACAACGTCAGCCGACCGACCTCGTCGGCGATCCGCGGCACGAACTGGATCGCGCTCGCACCCGTGCCGACCACGGCGACCCGCTTGCCCCGGAGGTCGTAGTCGTGGTCCCACTGCGCCGAGTGGAACGTCTTGCCCTGGAACTCCTCGATGCCGGGCAGGCTCGGCACGTTCGGGATGTGCAGCGCGCCCACGCCCGCGACCACGGACTTCGCCGTGTAGGTGTCGCCGTTCTCGGTGCTGACGTGCCAGACCTTCGCGTCCTCGTCCCACCGCGCGCCGCTGACCTTGCTGTTGAACCGGATGTGCTCGCGCAGCCGGTACTTCTCGGCCACGCGCTTGAGGTAGTCCCAGATCTCCGGCTGCCGGGCGAACGTGCGCGACCAGCGCGGGTTCAGCTCGAACGAGAACGAGTACATGTGGGACGGGACGTCGCACGCGCAGCCGGGGTAGGAGTTGTCCCGCCAGGTGCCGCCGAGGTCGCCCGCCTTCTCCAGCACGACGAAGTCGCGCTCCCCGGTGCGCTTCAGCTCGATCGCCATGCCCAGGCCGGAGAAGCCCGTGCCGACGACCAGGACCTTGACCTCTCGGTGCACGCCCGTCTCCTCCCGGTCGGCTTACGTACTCCCGAGTAGGTTACTCGAAGTAAGTTACCTCCGGTAGTCTCCACTTCGTGACCACCACCGAGCCACGCCGGCGGCGGATGCCCAAGGCGCAGCGCAAGGCGCAGATGCTCGACATCGCCGAGGGAGTCTTCGCCGAACGCGGGTACCTCGCGGCGTCGATGGACGAGATCGCCGAACGGGTCGGGGTGTCCAAGCCGATGCTCTACGAGTACTTCGGCTCCAAGGAGGGCCTGCTCATCGGCTGCATCCACCGGGCGCGCACGGAATTGCTCGACCGCACGCAGCAGGCGATCACCGGCGCGGACGGGCCGGAGGACGTGCTGCGGCGCGGCCTGATGGCGTTCTTCGAGTTCATCGCCGAGCACAAGCAGTCATGGTCGCTGCTGCGGCAGGAGGCGGCGATCACCGTGCCGTCGGCGGTGGACGAGGTCGAGGGCATCCGGCGGCAGCAGACCGACCTGATCGCGGCCGTGATCGGCGGCTTCGACTCCGATGTGGACCCGGTGGAGGCCGAGGCGTTCGCGGAGATCGTGGTGGGGTCGACCGAGCGGCTGGCGCTGTGGTGCGAGCGCAGGCCCGAGGTGGGGCCCGCGCGCGCGACGGCCTACGTCATGGATGTCGTGTGGCGGGGTGTGGCGCGCCGGCTCACGGCTTGAGCCCCACCCGTCCGGTCACCCGCGACGCCGGCGGCCGAACAGCAGCAGGAGCCCGCCGGACAGCAGCACGGCCAAGCCGCCGATGCCCGTCCACAGCGGTGCGGCGCCGGTCGAGGCCAACGCGTGGCTCGCGGACGACGACGCCACCGCGCGGGGCGGCACACCGGCGGGCACGGTGGTCACGAGCGGCACGGTGCCGGCGGTGGTCGTGGTCGTCACGCCCGTCGTCGTGGTGACCGGGGTGGTCGTCGTGGTGACCGGGGTGGTCGAGGTGGCGGACGTGCCGCCGACGTTCGTGGTGGACGTCGAGGTCGCGGACGTGCCCGAGACGTCGGTCGTCGTCGTGGTCGCGCCGGTGGACGTCCCGCCGGTCCACGGCGTCGTGGTCGTCGTGTGAGTCGTGGTCGTCCCGTAGGCCGAGGTGGTCGTCGTGACCTTGGTCGTGGTGGCCTTCGTCGTGGTGGTGTGGCACGGGGGATCCCCGCGGTGCTTGCACACGTCACCCCGGACCTGGTCTCCCGACCCCCCGGGCACCCGCCAGGGTGGATCGGCCAACGCCACGCCCGGCGCCACCAGCAGCCCGAACACCAGGCACACCGCCACACTCATACGACGACTCATCAGGACCTCCCGAACCAAGGGGTGTTGCTCCGAATGGCCTATCGGCCGCGTACAGCCGTGCGTTACCGCACGTGTACGGTGCGTGCATGACTTGAGGATTGGGCCATTCGGGCTAAGCCGCCGGGTTCGCCCGCGGTCGGCGCGTCGTACCGGACCCGGCTCGACGTCGACAACTCCAGCCGGCCGCCACCCGACAGCAGGAAAGACCGGCGATCTCAGCCGGAACGCAGGTCAGCTGGGGGAGACAACCGATGAAAGGCCGACGCATGCCCAAACTCCCCATCACCGCGAACTACCGACGTGCCGGCGACGACTGGGCGATCACCGTGCGTGCCGCCGGCAAGGAGCTCGACGCCACCGCGCCGGGCTTGATCGCGGCCCGACTCGCGGCCGACCAACTGGTCGACGAGATCGCGCCGGGGTGCGCCGACCGTGCCGTCGTGCACCTGCTGGACGGCGACGCGCTCGCGTTCTCGGTCGCCTACTTGCACACCCGCGCGGGTCTGGCGCCACCGCCGACGGGGTGAACCCGAAGCCGCGCCACGCAGGAGCACGTGGTCGAAGCCCGATTCCGGGTGCTCCGGCCTAGGATGTCCGGCCAAAGGCGACAGGAGCGCGAAATGGCCACACCGGTGTACAGCGGGGCGTCTCGGACCCCGCAGCGAGGCAGACCGAGAGACGCCAGCCGGGACGACGCGTTGCGACAGGCCGCGCTGGAGGTGATGGCCGAAGTCGGGTACCGCGCGCTGACGATGGACGCCGTCGCGGCGCGCGCCCGTGCGGGCAAGGCGACCATCTACCGGCGGTGGGAGTCGAAGCTCGACCTGGTGATCGACACGTGCACGCAGTTGGCGCAGCAGAACCTGGCCGAGCCGGACACCGGTTCGCTCGCGGGTGACCTGCGGGAGTTCCTGAGCGCGTTCGCCGCGTTCCTGTCCGGCCCGATCGGCAAGGCGGCCCAGGCGCTGGTCGGCGAGCTGCCGCACGAGCCCGAGCTCGCCTCGGCGTTCCGCGAGACGTTCCTGATCGCCCAGCGCAACGTGCTGCGGGGCATCCTGGACCGTGCCGATGAGCGCGGCGAACTGCGCCAGGACGCGCCCCGCGGCATGGCGGTCGAGCTCGCGGGCGCGGCCCTGATCTACCGGCTGATGCTCACCGGGGACCCGTTGGACCTGCCCTTCGTGGACCGCGTGGTGGACCAGGTGCTGCTGCCCCTCGTCGCCAAGGGGCAGTAGGCGACCTCAGCGGAACAGCTTGCGCAGCAAGGCGAACCCGACGAGCACGGCCACCGCGATCAGTGAGTACTTGATCCTGGGTTCGTCGAACTTCGCGCGCACGCTCTGCTTGCCGGACTCGACGAAGCGCTGGGGATTCGCCCTCGTCCCCAGCTCGTCGAGGGTCACCGCCAGCGCGTTGCGCGCCTGCTCGATCTCACGCTGGATGGTGTCGGGATCGCGAGCCACATCTCCTCCTAGCTGCTCCGTGACCACAACCGTAGTTGAGACGCGGGAACGACGTTGACCGGACCGGCCGAGGAGTGCTTTTATAACGCTGTTTCCATTCAATGGAGGAGCGTCATGGCCGCCATCCGGTTGTCCCCCGCGTCCTGTCGCCTGGCGGGTGTGCTGTTGCTGAGCGTCGTCGGCGTCGAGTTCGGCGGCCGGTTCCTGACCACCGTGGCGCAGGGCGAGGTCCAGGTGACCGAGTTCCAGCAGTCGTTCTTCCGCGCCGGGCACGCCCACGCCGGCGTGCTGCTGATCCTCGGCTTGGTGTGCCTGCTGTACGCCGACGTGGCCGACCTGCGTGGTCCGTGGGGTTGGGTGACCCGGCTGGGCGTGCCGGTCGCCGCGATCCTCATGCCGGCGGGTTTCTTCTTCTCCGCCATGGGAGAGGGCGTGACGCGGGCCAACGGCCTGGTCGTGCTGCTCTACCTGGGTGGGGCGAGCCTGGCGGCGGGCGTGGCGTCCCTCGGCATCGGGCTGCTGAGGCCTGCCGATAAGCTGGCGACGACGGGCTCGTAGCCCAATTGGCAGAGGCACACGGTTTAGGTCCGTGCCAGTGAGAGTTCGAGTCTCTCCGAGCCCACGTCACCGGTCGCCCTCGGCGTTCGCCGCCGAGGGCGTTCAGGCCGCGTAGCGCAGGACTTCCAGCATCGACTGGGGGTCCACCGCGGACGGGTCCGGTTCCTCGCAGGCGGCCAGCTCGGCGCGGATCGCGGCCACGTCCAGGCCGGTGCCGATCAGGACCAGCTCGGTGCGCCGCGGTCCCGGCCACGCCGAGCGCTCGAACCGCAGGAACGCGCCCACCGCGTGCAGGCCGAACCGCTGCCGGTGGCCCGGCACGTCGAACCGCACGAACCCCTTGATCCGGTACAGGCCCTTGGGACGTGCGTCGAGGAACGCCATGAGCCGCACGGGGTTCATCGCACCGCCGGTGAACTCCACGCTGTCGTAGTGCACGTGGTCGTGCTCTTCGTCCACCAGGTCCTCGAAGGACAGTTGGCCGAACCGCTCGCGCGGCCGCGGGTCGAACAGCAGCGCCGGGTCGACCCGGCCGAACGACGAGCGGACCACGGGCACGCCCGGTTCGAGCCGGTCGATCTCCGCCGCGAGCGCGGAGGCGTCACCGACCCGGTCGACCTTGTTCAGCACCACCAGGTCCGCCACGCGCAGGTGCCGGGCCAGGTCGTCCGGGAACTCCGCCGCGTCGACCAACAGCACCAGGCCGCCGTAGGTCAGGCGGGGGTTCTCGCTCGCGAGCACCATCCGTGCCATGGCCTGCGGTTCGGCCAGGCCGCTCGCCTCGATCACGATGACGTCGACCAGCTGGTCGAGCTTGGCGAGCATGCCGTCGAGCTCGCTCACGTCAACGGCGCAGCACAGGCAGCCGTTGCTGAGCGACACCGTGGAGTCGACCTGGCCGGCCACGCTCATCGCGTCGATGCCGATGGCGCCGAAGTCGTTGACCACCACCCCGATCCGGGTGCCGCGGCTGCCGCTGAGCAGGTGGTTGAGCAACGTGGTCTTGCCGGAGCCGAGGAACCCCGCGACCACGATCACCGGGATCCGCTTCACGCCGACCGATCTTACGGGTGCGCCTGAGCGTTGAACTCGGGTGTTCTGAACGTAGGACACGCGCGTTCTGAACGTAGGACACGCGCGGGTTGGGGGCGCGGGGTCAGGTCATCAGGGTGATGAAGTGGTCCATGGCGGCGGTCACGGCTGGTTCGTCGTCGGTGGCTATCAGGTCGAGCAGGAGGCCCCGGGCGACGGCCAGGCCCAGGCGGGCGCGGGCGGCGGCGACGTCGGGCGGGTGGCCCAGGGAGCGCTGGATGGCCTCCACCGGTTCCAGCCAGTCGGTGACGATGCCGTCCAGGAGGGGTGTCGTGCCGGGGCGGCCCTGGGCGGCTTGGGCGTAGAGCTCGAAGAACAGCCGTTCGTGGGCGCGCAGGGCGGGGTCGGTGAGCGTGCGCCAGAACGCGCGGGCGGCCTCGGCCGGGTCGTCGGTCGGCAGGGAGGCCAGCACGGCGCGCTGCCTCGCCTCCACCTCCCGCACCACCTCGACCAGCAGGCCCTCCATCGAGCCGAAGTGGTAGATGAGCATCCGGTGGCTGGTGCCGACCGCCTCGGCCAGCCGACGCAGGCTCAGGTCGCCCAGACCGCGCTCGGCCAGGTGCTCCACCACGGCCGTGAGCAGGCGCTGCCTGGCCGCCCCTTGTTCCGTCATGTACCGGATGGTACATGTACCACATGGTACAGCGAGTCGACGTCAGGGTGCGCAGCGCCGCACCACCGGAACGGGTATACCGCCTGGTCGCGGACAGCTCGACGTGGCCGCGGTGGTCGCCGGTGCTGCGGTACGAGCGGGAACGCGCCGGTGACGCGAATGGGGTCGGCGAGGTGCGGGTATTCCACAACAAAGGCCGCAAGGCCCTCACGAGGGAGGAGGTCGTCGAACTGACGCCGAACCGGCGGGTGGGCTACGTCCTGCTGTCAGGTCTCGCCATTCGCGACTACCAGGCGTTCATCGACCTCGAGCCGGACGGCGACGGGACGGCGATCCGCTGGTACTCGTCGTTCGAGCCGAAGGCACGCGGGACGGGGTGGCTCTACCGCCTGGTGCTCCAGGCCGTGATCTCGCGGTACGCCCGGGGTCTGGCCGCACACGCCGCACGCTGAACCACCGCGTCCGGCACTGGGGTTTTCCACACCCCGTCGTGCGGTCGGCTTCATGGTGACGGGCTCGGCGCGTTCGTAACGTGAAGACATGGATGTCGTCTCGTGGGTCACCGACCTGATGGAAGCGCTCGGCGCGCCCGGCGCCGGGATCGCGATCGCGCTGGAGAACTTGTTCCCACCCCTGCCGAGCGAGTTGTTCCTGCCGATGGCCGGGTTCACCGCGAGCCAGGGCAAGATGAACCTGTTCGCCGCGATCCTGTGGACCACCGCCGGTTCGGTCGTCGGCGCCCTCGCGCTCTACTACCTGGGTGCCGCGCTCGGCCGTGACCGGATCAGGGCCATCGCGCAGCGGATGCCGCTGATGAAGGTGTCCGATGTGGACCGGTCCGAGGAGTGGTTCGCCCGGCACGGCAAGGCGACGGTCTTCTTCGGCCGGATGGTGCCGATCTTCCGCAGCCTCATCTCGATCCCGGCGGGCGTGGAGCGCATGCCGCTGCCCGGTTTCCTGCTGCTGACCGCGGCGGGCAGCCTGATCTGGAACTCCGCGCTGATCCTGGCCGGGTACGTGCTCGGCGAGAACTACCACCTCGTGGAGCAGTACACGGGGATCGTGTCGAAGGTGGTGCTGGGCCTGGTGGCGCTGGCCGTGGTGTGGTTCGTGGTGTCCAGGCTCACCAAGAAGGACCGGGACGAGTCGGACGACGAGCCGGCTCACGCGCGCAAGTAGCGCAGGATCGCCAGCACCCGCCGGCTGTAGCCGTCCACATCGGACAGGCCGAGCTTGTCGAAGATCGAGTTGATGTGCTTCTCCACCGCGCTGCGCGACACGTGCAGCCGGGACGCGATCGCGTTGTTCGTGTGACCCTCGGCCATGAGCGCCAGCACCTGCCGCTCCCGCTCGGTCAGCACGTCCAACGGGTGGCTCTTGCGGGCCAGCAACCGCCGCACCACCTCCGGGTCGAACGCCACGTCACCCGCTCCGACCCGGCGCAGCGCGTCCAGGAACTCCTCCACCTGGACCACCCGGTCCTTCAGCAGGTAGCCGACGCCGTCGGCGTGCTCGGTGAGCAGGTCGACGGCGTAGCGCTGCTCGACGTACTGCGACAGCACCAGCACGCCGACGCCCGGGAACCGCCTGCGGATCTCCAACGCGGCCTTCAGGCCCTCGTCGGAGTTCGTGGGCGGCATCCGCACGTCGGTCACCACCACGTCCGGCAGGTGCGCCGCCACCGCGCTGATCAGCGCTTCCGCGTCGCCCACGGCGGCGGGCACCTCGTGGCCCTCCTCGACCAGCAGCCGCACGAGGCCCTCGCGCAGCAACGTCGAGTCCTCCGCCAGGATCACCCGCACGGTACCTCCGCGGTGATCACCGTGGGGCCGCCCGCCGGGCTGGCCACGCCGAACGCGCCGTCCAGCGCGAGCACGCGCCGGTGCAGGCCGGCCAGCCCGCCGCCCGCCGGGTCCGCTCCCCCGACGCCGTCGTCCGCGACCCGCACGCGCACCGCGCCCGCCTCCTCGGTGATGTCCACGTCGATCATGGTCGCACCCGAGTGCTTGGCCGCGTTGGTCACCGCCTCGCACACCACGAAGTAGACCGCCGTCTCGACCTGCGGCGCGGCGTCGAGCGGCGCGCACCGGATCCGCACGGGGATCGCGGACCGGTCCGCGACCGCCTCCAGCGCGTCGACCAGGCCCAGCGAGTCCAGCGCCGCCGGGTAGACCCGCCAGGCGACCTCGCGCAGGTCCTCCAGGACGTGCCGGGACTCCTCGTGCGCCTGGGCCAGCAGGTCGTCGGCGTGGTCGGGGTGGCGGCGGGCACGGCCGAGCAGCATCCCGAGCGCGACCAGCCGCTGCTGCACGCCGTCGTGCAGGTCGCGTTCGATGCGCCTGCGCTCGGCGTCCACCGCGGCCACGATGCCCGCCCGGCTCTCGGCCAGTTCGTCGATGCGCAGGCGCAGCAGTTCGGCCTCGCTCGGGCCGAGCCAGCGGCGGGCGACCTTCCCCTCCAGCGCGATCACACCGATGATGCCCTGCACCTCGATGTAGAGCAGGACCACGCCGATCAGCCCGGTCCACAGGAAAGCGGTCCAGTCGTCGGAGGGGTCCAGGCCGCCCTTCGGACCACCCGCGAACAGCCGGTACAGCACGATCGCGCCCATCGCCAGCCCGTAGAACAGCCAGGCCAGCACGAACCCGCCGAACAGGCCGACCGGTGCGCGCACGGCCAGGTACCGCACGGCCTGCGCCCGCGTCGGTTCCGCGCTGTCGATCCCGAGGAACGCCCGCAGCCGCCGTCGTTCCAGCCCCGCGACCCGGACGGCCACCTTGCGGGCGAACACCACGACGAGCAGGTCCAGCAGCGCCGAACCGAAACCGAGCACCAGTCCGGCGACGGCGCGCAACCCCCTGTGCACCTGGTCGAGGCTAGTCGACCCGATCGTGCTATTGGCTATCGCCAACCCTGTGCACAGGATTTGTGGCGTGGGCACAATAGCGGTCGTCGGCGCAGGTCAAGCGGGTCTGGTGTTATCGGCGGCGCTGCTGCGCGCCGGATGGCGGGTCACGCTCTACTCCGACCGGACGGCAGAGGAGCACCTCGGCGGTGGTGGCCGGCCGACCGCCTGCCTGTTCGGCGACCAGGTGGAGTACGAGGCCGAGCTGGGCCTGGACTTCTGGCCCGAGGCGTCCCGGATGCGGCGCATCCACCTGGACCTGTTCACCGACGACCGGTCGCTCGCGTTCTCCGTCGACGCGCCGCTGCGCAAGCCCGCGCTGGCGGTCGACCAGCGGTTGAAGTTCGCCGCCGGGCTGCGGGAGGTCGAGTCGCGCGGCGCGTCGGTGGTGATCGGCGCGGTCGACGTGGACGACCTGGACGGGTTGGCCGCGACGCACGACCTGGCGGTCGTCACGGCCGGGCACAAGTCGCTGACCGGCCTGTTCGAGCGCGATCCGGAGCGGTCGGTGCACTCCGAGCCGCAACGCAGCCTGTTCATGGTCAACATCCGCGGGTACGACATGGCGGCCCGGCCCGAGCACCGGGAAGGGGTTTTCTCGTTCCTGCCGGGCACCCTGGAGGTGTTCTGGATCCCGTTCCACGACAAGGACGTCGGCGAGTCGCGCAGCATCGTGGTGGAGGCCACGCCGGGCGGCCGTGCGGACCGGTTCCAGGACGTGACCTCGGCCGACGAGGGCCTGGACGTGCTCAAGGGCGTGGTGGACGACATGCTGCCGCACGAGTCGGCGTTCCTGCGGCCCGCCCGCCCGACCAGCCCGGTGACCTGGATCAAGGGCCGGATCGTGCCGGTGGTGCGCAAGCCGGTGGCCGTGCTGCCGTCCGGGCGGCACGTGCTCGGCCTCGGCGACGCGGTCGTGCTCAACGACCCGCTGGCCGGCCAGGGCGCGAACAACGCCACCCGGATGGCCCGGTTCTTCGCCGAGGAGCTGACCGCGCACGGCGGGCCGTTCACCGCGTCGTGGCTGACCGAGCGGTTCGACGAGTGGTGGGAGCGCGGCCGCTACACCAGCGACTTCTCCAACGGGCTGCTCGCGCCGCTCACCGACGCCCAGCAGAGCGTCATGCTCGCCGCGTCACGCCGGGAGGACATCGGCGAGCAGCTGTGGGAGGGGTTCAACGACCCGTCGTCGCTGTTCCCGTGGTTCTTCGACGCGGCGGCCACCCGCGAGTTCCTGACCCGGCGCAACGTCGGCCGGCTGGACGTGCTGCGGTACAAGCTGGGCGTCGGCGCGCACCTGCTCGCCCAGAAGGCGGCCAGGCTGGTCAAGCGGCCTGTCGGCGGGACAGCGACGCCTTGATCTCCTTCGCCGCCGCACGACCGGCCCGGGTGGCGCCGACAGTGCTGGCCGAGGGGCCGTAGCCGACGAGGTGCACCCGCGGGTCGGCGACGACCCTGGTGCCGTCGAGCCGGATGCCGCCGCCGGGCGTGCGCAGACGCAACGGGGCCAGGTGGTCGAGCGCGGCGCGGAACCCCGTCGCCCACACGATGTCGTCGGCCGCCTGGTGCGTGCCGTCGGACCAGGCCACACCGTCCTCGGTGATCCGCTCGAACATCGGCCGGCGGTCCAGCACGCCGGTCTTGAGCGCCTCGCGGACGGCCGGGGTGAGGCTCAGGCCGGTCACGCTGACGACGCTGCGGGGCGGCAGGCCCTGGCGGACGCGTTCCTCCACCTCGGCGACCACGGCACGGCCGAGTTCCGGCGTGAACGGCTCGTCGGAGAACTCCGGCTCGCGGCGGGTCACCCAGGTGGTCGAGGCGGCGTGCCGGGCGATCTCCAGCAGCTGCTGCACCGCGGACGTGCCGCCGCCCACGACGACCACGTGCCGCCCGGCGAACTCCGCCGGCCCCCGGTACCGCGAGGAGTGCAGCTGACGGCCGCGGAACAGCTCCTGGCCGGGGTAGCGGGGCCAGAACGGGCGGCTCCACGTGCCGGTCGCGTTGACCAGGGCCCCGGTCTCCCAGACGCCGTGATCGGTCTCCACGCGCAGCAGGCCGCCGTGGTCGCGGACGGCGTGCACGCGCACGGGTCGCCGCACCTCGATGCCGTTGCGGCGCTCGAAGTCGGCGAAGTACGCGGGGAGCACCTCGTTGGCGGGCGCGGTCGGGTCGGGTTCGGCGAACGGCATGCCCGGCAGGTCGTGGATGCCGTGCACGGTGGCCATCCGCAGGGTCGGCCAGCGGTGCCGCCACGCGCCGCCGGGGCCCGCGTCGGCGTCCAGCACGACGTGGTCGAGGTTCGCGCGCTTGAGGAAGTAGGCCGCGGACAACCCCGCCTGACCTGCACCGATGACCACCACGTCCATGTCCTGGTCAACGCCGGCGGGTGGCCGGGCACTTCCCGGTGTCGGGACCGTCACACCAGGAAGGCATTCGGGGTCTTCGGCGTTGGTCGAAGGCATGACCCTCCTCCGCGACGTGCCGCTGTCCGCGCTCGACCTCGCCCCCGTCACCACGGCGACGGACGCGCGCACGGCGCTCAAGCACACGCGTGAGCTGGCGCAACACGTCGAACGGCTGGGCTTCACCCGGTTCTGGCTGGCCGAGCACCACAACATGCCCGGCATCGCCAGCTCCTCCCCCGCGATCCTCATCGGCCACGTGGCCGACGCCACCACCACGCTGCGGGTGGGCTCCGGCGGCGTGATGCTGCCCAACCACCCGCCGCTGGTGGTGGCCGAGCAGTTCGGCACCCTGTCCGCCCTGCACCCCGGCCGCATCGACCTGGGCATCGGCCGCGCGCCCGGCACCGACCAGCGCACCGCGCAGGCGTTGCGCCGCACGGCCGGCCCGCTGTCGGTGGACGACTTCCCGCAGCAGCTCAGCGAGCTGACCGGTTACTTCAACGGCACCGAGGAGCTCAACGCGATGCCCGCCGAGGGCAACAAGCCGGACGTGTTCCTGCTCGGGTCGAGCGGGTACAGCGCGCAGGTCGCGGGCCTGCTCGGGCTGCCGTTCGCGTTCGCCCACCACTTCAGCGCCGAGAACACGCTGCCCGCGCTGGCCCTGTACCGCGAGCGGTTCCGGCCCTCCGAACGGCTGGCGGAGCCGTACGCGCTGGTCTGCGCCTCGGTGATCGTGGCGGACACCGACGAGCACGCCCACCGGATCGCCGGTCCCGGCGCGCTCGCGTTCGTCAAGCTGCGCAGCGGTCGGCCCGGCCCGCTGGCCACCGACCAGGAGGCCGCCGACTACCCGTACACCGACGTCGAGCGGCTGATCTTCGAGGACCGGATCGCGTCGCAGGTCATCGGCTCGCCGAAGACCGTGGCGGCGGAGCTGGAGCGGTTGCTGGAGGAGACCCGGGCCGACGAGCTGATGGTGACGACGATGGTCGCCGAGCAGTCGGACCGACTCCGGTCCTACCAGCTCCTGGCGGACATCGCCCCACGGTCGACGGCTCCGCGTTCGTCCGTTCAGGGTGCGTCCGAACGGGTGAAGACCGAAGTATAGGTGTAGCGGTTCGGCCACCGGCCGCGATGATCAGAGTGGAGCGCGCACGCCCCCCGACGCGCTCCCCAACTTCCGGGCGGCAACGCCCGCCCGGTGCTCGGCCGCCGCCGACCCGCGTGGGTGCCGCCAGGTGTGGTGCCGCCCACGCGGGCAGCCGTGCGTCATCACGGCTTGGCCACAGGCAGGCACCAGGTGCGAATCAAGGACCGGGTTCGGCCACCCCTCACGCCCCGGCACCGTCATGGTGGACGCAGTCGCACTCAAGCCCACCGCCGGGGCGGGAAGGGGAGGTTCGTGAAGTTCGCCAGACTGGCCGTCGGCCTGTGCCTCGGCCTGGTAGTGGCGGGATGTGCGGACCCCTCCGACATTTCCACGCCCCCGAGCCCGTCCGCGGTGGCCGAGCAGCGCGGTGACGCGCCGTCGTCGGTCGAGTTCACCGCCTTCGGCACGCAACGGGTGTGGAGCAACGGCATGGCCGTCACCGTCTCGCCGCCCACCTCGCTCAAGCCGAGCGACACGTCGTTCCCGCAGTCGCCGCGCACCGCCGTGTTCACCCTCACCGTGGTCAACGGCGCCAAGACCCCCTACCGGACCAGCCAGCTGTCCGTGCGGGCGCTGGTCGACGGCCGGCCGGTGGCCGAGGTGCGCGACTCGGTCCAGGGCCTCAACGGCGTCGGCGCCGCGGTCAACGAGGTGGCGCCGGGCGCGGAGACCGTGCTGACCGTGGCGTTCGCCGTGCCCGCCGACCCCGTGCGGCTGCAGCTCCTGGTCGAGCCGAACGGCGCCGACCAGGACCCGAGCGCGACGTTCGAGGGCGTCGCCTGACCTTGTAGCGTCTCGGGCCATGACCGAGCAGAAGCGCCTGTCACCGGGCGAGCAGGCCCCGGCGTTCACGCTGCCCGACAGCGAGGGCAAGCCCGTCTCGCTGTCCGACTACCTCGGCCGCCGCGTGGTCGTCTACTTCTACCCGGCTGCGGGCACGCCGGGCTGCACCAAGCAGGCGTGCGACTTCCGCGACAGCGTCGGCGACCTCGCGTCGTCGGGCTACGACGTGGTCGGCATCTCGCCGGACAAGCCGGAGAAGCTGGCCAAGTTCGCCGCCGAGGAGGGCCTCAACTTCCCGCTGCTGTCCGACGTCGACCGCAAGGTGCTGGGCGAGTGGGGCGCGTTCGGGGAGAAGCAGAACTACGGCAGGACCGTCATGGGCGTGATCCGCTCGACGTTCCTGGTCGGCCCCGAGGGGAAGGTCGAGAAGGCCATGTACAACGTCCGCGCCACCGGCCACGTGGCCAAGCTGCTGCGCGAACTGCCCGCCTGATCACCCGTACGACCGATTGCCCGGTGTCCTCCCCTGCCCGAACCTGTCGGCTTGGGGCAGGGAGGACACCATCGCCATTCTGGAGGCGGCGGCCGGCAAGCTCGGTGGGGCCGTGGCGCAGCACGCGGCGAAGTCGTGGCTGGAACGCAGGCGCAAGTCGGGTGACCGCACGGCGTCGTTGGCCGCGCTGGCCGCGCAGGAGCTGTCGTCGCTCCGCCAACGAGCGCGCCTGGATCACCTGATCGAGGGAATCGGCCACCAGGTCGGTGACCAGCTCGAACCGCTGCTGGCGGCCAAGTTCGCCGCGCTGCCGGAGCATGAAATCACCGCTGCCCTGGACGCCGTGGTCGACGCGTTGGGTTCGCTGGACCTGTCCGACGAGGCGCTGCTCGCGGCCGACGCCGAGCCCGAGCTGCTGGCGCGGCGGGTGCGCGCCACGCTCGTCCGCGACGCCGGGCTGTCCGAGCGGGCGACCCGGCTGTACGAGGTCGCGCTGGACCAGGCGTGCCGCTACCTGGTGCAGGTGATCCGCCACCTGCCCGCGTTCCAGCCGCGCGCGTTGGCCGAGGTGCTCGGCCGGGCGTCGCAGCAGACCGCGTTGCTGGACGAGGTGCTGGCCCGCCTGCCGCGCACCAGCCTGCACGCGCCGACCGGCGTGGACACCGACGAGGAGTTCCGCGACGAGTACCTGCGGTACGTGGCGGCGGGCCTGGACCGGCTGGAGCTGCTCGGCCTGACCATGCGCCACCGGCCGAAGCTGGCGTTGAGCGTGGCCTACCTGAGCCTGAGCGTGACCGACGGCGACCGCCGTGCGGCCGAACGCGGCGCCGACCGCTGGTTCGGCGGCGACGTCGAGGGCGGCGGCTCGCTGCGGGTGGAGGCGGCCATCGGCGGCGCCGACCGCACGCTGGTGCGCGGCGAGGCCGGGTCGGGCAAGACGACGCTGCTCGACTGGCTCGCCGTGACCGCGGCGCGGGAGGCGTTCACCGATCGGCTGGCCGCGTGGAACGGCTCGGTCCCGCTCGTCGTCCGGCTGCGCCGCTACGCCGACTCGCCGCTGCCGCGCCCGGAGCAGTTCCTGGACCACGAAGCGGGGTGGCTCGCCGGTCTGATGCCGACCGGCTGGGTGCACCGGGTGCTGCGGTCGGGGCGGGCGCTGGTGCTGGTGGACGGCGTGGACGAGGTGCCCGCCGGGCGCCGCCGGCTGGTGAAGGTGTGGCTGCGCGAGCTCGTCACCGCGTTCCCCCGGGCACGGGTCGTGGTGACGTCACGCCCCGCCGCGGCGGACCGGCGGTGGCTGGCCGACGAGGGCTTCGGCTCGGTGCTGCTCGACCGGATGAGCCCGGACGACGTGCGAGTCTTCCTGCGGCGCTGGCACGAGGCCGCACGGGACGCGGAGTCCCTGCCGTGCCCGCCGGAGGACCTTCCCGAGGCCGAACGCCGACTGCTGCGCCAGCTGGGCAACCGACCGCACCTGCGGGCGTTGACGGCCAGTCCGCTGCTCTGCGCGATGCTGTGCGCGCTCAACCTGGGCCGCACCTCGGAGTTGCCGCAGAGCCGGATGGAGCTGTACCGGGCCGCGTTGACCATGCTGCTCGACCTGCGTGACGCCGAGCGGCAGATCGCCGGGATCCTCACCGGCGCCGAGAAGACCGTGCTGCTGCGTGATCTGGCGTGGCGGCTGACCCAGGCGAACCGGAGCGAGTTCCCGATCACGCGGGCCACCGAGTTCGTGTCGCACAAGCTCCGCTCCGTACCCGGTGTCGACCTCGGGGCGGACGCGGTGCTGGCGCACCTGCTGGAGCGCAGCGGGGTCCTGCGCGAACCGGTGCCGGGCCGGGTGGACTTCGTGCACCGCACGTTCCAGGAGTACCTGGCCGCGAGCGAGGCGACCGAGCTGGAGCACGTGGAGACGCTGGCCGGCAACGCGCACCTGGACACGTGGCGCGAGACGATCGTGATGGCGTGCGGGCACGGGAAGCGTTCGCAGACCAGGGCTCTGCTCACCCAGATCCTCGACCGGGCCGACGAGGAGCCCCGCCACGCCCGTCACCTGCGGCTGCTGGCGGCCGCGTGCCTGGAGACGGTGACCGAGGTCGACCCGGAGGTGCACGCGCGGATCGAGGCCGTGATCCGGGAGCGGTTGGCGCCACCGCGAAGCATCAAGGAGACGCGTTCGCTCGCCTCACTGGGCAGCCGCGTGCTGCGCTACCTGCCGGACACCCTCGACGGTCTCTCGGACTCCGCCGCCGCCGCGACCACGCGGGCCGTGGCGTTGACCGGCAGCGCCGAGGCCATCCCCCGGCTCGCCCGCTACGCCCAGGACGGCCGCCAGGGCGTCCAGACCGAGGTCGTCCGGGCCTGGGACTACTTCGACCCTGAGCGCTACGCCCACGAGGTGCTCGCCCACGCACCGCTCGACGACGGCCTTCTTGAGGTGGAAAGCCACCGCTTCCTGCCGCACGTGGCCGCGCTGCGGAACGTCAAAGAGGTCGCGGTCAGGTTGACCCTCGGCGACGTGCACCACGACCTGCACTTCATCGAGGGCGTTCCCCACCTCGCCGAGTTTTGGGTGTGGCTGCGCGGCACCGTCGACCTCCGGCCGCTGGTCAAGCACCCGTCGTTGCGCCATCTCGCGCTCCTCGACGCGGGTGGCTACGACCACGTCGAAGTGCTCCGCGACCTGCCGAACCTGCGCGGCCTGCACTGGTACGAGCAGGCGGGCACGCGCGACCTCGGTTTCCTGCGACACGTGCCCGACCTGGTCGATCTGTCATTCGACCGGGTCGACGCGGCGGCCGACGTCGACCTGATCTCCGAGCTGCGCAGCTTGCGGGACGTGAGCTTCAACGGCTGGCCGGACGGCGTCAGCCTGGCGCCTCTGGGCAAACTGCCCGAACTGCACCGAGTGCGGTTCGGGTGGGACACGTCACCCGCCGTCCTCGACGGGATCGAGCGGCACCTGCCCGGTTTGCGGCGGTTGATCCTGGTCGGCGACATGGTCGACAACCTCGACGCCGTCACACGCCTCTCTCACCTGGAATCGGTCTACCTCTCCAGGTGGCAGGACGCCGATCCGATCGACCTGCGTCCACTGCGCGACATGTCCGTGACGGTGGAGCTGGCGCGGAGAAGCAACCCGATCGGGATGGAGGAGCTGGGGCCGAACGTCACCGTCCGCCGTTACCGCTGAGCGAGCTCTCGCAGGTGAGGGAGGAGCAGGCGCAGGGCGCGGCCCCGGTGGGAGATCTCGTCCTTCTGGTCCGGGGTCAGTTCGGCGGAGGTGACGTCGTGGCCCTCGGGGCGGAAGATCGGGTCGTAGCCGAAGCCGTTCTCGCCGCGCGGCTCGCGGGTGATCGTGCCCCGCCACTCCCCCCGCACGACGGTCTCGACGCCGTCCGCGGCGACGAAGGCGGCCGTGCAGACGAAGGCCGCTCCCCTGCGCTCGTCCGGCACGTCGCGGAGCTGGCCCAGGACCAGCTCCAGGTTGGCCTGGTCGTTGCCGTGGACGCCGGACCACCGGGCCGACAGCACGCCCGGCATGCCGTTGAGGGCGTCGATGGCGATGCCCGAGTCGTCCGCGACCGACGGCAGGCCGGTGGCGTTGTAGGCGTCCCGCGCCTTGGCCAGGGCGTTGCCCTCGAAGGTCGGGTCGGTCTCCGGGGCTTCCGGGAACTTCGGCACGTCGTCCAGGCCGAGCACCTCGACTCCGGCCAGCCCCTCGGCCAGCAGGATGCGGCGCAGCTCGCCGAGCTTCTTCTTGTTCCGCGACGCGAGCAGGACCTTCACCGCTTCCTCGCCTTCGGCTCGGGCAGCACGCCGGGGTAGGGCAGGGCCAGCGCCTCGGCCTGGATCCGGTTGAGCTGCGCGCAGCCCTCCAGGGCCAGGTCGAGCATCTTGTCCAACGTCGACCGCGCGAACGTCGCGCCCTCGCCGGTGCCCTGGACCTCGATCAGCGTGGCGGCGTCCGTCGCGACGACGTTCATGTCGACCTCGGCGCGCGAGTCCTCCTCGTACGGCAGGTCCAGGCGAACGCGGCCGTCCACGACACCGACCGACACCGCCGACACGGCGCAGGAGAGCGGCTGCGGGTCGGCCAGGCGGTTGGCGGCACCCAGCCAGGTGACGGCGTCGGCCAAGGCCACGTACGCGCCGGTGATGGCGGCGGTCCGGGTGCCGCCGTCGGCCTGGATCACGTCGCAGTCGATCACGATCGTGTTCTCGCCGAGCGCGGCCAGGTCGATGCACGCGCGCAGCGACCGCCCGATCAGGCGACTGATCTCGTGCGTGCGTCCACCGACCCGGCCCTTAACGGACTCGCGGTCACTGCGGGTGTGCGTCGCGGAGGGCAGCATCGCGTATTCGGCGGTCACCCAGCCGAGGCCCGAGCCGGAGCGCCACCGCGGCACGCCTTCGGTCACGCTGGCCGCGCACAACACCCGGGTGTTGCCGAACTCGATCAGCACCGACCCGGCCGGCCACTGCTGGAAGCCGCGGGTGATCCGGATGTCGCGCAGTACGTCGTCGTTCCTGCCATCGGTCCTCAGCACGGCACTACCCTATGTCGCTGAACCCGGGAGCAACCCACCGGCGTAGGGAGAGGCATGGCACTCGCAGACGACCTGGTGACGATCTTCGGTCTCCCCGCGCACCCGCTGCTGGTCCACGCGGTGGTGGTGCTGCTCCCGCTGGCGGCCGCAGGTGCGGCGGCGATGGCGCTGGTGCCGCGGTGGCGGCAGCGGTACGCGTGGCCGCTGCTGGGCGTGACGCTGCTGGGCGTCGGCTCGGTGCCGTTGGCGCAGTGGGCGGGTGACCAGCTGTACGCCCGGCTCGCCACGCTCGACAACCCGTTGATCCACCAGCACGCCAGCCTGGGCAACGACCTGCTGCCGTTCGCGCTGGGCTTCGGTGTGGTGGTCGTGGCGCTGCTGGTCGCGGGCCGCTTGGCCGACCGCGAACGTGCCGCCGCGGTCGAGGACCCGGCCGTCCCCAAGACCTGGCGCCGCATCGCGGTGGTCGTCGCCGTCCTCGTCATCGCCGCCGGCGCGGCCGCCACCGTCCAGACCGTCCGCATCGGCCACAGCGGCTCCACCGCCGTCTGGGACGGCGTGGGCACCACCTGACCCCCACGGGAGTCCAACCCCCAGCCCCCGCGAGTCGAACGCTCAGGTCCCGCGAGTCGAACGCTCAGGTATCCCGAGTTCAACGTTCAGGACCGCAGGGGCCGAACATCCCGCGTACCTGAACGTTGAACTCGTGGGGCCTGAGTGTTCGACACGCCCGGTCTGGAGGTTCGACTCGCGCGAGTTGGAGGTTCGACTCGCGAGGCCTGGAGGTTCGACTCGCGGGTCAGGTGGGGAGGGTCAGGGGGGTTGGTGGGGAGGACTTGAGGGTGCGGGTGACGGTGCACAGTTGGTCGATGGCGCGCAGGACAGCGGTTTCGAGGGCCGCGCGCTGCGCGTCGTCCAGCTGGGAGATGTCGTAGTCCAGCGCGACCGGCACGCTGGCCAACGAGTGACCGTCCGCCGAACGCACGTCCTGTGCACGCGCCACCAGGCCACCGTCCACCCGACGCGTCACCAGCGTCTCCGCCGTCACCGCCGCACAGCCCGCCGCCGCCGCGAGCAGCAGCTCGACCGGCGTGAACGCGCCCTCGGCACCCTTGCGGCCGACGCGCACCGAGGCGCCCCGGTCGTTCGTGGCCACGAAATCGTGCTGACCGACCCACCGCACCTCGACGTCCGACACGCGATCGACGCTAGTCGATCCGGTCCTCCGTGGCCGCCGCGATCTTGCGCACGTACTCGATGTCACCGCAGTCGTCGTCCAACCGGCTCTGCCGGATCTCCACGAACAACCGGCCCAGCTCGTCCCGCCGCTCGTCGGACACCTCCTGCCGGGCGTCGTTGAGGATCGTGCGCTCCTCCTCGTCCACGTGGTGGTTGAGCGCCTGGACGAGCTCCTCCAGCTTGCTCTCCCACTCGTCGGACCCGGTGTCGGCGACCTCCATCAACGCCAGCAGCGCCTGGTGCCCCTCGGCGTGCTCCTCGGCACCGTGGTCGACCTCGGCGTTGTCGACCTCCTTGTACCGCTTGAGCGCCGGGTACACCTCGGACTCCTCGGCCTCGGCGTGCGCCACGAGCAACGCCGCCAGCTCGCTCAACAACGTCGACCGGTCGGAGCCGCGGTCGCGCAGCCCGCGGAACAGCTCTTCGAACTTGCGGTGGTCGGCCAGGATCAGCTCGACGACATCAGTTGCCATGGCCGCCGATTACCCGCACCTTCGGCGCGTCAACCGCGTACGTGTCGCCCTGGCTGACCACGTCGACCGGACCGGAGAACCGGCCACGCGCCTCGGCCAGCACGGCGTCGCGGTCGGTCCACGGCGCGATGTGGGTGAGCAGCAGCCGTCCGACGCCGGCCTCCGCCGCCACCTGTCCCGCCTGCACGCCCGACAGGTGCTTGCCGGGCGGCCGGTCGTCGGCGTGCGTCCACGTCGCCTCGGACAGCAGCACGTCCACGCCCCGCGCCAAGCCGCGTAACGCGTCGCACGGCCCGGTGTCCCCGGTGTAGGCCAAGGTGGCGTCCTTGGTGGCGATGCGGAACCCGTACGCCTCGGTGGGGTGCGCGACCCGGACGGCGGTGATCTCGAACGGCCCGATGCGCGTCACCACGTCCTCGGCGAGGGTGTGGAACTCGAACACGTCGCTCAGGTCGGTGGTGAGCAGCTCGTCGGCCGTCTCCGCGTAGGCGCGGGCGAACCGGTCGACGGTGTCCGACGGCCCGTGCACGGGCAGCCTGCGCTCGCGCGTGTCGTACGGCGGGTGGGTGTGGTAACGGCGGGTCACCGCCAGCGTGGTGAAGTCGGCGCAGTGGTCCGGGTGCAGGTGGGAGAACAGCAGGGCGTCCAGGGAGAACACGTCACGGTGCGCCTGCAGGGCGGCCAGCACGCCGCTGCCCAGTTCGATCGCGAGCCGGCAGCCATCGGCCTCGACGAGGTAGCCGGATGCGGGCCCGTGCGGTCCCGGCAGGCTGCCCGAGCAGCCGAGGATGGTCAACAGCACCCGTGGAGCGTGCCAGGTCAGCCGTGGGCTTGGAAGGACGCCTTTTCCAACCCGGGTAGGAATCTGCGCGCGAGCCTCGCGAACGGCTCCACTGGACCGGTGCAGCTGAACCGCTGGTCAGGGTCGCCGGAGCGGAACATGTCGCGCTCCGTCAGCACCCGCACGACGTCCTTGACGGTCTCCTCGGCGCTGGAGACGAGCATCACGCCGTCACCCATGACGATCTGGAGCACGCCCGTCAGCAGCGGGTAGTGGGTGCACCCGAGGACGAGCGTGTCGACTTCCGCGCGTTGCAGCGGTTCCAGGTAGGCCTGGGCGAGGCCCAGCACCTGGCGGCCGGAGGTGGTGCCGCGTTCCACGAAGTCCACGAACCTCGGGCACGCGACCGCCGTGACCTCGACGTCCCGTGCCGCGGCGAACGCGTCCTGGTACGCGCCGGACGCGACCGTGCCGAGCGTGCCGATGACGCCGACCCGGCCGGTGCGGGTGGTGGCGACCGCCCGGCGCACGGCGGGCAGGATGACCTCGATCACCGGGATGTCGTAGCGCTCGCGGGCGTCGCGCAGGCAGGCGGCGGACGCCGTGTTGCACGCGATGACCAGCATCTTCGCCCCGTCGGCGACCAACCGGTCGGTGACCTCCAGCGCGTACTTGCGCGCCTGCGCGATGGGCAGCGGGCCGTAGGGGCAGTTCACCGTGTCGCCGACGTACCGGATCCGCTCGCCGGGCAGCTGGTCCATGATCGCCCGTGCGACGGTCAGCCCGCCGACGCCGGAGTCGAAGATCGCGATGGGCGAATCGGCGGTGACGGTCACACGCCGAGCGTAGTGCGGGCGTTCCTCTTCGCATCCCGGGCGACGCCCCAGGCCGCGAGGACGCCGCCGAGCGCGCCGAACAGGTGGCCCTCCCACGAGATGCCGGGCTGACCCGGCAGCACGCCCCACAGCGCGGCGCCGTAGACGGCGAAGACGACGACGGCCAGCGCGATCTGCAGCACGCTGCGCGCGAAGATCCCGCGCACCAGCAGGAACACCAGGAAGCCGAAGACGAGGCCGGACGCGCCGATGTGGCTGCCGTAGGAGCCGAAGATCCACACGCCGAGGCCGCTGGTCAACCAGATGACCGCGGTGACCTGGAAGAACTGCTTGATCCCGCCGGACGTGGCCAGGTAGGACAGCACGAGCAGCGGCACCGCGTTGCCGGTCAGGTGCGTCCAGTCGCCGTGCAGCAGGGGGAACCAGAGGATGTTGTCCCACTGGCCGAGGTCGCGCGGGATCACGCCGTCGTCGTTGAGCCGGCCGCCGAGGACGGTGTCGATCGCCTCGACGACGTAGAGCAGGCCGACGAAGCCGAGCACGACCACGGCCGACAGCACGGGCCTCGGCGGGACGACGCGCTTCGCCAGCGGCTTCGGTGGCTTGGGCGCGGCGAGCACCGGCTCGGGCGTCGGGGCGGCGTTGGGGCCGGTGGGGTCCACGTCACCAGGTTACGCGGCTCACGTGGTCCGGTTCACGCTGTTCGCCGGTGGCGTGCCCCGGCGTGACCGTAGGCTGTGCCGGTGTCGATCGAAGTGGCGGTGCGGGCCGAAGCCGAGTTGGGTGAGGCCCCCACGTGGGACCACGCCAGCGGAACGTTGCTCTGGGTGGACGTCCTCGGCAACGAGGTGCACCGCTACAACCCGTCGCGCGACGACGACGCCGTGTTCGAGGTGCCGCAGCACGTGGGCGCGGCCAAGCCGCGGTCCAGCGGCGGCATCGTGGTGAACCTGCGCGACGGCGTCGCGGTGATCGACCGTGACGGCGTCAAGACGTGGCTCGTGTACTGGGCGCGTGAGGGCGTGCGGGGCAACGACGCAGCGGTCGACCCGGCGGGGCGGCTGTGGGCGGGCACGATGCGGTACGACGAGGACCCCGGCGGGTGGTTGGCGCGGATCGAGCCCAGCGGTGACGCGAAGGTCGTGCTGGACAAGGTGAGCGTCAGCAACGGCATCGGCTGGAGCCCCGACGCCACGCTCATGTACTACGTCGACTCGGCGGAGCGGCGGATCGACGTCCTGGACTACGACCGCGCGACCGGTGAGGCGACGAACCGCCGTCCGCTGGCCGAGGTGCCGCGCGGGCTGCCCGACGGGCTCACCGTGGACTCGTCCGGTGCGGTCTGGGTCGCGCTGTGGGGCGGGGCGGCGTTGCACCGGTACACGCCGGACGGTGTGCTGGACCGGGAGATCGAGCTGCCGGTGGGTCAACCGACGGCGGTCTGCTTCGGCGGCCTGGACTTCACCGACCTGTACGTGACGACCGCTCGGGTCGGGTTGAGCCAGGACGCGTTGAGCGAGTTGGCCGGTTCGGTCCTGGTGATCCCCGGCGCGGGCGAAGGCCTGCCGTCCACCGCGTTCGCGGGCTAGCCGAACGGCCCGGCCGTCAGAGGGCGTAGGTGGCGCCGGGGGTGGCGAGGGTGACCGGGCCCGCGAAGGACTCGGTCGCGTCCCGCAGGACGCCCTCGCGGTCCGACCACGGCAGCACGTGGGTCAGGACCAGCCGGCCCACGCCGGCGGAGGTGGCCACCTCGCCCGCCTCACGCCCGCTCATGTGCAGGTAGTTGGCCCGACCCGCCTGCTCGCGCCAGGCCGAGTCGGCCAGCAGCAGGTCCGCTCCCCTGGCCAGCCGCACCAGCTCCGGGCACGGCACGGTGTCGCCGGAGAACACCAGCGACACGCCCTCGTACGAGATGCGGAACCCGTAGGCCTCGCAGATGTGCCGCATGGCGGCCACCTCCACGTCCACCGGGCCCACGGCGTACCGACCGGGTGCGAGCGGCACGAAGTCGAACGTCTCGGCCAGGTCCAGCGCGGTCAGCTCGGCGACGTCGGCGGCGTGCGCGGCGGCCAGGCGTTCCGGCGCGTGCGACGGCGCCAGCACCGGCAACCGGCGTTCCCTCACGTCGTAGGGCGGCTCGGGGTGCTCGCGCCGGTGGACGGTGAGCGAGCTGAAGTCGGCGCAGTGGTCGAGGTGCAGGTGCGACAGCAGCACGGCGTCGATGTCGAACGGGTCGCAGTGGCGCGTGAGCGGGCCGAACACGCCGCTGCCCAGCTCCAGCACGATCCGGACGCCACCCGCTTCCACCAGGTACCCGGAGGTGGGCAGACCGGGCCCCGGCGCGCTGCCCGAACACCCGAGCACCGTCAATTGCATGGGCGGAACGATAGCAGCCGACGGGACGGCAAAAATGCGGTAAGACCCACGGTTCCCACCCCTCGAATGAACCCGCCCGCAGGTTCACTCGAATGCATCAACCGAGGTCACGGACCGTGCAGCCACCTGCGGTTTTCCGAAGCGCGGCCAAACCCCGACAATTCCTTGCGCGGGTTGTGGAACGAACCGTTAACCGTCTTCGGTGAATACGGTTCGGGACAAACAGGCGTTACCGCAGCTCAACAGGCCATTTGAGACTCGCAACATTCACGAAACACGTTGTCCGCGACCACGTGGTGAACACATAGTGACGACAACTCTCGCCGTGATCCTCAAGGAGGAGGGAATGGTCTTGAGAACCCTTCTGGCCGTGGCACTGCTGTTCGCCGCGCCCCTGTTCGCCACGCACACCGCCGGCGCCGCCCCGGTGCCGGCAGCCGGTCCGGTCGCGCTCGCCTGCAACGGTTACGTGGCGCTGACCTACGACGACGGCCCCAACGGGCAGTACACCCGGCCCCTGCTGAACGCGCTGCGTTCGGCCGGCGCGCGGGCCACGTTCTTCGACCTCGGCTCGCGCGTGCAGCAACAGCCGCAACTGACCCGTGAAACCGCGCAGGCCGGCATGTGGATCGGCAACCACTCGTGGTCGCACCCCTACCTGACGAACCTGAGCGCCGCCGCCGTGGCCAAGGAGTTGAACGACACCCAGAACGCGATCCGCAACGCGACCGGCCAGGCGCCGACGCTGTTCCGCCCGCCTTACGGCGCGACGAACTGGACCGTGCAGAACGAGGCTCGCAAGCTCGGCCTGACCCAGGTCATCTGGTCGGTCGACACGCAGGACTGGAACGGCGCGTCCACCGACGCGATCGTGCGCGCCGCGACGGGCGCCAACGCGGGCGGGATCGTGCTCATGCACGCGAGCTACCAGAACACGGTCAACGCCGTGCCGCGCATCGTGCAGGGCCTGGCCGCCAAGAACCTGTGCCCCGGTCGCATCGACAGCAGCGGACGGGTGGTGGCTCCGTGAAGGTCCTCGGTGCGATCGTGACCGCCCTGGCCGCGGCCGCGGCGTTCGTGCTGGCCCTCGTCGCCGCACCGCAGGCGTCGGCCGCCACGCTCACCGAGGTCACCGGCTTCGGCACCAACCCCAGCAACCTGCGCATGCACCTGTACGTGCCGGACCGCACGCAGGCCAGGCCGGGTGTACTGCTGGCCGTGCACTACTGCACGGGCACCGGCCCGGCGTTCCACTCGGGCACGGACTTCGCCCGGCTGGCCGACCAGTACGGCTTCATCGTGATCTACCCGTCGGCGACCCGCAGCGGCCAGTGCTTCGACGTGTCGAGCCCGCAGGCGCTGCGGCGCGACGGCGGCAGCGACCCGGTCGGCCTGATGTCGATGGTCCGGTACGTGCTCCAGCGCTACAACGGCGACACCGGCCGCGTGTTCGTCACCGGAGTCTCGTCCGGCGCCATGACGACCAACGTCATGCTGGCCAACTACCCGGACGTGTTCGCCGCGGGCGCGGCGTTCGCGGGCGTGCCCGCCGGCTGCTTCGCCACCACCGACGGCTCGGGCTGGAACAGCGCCTGCGCCAACGGTCAGGTGCTCCGCACGCCGCAGGAGTGGGGCAACACCGCCCGCGGGATGTACCCCGGCTACAGCGGCGCGCGGCCGCGCGTGCAGGTCTGGCACGGCACCGCGGACGACACGCTGCGGTACCCGAACTTCGGCGAGACCGTCGACCAGTGGACCAACGTGCACGGCCTGTCCACCACGCCGACGTCCACCGACAGCCCGCAGTCCGGCTGGACGCGTTCCCGCTACGGCGACAAGGTCGAGGCCATCTCCATGCAGGGCACCGGCCACAACCTGATGGGCTCGGGCATGGCGTTGCGCGCCATCCAGTTCTTCGGCCTGGACCGCCCCGTCGACACCACGACGACCACCAGCACCTCCACGAGCACGAGCACGACCACCACGACTACCACGACCACGACGACCACGACGACCAACACGTCCACCACCAGCACCATCACCACCCCGCCGGTGTCGAACTGCCGCGTGACCTACACCGTCAACGCCTGGAACACCGGCCTGACCGCGAGCGTCACGATCGCCAACACCGGCACCACGGCGGTGAACGGCTGGACGCTCGCCTTCGTCCTGCCCAACGGGCAGACGATCACCAGCGGCTGGAGCGCGACCTACTCGCCCACCAGCGGCACGGTCAACGCGACCAACGTCAACTACAACGGCACCATCAACCCGTCCTCGTCGGTCGGGATCGGCTTCCAGGCCACCCACGGCGGCAACACCGAGAAGCCGAGCTCGTTCCGGCTCAACGGGATCCCCTGCACGATCGGCTGACCCTGCACGGTCGGCTGACACGGGAGAAGGGCCCCGCTGCAAGGCGGGGCCCTTCTCCGCTTCTCTGGCCTCAGGCCCAGAGCTCCTCGGCCTCAGGCCCAGAGGTGGCCGTCGAGCCGCTCCGCGGCCTCGTCCAACGTGCCCGCGTACGCGCCGGTGGACAGGTACTTCCAGCCCGCGTCGGCGACCACGAACGCCACGTCCGCCGACTCGCCGCGCACCGCCGCCTTCTCCGCCGCGGCCAGCGCCGCGTGCAGGATCGCACCGGTGGAGATGCCCGCGAAGATGCCCTCCACCTCCAGCAGCTGCCTGGTGCGGCGCAGCGCGTCGTACGAGCCGACCGAGTAGCGGCCGGTCAGCACCTCGGCGTCGTACAGCTCGGGCACGAAGCCCTCGTCCAGGTTGCGCAGGCCGTACACCAGCTCGCCGTACCGCGGCTCGGCCGCGATGATCTGCACGTCCGGCTTCTGCTCGCGCAGGTACCGGCCGACGCCGACCAACGTGCCGGTGGTGCCCAGGCCGGCCACGAAGTGCGTGATCGTCGGCAGGTCCTTGAGGATCTCCGGCCCGGTGCCGTGGTAGTGCGCGCCCGCGTTCGCCGGGTTGCCGTACTGGTAGAGCATCACCCAGTCCGGGTTCTGCGCGGCCAGTTCCTTCGCCATCGCCACGGCCTGGTTCGAGCCGCCCGCCGCGGGCGAGTACACGATCCGCGCGCCGTAGGCCTGCAGCAGCTGCTTGCGCTCGGTGGAGGTGTTCTCCGGCATCACGCACACCAGGCCGTAGCCCTTGAGCTTCGCCGCCATGGCGAGGGCGATGCCGGTGTTGCCCGAGGTCGGTTCGAGGATCGTGCAGCCCGGCGTGAGCGCCCCGGACCGCTCGGCCTCCTCGATCATCATCAGGACCGGGCGGTCCTTGATCGAGCCGGTCGGGTTGCGGTCCTCCAGCTTCGCCCACAGCCGCACGTCCTTCGACGGCGACAGCCGGGGCAGCCCGATCAGGGGCGTGCCGCCGACCGCGTCGAGCAGTGACTCGTAGCGGGCCACGGTCCAGTCCTCCGAGGTGCGTCCTTGGGGGTGCGTCCTTAGGGGGTGGGTCAGCCGCCCGCGACGGCGGGGAGGATCGTCACGGTGTCGCCGTCCTTGATCGCGGCCGCCAGGCCACCCGCGAACCGCACGTCCTCGTCGTTGACGTAGACGTTGACGAACCGGTGGAGCGCGCCCTCCTTGACCAGGCGCTGCTTCAGGCCACCGTGGTTGGTCTCCAAGTCGTCGATGATCTCGGCGAGCGTCGCGCCCGCGGCCTCGACGGACTTCTGCCCACCGGTGTGGGTGCGCAGGATCGTGGGGATGGAGACGATGACGGCCATGCTGGTACCTCCGAGGAGCCGGGTTTGGTGAGAGTCGTGCCACGAGCGGTGCGCGGGCGCACCTGGAGGGCTCAGGGACAGTCGGGGGTGTCGTCGGCGCCGGTGTGGGCGAACATGTACGACTCCACGACCTCGACCGGCTCTTCGGTCACCACGCCGTCCACGATCCGGTAGGAGCGCAGCTCGTGCTGCTCCGGGTCACGGGTCGAGACGAGCACGTAGTGCGCCTGCGGCTCGCTCGCGTACGAGACGTCCGTGCGGGACGGGTACGCCTCCGTCGCGGTGTGCGAGTGGTAGACGACGACCGTTTCCTCGTCGTTCGCGGTCATCTCGCGGTGGACGCGCAGCTGCTCCATCGAGTCGAAGCGGTAGAACGTCGGCGAGCGCTCGGCGTTGGTCATCGCGACGAACCGCTCCGGGCGGTCGGAGCCCTCGGGGCCCGCGATGATCCCGCACGCCTCGTCCGGGTGGTCGCGACGGGCATGAGCCACCATCGCGTCCACGAGGTCACGGCGAATCACCAGCACACCTCCATCCTACGTGGTGGGGGAAGGTGTCCCGGCTTGTGAGAACCCGCACTACACCGGTTCGCGCACGCCTTCGAAGACCGCTCGGTGCACCTTCGGGTCGGTCGGGTGCACGCCCAGCAGGCCGCCCGCACCGAGCGCCGCGAGCCCGAGGGCCGAGGCGCCCCTGGCCAGCAGGCCGAACCCGTGGCCGCGCAGGCGGAACGACGTGAGGTAGCACACCGTCGCCGCCGCGTTGGCCGTCAGCTGCACGAACGCCGCGCGCCGCTTGTCCTCGGCCAACGTCCCGTACTCGGCCAGCTCGGTGGCCAGCGCCGCGGGCGCGATCGCCAACCCGGCCCCGATGAACGCCCGTGCCGCCTTGCTCGCGCCCGGCATCAGGTCCAGCGCCGCCGACGCCGCGTACAGCCCGATGGGCAGCGCCACGACCGCCGGGTGCACCGGTCGGCCGAGCGCCCGCGCGCGCAGCAGGTCGGTCACCTCGCGGCGCCGCAGCGCCGCCGGCACCGCCTCGGCCAACGCCCCGGCCGCCTTGCCCACCGCCGGACTGGTCCGCACCCACTTCAACGCCTTCTGCACACCCGCCATACCGGCCGGTTACCCCTCCGACCCGCGAGTCGAACACTCCCGCCCCGCGAGTCCTACCTCCAGACCCCGCGTGTCCTACGTTCGCGTCGCGCGTGTCCTACGTTCAGAACGCGCGTGTCCTACGTTCAGGACCCCCGAGTTCAACGCTCAGGACGGCTGGGCCGCGCGTTGCAGGGCGTCGGCGGCGGTGGTGCAGAGGTCGTTCAGCGGGGTGTCGGTCGGGCGGCCGGTGGCCACGGCGAAGACGGTGGCGGGCACCGTGACGCCCGCCCGCGTGAAGCCGTCGTGCGCCGACATCGCGACCCTTCGGCATTCCGCCGGATCCAGGTCGGCGTCCACCACGACCAGGCCGACCGCCGTGCCACCGATGCGGGCCAACGCCGGCACGTCGACCGGGGCAGCCGCCTCGCAAGCCGCGTGACCGTCACCCGGCACGAGCCCCAGGGCCTCCGCCGCGGGCACGATCGGCACCACCTCGAACGGCCGCGCGCCCACCGGGAACCCGTGCCCCCGCTCCGCCAGCCACCGCACCACGCCGTCGACCGCCGCCGGCCCGCCCAGCACCACCGCGTGCACCCGACGCACCAACGTCGACGGGTCCAGCAGGTCCAGCTCACGCGTGCCGACCGGCGCGCCCCGCACGTCGACCCCGGCCACCGCACCGGCGGGCGTCAGCAGCACCGCGGCCCCCGGCGCCCGCCCGAGCAGCATCAGCTCATGACCGCTTCGACCAGCGTCTCCTGCACCCACGTCAGCCAGTGGTACACGCCCAGGTGCGGCGACCGCGGGTCGTCCGGCGGCAACTCGTCCGGCATGTCCTCCTGCACGTCCAACGCCGTGCCCAGCGCCAGCCGCACGTCGTTCAACGCCGACAGCCACGCCTCGGCCTGCTCCAACGCCAGCCGCACCTCACCGCCACCGGGCGGGCACGTCTCCAGCACCACCGCCGCGACCCCGGTCTTCAGGTCCAGCAGCTCCGGCTCGTGCAGCGACCGCAGCGCGTTGGCCGAGTCGACCTCGCCCGGGTCCGGCGCGTCGGGGTCGAGCCGGTGGAAGTCGGGCAGCAGCCGACCCAGGATCGGGTCGTCCGGCGGCGTGGACGGGCCGGTGCGGATGCCGGTGAGCTCCGCCAGCTCGTCCTGCGGCGCCTCCTCGGCACGGGCCAGCAGCATGTCCTGGATCTGGCTCACCAGGCCGCGCACCACCGCGGCCTCCTGCCGGTCGAACCGGCCGAGCACCAGGTCGCCGGTGCGTGTCCACTTCTTCACGACGAACGCTGCATGGTCGCCCAGAGCCCGGCCGCGTGCAGCTTGGCCACGTCGGCCTCCACCTTGTCCTTGGTCCCCGACGACACGATCGCCCTGCCCTTGTGGTGCACGTCCAGCATCAACTTCGTCGCGTGGTCGCGGCTGTAGCCGAACAGCTTCTGCAGCACGAACGTCACGTAGGACATCAGGTTCACCGGGTCGTTCCAGACCAGGGTCTGCCAGGGGCGGTCCTCGCTGCGGACCTCCTCGCCGGCCGGGTCAACCTGCGTCCGCTCATGCTCGACGGGCGTGGTCATACCGCCAATGGTGTCATGTTCCCGTGCGTGGTGGAGCCCGCAGGGCCCCGGTGTTCGACGGCTTAGGCTTCGCCCCATGTCGATGTCGCTGTTCACCGACCACTACGAGTTGACGATGCTTGCCGCGGCGCTGCGCGACGGCACCGCCGACCGGCCGTGCGTCTTCGAGGTCTTCGCCCGGCGGCTGCCGGAGGGCAGGCGGTACGGCGTGGTCGCCGGCACCGGCAGGCTGCTGGACGCGATCGCCGACTTCACGTTCACCGAGCGTGACCTGGAGCTGCTGGAACGCACGAACGTGGTCGACCAGGCGACCCTGTCGTGGCTGGCGGACTACTCGTTCACCGGTGACGTGGACGGCTACCCGGAGGGTGAGCTGTACTTCCCCGGCTCGCCGATCCTGTCGGTGCGGGCGCCGTTCGGCGTGGGCGTGGTGATGGAGACCCTGGCGCTGTCGATCCTCAACCACGACAGCGCGATCGCGTCGGCGGCGGCCCGGATGGTGGGTGCGGCCAACGGTCGGCGGATGATCGAGATGGGGTCGCGCCGCACGCACGAGGAGGCGGCCGTGGCGTCGGCGCGGGCCGCGTACCTGGCGGGGTTCACCGCGACGTCGAACCTGGAGGCGGCACGGCGGCACGGCATCCCGACCGCCGGGACGTGCGCGCACGCGTTCACCCTGCTGCACGACACCGAGGAGTCGGCGTTCCGGTCGCAGGTCGAGGCGTTGGGCGTGGACACGACGCTCCTGGTGGACACCTACGACATCACCAACGGCATCAAGACCGCCGTCGAGGTCGCGGGGCCGTCGTTGGGCGCGGTGCGGATCGACTCCGGCGACCTGGGCGTGCTGGCCAGGCAGGCACGCGACCAGCTGGACTCGTTGGGCGCGCGGAACACCCGGATCGTGGTCTCGGGCGACCTGGACGAGTACTCGATCGCGATGCTGCGGGCGGAGCCGGTGGACGCGTACGGCGTGGGGACGTCCCTGGTCACGGGGTCCGGCGCGCCGACCGCGGGCATGGTCTACAAGCTGGTCGAGGTGGCCGGGCGGCCGGTGGCGAAGCGCAGTTCGCTGAAGGAGTCACGCGGTGGGCGCAAGAGCGCGCTGCGGCGGCACAAGGAGACCGGGACGGCGTTGGAGGAAGTCGTGTTCCCGCACGCGGCCGAGCCGTCGATGGGCGAGCACGACCGGCTGCTGCCCGTGCCGATGATCCGCGCCGGACAGCGGGTGGACGGCCTGGACACCCTGGCGGAGAGCCGGGAGCGGTTGCGCGCTGCCCTGGTGACCGTGCCGTGGGAAGGTCTGAAGCTGTCCCGCGGTGAACCCGCGATCCCGACGACGTACCTGTAGGGGGTCAGATGAGCAAGGCGCTGATCGTGGTGGACGTGCAGAACGACTTCTGCGAGGGCGGCTCGCTGGCGGTGGCCGGTGGCGCGGCCGTGGCGGCGGCGATCTCGGCGCACGTCGCGTCGTCCTCGTACGACCACGTGGTGGCGACCCGTGACTACCACGTGGACCCCGGGCCGCACTTCAGCGAGACGCCGGATTTCGTGGACTCGTGGCCGGTGCACTGCGTGGCGGGGACGGCGGGGGCGTCGTTCCACCCGGAGCTGGACGTGACGGCGGTGCAGGAGGTGTTCTCGAAGGGCGCGTACGCGGCGGCGTACTCGGGGTTCGAGGGCGCGTCCGGGGCCGGTGAGCAGCTGGTGGACTGGCTGCGGGCTCGTGGCGTCGAGCAGGTGGACGTGGTGGGCATCGCCACCGACCACTGCGTGCGGGCGACCGCGATGGACGCGGCCGAGGCCGGGTTCGCCACGACCGTGCTGCTGGACCTGACGGCGGGTGTGACGCGGACGACCGTGGACAGCGCGTTGACGCGGCTCGGTGCGGCGGGCGTGACGTTGACGGGTGCGCCGCACGTCGGCTGACGGCACCTTCGTGCGGGTGCCCGGAGCGTTCCGGTTCCGGGCACCCGCACGCGCGTCGCGGTGTTCTGAGCGTTGAACTCGGGGGTCCTGAACGTAGGACTCGCGCGACGCGAACGTAGGACACGCGCGTTCTGGACGTAGGACACGCGCGTTCTGGACGTAGGACACGCGGGTTTTGGAGGTAGGACTCGCGCGGGTCTAGGGGGTTGGGGAGCAGGCGGTGGCGCCGAGGATGACGTCGCCGGTGACGGTGGAGGCCTCGGTGAACCGCAGGTGCAGCAGGTTCATCGCGATGCCGCCGTCGTTCGGCTCGGGGAACAGCGTCTCGCCGAACGTCGCGGTGGCCAGCACCGTGCCGTCGCCGGACTTCACCTCGTGCACGTAGTTCGCCGGGATCTGGTCGGGCAACCCGGCGAAGCCGTACAGGCCGTCCGCCGCCCAACCGGCGTTCGTGCCGCTCTCGACCCCCGTGCAGGTGACCTTCCACTTGGCCACCCGCAGCCGCGGCCCGCCCGCCGACACCAGGGCCGACAGCTCGAACTCCGCACCGATCGCCTCGGACGTGGTCTTGGTGGTGTTGTTCGCCGGGTCCACGACCACCGTCGTGCACGACGACGTCCCGGCGCCGAACCGCACGCCTTGGCGGCTCACCGCCTCGGACCGGTTCGACGTCGTGCCGTCCACCGCGCACGCCGCCAGCGGCGGCACGCTGACCTGCGCGCCGTCCTTGGTGAACTCGGCGGAGCCGACCGACGCGACCCCCGCCGGGTTGGCCGCCCACGCGGGTGGGGCGGCGACCAGGCCGAGCACGAGCGCCGCGGTCACCGCACCGACCCGGCGCGCTCCGATCTGCTTCATCGTGTTGCCCTTCTGCTCTTCCTCGAAGAGGACTATCGAGCCCGGGCCGCCGCGACCAGACGATCTCGACCCCACATCACCCACAAGAGCAAAGACCGATACCTGATCGAGTGACGACGACCGGTGCCGTCAGGACGGGATGCGCACCGGCAGCGGCGCACTGGCGAAATCGGTCGGCAGGCCCACGAGCCGCTCCAGGGCCCCGCGGACCCGCGCCGCCGCACGGCCGTCGCCGAACGGGTTGTGCCCCACCGGCAGCCGCAGGCGCGCACCGAGCACCCAACCCGCCTCGGCGACGATCCGGATCGGGTCGGTGCCGACCAACCACGCGCAGCCGGCCTCCACCGCGGACACCCGCTCGGTCGTCTCGCGCAGCACCAGCACCGGCACGCCGAACGTCGGCGCCTCCTCCTGGATGCCGCCGGAGTCGGTGAGCACCAGCACGGACCGGCGCAGCGCGCGCACCAGGTCGGAGTAGTCCAACGGCTCGGTCACCACGATCCGCTCGTGCCCGCCGAGCACGTCCCGTGCCGCCGCGCGCACCCCCGGGTCGGGGTGCAGGGGCAGCAGCACGCGCACGTCGGGGTGCCGGTCCGCGATGGCCCGCACGGCGCCCAGCACGCGTCGCAGCGGCTCGCCCCACGACTCCCGCCGGCGCACCGTCACCAGCACCAGCCGTTCGGAGCGCCCGTCCAGCACGCGTTCCAGCAGCGCGAGGTCGGGGTCGCGGGCGGGCAGGTCGGCGGCGGCGACCCGGCGCACGGCGTCGACCACGGTGTTGCCGGTGACCACGATCCGGCGGTCCGCCATGCCCTCACCGACCAGCGCCGCGGCGTCGTCGTCGGTCGGCGCGAGGTGCAGCGTGGCGATCCGGGCGATCATCTGCCGCGTGCCCTCCTCGGGGAACGGTCCCGCGAGGTCGCCGGTGCGCAGGCCGGCTTCGAGGTGCGCGACGGGGATGCCGCGCCAGAACGCGGCGAGCGCACCCGCCAGGGCGGTGGTCGTGTCGCCCTGGACCAGGACGACGGCCGGTTCGCGGGTGCGCAGCAGCCGGTCGAACTCCGCCACCAGGCACGCCAGCAGCTCCGCCTGGCCGCCGGTGGCGCGCGGCGCGTCCAGCTCGACGTCCACGGAGAGGCCGAACGCCCGCAACGCCTGCTCGACCATCCCCGTGTCCTGTCCACTGTGGACGACGATCGGCCGGAGCACCGGGTGGTCGGCCAGCGCCAGCGCCACCGGTGCGATCTTGACCGCTTCGGGCCGGGTGCCCGCGAACAACACGACTTCCTTCACCTTGCTCCTTCCTCGGAGGTCCCACGGGCGTGCGGCGCCCCGGAGCGTGCCCGGGGGCAGGCAGGCGCCGGGGCGCACGCGCGCTACTCGCCGGCCGCCGCTCGACGCCCGCGGACCGCGCGGGTCGGCGGCAGGCCGGTCACGGGGAGCGCGACACCGGCCACCGCCCACCACGCGACCCCGGCGCCGGTGGCCGCCGACGAGCCGGATCCCGTACCGGCCGGGACACCGCTGCCGGGGATCCGGGACATGTCTCAGACCGTCCCGAGTTCGTGCCGTCGGCGCAGCGCCACCGCGCCGACGGGCACGCCGAACGCGGTGAGCAGGCCGAGCCCGATCCACAGGCCCGCGGCCGAGGCCATCGCGGTGGGCAGGCCGGCGGGGCCGCAGGTGGCGGACGAGAGCACCAGATCGGCGGTGCCCGGCACGCCGCCGGTCAGGGTGAGGCGGACGGCGTTGACGGTGAGGCTGCCGTCGGTGCCGCGCATCTGCTCGTTGAACACGACCTTCGCGACGTCCACACCGAGGAGGTCCAGGTCGACCGCGGTGTTCGGGGCGGGTTCGAGGTCGGGGCCGGGGTGGGGGTCGAGGTCGAGGTCGCCCAGTCGGCCGAGGTCCAGCCCGACGAGCCGGGACTTGCCGGTGAGGCCCTTCTGGGTGGCCGCGCACTCGGCTTCGACCAGTTCGGCGGACATGCCTCCGGTGACGGTGCGGAGCAGGTCGAGCCGGACGTCGGCGGTGCTCGCCCGGGACGCGACGCCACCGGTCTTGTCGTCACGCGAGGCGGTCGCGGTGATCACGCCGGTGCTGAGGACGTCCGGCAGGTGCACGGCCGCCAACGTGCCGGCGGTGGGGCCGTTCGCGTCGGCGGCGGCGAACGGGCCGGCCGAGACCGCGTCCCGGCCCACCAGCGAGAGGTCGAGCGCCACGCCGCGGGCCGAGGCGTCTCCGGGCGACGCCCAGGCGGGCGCGGCGCCGACCACCAGCGCCGCGACGACGACCAGTCCGGCCACCGCGGCGTGACGCGTCAGTCCCCCACGCATGGAACTCCTCCCTCGAACCGTTTGACCGAGCAATTTCCCCTATCGGCGTTCCACCGGTGGTGTTGAAGGTTGCTGACCGTAAAGGGGGATGCCGTCCACTCGAACCGCCCAACCACCGCCACCAAAGGTGGGTCCGGAGCCCGAAAATGCTTCACGTTGTCACCCGATCCGGGGGTGAGGTCCGCCCTCCGCAAACCCGATGACCATCAGGCAGCCCTATCGGGCGATCCCCGATGGAGGAATGGGACTCGTTCGGCGGTGGCGACCGTGCTTCGCGCCGGGCCCCTCGACCGGGTGGTCGTCGTCGCACTGGTGGTGGCTGCGCTCCCGACCTCGCGGTGCTGCGTTCGACCTGATGTGTCCTGCGTGAGATGGCCAACTTTGTAGAGCTTCGACAAAGACCGAACCTGTGATCGCCGGTTAACCTCCCGGGAAGTCGATCCTCTGGGAGGTCCCAAGTGTCCGTCCTCGCCGTTCCCGGCCGTCGCGCGGTGCTCGCCGACCTGGTCCCCGGCGCGCTCGCGCGTGACATCGCCCTGGTCGTCGCGGGCGCCGGGTTGACCGGCCTGGCCGCCCAGGTCGCGCTGCCCGTGCCGGGCAGCCCGGTGCCGATCACCGGCCAGACGTTCGCCGCCCTGCTGGTGGGCGCGGCGCTCGGGTGGCAGCGCGGTGGTGCGTCGATGGTGCTGTACCTGGTCGCGGGCGTGGCCGGGGTGCCGTGGTTCCAGGGCGGTTCGTCGGGGATGCCCGCGTCGCTCGGGTACGTGGTCGGGTTCGTGCTCGCCGGTGCGCTGGTCGGGCACCTGGCGGCGCGCGGTGGTGACCGGACGCCGTTGCGGACCGTCGGCACGATGGCGGTGGGCAACCTGGCGATCTACGCGTGCGGCGTGCCGTGGCTGATGGCCGCCGCGGGCGTGGGCCTCGGCAAGGCGCTGCAACTGGGCGTGACGCCGTTCCTGTTGGGTGACGCGCTGAAGATCGCCCTGGCCGCCGGCCTCCTGCCCGCCACCTGGGCCTTGATCAACCGCAAGTAACCCGCGTGTCCTACCTCCAGAACGCGCGTGTCCTACGTTCGCGTCGCGCGTGTCCTACGTTCAGAACGCGCGAGTCGTACGTTCGCGTCGCGCGAGTCGTACGTCCAGGACGCGCGAGTCCTACGTCCAGGACACCCGAGTTCAACGCTCGGAACGCGTAGGCGGGTCCGGACCGGGATGACGGGGTGGGCGGGTACGGTTTTCGCCGTGCCCGCCACCACCGCGATCCCCGACACCAGGACGTTGCTCGCCGTCGCCGTCGAGGCGGTGGGTGGAGCGGAACGCGAGGGCCAGGTCGACATGGCCGAGGCGGTCGAGCGCGCGATCCGGACCGGCGAGCACCTGGCCGTCCAGGCGGGCACCGGGACCGGCAAGTCGTTGGCGTACTTGGTGCCGGCGCTGCGGCACGCCGTGGCCGAGGAGTCGACGGTCGTCATCTCCACCGCCACGATCGCCCTGCAACGCCAGCTCGTGGACCGCGACCTGCCCAGGCTCGCCAAGGCGTTGCGCAAGGAGCTGGGGCGCGAACCGCGGTTCGCCATCCTCAAGGGCCGCCGCAACTACCTGTGCATGCACCGGCTGCACACCGGTGCGCCGGACGAGCCGGAGGAAGCGGGCCTGTTCGACCCGTTCGCGGTGTCCAAGATGGGCCGCGAGGTCAAGCGCCTGCACGAGTGGTCGTCCGACACCGAGACCGGTGACCGGGACGAGCTCGTGCCCGGCGTCACGGACCAGGCGTGGCGTCAGGTCTCGGTCACGGCGCGTGAGTGCCTCGGCGTGAACAAGTGCCCGATCGGCGTGGACTGCTTCGCGGAGAAGGCACGCGCCGAGGCGGGCCGGGCGGACGTCGTGGTGACCAACCACGCGATGCTGGCCGTGGACGCGCTGGAGGGCTACCAGGTCCTGCCCGACCACGACGTGGTCGTGATCGACGAGGCGCACGACCTGGTCGACCGGGTGACGTCGGTGGCGACGGAGGAGCTGAGCGCGTCGCTGGTCGCCACGGCCGCGCGGCGCTGCGGGCGGCTGATCGACCAGAACGTGGCCGACCGGATGGCGGAGGCGAGCGACGGCCTGGCGATGATCCTGGAGGAGATGCCGGTGGGCAGGCTCGACAGCCTGCCGCAGGCGTTGGCCGGGGCGTTGCGGGCAACGAAGGACGCGGCGCACGCGTGCATCACGTCGTTGGGGCCGGACCGCAAGGAGGACGTCGACGGCGCGACGTCCCGCAAGCTGGCGCTGTCGCTGCTGGACGACGTGCACGACTGCGCGACGCGGATCCTGGACGCGTTCGACGAGGACCACGACGTGGTCTGGGTGTCGGGTGATTTCGCGGACCGCAACAAGGCGCCGTCGCTGCGCGTCGCGCCGTTGGGGGTCGGTGGGCTGCTGCGGGAGCGGTTGTTCGGGAAGCGGACCACGGTCCTGACGTCGGCGACCTTGACGTTGGGCGGCACGTTCGACACGTTGGCGCGGCAGTGGGGGTTGCCGGCGGCGTCGGGGGTTCGCAAGGCGGAGGGGACGGCGACGGACAAGGAGCCGCCGTCGGACGTGAGCGGGCCGCGGTGGACCGGGCTGGACGTCGGCTCGCCGTTCGAGCACGGCAGCAGCGGGATCCTGTACGTGGCGCGCCACCTGCCGCCGCCGGGACGCGACGGCCTGCCACCGTCCTATGTGGACGAGATCGAGGGTCTGGTCAACGCGGCGGGCGGGCGGACGTTGGGGCTGTTCTCGTCGATGCGTGCGGCGAAGGCGGCGGCGGAGGCGTTGCGGGGCAAGGTCGACCACCCCGTGCTGTGCCAGGGTGACGACGCCACGGGGCAGTTGGTGAAGCGGTTCGCCGAGGACGCGCGGACGTGCCTGTTCGGCACGTTGTCGTTGTGGCAGGGGGTGGACGTGCCGGGGCCGGCGTTGCAGCTGGTGGTGATGGACCGCATCCCGTTCCCGCGGCCGGACGACCCGTTGGCGTCGGCGCGGCAGAAGGCGGTGGAATCGCGGGGCGGCAACGGTTTCCTCACCGTGGCGGCGACGCACGCGGCGCTGCTGCTGGCCCAGGGCGCCGGGCGGCTGCTGCGTTCGATGAACGACAAGGGCGTGGTCGCCGTCCTGGACTCGCGCCTGGCCACCGCGCGTTACGGCGGGTTCCTGCGTGCTTCGCTGCCGCCGTTCTGGACGACGTACGACCCGGAGGTCGTGCGGGCGGCGCTCAAGCGCCTCGACGCGGCCCACAACTGAGCCCCGAACCTGCAGGTCGCATGTTCTGAGCGTTGAACTCGGGGGTCCTGAACGTAGGACACGCGTGACGTGAACGTAGGACACGCGCGTTCTGGAGGTAGGACTCGCGGGAGGTGGAGGTAGGACTCTCGCGTGTGGGGGGGGTGGGGTTAGCCGTCGACGAGGAGGCCGCGGAGTGGGCCTTGGAGGCGGCCCGCTCGGCGGGAGACGCCGGGGAGGGCGGTCAGGCGGTGCTTGCCCGGGGCGGACAGGGTGGGGCGCCACAGGGTGTCCACGACCTCGTGCGCGGGGGCGGAGACGTCCGCGAGCGGCCGTTGCAGGTGTTCGGACCAGAGGCGCAGGCGGGTGTCGCGGGCGACGTCCGGGTCGTCGGTCACCAGGTTGACCTCGGTGTCGTTGAACAGGGAGTGCTCGTTCAGGTTGGCGGAGCCGACGCTCAGCCACCGGTCGTCCACGATGGCCAGCTTGGCGTGCACGTAGACCGACGAGGACGTGGCGCCGTCGTGCGAGGACAGGGTGGCGGCGACCAGGCGGTGGTTGCCGTCGTCGGCGTCGAGCAGGCGGCCGAGCTGTCCACGGGTGGTGTCCGCGCCGTTGCTCGGCTTGCGAGGCAGGACCAGGACCACCCGGAAGTCGTCGGTCGGTGGCTTGCGGAGCTTCGAAATGAGGATCTCGGTGATCTCGGGTGACCACAGGAACTGGTTCTCGATGTAGACCAGGCTCGTCGCCGAGCGCAGCGCGCGCAGGTACGAGTCGAGCAGGCTGAACTCGCCGCGGGACGCGAAGTCGTAGGTGCGCTCCGGGATCGTCCGCACCAGTTGGGCCGACGACGAGCCGGCCGGGGGTGGCGGTGCGACGGCGGGCAGCTGCTCGCCGGTGATCTCCTGCCAGCGCTGCCGGAAGTGCTCGGCCACATCGGCGACGATGGGCCCGTGCAGGCGCGTCCCGATGTCGTGCCAGCCCAGCGGTTCACGCGGCGGGTGCTCGGCGGTGTCGTGGCGGTCGCCCTCCACGGCGGTCAGGTCCATCCCGCCGACGAACGCCACCTCGTCGTCCACCACCACGATCTTCTCGTGGTGGCAGTGCAGCGTCCGCTCCCGCGCGTCGATCTCGCACCTCACCGCGCTGTCGCGGGTGAACTCGCGCCGGCTCTCCAGCACCCGCTTGCGGGTCGGCTCGAACATCGGCACCGGCGGCCCCGCCCACAGCAGCACGCGCACCGGCACCCGGGACGCGGCCGACGCCAGCAGCTCGCGCAACGTCGGCGAGCCCGGCTCGCGGGTCAACCGGAAGTCCGGGCTGGCACACCACCCCGCCAGGTGCACGGACTTGCGCGCCGACGAGATCGCCGAGGCGATGGCGGGCAGCACCTCGTGCCCGTCCACCAGCACCTCGACCCGGTTGCCGGTCCTCACCGGCCGCCGCGGCGTCCACCAGCCGGCCTCCGGCGCGAACGCCGAACCCCAGCCCAGTTTGCGCAACCGTCTGGCGTGGTGCGCGCACAGCAAGCTCTCCAGCCCGTCACCGAGCTTGGCATCCAGCACGTCCAACAGGCCCACGCCGGGGATGGTTACCGCAAACCGGTCAACCGAAACGTCGGTTCACCGCGACCGTGGCGGTTCCCGGCGCGACCTCGGTGAAACCGGCGTCCCGGACCATGACCACGTCCGGGCGCGCCACCAGGGCGTCCCACTCGGCCGCGGACGGTGTCCGGACGGCGCACCGGTAGTCCAGCGACGCCCATTCCTTCAGCTCCGCGTCGGACAGGTGCGGCGCGAGCAGCATCGTCGCGTGCCCCACCTGGGCCGCCGCCTTGCCGGCCGTCATCTCCACCCGCGGGTTCAGCCACAGCTCGCAGGCTCCGGCGGGGATCGGTCCGGGGGTGTCGGGCGGTAGCTCGCTGCCCGAGATCTGCAACCGGCTCAGCTCTTTGGGCAGGTCCACCACCCGCCCGGGCACGAAGGCCCGCGCCGACGCGCCGCCCACGGTGATCGTCACGCCCGGCAACGCCTGCACGGCCTCCCAGTGCGCGCCGCGTGCCCGTCGCGTCACCTTCCGGATCCGCCCGTCCACCCACGCCACGACCTCGTCGTGCCACTCACCGCCCGGCAGGGCGCGATCGTCCAGGCACACCGCGATGGCCGCCGCGGCGGCCGCCTCCAGCGCTTCGGTCCTCGACGGCGGCGCGGTCCGCTCGATCCGCAGCACGACCGGCATCGCCCGCACCGACTCCGGGTCCTCCGGGTCGGTCGCGTAGTGCCGGTCCACCAGCATCCGCAGGATCGGGTTCACAGCCGGTTCAGCTCCATGCCGTCCGCCGCGTCCGCGGCCTCCACCTCCGCACGGGTCACGCCGAGCACGAACAGCACCGCGTCCAGGAACGGGTGGGACAACGCCGTGTCCGCGACCTCGCGCAACGCGGGCTTGGCGTTGAACGCGATGCCCAGCCCGGCCGCGCCGAGCATGTCGATGTCGTTCGCGCCGTCACCCACGGCGACGGTCTGCGCCAGCGTGATGCCCTGCTCGTCGGCGAACCGCCGCAGCGCCACCGCCTTGCCCGCCCGGTCCACCACGTCGCCGAGGACCCGACCGGTCAGCTTGCCGTCCACGACCTCCAGCTCGTTGGCCGCGCAGAAGTCCAGCCCCAGGTCGTCCACCAGGCGCTGGATCACCCGGGTGAAGCCACCGGACACCACGCCGCAGCGGAACCCGAGCCGCTTGAGCGTCCGCACCGTCGTGCGCGCGCCCGGCGTCAGCTCCAACGACTCCGCGACCTCGTCCAGCACGGCCTCGTCCAGGCCCTCCAGCAACGCCACCCGCCGCCGCAACGACTCGGTGAAGTCCAGCTCGCCCCGCATCGCCGCGTCGGTGATCTCCTTGACCTGCGGCTCCACCCCGACGTGCGCGGCCAGCATCTCGATCACCTCGCCCTGGATGAGCGTGGAGTCGACGTCGAACACCACCAGCCGCTTGGCCCGCCGGGTCAGCCCGGCCCGCTCCACCGCGATGTCCAACCCACCGCGCACCGCCACCTCGGCCAACGCCGACCGCAGCTGCGCGTCACCCTCCGCCGTGTCGTCCGCCACGGAAACCCGCAGCTCAAGGCCTGTGACGGGGTAGTCGGCGACACCCCGGATCGCGTCGATGTTCACGCCGAGCGCCGCCAGCCGCCGCGCCACCTCGGTGAACGCGCGGGCCGTGACCGGGCGGCCGAGCAGGATCAGCACGTGGCTCGACTCCAGCCGCGCCGTCCGCTTGGAGTCCGCGCCGATCTCCACCTCGACGTGCATGGAGACCGTCGCCATGGCCTGCTCGACGGCCTCCTGCAACCCCTCCGGGTCGTGGTCGGCCCCGACGAGCACGCCGAGCACCAGCCGGCCGCGGATGACGACCTGCTCGACGTCGAGGATGTCCACGCCGTGCCTGGTCAGCACCGCGAACAACACCGAGGACACCCCCGGCTTGTCCGGTCCGGTGACCGTGATCAGGACGGGTGTGGCGCTGATCTTGACCCCACTGGGCTTGGTCACTGATGGCTCCTATGCCAGACAGCGGCGAGCCCCGACGACCCGGCCGAGGGAGTCGGACGCGGTCGTCGGGGCTCGTCGTTGAACCTGCGCTCAGGTTACAAGCGTTACTTGTGGTCGCTCTCGGTGTGCTCCGAGGCTGTGCCCGATTGCACAGCGGAGGCGGCCAGTTCGGACGGCGCGGGCTTCGCGTCCTCGTGCGCGATGGCCTTGCCGGTGAACGTGACGTGGGCCTCGCTGTGCAGCCGCTCGATCATGTGCGGGTAGTGCAGCTCGAAGGCCGGGCGCGCCGAGCGGATCCGCGGCAGCTCGGTGAAGTTGTGCCGCGGCGGCGGGCACGAGGTCGCCCACTCCAGCGAGTTGCCGAAGCCCCACGGGTCGTCCACCTTCACGGTCTCGCCGTAGCGGTAGCTCTTGAACACGTTCCAGATGAACGGCAGCGTGGACGCGCCCAGGATGTACGCGCCGATGGTGGAGATCGTGTTCAGCGTGGTGAAGCCGTCGCCGGGCAGGTAGTCCGCGTACCGGCGCGGCATGCCCTCGTTGCCCAGCCAGTGCTGCACCAGGAACGTGGCGTGGAATCCGAGGAACGTGGTCCAGAAGTGGAGCTTGCCCAGCGGCTCGTCCATCATCCGGCCGGTGATCTTCGGGAACCAGAAGTAGATGCCCGCGAAGGTGGCGAACACGATCGTGCCGTACAGCACGTAGTGGAAGTGCGCGACGACGAAGTACGTGTCCGACACGTGGAAGTCGATCGCCGGCGCGGCCAGCAGGATGCCGGACAGACCGCCGAACAGGAACGTGACGATGAAGCCGATGCTGAACAGCATCGGTGTCTCGAACGTCAGCTGCCCCTTCCACATCGTGCCGATCCAGTTGAAGAACTTGATGCCGGTCGGCACGGCGATCAGGAACGTCATGAACGCGAAGAACGGCAGCAGCACCGCGCCGGTGGCGTACATGTGGTGCGCCCACACGGCCACGGACAGCGCCGCGATGCCCAGCGTCGCGTAGACCAGGCCGTTGTAGCCGAAGATCGGCTTGCGGCTGAACACCGGGAAGATCTCCGACACGATGCCGAAGAACGGCAGCGCGACGATGTAGACCTCGGGGTGGCCGAAGAACCAGAACAGGTGCTGCCACAGGATCACGCCGCCGTTGGCGGGGTCGAACACGTGGGCACCGAGGTGGCGGTCGGCCAGCAGGCCGAGCAGGGCGGCGGTCAGGATCGGGAACGCCAGCAGCACCAGCACGGACGTCACCAGGATGTTCCAGGTGAAGATCGGCATGCGGAACATGGTCATGCCGGGCGCCCGGAGGCAGACCACGGTGGTGATCATGTTGACCGCGCCGAGGATGGTGCCGAGACCGCCGACGACCAGGCCGGAGATCCACAGGTCGGCGCCGACACCGGGCGAGTGGATCGCGTTGGACAGCGGGGTGTAGGCGAACCAGCCGAAGTCGGCCGCGCCACCGGGCGTGAGGAAGCCCGCCATCACGATCAGGCCGCCGAACAGGTACAGCCAGTACGAGAAGGCGTTGAGCCGCGGGAACGCCACGTCCGGGGAGCCGATCTGCAACGGCAGGACGAAGTTGGCGAAGCCGAACACGATGGGGGTCGCGTACAGCAGCAGCATCACCGTGCCGTGCATGGTGAACAGCTGGTTGAACTGCTCCTGCGACAGGAACTGCATGCCCGGTCGGGCCAGCTCCGTGCGCATCAGCATGGCCATCGCGCCGCCCACCATGAAGAAGGCGAACGAGGTGACCAGGTACATGATCCCGATCTGCTTGTGGTCCGTGGTGCGGAACATCCGCAGCAGGAACGAACCCTTGGCCGCCTCGCGCGTCCCGAAGGGCCGCGTTGCGATCGGCTGCGGGGCTACGGCCGTCACGGTGCCTCCTGCACTGTCTGGTTCTGGCTTCGCCGGTGGGTGACGCCGCCGGCTCAACGGATCGTAGACGGCGGCGTTCAGGGTGGTGCGGCTGGGCTGCCCCCTGGATCAAGTGAGGTAGCGCAGGTCACAAGCCCGAGGGCGGCCCTCGCCGGGGCGGGAGCGGCCCTCGGGCTCGCGGTGCGGGTCAGCGGCGCAGGAGGTGGCGGAGCTTGGGGGAGGCGACGAACGCGGCGCCCGCGGCGACCAGGGCGAGGCCGACGGCGAGCAGCCAGCCGCCGTCGAAGCCGGTGTTGGCGAGGTCACCGTCGTTCGCGCCGGCGGCGGGGGCCGGGGTCGTGGTGGCGGTCGGGGTGACGGCCACGGACTCGGTGGTCGGGACGACCTCTTCGGTCTCCTCGGCCGGGGTCTCCTCGACCGGCGTCTCCTCGCCGGGGTTCTCCGGGTTCGGGCTCTCGGGCGTGGTGGTCTGCTCCGAGGTGGTCTTCTCGGCGCAGAAGAACCAGTGGCTGATCTCGGGGACGGTGCCGGCGCCGCCCTTGTTCTGGTGCTCGGGGGCGTGCAGGCCTTCCCAGGCCAGGTCGCCGAGCTTGGCGGCGGTGTACACGTTGTAGGCGTCGCCGCCCTTCACCACGACACCGGTCACGGTGTAGCCCTCAAGGCCGCCGGTGATGGTGAGGTGGGTGCCGGTCGAGGTGTTGGCCAGGGTCGGCGTGCCCTCGTCGTCGAACGCCTCGCCGGCCAGGCCCGCCGTGGCGCACGCCTTGTCGTGGTCCCACTCGACGTTGCCGGAGAAGGAGGTGGCGCGCGGGTCGCCGGGAGGGGGCGCCGGCTTCTCGGGGCTCGCCGAGGCGGTGCCGCCCAGCAGGCCGGTGGCGCTCAGGGCGAGCAGGGCGGCTGCTCCGAAGAGGCGGCGGGTGGTCATGCGCATGGTGCTGCTCCGCGGGGTTCGAGGGCTGACCGGGGGATCGAACTACACCGGTCGCCCTCCTATCGAGGTAGCCCATTCAGATGACGCGGGTTGCCGTCTATTCGTTATGAGTCGGTGATGTGACACGCCCGGTGGTGGCCATGGGACCACCACCGGGTGTCGGAGGCGTCAGCGACGCAGCAGGTTGCGGAGCTTCGGTGAGACGAGGAAGGCGGAGCCGGCGGCCAGCAGGGAGAGGCCGGCGACGAGCAGCCACCAGCCGGAGAAGCCGGTGCTCGCCAGACCGTCACGCGAGCCGGGGCTCACCGCGGCCACGGCCTTGGTCGTGGTGGCGACCAGGCCGGGTGGCGGGGTCGTGGTGGTCGTCGGGGTGGTCGTGGTGGTCATGCCCGGCGGGGTGGTGGTCGTGGTCGTGGTGCCGGGTGTGGTGGTGGTCGTCGTGCCGTGAGTGGTGGTGGTCGTGCCGTAGGTGGTGGTGGTCGTGCCCGTGGTGGTCGTCGTCGTGGTGGTGGTTGTGGTGGTCGTGGTCAGGCAGACGAACCAGTGGCTGATGCCGGCCGGGTCGCCGCTGCTGTTCAGCGGTGCGTGCAGGTCCTGCCACGGCAGCGGGCCCAGGTTGGCGGCCGGGTAGATGTTGTAGGCGGGGCCGCCCTTCACCACGACGCCGGTGATCACCGAGTTGGGCGGGTACGCGGTGATGGTGATGTAGGTGCCGTCCGAGGTGTAGGTCCCGGGCGGCAGGAGCGCCTCGGTGCCGGGGAGGCCCACGACGTCGCAGGCGTCGCCGGGCTGCTCGATGTCGATGTTCCCGGTGACGGCGGTCGCGCGGGGGTCGCCGGGCTGGGGGTCGTCCGGCTGGGCGGACGCGCCTGCGGCGAGGGCGGCGGCGGCGATCACGGCGAGCAGCGACGCTGCTCCGAACAGGTTAGGACTTGACGTGCGCATGGGGGTCTCCACACGGCTCGATGTGCTGATCGGCGGATCAGGCTGCTCCGTCGTTGCTCTATCGCCTTGAGCCGTTCGCATGATGCACGCCGATACCGATTCGTTATGCGGCACTCGCCTGGAATACGTGAATCTCACCCGTTGGGGAACGGGGTGGGAGCATCCGGGCATGGTCGAGCTGGAAGTCCGGTGGCACGGGGCGGTGCGGGTGCTGGGCGGCGCGCACGGGCCCGGCGACCTCACCGACCGGTACGCCGAACCGCACCGCGGCTACCACAACGCCGACCACGTGCTGGCCGTCGTCCGGGACGTGACCGCGCTCGCCGAAGCCGCCGGCCGCACGGCACGTGAGCGCGCCGTGCTGGTCCTCGCCGCCTTGGCGCACGACGTCGTCTACGACGGCGAGCCGGGCGAGGACGAGCGCCGCAGCGCCGAGTGGGCCCGCGAACGGCTCGCCGGCCTGCCCGAGGCCGACGCGGTGGCCGCCCTCGTGCTGGCCACCGCGGACCACACCTCGGACGACCCGCTGACGTGCCTGCTCCTGGACGCCGACCTGGCCATCCTGGGCGCCGACGCCGCCACCTACGAGCGCTACCGGACCGCCGTGCGCGCCGAGTACGCCCACGTGCCGGACGACGCGTGGCGGGTGGGTCGGGCGGACGTCCTGCGCCGCCTCGCCGAGCGCGACCCGCTGTACGTCACGCCCCACGCGCGCGAACGGTGGCAGGAACGCGCGCGTGCGAACCTCGCGGCCGAGCTCAGCTCGCTCGGTGACCCGCCATGAGCGTGTCGAACGTCGGGAACCCCCGGGCGATCTCGCTGCCGGTGAAGTTGCCGACCCAGCCGTCGTCGTCGTGGAAGAACCGGATCGACACGTAGTCCGGCCGGGTACCCATGTCGAACCAGTGCGTGGTGTTCGCGGGCACGCTCAGCAGGTCGCCCGCCTCGCACAGCACCGCGTACACGCGGTCCGCGACGTGCAGGTAGAACACCCCGGCGCCGCGGGCGAAGAACCGGTCCTCGTCGTCGTCGTGGGTGTGCTCGGCGAGGAACCTCAGCCGCGCCTGCCCGGCCGACGCCAGCCACTCCGGGTCGTCCGACGGCGTCATCTCCATCGCGTCGACCAGGACGTACCCCTCGGTCTCGGTCACCCGGGCGACCCGGTCGGCGTACACCTCCAGGGCGTTCTCCCTGGTCACGCCCGGTACGACCGGCCACTGCTCGTAGCGGACGCCGAGCTGCTTGAGCTCCACCGCGATCTCGGCGGGCTCGGCGGTGCGCACCAGCGCGGTCTCCGGGTCGGTGTCCGACCACACGGTCAGCAACGTCATCGTGCCCACCTCCTGTGGGTTTCGGTGGTGAAGCGCAACAGCCACTCCAGGCACTCCAGCCGGTGCCGGGCCTGGTGGAGGTCGTCACCCCACACGTACACCCCGTGCCGGGCCACTATCAAGGCCGGCACGTCCGCGCGGTACCCGGCCTCGAACGCGTCGCCCAGCACCCGCATGTCCTGGCTGTTCGGCACGACCGGGACGACGACCAGGTCGTCGTGGGCCTGTCGGCCGAAGCCCTTGAGCATCTCCAGGTCGCGCAGCTCCACGCCATCGGGCCAGTGCTCGGCCGCGATCACGGGCGCGAGGGCGTGCACGTGGACCACCGCGCCCGCGCCGGACACCGCCGCGATCCGCCCGTGCAGGCCCGCCTCGGCCGACGGCACGCGCACCGGGTCGTCCGTGCGGCCCTCGGCGTCGACCACGACCACGTCGTCGGGTGTGAGCTCGCCCTTGTCCTTGCCGCTGACGGTGACCGCGAGCCGCAGCGGGTCGCGGTCCACGACCACGGACAAGTTGCCCGAGGTGCCGCGCATCCAGCCCATCGCGGTGTAGCGGGCGCACTCGGCGGCCAACGCCTCGCCGGGCGTCCCCGCGCCGGTGAACCCCGAGCCGGTGGTCCCAGAGCCGGTGGTCCCAGAGCCGGTGGTCCCAGAGCCGGTGGTCCCGGAGCCGGTGGTCACAGGGTCTCCGAGGTCCGGTGTGGACCGAAGTCGGCGTCGCCGTAAGGCTCGCCGGGCCGCCGCACGCCGACCGTCTCCCAGCCCGCCTCGGCGGCGGCGTCCAGCTCGGCGGGGACGTCGGAGTAGAACGTGATGTCGGTCGAGCCGAGCACGGAGGCGATCTTCAGGTACGACGAGGCCTCGCGCTTCGGGCCCGCGTTCACGGTGTCGAAGTGGTACTCGAACAACGACGTGAGGTCGCCGTCCGCGGTGTGCGCGAAGAACGCGACCTGACCGGCCACCGAGCCCGAGGAGAACACGGCCAGCTTGGTGCCCGCGTCGTGCCACCGGCGCAGGGCGGGCACGACGTCCGGGAAGAACTCGGCGACCAGGTCGCCCTCGGCGTAACCGCGCTGCCAGATCAGGCCCTGCAACGTCTTGAGCGGCGTGACCTTCTGGTCGGCGTCCATCCAGCCGTGCAGCACGCGCACCAGCTCGTCCGTGCCGCCGTCCACACCGGACAGCTCACGGATCCGCGCGACGGCGTCGACCACGGTCGGGTCGTCGGCGTGCTCGTCGATCCACGGCCCGAGCCGCGGCCGGGCGTAGTCGTACAGCGTGACCAGGACCTGGTCGGTGGCGCTGAGCGTGCCCTCGATGTCCAGCACGACCCATTCAGTCATCAACGTCCCCAACGTAGTAGTCGGCCAAACCGTGCGGAGCGTACGCACCGCGGTCGGTCACCACCGAGGTCACGAACCGCGGCGGCGTCACGTCGAACGCCGGGTAGAGGCCGCGCGCCCGGTCGGTGGCCGTGCGGCGGCCCAGCGTGTGCAGCACCTCGTCACCGGGCCGGTACTCGATCGGCACGTCGGCGGCGGTGGGGGCGAGCCGATCGGGCGCCTGCACCATGGCCAGGAACGGCACGTCGAACGCCCGTGCCGCGACGGCCAGGCCGAGCGTGCCGACCTTGTTGACCACGTGCCCGTCCATGGTGACGCGGTCGGCGGCGGTCAGCAGCACGTCGACGTCGCCGGTCGACATGACGGCCGCGCCCATGCCGTCGGTGATGAGGGTCGTGTCCACGCCCATCTCCCCCAGGGTCTCCGCGGTCAGGCGCGCTCCCTGGAGGTACGGGCGGGTCTCCGTGCAGATGAACCGCAAACGCTTGCCCATGCCCTGGGCAGCGGTGACGGTCTCGGTCAGGTAGAGGTCGGCCCAGCAGTGCGTGAGCACCGCACCCTCGTCGGGCAGCAGCTCGGCGGTGTGCGTGCCGAGCTTGCGGCTGCGTTCGCGGTAGCGCCGGTCCCCCGCCCGCGCGCCTTCGAGGGCACCGGCTTCGACGTCCTCGTGCCCGTCCACGCCCGCGAGCACCGCGGCGACCGCCTTGCGCAGGTGGTTGTTGGTGCGACGGGTGGCGATGAGCAGCTGCCCGGCCTGGTCCAGGTGGGCGCGGGCCTGGTCGCGCGGCAGGCCGCGGGCCTCGCGGGCGGCCAGCACCATGCCCCACAGCGCGGCGAAGTACGGGCCGGAGGACTGGGTGACCATGTCCTGGATCGCCTTGGCCACCTCGGCGACCGTGCCGCAGCGCACCCACGTGCGCTCGAACGGGAAGTTGCGGCGGTCGAGGACGTGCACGCCGTCGTCTTCGAGGCGGACGCTGCGCGCGAGCAGCGGCTCCATCAGCTGTACCCGGTGAACGGTGCGTGCTCCCCGGTGAGGAAGTACGCGCCGACCTCGCGCGCCTTGTACGACACGGGGTCGTGCAGGGTGAGGGTGCGGGCGTTGCGCCAGAACCGGTCGAAGGCGTAGCCGGCGGCGGTGGCGCGGGCGCCGCACAGCTCGAACACCCGGCTGGTGGTCTGGTTGGCGACCTTGGTGGCGACGACCTTGGCCGCCGAGATCGCGGCGGCGGTCTCGGCGCGTTCGTCCCGGGTCAGGTCGGCGCCCCGCCGCGAGGCCCGGTCCAGCTGGTCGGAGGCGTGGTCGGCGAGGCAGCCGGCGGCGCGCACCTCGGACACCAGCTCGCCGTACGCGGCCAGGACGTACGGGTCGGCGGTGGCCTCGTCGACACCGCTGAGGAACCACGGTCGGGTGGTCGTGCGGGTGTACCGGGCGGCTTCGGCGAGGGCGCCCTCGGCCATCGCCACGTACAGCTGGGCGAGCACGAGCTGGAAGCCGAGGGCGGCCAGCGACAGGCGCGGGCTGTCCTCGTCGTGCGAGCCGAGGACCTGGTCGGACGGCACGTGCACGCGGTCGAACGCGACACCGCCGCTGGCGGTGAGGCGTTGGCCGATGTTGTCCCAGTCACCGGCGTAGGTGATGCCGGCGGCCTTCGCGTCCAGCGTGAACGTCACCTTCTCGCCGGTGTCGGTGCGGGTGGCGCTGACCACGAGCCGGTCGGCCACCGACGCGCCCGTGGCGAACGTCTTGCGCCCCGTGACCTCGAACCCGCCGTCGACGGGCCGCAGCTCCAGCGCGGCGTCCAGGGGGTTGCTGACCCCGGCCCAGAAGAGGCCCGGGTTGCCGCCGGCGTCGAACGCGGGGTTGTCGAACAGGCCGCTGCGCCAGACTTGCAGGTAGTGGTAGCCGAGCAGGTGGCCGACGTTGGCGTCCGCCGCGCCGACGACCCTGGTCACGGCCTGCTGGGTGGCCCAGTCGTCGATCGCCAACAACCCGGACCGCCGCAACGCCTCGACCTCGGCCACGGGCTCCGCACCGCGCCGGTCCCGCTCCGCCGCGTCGACCCGCAACGCCGCGGCCAGCTCCTCGGCGACGGTCAGCCACTTCCGCCGACCATCGGTGCTCGTCATGCCCTGCCTCCGTCCGGCTCACGGCCGGCGCCGTCGCCCGTTCTCGTCCGCGTTTCCAGCAGGCGAGCCTAATCGCCGTCACCGGACCGTGAACTGAGCGTTCCGCCACATGGGAGGCCGGTGGTCAGGCGCCCGGGCGGTAGCGGTGCAGCAGGCCCAGGTCGGCGAGCAGCTTCGGCACGGGTTGGCCGCCGTGGCGGCGGCGGGTGGTTTCGACGTGGTCGCGCCACACCAGGCGGTCCGCGCGCCACGCCGTCAGGTAGTCGACGCACAGCTGCGGCTCGATGAGCCGGTTGCGACCGCCGGCGGCCTTCAGGGCGGCGATCATCCTCAGCTTGTCCGCGCCGTCCGGCCGGGTGTCGGCGACCATCGTGATGACCTCCTCGATGAACCGCCTGCGCTGGCCGAGGAACCACCGCCAGTACCCCGCCGTGGCGTCGGTCAGGCCGTGCCCGGTGTCGAGCAGGCCGAACAGCCCTTCGGCGAGGCAGTCGCCGAGTTCCTCGGTGCGGGCGCGCATGGTGTCCCGGTACGGGTCGTACGGCTGCTGCACGGCCAGCCCCGTCACCGCCGACGGCGACAGCCCGGTGTCGTCCAGCAGGAAGAACCAGTCCTCGTTGTAGATGTTGGGGAAGAACGACGTGAACGACTCCCGGCCGATCGCGAGCGCCCCCGTGCCGATGAACGTGTCCTGGTCGCCGCCCGCCTCGCGGTAGGCGTGGCACACCACCGAGTTGTCCGGGTAGCCGCCCACGGTCAGGCCGACGCCGGTGAACCGGTCGAGCAGGCCCACCGCGTCACCGAGGTCGTCGGGCCGCGGGATCACGACGTCGTCGTCGACGTAGACGACCCGCTCCCACCCGGCCACGGCGGCCAGCAGCAGGCCCAGGTTGCGCTTCAGGCTGGTGTCGGTGCGGCGGTCGAACCGGCCGCCGCGCAGCATCGCCGTGGTCCGGAACGGGGGCAGGAGGTCCAGGGGCGCTTCGGCGATGTCGGTGGCGACGATCTCCACGCCGGCGCGTTCGGCGAGCGCGGTGGCGGCGTCCGCGGAGGAACGGCGGCTGCACAACGTCACCAAGGTGCACCGGTGGTGCTTGGCGAGCGCGACGACGTTCTCCAGGTAGGCGGTCGGCCGCGCGGTCGGCACGATGATCGCGTCAACCCGCGCCGGATCGGCGACGGCGTCCCTGGTGAGCAGGTGCCGGTGGGAACCGTGGTGGTTCGCCGACCGGGGGCGGTGCGCACCGGTGCGCCCGGGTGCGGCGAGCGCGGTGGCTGCGGCGTTCAACTCTGGCCCTCCGGCCATTCGAAGAGTCGGTATTCCGGCAGGTTCCAGTCCGGTGTGACCACCTGGCCGTTCACGACCATCACCCTGGTGAGGACGCTGTAGGAGGTCAGGCCGGGGAACCGCTGGTCGAGGTAGGCCGCGTTGCGGTCGCGGAACCTGCCGTCGGTGAGGGCGCGCACGACACCGAGGGTTCCCCTGCCGTACTGGCCGTTGCAGATCGTCACCGTTCGCTTGTGGTTGAACGGGTTCGTGCCGCGGAAGAAGTGCGCGACGTCCTCCAGGAGGACCTCGTGGCCGTCCTGCTTGCCCAGCTTGGGCGCGTAGAGGCGTTCCTCGCCCGTGGTCGAGCGGACCACGAAACCGCCCGCTTCGGACTCGTCGTGGCGGGCGACCTGCGTGACGGGGAGGTCGACCCGGTCGAGCAGCTCGCGGGTGACGAGGTTCCAGTCGACGCCGCCGAGCAGCACGAGGTGCGTGGTGTAGTCGTCGGGCACCAGGTCGGACGCTATCCGGAAGTTGACCTGGCTGCGGGGGTTGAGCGCGCGGATGTGGCCGTGCAGCTCGATCAGGGCGTCGAGGTCGGCGTAGGTGTAGAGCTCGACGTAGTCCGGTTGCGTGGGGTCGCAGTAGGGCATCTTCGCCCGCATGTCGGCCGGGAGCTGGGCGACCACGATGGTGATGACGTGCCGGTCGTCGAAGTACCAGAAACCTCGGTCGGCGACGTCCTCGATCGCGGTCGTGGCGTTCTCGCGCCGCATGGCGGCGCGCAGGTCGGTCAGCTCGCGCAGCAGCTCGTCGCGGCGGCGCAGCTCGTCGGGGGTCAGCTCGTCCACCGGGATCAGGCGGTAGGGGCGGGCCGCGACGGAGCGCCGGGTGGCGAAGAACGTGGCGTAGGCGGCGAGGCGGGGCACCGGCGGCGTCTTCGGGTTCCCGCGGCTCTCCCAGGAGGACAGCAGCGGCACGCTGGCCGGCTTCTCGGCACTGAACGCGTAGGCAAGATCACTCTGCGTGATCGTCACGTCAGGCCACTGCTCTTCGCGCAACGCCCGAAGGCGGTGTGCCAGCGAGTGGGAGTCCTCCGCAACGACCACGTTCCGCGCGCCCTTCAGTGAACTTCAGCGTATCAGCTGAAGAGCGAAACATACACGATTGCGGAGAAAAGTCACGCCTCGATACCCCCATAAGGGCCTTGTCACTCAAGTACAGCTGGACTTACGCTCAAGTTACTGAGGTTCAGTCAACTTCAGTGAGACTAGGTGAAGTTCACCCAGGAAGCCATCCGGGGGTCATCATGAACATGCTCACCGCACTCGCTCAATCTTCCGAGACCGCCGAGTGGACGCCGCTCGTGGTGCTGCTCATGGTCGGCGCGATGGCGCTGGTCCTAGCCCTGGCGAAGCTCCTGCGCCGGGTTCTCGGCATGCTCACCCGGATCATGTTGTCGGCGGGCGCGGCCATGACCGGGATCGCCGCGATGCTCGCCCTCTGCACCGTGCTGACCACCGTGCTGCTGTTCTACGCGCGCTGAAGCACGGCCTGCCGAACCACCGCGTGCGGACCACCCCCTTCGACTACGGTGTGCGGGCCCGTATCGAAGGGGGATTCGCCCGATGGACCTGTCGCGCAGATCGTTCTCCGGGGGAACCGCCGTCGCCGCGGGTGCGACCGCGACCTTCGGGGCGACCGCCGCGTCGGCCCGCGCGCTGCCGCGTCCACACCAGACGTCCACACCGCACCTGCTGGAGGCCGAGCAGCTGGTCGGCTACCTGTCGTTGCCCACGTGCCCGCTGGTGAACAACACCTACAAGGAACCGGACCAGCCGAACGTGGTCCGGTGGGGCTCACCCGGTGACGCGTCGGGGTGGGTCAACCGGAGCCAGTGCGCGTCGTTCCTGACCGCCGTGCTGAAGCGCACGTACCGGTGGGCGACTTCGGGTTTCTTCAGCGCCCACTTCGGGGTGGCCAGCCCGTTCGCGCGGGACTACCGGGCGGCGTTCGCGGAGCGGGTGGTACCGCACTTCGAGCGCGTCAGCCGGGTGACCGACCTCCGGCCGGGCGACCTGATCGCCATCGACTACCGCAACGAGCAGGACACCAACACCGGTCACGTGGTGATGGTGCGTTCGGTGAAGGGCGTCTACACCGCGCCGCACCCCACCCTGAACTTCGCCGGCGAGACGCAGTACGCGGTGGAGGTCGTGGACTGCACCGCCGTGCCGCACGGCGTGTACGGAGTGGGCAACTACTTCCGGTTCCCGGACAACCGGATCTTCAACGCCACCGCCGAGACCGACGGCGCCGGGTACGGGCACATGATGTTCTACGCGTCCGACGCGACCGGCGAGTTCAGCCGGTACCGGTGGAGCGTGAACACGTCGTCCGCGGGGACCTACACGATGGCGCAACGCCCGGTCTCAGCCGCCCGCGTCGTGTCCTGAGCGTTGAACTCGGGGTACCTGAACGTAGGACACGCGCGTTCCGAACGTAGGACACGCGCGTTCTGAACGTAGGACACGCGCGTTCTGGAGGTAGGACACGCACGAGAGTCGTACGTTGGCGTCGCGCGTGTCCTACGTTCGGGACAGGCGTGTCCTACGTTCAGGACGCGTGAGGTGAACGTTCGGGACCGAGGTGCAGGGCTAGAGGCGTTGCCAGAGGGCCGGGACGTTCGGGGGTTCCCAGCCGGGCTGGGAGGTGTGGGACTGGCGGCACTGGTAGGTGACGCCGTTGTAGGTGACCTGGGCGCCTGCCGTGTAGGCGCGGTTCGGGGCCCACGTGCCGGATGGTTGGGTCGTGGTGGTGGTGGTCCCGTTGCCCCAGGGGACCTGGGGTGAGCGGTAGAAGTCGAGGCCCATGGCGGTCCAGCGCGGGGCCTGGGCGCCGAGGCGGAGGCGGAACGCGTCCCAGTTGTGGGTCGACCAGGGTGACCAGGCCAGTTCGGCGATCGTGGGCAGGCGGGGGAACGCCAGGTAGTCGACGTGTGCGGGGGTCACGACCGTTTCCGTCCACAGTGGAGCTTCGACGCCGCTGACCGCCGACTCCGGCACACCGCTCACGTGCGTGCCGGGGTTCCAGTTGTAGGCGTCCTGGGCCTCGATGAAACCGGCCCAGCTCAGGCCGAGCGGCGTGCTGGAGTTGTACTTCATGTCCAGGTACGCCTTGTTCGCGGGCGACATCACGATCTTCTGGCCGCGCGCGGCGGCGTTCTGGACGACGGCGTTGGACGTGGTCGTGCCCCAGTACTGGGCGACCGCCGAGGTGTCCGCGGTGGTCTTGACGAACTCGTGCCAGCCCATGGCCTTCTTGCCGTACTTGCCGACCAGCGGCAGCACGCGGTTCATGAACGTCTGGTACTCCTGGTCGGTGGTCGCGTTCGCCTCGTCGCCGCCGATGTGGAAGTACGGCCCGGGCGTCAACGCGGCGATCTCCCGGATCACGTCCTCCACGAACGTGTAAGTGATGTCCTTGGACACGCACAACGACGAGTAGCCGACCGCGATGTCCGTGCGCAACGCGGGCGCGACGCCGTTGCAGTTCAGCTCGGCGTACGAGGACAGCGCCGCGTTGGTGTGGCCGGGCAGGTCGACCTCGGGCACGACGGTGATGTGCCGGGCCGCCGCGTAGGCGACGATCTCCTGGTACTGCGCCTTGGTGTAGTACCCGCCGGGTCCGCCGCCGACCTGCGTGCTGCCGCCGTGCGTGGCCAGCCGCGGCCAGCTGTCGACGACGATGCGCCAGCCCTGGTCGTCGGTCAGGTGCAGGTGGAAGTAGTTGACTTTGTAGAGGGCGAGCTGGTCGAGGTACCGCTTGACCGTCGCGACCGGGTGGAAGTGGCGGGCCACGTCGAGCATCGCGCCGCGGTACGCGAACCGCGGGTGGTCGGTGATGGTCGCCCCGGGCAAGGTCCACGGGCCGGGTTGCGCGGTCCTGCTCTCGACCTTGGCGGGCAGGAGCTGCCGCACCGTCTGCACGCCCGCGAACAGGCCCGCCGGGGTGTTGGCGCGCAGCTGCACGGACGCCGCCGTGACCACCAGGTGGTAGCCCTGGTCACCGACGGACGCGGGCGCGCCGCCGATGAGCAGCGAGATGCCGTCGGTCGGCGTGCCGGTGGTGTCGGTGACGGGCAGGGCGAACCCGGTCGACGGGCGGAGCAGACCGGCGAGGTGCTCGCCGACGGCGTGCGCGGCGGCCGTGGTGTAGATCTTCGTGGCGGCGGTGATCGGGTGCGTGACGCCGGCGGCGGGCTGCACCGAGACCGGTACGGGGACGAGGCTCTGCAGGGGTTCGGCGGCCGAGGCCGTGGTGGTGTCCGTGCCGACGTTCCAGACGACGGTCGCGCCGAGCACCGTCACCAGGACGGCGAGCGCTCGCGCCGTCCTCGCTTGGAGTTTCACCGTGGGTCCTCCTCAAGGCGGGCGGCGGCCGGCTGCCGTCAAGCGTGCGTACGCCCGAGAGGAGATGTCAATGGGTCTAGACCAGTTGGCGAAGAGGCCCGGGTAGGACGAAGGGGGTGGCGCCGGCTACGCGAGGTCGAGCTTGCCGAGTTCCACCCGCGACGCGACGCCGAGCTTCGGGTAGGCCTTGTAGAGGTGGTAGCCGACCGTGCGCGGGCTCAGGAACAGCTGCGCGCCGATGTCCCGGTTGCTCAGCCCGGTCGCGGCCAGGCGCACGACCTGCAGTTCCTGCGGCGTGAGGGCGCTGAGCGGGTCCGGTCCCGGCACGGCCCGGCTCTCGCCGGTGGCACGCAGTTCGGTGCGGGCACGGGCGGCCCACGGCGTCGCGTCGAGCCGTTCGAAGCTCTCCAACGCCGACCGCAGGTGCGTGCGGGCGTCGGCCTTGCGGCGGGCCCGGCGCAACCACTCCCCGTACAGCAGCTCGGTGCGGGCGCGTTCGAACGGGCGGGTCTCGTTCGCCCGGGTCTCGTTCGCGCGGTGCAGTTCGACGGCGGTGGTGAACCACTGCTCGTCGTCGGTGAGCAGGGCCCGGCAGCGTGCGGCGACCGCTCGCGCCCACGGCTGGCCGGTGCTCGACGCCCACTCGTCGTACCAGGTGGCGGCGTCCTCGGCGAAGGCGTGCCTGCCCAGCCGGACGGCGGCCTCCACCAGGTCGGGCAGGCTCGCGATGGCGTAGAGCCGGTGCGCGCCGGCGGCGACGTCCGCCAGCCGGTCCAGCACGGCCTCGTGCCTGCCCTGGCCGAGGTCCAGCAACGCCAACGCGCACGCGGCGCGCACGGACTTCGGCTGGTCGTCGGTCAACGTCGCCACCAGCTCCTCGCACCGGTCCGCGTCACCGGTGATGGCGGCCAGCTCGGCGAGCACGCTCGACAGGAAACCGACGCTGAACGCCTGGCCGATGTCCGCCGCGATCCGCAACCCCTCCTCGGCGGTGGCGCGCGCGTCGCGGTGCCGCCCGAGGTGCAGGAGCCCGCGTGCCCGGTAGGCCAGCGCCCGCGGCAGCACGCCGAGGGCGCCCTGGGCGCGGGACTCGTGTTCGAGTCCGGACGCCCACTCGTACGCGGCCCGGTCGTCACCGAGGACCAGGTGCCACCACGCGCTGACGGCGTTGCCGGGTCCGCCCACGTACGGCGAGTCGAGCAGCCGGCGCAGCGCCGCCATCCCGCCGGGCACGTCCGCGCCGTCCAGGCCGAAGGCGGCCGTGGCGACGGCTCGCGTGTCCTCGGCGCCGGGCAGGTCCTGCACGCGTGCCGCGATCTCCGCGAGCGCGTCGAGGTCGCGGCCCGCCCACGCGTTGTTGGCGGCGTTGAACAGCAACTCCCCCGCCAGCTCGGGATCGGTGTGCGCGGCGCACGTGGCGGCGCGGGCCAGTTGCGTCGCGGCCTGCGCCGGGTGTCCCTGCTCGCTGGCCAGCCTGGCCTGGATGCGCGCCACCCTGGCGCCGTCGACCTCGTCGGTCACCAGGTCCCACGCCTGGTCGGCGAGCACTACCGCGCGGTCGAACTGGCCCGCCGCACCGGCCGCGCCGGCCGCCGCCGCCAGCCGGTGGCCGCGCGCGACGGGGTCCGGGGTCAGCTCGGCGGCGCGGTGGTAGGCCGACGCGACGGCGATGTAACCGCCCCGGCCGCGGGCGTCCTCGGCGGTGCGGGCCAGGGCTTGTGCGACGTCCTCGTCGGGCGCGGTGGTGGCGGCGGCCAGGTGCCACGCGCTGCGGTGGGCGTCGTCCACCACTTCGGCGAGCGCCGCGTGGACGGTGATGCGGTGCTTGAGCGGTGCGCTCTGGTAGGCGGCGGCGCGGATGAGGGGGTGGCGGAACGTCAGCCTGCCCTCGTCCGAGCGCAGGAGTTGGCGTTGCTCGGCGACTTCGAGGTCGTCCAGGGACGCGCCGAGCAGGCCGGCGGCCTTGAACACGACGCCCGGGTCGCCGGTGTCGTCGGCGGCGGCGACCAGCAGGAGGGTGCGGGTGCGCTCGGGCAGGGTGCCGATGCGGTCGGCGAACGTCTGCTGGATGCGGCTGTGGGTGGGCAGGGCGGCGACGCGGTAGGCGTGGGCGGCGGGCAGGTGGCCCTCGCGTTGCGCGGCGGGCAGTTCGAGCAGCGCCAACGGGTTGCCGCGGGCCTCGTGGGCGATCTGGTCGCGGACGTAGCGCGGCAGGTCGGCGGCGTGCTCGTCCAGGAGCGCGGCCGCGTGCTCGGGGGCGAGGCCGGTCAGCCGCAGCTCGGACAGGCCGGGCGCGGGGAACGGCGGCGCGTGCAGGTCGCGGGCGGCGAAGATCATCGCGATGCCCTCGGCCTGCAGGCGGCGTGCGGCGAAGACGAGGGCGTGCGCGGAGGCTTGGTCCAGCCAGTGCGCGTCGTCCACCAGGCAGAGGACCGGACCGTGCTCGGCGAGGTCGGCCAGGAGGGTGAGCACGGCCAGGCCGACCAGGTAGTGGTCGCCGCCGTCGGGCGGGGCGAGGCCGAGGGCGGCGCGCAGGGCGCCGGCCTGGTTGGGCGGCAGGGCGCCGGCCTGGTTGGGCGGCAGGGCGTCGACGCGGTCCACGACGGGGCCCAGGAGCAGGTTCAGCCCGGCGAACGGCACCACGGACTCGGACTCGACCGCCGTGCCGCGCAGGACGAGGAACCCGCCGTCGTCCCGGCCGGTGGCGGTTCGGGCGGCGCTGTCGCCGGTGGCGGTGCCGTTGGTGGCGGTATGGGCGGCGGCGGTGTCGCTGGTGGCGGTGTGGGCGGCCGTGTGGGCGGCGTGGGCCAGTAGTGCCGACTTGCCGATGCCCGCCTCGCCGCGCACCACGAGCACGCCGCTGCGCCCGGCGCGGGCGTCGGTCAGGAGCCGGTCGACCACGGTGAGTTCGGCGGACCGCCCGTGCAGCATGGTCACGACCCTAGCCGGCGTCCGGGACCAGGACGACCTTGCCGATCGTGTGCCTGCTCTCCATCGCCTCGTGCGCCCGCGCCGCCTCGGACAGCGGGAACTCCTGCACGAACGGCGTCAGCCGGCGCGCGGCCGCCTCCGCCAGCGCCCGCGCCTCCAACGCCCGCAGCCCGCCCGAGCGCTTCGCCACGTGCGGCCCGACGGCGACCGTCGCGGTCAGGCAGCGCTCGAACAGGTCAGCCGAGGACAGGCTCACCAGCTCACCGGACGACGTCCCGAACATCACCAGCCGACCGCCCGGCGCGAGCAGGTCCACCGCACCCCGTCCCAGCACGCCGCCGACGCCGTCCAGCACCACCGTCACCTCCCGTCCACCGAGCCGGGCCACCACGTCCTCCTGCCACCCGTCCCGCCGGTAGTCGACGGCGATCGCCGCACCCGCCCGCGACACCGCCCGCCGCTTCGCCTCGCACCCGGCCAACCCCACCACCAACGCCCCCGCCCGCGACGCCCCCTGCACCAGCATCGTGCCGACACCACCGGCCGCCGCCGTCACGACCACCACGTCGTCCGGCGCCGGCGCCGCCGCGTCCAGCACGCCCAACGCGGTGCTGCCGGTGCAGATCATCGCCACCGCGGCCGGGAAGCCGAGCCCGTCCGGGACGACGTGCAGCGCGCCGACCTCCCGCACCGCCAGCTCGGCGTACCCCCCGCGGGCCAGGCCCAGCTGCGTGACCACCCGCTCCCCCAGCCACCGCGGGTCCACCTCGGCGCCGACCGCGTCGACCACGCCCGCGACCTCGCTGCCCGGCGTGATCGGCAGGTCCGGCAACGGCACCCACCCCGCGCGGCCGCGCCGGATCACCGCGTCCACCAGGTGCACGCCCGCCGCGCGCACCGCGATCCGCACCTGGCCGGGCCCCGGCTCCGGGTCCTCGACCTCGGCATCGCGCAACCGGTCTGCGGAGCCGAACGCGTGCAGGCGGACGGCGCGCACGTCAGGCCCCGTAAGGCCGCTTGGCGCGGGCCTCCTTGAGCGCCATGCCCCACCAGACCAGTTGGTCGAGCAGGGTCGTCGCGGCCTTGTCCACCTCGTCGACCTCGACCGGGTCGCCCTCCTCGTCGAACCGCGACCACGCGCCGTGGAAGCTGACCGTGTCCCGCACGGTGACCGCGTGCAACTCGGCGAAGACCTGCCGCAACTGCTCGACCGCCCGCAACCCGCCGCCGACGCCGCCGTAGGAGACGAACCCGACCGGCTTGGCCTGCCACTCGGTGAAGTGCCAGTCGATGGCGCTCTTCAACGGGGCCGGGAAGCTGTGGTTGTACTCGGGCGTGATGACGACGAACGCGTCGGCGTCGCGGAGGCGCGGTGAGACGAGCGCGACCTCCGGGGCCGGCTCCTCGCCGAAGGCGTGCAGCCGGTCGGGCAGGTCCAGGTCGTCGAGGTCGAGCACGTCCACGCTCAGGTCGTCGCGCTGCTTGGCGCGGTCGGCGAACCAGTTCGCCACGACCGGCGCGAACCGGCCCTTCCGGGTACTGCCGACGATGATCGCTACCTTGATCACGGGTGTTCCTCCCCCTCGGTTGTGTCGGTGTCGACGCTAGGAGCGAGAGGGCCGGCCGGAATCCGTCACATGACTGTGTTGGATTGCCGCTGCTCCGCAGACGGCGGGCGAGGTCGCCGGGAAGTCGGTCGTTCGCGCCCTGATTTCCCGACGATCGAAGAGCGTGATCGCCGGGAAGTGAGGACGCGAACGACCGACGCGACCTCGCGGGGTCAGGCGAGCAGGCCAGGGCCTCGGCGGCGACCTTGCGGGGTCAGGCGAGCAGTGAGAGGACGTCGTCGGCGTCCTCGACGCGGCCCTGGGCGCGGAACAGGGTGAGGGCTCGTTGGCGGGCGTCGCGGGCTTCGTCGTGGCGGCCGACGGCGGCGAGGACGTCGCCGAAGTGGCGCAGGACGCTGGCCTCCTCGTAGGAGTTGTCCAGTTGCCGGTAGAGCTTGAGGGCGTGCCGGTAGTGCTCCACCGCGTCGGCGTCGCGGCCGTGGTGGTGGGCGATGTAGCCGAGGCTGTCCGAAGTGGCCGCTTCGCCCTCGACGTGGCCGAGCTCCTCGTTGAGCGCCAACGCTTCCCGGCAGTGCGCCTCCGCGTCGGCGTAGTCGCCGAGCCGCGCCATCCGGTAGCCGACGTCGTTGAGCGCCTCGGCGATGCGGACCGGGATGTCGAGCGCGCGGAACCGCTCCAGCTGGGCCCGGGCGTGTTCCAGGGCGCCGGCGACGTCGCCTCGGCGTTCCATCGCCCACGCCATGGCGCGGTGCGCGGCGGCCTTGCCGTAGTCGTCCTCCACCAGCTCCAACGCCCGCCGCAGGTGGTGGTCGCCCTCGTCGTAGCGGCCCACGTCGGTCAACGCCATGCCGAGGAACCTGTGCGCGGTCACCTGCTTGAACCGGTCCTGGAGGGCGTCGGCGGCGTCCAGCGCGGCCCCCCAGACCACGATGTCCTCGGCCGCGTGCCCCCGGCGCAGGTGGTAGTTCGTCAGCGCCCACGCCAGGTGCCAGGCGACCGCGTGCCGGCCGTGCTCGGCGGCCAGCCGTTGGGCGGCCAACAGCGACTCGTACTCGGCGTCGAACCAGTCCATCGCGGCGGTGACGTCGGCCAGCGGCGCCGGGTCGCCGTCCGGGGCCGGGATCGGCGGGCGGTGCGGTTCGATCAGCATGTCGCCGCGGTGCGCGGTGGCGGCGAAGTAGCCGATGAAGGCCTTGAGGTGCGCGTCGGCGTGCGCGGGCGCGACCTCGGCGGCGTAGAGGCGGACGAGGTCGTGCATGCGGTAGCGGCCCACCCGGTGTTGCTGGACGAGGTGGGCGGCTTCGAGCTCGCGCAGCAGTCTGCGGGTGTCGGCACGGCCGGTGAGGGCGGTGACGGCCTTCAGCCCGAGGTCGGGGGCGGAGGTCAGGCCGAGGAGGCCGAACAGCTCCCTCGCCTCCGGGCTGAGCACTCCTAACGAGCAGGCGAACACCGTGCGCAGGTCGGCGCTGAGGTCGTCCAGCGCGTCGAGGCGCTGGTCCTTCAGCTCCTCGGTCAACGCCGACAGCGGCAGGTCCGGCTGGGTCACGGCACGGGCGGCGATGATGCTCAGCGCCAGCGGCAGGCCGCCGCACAGCGCCAGCAGCTCGCGGGTGACGTCCGGCTCGGCCTCGACCCGTTCCGCGCCCAGGCGGGAGGTGAGGAACGCGTGGGACTCGTGCTCGTCCAGGACGTCCAACGTCACCGAGCGCGCGCCGTGGGCCGTGAGCAGGCCGAGCAGCTGGAGCCGGCTGGTGATCAGGACGGTGCAGTGCGCACCGCCGGGCAGCAGCGGGGTGACCTGGGCGGTGTCGCGGGCGTTGTCCAGCACGACGAGCACCCGCTTGCCGGCGACCAGGCTGCGGTAGAGGGCGGCCTGGGCGTCGAGGCCGGCGGGCGGGTCGTCGACGCCGAGGGCTTCGAGGAAGCCGCGCAGGGCGTGCTGGGGCGTGACGGGGTCGCCGACGGGGTCGAAACCGCGCAGGTTGACGTAGAGCTGGCCGTCCGGGAAGTCGTCCGCGTGCTGGTGGGCCCAGTGCAGGGCCAGGGCCGTCTTCCCGATGCCGCCGGCACCGCCGATCGCCGTGATGACGACGGTGGACGACGGTTCGGCCAGGTCGGCGATCTCCTTCTCCCGGCCGGTGAACCACCGCTGGGGCGCGGGCAGCTGGCGCGGGACGGTCGCGGACGCGCGGGGCTTGTCCTCCTGCTGACCGAGGATGCGCAGGTAGAGCTCTTGCAGCGGCTTGCCGGGGTCGGTGCCCAGCTCGTCGGCGAGCGTGCGGCGCACCGCGTCGTAGTGCTGCAACGCCTCCGACGACCGGCCGCTGTGGTGCAGGGCGAGCATGAGCTGGCCGGCGAGGCGTTCGTCCAGCGGGTCGGTGCGGGTGGCGTCGCGCAGGGCGGGCAGCAGGGCGGCGTGGTCGCCGAGCCGGATGGCCACGTCGTTGCGGTCCAGCTCGACGGCCGCGCGTTCGGCGTGCAACGCGTCCCTGACCTGCGTGAACCATGGCGAGTCGAGCCCGTCCAACGCCTCGCCGCGCCACCGCCGCAGGGCCTGGTCGTACAGCTCGGCGGCACGCTCGTCCGGTTCGGCGCGGGCCCGCTTGACCAGGGCCCGGAACTCGACCAGGTCGACCCGGTCGGCGTCCAGCAGGTAGCCGCCCGGCCGGCGCTGGATGTCGATCCCGGCGGAACGCAGCTTGGAGACGTACCCGTACAGCGTCTCCTTCGCGCGCAACGGCGGCTGACCACCCCAGACGCGGTCGACCAGCCGTTGCGCGGGCACCGGCCGCCCGGCTTCCAGCAGCAACGCCGCCAGCACGCTGCGCCGACGGGTGTGCCCGATGTCGAGGTCGGCACCGCCGACGCGCGCCCGGACACCGCCGAGCAGTTCGAAGTACACGCTGGAGCCCCCTCGAACAGCCGGTTCAAGGTTCATCCTAGGTTCGCTCACGGTCGCCCCAGCAGGGTGTCCCCATGACCGCGGACAGGTGAAAGACCCGGTGGAGCTGCCCCACACCTCCACCGGTACGAGGGGTCGACGTCCCGACCGGTGCTCCCCTGCCGGTTGGGACGCCGCGGTGTCCGCCGCCTCCTCCGAACTCCGCTGTCCCCTGATCACGAGGACGGCCGGCTGGGGGTCGGCCGTCCTCCGCGTCGCCGTGCGGCCGCAGGCGTGCGGGGTGCGGGTGTGCAAGGTGCGGGCGTGCGGTCGGCGGGTGTGCAAGGTGCGGTCGGCGGGCGTGTGGGGTGCGGGCGGCGAGGGGTGTCGCCGGGTTCACCTCAGTCGAGCGTCACCCTTTGTTCACCAGGAGGCGGGTCGACGCCGTGCCCAGCCCCGTCGGCCCGCGCAGCACGTGCGGCGTGACGGCGACCTCGCGCCCGCCGAAGTGCTTGGCCAGGTCGGCGTCGTGGTAGCGGACCACCTTCTGGTGCCAGTTGAGGATGCCGGACAGCCAGTCGCGCAACTCGCCGACGTAGGCGTCGAGCGCCTTGCGCGCCTCCCGGCCGAGCCGGAACTCCTCGTACAACGACGGCAGCTCGACCGCCACCGAGTGCTGGAACTGCTTCAACCGCGCGTTCGCCAGGTCGGTCGCGACGTCCCACGCCCGTTCCAGGTCGACGTCGAGGAAGTTGCGCACCACGAGCACCATGTTGTGCACCTCGCCCTCGAACTGGATCTCCTTCCGGTACGAGAAGAGGTCGTTGAGGATGGTGGCGTAGTCCGACGCCGAGTTCTCGATGTTGCGGATGGTGCGGGTCCGGTAGATCTCGTCGGGCACCATCCGGCCGTGGCCCAACCGGGTCAGGCTCATGGTCAGGTCCGAGCCGAACGTGCGGCGCCGCATCTCCACGTAGTCGACCGGGTCGGGGACGCGGTTCTCGTGCTGGTTCTTCAGCTCCCACACCCAGCTGTCGAGCATCAGCTCCACCGCGCGCCGCAGCTGCGCCCGGTTGTCGTGCGGCATCGGGGCGGCGGTGCGCTGCCAGACGTCGGCGAGGCCACGTTCCAGCGGTGTCACCGGTGTGGGTGACGCCCCTTCGAGGGGCATCATCTGCTTGAGCCGGTCGGTGGCGGCCTTCGCGGCGGTCAGGTCCGACGTCCGACCGAACACGACCGGGTAGTAGTCGTCGCCGTAGGTGCCCCAGGTCAGCCACAGGGCGTTGATCTCCAGCTCCTCCGCCGTGGCGTCCGGCGCGATGCCCGCCGAGCACAGCGCGAGGTCGATGTCGCGCAGCCTGCTCTCGGTCCACACGTTCGGCACGTCGTCGAAGATGCCCACGTCGCGCGCCCAGGCGACGCTCTTCTCCCGCGCGTCGGCCCAGTGCGGGCTCAGGCGCAGCTCGAACGGCATGTCGAGGGCCGGCTCCGGCCGCGACGGCACCTCCTCGAACGGCACGTGGCTGTAGCTGCGCAGGCGTTGCGGCGCGGTGGCGATGAACGCGCGGGCGGCGCTGGTGCCCATGCCCGTCGGGCCGCCCAGCACCGGGCTCGCGGTGACCGCGCCCTCGTTCATGTAGCGGCTGGAGCGGGCGTGCCACTCGTGGCCGCCGGACTGCCAGTCCTGGAGGCCCTTCACGTACGCCAGCACGGCCAGCCGGCCCGCCGGGTCCACGAGGTGCTCGTCCAGCAGCGGCGGCACCTCGGTGACGGCGGTGTGCTCGAACTGGTGCAGGCGGGAGGTGAGCAGGTCGTTGACCGCCTCGGCGGCCTCCTGGGTGCCGATGTCGAGGAACTTCTCCAGCACCAGCACGCCGTTGCTCAGCTCGCCCTCGTCGAGCACCTCGCGCTCGTAGGAGAACAGGTCGTTGCGCAGGTGCACGGCGTCGGCGAACGTGTCGCGCAGGACGCTCATCGGGCGGGTGAGGGCGATCCGGGCGGGCACCTCCAGGCCGGTGACGTGCTCGACCAGGTTCGCCGACCACGGCGCGCCGCCCACCTTGCGGCGCATCTCGATGTACTCGATCGGGTTGGACAGCCTGCCCTCGGAGATGTTGAGCAGCTCCCACATGGACTCGTCCAGCAGGTGCTTGGTGTTGTCGGCGAACCGGCGGCGCCAGTCGGGCGAGTGCGACCCGACGGTGCGCGTCCACAGGTCGGCCAGGCCCTTCTCGACCGGGTTCGTCGGCTCGTCCGTGATCGGGCCCTCGACCGGCATGAACAGCGGCAGCCGGTCCAGGTAGGCCTTCGCGCCCGCCACGTCCGGGTTGCGCTTGTACAGCTCGACGAAGTGGTCGTCGAAGTAGAAGACCCACACGTACCAGTCGGTGACGAGGTCCAGGTCGTCGGGCGAGGCGTCCGGGTGGGTGTAGGCGCAGAGCAGGGCGTAGTCGTGCGAGTCGAGGTCGTGCTCGGTCCAGATGACGGTGCCGTGCTGCGGCACGTCGATCATGTCCATCCCGTACGCCCAGGCCTTGGTGTGCGTCCGCGCGCGTTCCAGGTTGGGGTTCAGCCGTGCCGGGTAGGGCATGTAGAAGTCCGGCAACTGGAACGGCTGCGCCATCGGCTCGTACCTCTCGTCATGACACGGACCTGGTGTACGCAACCAGTGCGGGGGTGCGACGGCCAAGACCTGCCGCGGGTGATCCACACGTTCGAGCGCCAGGTCCAACCGACCGGCTCAACGGTGTGCTGCTTTGGGTGGTTGTCCGGATGGCGGCTGCGCCGGTGCGGGGGTCCGCCGCGACCGGTCCCGGCGAGCGGTGGAACCGGCGCGGAGGCTGCACACTGGACCACGTGCCCAGCCTGGAGCCGTTCGACCTGGACTTCTTCGACTCGGCACCGCAGCTCCACCGCCACGTGCTGGAGCTACCGGTGTCACCCGAACGTGTGTGGCGCGGCCTGACCGCCTCGAACCCGCTGTGGTGGTGCCGCCTGCTGTCGTCCGTGGAGTACACGTCCCCGCGCCCGTTCGGGGTCGGCACCACGAGGACCGCGGCCGTGCTGGGCGTGCTGCGGCTGCGCGAGCACTTCATCCGCTGGGAGGAGGGGCGGCGGCAGTCGTTCCTGGTGGACCGGGCGAACCTGCCGGTGTTCCGCCGGTTCGGGGAGGACTACCTGGTGGAGCGGACGGACGACGGCTGCCGGCTCACTTGGACGTTCGCCTACGAGCCCGCGGTCAAGGCGCACAGCCGGGTCAACGCGGTGGTGTTCAACTCGTTGGTCGCCGACACGAAGCGGCACTTCGAGGGCTGAACCTGCTTGCTCCGCGTTACCGAATCGTCCGATAAGTGCAGTAGATCACGCCCATATGGGTGAGTCAGGGGATTAGGTTAGGCTCCCCTCATGTCTAAGGGAGACGCGCTGCTCGCCGGGGAGGAACTGGTCCTCGCGCACCACGACCGCGCGGTGGTGCACGGTGTCTCGCTGGGACTGCGCGCGGGCACCGTGACGGCGCTCGTCGGGCCCAACGGGTCCGGCAAGTCGACCGTCCTCAGGTCCCTGGCGCGGCTGCACCGGCCGCGCGAGGGGCAGGTGCGGATGGGCGAGCGGTCGGTCTGGGGGCACTCCCCGCTGTCCGGCAAGGAGTTCGCCCGCAACGTCACCCTGCTCACCCAGCAGCGGCCCACGCCGTCGGGGGTGTCGGTGCGCGACGTGGTCTCCTACGGCCGGTACCCGTACCGGACCGGGTGGCGCGGCGTGGACCTGGAGGGGAGCGCGGCCGTCGAGCGCGCCATGGCGCTGACGGGTGTCACACCGATGGCCGGCCGGGGCGTGGACGAGTTGTCCGGTGGCGAGTTGCAGCGCGTCTGGCTCGCGTCGTGCCTGGCGCAGCAGACCTCCGTGCTGCTGCTGGACGAGCCCACCAACCACCTCGACCTGCGCTACCAGGTCGAGGTCCTCGACGTGGTGCGCGACCTGGCCGACGACCACGACGTGGCGGTCGGCGTCGTGCTCCACGACCTCGACCACGCGGCGATCGTCGCGGACGAGGTCGTGCTGCTGTCCGAGGGTCGTGTCGTCGCGGCCGGCGGGGTCCGCGACGTCCTGACCGGCGAGCACCTCACCCACGCCTACGGCGTCACGGTGCACGTCGCCGACGACCCCGTGACCGGCGCGATCCACTGCCGCCCCCTCGGCAGGCACACGCCCCGACCGGTCTGAGTCCTTCCCCCTTCACCCTGAGAGGTACCAGCGATGCGCTTGCTCGCCCCTGCCCTCGTCACGGCGGCCGTGCTGCTGTCGGCGTGCGGCACGACCGAGACGCCCACGTCCGCGCCGACCGAGTCCGCCGGAGGTCCGGTCACCCTGACCGACGCCCGCGGCAAGGAGGTCAAGCTCGACTCGCCCGCCGAGAAGGTCGTCGCGCTGGAGTGGGGCGAGACCGAGATCCTCGCCTCGCTGGGCGTCATGCCGGTGGGTGTCGCGGACGCCGCGGGCTACAAGACCTGGGACTCGGTCGCGCCGCTCGGCGCGGACGTGAAGGACGTCGGCAAGCGCAACGAGCCCAGCGTCGACTCGATCGTCGCGCTCGACCCCGACCTGGTGATCATGGCCGAGGGCCGCGACACCACGCTCGCCGGCCAGCTGGAGAAGTACGTGCCGGTGGTCGTCACCAAGTCCAGCGACGCCTCCCGGAACTTCGACCGGCTGCGCGAGGACGTGAAGATCATCGCCAAGGCGGTCGGCAAGTCCGCCGAGGGCGACGAGCTGCTGTCCGGGATGGACACCGCGCTGGCCGACGGCAAGAAGGCGGTCGAGGCCAAGGGTGCGGCCGGCACGCCGTTCATCATGGCCGACGGCTGGCTGGAGGGCAGCACGGTCAACATCCGCCCGTTCGGCAAGGGCTCGCTGGTCTCCGACACCGCCGAGGCGGTCGGCCTGAAGAACGCCTGGACCGGTGAGGTCGACGCGCAGTGGGGCCTGGGCGCCACCGACGTCGAGGGCCTGACCGCGCTCACCGACCCGAAGACCGTGCTGTTCTACAGCGCGTCCGAGGACGACGTGTTCACCACCGGTCTCGCGCAGAACCCGGTGTGGCAGCGGCTGCCGTTCGTGACCTCGAAGAAGGTCTTCAAGCTGGAGCCGGGCACCTGGACGTTCGGCGGGCCGAAGTCGGTCATCCGGGTCGCCGAGCAGTTCGTGAAGGCCATCACCGCCTGATGCGCACCGCCGTCGTGACGGCGGGGATCGTGGCGCTCATCGCCGTGCTCTCCGCCGTCCACCTCACCCAGGGCACGGCGTCGACCGGTGTGCTCGACGTGCTCGACGCCCTGGTGGGCAACGGGGACGCGCAGACCCTCGCCGTGCTGGAGGGTTCGCGCGTGCCGCGCCTGCTGGCCGCGTTGCTGCTCGGTGTCGCGCTCGGCGTGGCCGGCGCGGGCATGCAGTCGGTGGCGCGCAACCCGTTGGCGTCACCGGACACGCTCGCCGTCAACGCGGGCTCGCACCTGGCCGTCGTCGCGATCGCGGCGTTCGGGCTGAGCGTGCCCACGCTGGCCGGTGGCGCGGTGGCGTTCGTCGGCGGTCTCGCCGCGGCGGTCGTCGTGCTGGGGCTGGCAGGCGGTGGTTCGGCCGGCCCTCGGCTGGTGCTCGTGGGCTCGGCGGTCATGTTGACGCTCCAGTCGGCGACCATCCTGCTGCTCCTGATGTACGAGCAGGAGACGACGGGGCTGTTCGCGTGGGGTTCCGGGTCGCTGACGGTGAGCGACCTGGACGCGACCGCGCGGATGGCGCCGGTCGTGGCGGTCGCGGTGGCGGCGCTGCTCTTCATGGGGCGGTCGCTGGACGTCCTGGCGCTGGGCGACGACAACGCGACGGTGCTGGGGTTGAAGGTGCGGCGGACGCGCGTGGGCGCGGTGCTGCTGACCGTGGCGCTGACGGCGGCCGCGGTGACGGTCGCCGGTCCGGTCGGGTTCGTCGGGCTCAGCGCGCCGGTGATCACCCGGCTGCTGACGCCGCTGGTGCCCGGCCTGGGCCGGCACCGCGCGTTGCTGCCGGTCTCCGGGCTGGTCGGCGTGGTGATCGTGCTCGGTGCGGACGTGCTGCTGCGGGCCGTCATGGGGTCGGCCGCGGCGGTGCGGGTGCCGACCGGTGTGATGACGACGATCCTGGGCGCGGTCGTGCTGATCTGGCTGGCACGGCGGGGGCGGTCCGGCGGGACGCCGCGGCAGGCGCCGGCCGGGCGGGTCGGCGTGGCCGGGTCGGCGCGTCGGCTCGTGGTGACGTCCGTGGTGCTGGGCGTGCTGCTGGTCGCCGCGCCGACCGCGGGGCTGATGCTCGGTGACCGGCTGGTGCTGCTGGGCGACCTGGCGAACTGGTTCGCGGGGCGCACGGGCACCGCGTTGACGTTCGTGGTGGACCAGCGGGTGCCCCGGGTGCTGGCGGCGCTGGCCGCGGGTGCGGCGCTGGCGGTGGCCGGGTGCGGCATCCAGTCGGTGAGCCGCAACCCGTTGGCTGAGCCCGGCCTGCTGGGCATCACGGCGGGTGCGGGGCTGGGCGCGATCACGTTGATCACGGCCGTGCCGCTGGCCGGCGCGTGGCACATCGCCGGCGCCGCCGGTGCGGGTGCGGTGGTGGCGTTCGCGCTGGTCTACGGGCTGGCGTGGCGGTCGGGGTTGGACTCGGACCGGCTGGTGGTCATCGGCATCGCGATGTGGTCGGCCGGGATGGCGCTGATCACGCTGCTGATCGTGACGTCGGACCCGTGGAACACGGCGAAGGCGTTGACCTGGATGTCCGGCTCGACCTACGGGCGGACGCTGGAGCAGGTGGCGCCGACGGCGCTCGCGCTGGTGCTGCTGACGCCGTTGCTGTGGGCCCGGCACCGCGAACTCGACCTGCACAGCCTGGACGAGGACACGCCGCGCGTGCTGGGGATGCGGGTGGAGCGGTCGCGGCTGGTGATCCTGCTGGCGGCGGGCGTGCTGGCGGCCACGGCCGTGTCGGCGATCGGCGTCGTGGCGTTCGTCGGGCTGGTCGCGCCGCACCTGGCCCGGTCGCTGGTCGGCGGGCGGCACGCGCGCGTGCTGCCGGTCGCGGCGGCGGTGGGCGCGGTGCTGGTGAGCGCGGCGGACACGGTGGGCCGGACGGTGATCTCGCCCGCGCAGGTCCCGGCCGGGTTGGTGATCGCGTTGATCGGCACGCCGTACTTCGTGCTGGTGCTGTGGCGGACGCGCGAGGTGCGCACCTGACCGCGCCCGGACCCGAGCCGACGCGCACGCCTCGCCGTTGAGGCGTGCGCGTCGGTGTGGCTCAGGACGGCTGGCGCACCCGCTGGGCCGACATGGTGCTGCGCTTGGCGAACGTGTACGCCGCCGACACGAGCGTCATGTGGTGGTGCCAACCGCGGTACGACCGGCCCTCGAAGTCGAGCAGCCCGAAGTGGGCCCTCAACTCCTGCAGGTCGGCCGCGGTGCGCTCGACCATCGCTCCCTGCGAGATGACCTCCGCCGCGCGGACGTCGGTGCGGTTGGTCAGCCAGAGCCTCGTCCGGCCACCCTGCCGCGACGTGCCGACGAGCTGCAGCGGCGGGCCACCGCGGCGGCCCGGCGCGGACGGCAGCCGCACCGGCATCGACACGGCCTGCGTGGCCCGGTGCCTGCCGTCGACGCCCGCCGCCCAGGTGACGACCTGCCGGTGCGTGATGTCCGCACCGCGCAACAGGTCCCGCGCCCGCACCAGGTTCGGTCCGCGTTGCGGGCCGTAGCCCGTGCGGACGGCCGCGAGGTGCGGCCCGGGAACCACTTCGAGCCCGTCCGGCACCTCGAAGACGAAGTCCGCCCCCATCTCGGCGAGCCGCGTCATCAGCTGGCACGCCCCCGCGGTGTGCCGCAGGTCACCCACGACCGGTGCGCTGGAGATGCCCCACTCGCCGACCTCCTCGACCATGTCGAGCGCGTACTGCCACTCCGCCTGCGCCCGCACCGAGGGCGGGATGTAGGCCCGCTCCCGCCGGCGTTCGTCGTCCGTCCAGCGCCGCGTCAACTGGATCCGCCAGTCCACCGGAATGCTCGCCAACTCCCCAGCCAGGAAAAGTCCGGTGCCGATCTGGCAGTTGATCGCCCGCCCTTCGCTCGGCACGAACCTGCGTTCTACGCCGACCGAGTGGTCACCACGTTTCGGAATAGTCGTGTCGGCAATTACCCAGGCCCTCGGCCGGAGTAATTCGTCGACTTCCTCGGCAATCCGGGACCGCACCCCACGCCAGTCCCACGGGCTCTGATTGATGAATTGTTGCAAAGATTGCGAAACCGGTAACTCAAGCACCTCCTCGGCAATTCTGCGGACCGACTTGCGACCGTGTCCAAGCAACAGCCCGCGCAGATAAACCTCAGCCCATCGCCGCTGGTCAGAGCGGGGTAGCGAGCTGAACTTGTCCTGCGCGAAGTGTGTCACCTCATCATTCTTGGCCAGCGAAAGAGCAGTGCGAAGACTGTCTTCGACCACCGTAGACCCCCGAAACTGTCACATACCGTACTCATTCGATACTCCATATGGCCAACGCGCCCGGCAAGCACTGCTCGCCCAAGTCGGCACGATCTCGTGAGGTCGAACGCAAGCGCTATCCTCAAATAGTTATGCACCGCTTCGACCATGATCACCCTCCGTATAGGGCGGTATTGTGAGGGTCGTGCGGATCCGACATCGGCGCCCGCGTCAACAGGAAAAAGACAGGATCGGCGACTGTCCCGCCGAGGCCCGCCGATCACACTGCGTGATCAGTCTGTACGCCCACTCAGGGGACCACATCTTCGTACATCCGGGTGCAAATCGGTCACCGGCCGCTACACGGAGCGTAACCTTGTTGACATGGCAAGCTCAACGTCCGTTGAATAGGACACGTCGCCAGGAATCGACCTCGTCGGTTCACTTCAGGATTGATTCAGACCACCGGACGCGCCGGTATTACCGATCCCGGTAAACGGTCGGGGTACCGCCGGCATGCGGGGGTGGGGTTCCGCCGGCGCGCCCGGAGGCCTTTGTGAACAATTTCCCAAGCGGCCCTCAGGCCAATTCGGTCAAGCCGCTCGTTCCGCGATGGTGACCGCCTGGTCGAACCCCGCCAACCGGATGATCTCGACCACCTCCGGCCGCGCGCCCACGACGATGATCGCCGCCGACGGCGGCAACTGCTGCTGGGCGAACGCCAGGCAGCGCACCCCCGCCGAGGACATGGCCGCCAACCCGGTCAGGTCGAGCACCAGCCGGTCCAACGGCCGCCCGGCCGCCTGCTCCACCAGCGACCGGAACACCGGCGCGGTGTCCGCGTCCAGCTCACCGGTCAGGTAGACGGTGCCGGTGCGGCCGTTGAACCCCAGGTACGCCTCGAAGCTCACCGCTGTCCTCCCTCACTCACGGGTCGCGCCTCCAGCACGACCACGGACTTGCCGCCGACCACGAGCCGGTCGGTCACGAGCCCACCGGTCACAGGCCGGTCGGTCCCGTCCCGGTCGGGCACGTCCCGGTCGGGCACGTCCCGGTCGGGCACGTCCCGGTCGGGCACGTCCCGGTCGGGCACGGCCGGGACGGGATCACCGCCTTCGGCGCCGACGCGCTCCGCGCCACCGCCGGTGTCCGTGAACACGTGCCACGCCGTGCCCTCGGGTGCGGGAGGCGGCACGACCGGCGCCGCGGCCAGGTCGGTGTTCGCCGCCACGAACACCGTGTCCACGCCCTCCTCGTGCAGCAACATCGCCACCAGCCGGGACTCGGCCGACCAGTCCGGCTCCCACGGCCGCGCGCCGTGCCAGCTCACCGGCGGGTACTGCCACCCGTCCGGCCGGTCACCGCCGGGGTGCGCGGCACGCCGCAGCACGGGGTGCCGGGCGCGGAACGCGGTCAGCTCCCGCACGAACGCCACCAGGTCCCGGTTGCGCTCCGCCAGCTCCCAGTCGACCCACGTGATGTCGTTGTCCTGGCAGTAGGCGTTGTTGTTGCCGCGCTGGGTGCGCCCGAACTCGTCGCCCGCCAGCAGCATCGGCACGCCGTTGCTCACCATCAGCAACGTGAGCGCGTTGCGCGTCTGCCGGTCCCGCAGCGCCAGCACGTCCGGGTCCGAGGTGGGACCCTCCCAACCGCAGTTCCAGCTCTCGTTGGCGTCGTGGCCGTCCCGGTTGTCCTCGCCGTTGGCCTCGTTGTGCTTGTGGTCGTACGACACGAGGTCGGCGAGCGTGAACCCGTCGTGGCAGGTCACGAAGTTGACCGACGCGCGGGTGCCGCGCCCTCCGTAGAGGTCGGGCGAGCCGATGAGCGTGCCCGCCAACTCGCCCGCGCTGCCGGGCCGGGCCACGAGGAACCGGCGCAGCGCGTCGCGGTACCGCCCGTTCCACTCCATCCACCGGCCGTAGGACGGGAACGAGCCGACCTGGTACAGGCCGCCCGCGTCCCACGCCTCGGCGATCAGCTTCCGGTCGGCCAGCACCGGGTCGTGCGCCAACGCCTCCAGCAGCGGCGGGTTCGGCAGCGGCGCGCCGTCCGTGCCGCGGGACAGGATCGACGCCAGGTCGAACCGGAACCCGTCCACCCGGTACTCCACGGCCCAGTGCCGCAGGCTCTCCAGGATGAACTCGCGCACCACGGGGTGGTTGCAGTTCAGCGTGTTCCCGGTGCCGCTGAAGTTGTAGTAGTCGCCGTCCGGGGTGAGCAGGTAGTACGTGGCGTTGTCCAGGCCGCGGAACGACTGCGTCGGCCCGCGGTGGTCGCCCTCGCCGGTGTGGTTGAACACCACGTCGAGCACCACCTCGATGCCCGCCGCGTGCAGGTCGCGCACCAGCTCCTTGAACTCGTGCGGCGTGCCGTAGGACGCCTTGGGCGCGAAGAACCCCACCGGGTGGTAGCCCCACGTGTTCAGCCGCTCCGGCGCGCCCTCGACGTCGGTCTCGTCGAACTCGAAGACCGGCATCAGCTCCACGCAGTTCACGCCGAGCGAGCGCAGGTGCGGGATCTTCTCCCGCAGCCCGGCGAACGTGCCGGGCGCGGTCACCCCGGACGAGTCGTGCCGGGTGTAGCCGCGCACGTGCAGCTCGTAGACCACCAGGTCCTCGACCGGCACGCGCGGCGGGCGGGTGTCGCCCCAGTCGAACCCGGCCGGTGGCACGGCCCGCGACCGGTACCGGGGCCGCTGCCCCCACACCTCTCCCCCGGCCAGCTGCCGGGCGTGCGGGTCGAGCAGCAACGCGTCCGAGCCGTCCGTCCGGTACGCGTAGTGCACCAGCTCCGGGTCCAGGCCGAGGACGGTCATCGTCCACACGTCGCCGACCCGGTACTCCTCCGGGAACGGCAGCTCGGCCAGCACGTCACCGCGTTCCGGATCCAGCAGCACCAACGACATCCGGCGCGCCGTGCTGGACCCGACCGCGAACGCGATGCCCTCCGGCGTCACGGTCGAGCCGAGCGGCAACGGCCGGGCGGGCGCGACGCGGAACCCGTCCACCCAGCGTTCGGCGGTGACGGCCGTCATGCGTCCTCCACCGGTACCAGGCGCGCACGCACGGTCAGCGCCGACGTGCTGTCCGGCAGGCGGACCGTCATCGCCGAGGCGTCGAAGTCGGCGTACGGCCGGTCGTCGACGAACACCTGGTCCAGCCGCACGCGGCCGGCCGGCAGGACGTCCGGTGCGACGCGGAGCAGGCGGTCCGGGAAGTCGGCGTCCGGCCGGGGCTTGAACCACAGGTCGAGCGGCTCGCGGCGAACCAGGAGTCCGCTGTAGACGGTCGCGAGGTAGCACAGCTCCGCCGAGTGGTACATCGACATGGAGTGGCTGCCCTTGAGCCGTTCGGTGCCCATCAGGTACGGGATGCCGTTGTTGAGCACGTTGAAGTAGACGCCGCCCTCGTCGTGGTCGAGGAAGAACGCGTTGTAGAACGCGGCCGCCTCCCGGCCGTGGGCCAGGAACTCCGGGTCGCCGCGGTGGCCGGCCAGCACCAGGTAGGCCAGGATCGCCTGCTCCTGCTGCCACCACGCCTTGCGGTCGTGCCAGACGAAGTCGTGCGGCGGCTGCCGCTGCACCAGGTCGTACCAGCCGCCGCGCTGCGGGTCGCGGCCGACGGCGGGCATCGCGCGGGCCAGCGCGTCGGCCATCCGCACGTAGTCGTACTTGGCGCGGGCGGCGTTCATCCGGGTCAGGTTCCAGGCGATCTTCAGGTTGTGCCCGACCACCGCCCGGTCCTGCTGCCAGCCCCACGAGCGGTCCGGCGTCCAGTCGGCGTGGAAGCGCTCCTGCACGAACGGGGTGCCGCGGTCGGGGAAGTGCGACACGATCATGTCGAAGGTGTGCTCCAACATGTCCAGGTGCCGCTGGTCGCCGGTGGCCAGGTACAGGTTGAACAGGTACGCGGGCGCGTGGTCGCCCACCGAGTTCCAGTTCTTCCGCGACCGGTTCGGGCCGAGCGACGGGTGGTGCGGGCTCAGGTCGACCGGGTCGATGTGCGAGTAGTAGCCGCCGCGCGCCGGGTCGGCGAAGAACCGCTCGAACAGCCGCATGGTGCCGTCGATGTCGGCCTTGAGCGCCGGGTCGCCGGTGAGCCGGTAGTTCTGCACCAGGCCCGCCAGGGCGTAGATCTGCTCGTAGGCGGGGATCGCGTGGTAGTCGTCGTCGAACTCCGAGGTGAACAGCTTGCGCTCGCGCCCGCCGTCCACGTCGATGCCGTGGTACCAGTAGGTGACGTCCTGGTCGGTGTCCACGAACCGCATGTGGTCGCGCAGGTACCGCGAGCCGCGGTCGGCGACGGTGAGGAAGTCCTCGTCGCCGGTCAGCATGTACGCCGACGCCATGCCGTAGACCAGGCGCGAGACGGTGTCGGTCTCCTGGACGTGCCGCCCGCCCTTGTCGCCGCCCAGCCGGATCTCGGTGCGGTAGTCGGCGTAGTCGACCTCGCCCGCGCCGAACTGCGCCCGCCGGTAGAACCGGGCCAGCTCGCGGAGCTGGTCGACCCACCAGCCGGGCCGCTCGAACACGTGGTCCTCGGTGTCGTCGCCGACCAGGAACAGCTGGGTCGCCTGGTAGCGCGGGCCGTCCGGGCCTCCCGGGTAGACCGGGCCGTGCGCGAACACGAGCCTGCCCGGCACCAGCAGCGCGCCGAGCGAGCCGGTGACGTCCCGGTACGGCTCGCCGAGGTTGCGCACGACCTGGGCGGACGTGGTGTCGGTCAGGTGCAGCACGACCCGGCGGCCGTCCAGCGTGCGCAGCCGGAGCGTGCCCGCCTGGTAGGACTCGACCCGGCCCGCGGTCGTGTCGGAGAACGAGTACGGGAGCGCGGCCGCCTGCTCAGCGCCCACCGTTACCCCTCGCGACCAGCATCTCGATCACGGTGCGGGCCAGCAGGTTGCACTGCTCCACGGTGCGCGACGTGACCAGGTCGCCGTCGACCACGACGTCGCGCCCGGTGTAGACCGCGCCCATGTTGCGCACGTCGCCGACCAGGTTGTTGTGGCACGTCACCGGCCGGCCGGCGACCAGCTCGGGCACGGCCGACAGCAGCAGCAGGCCGTGGCAGGAGAACGCCTTGATCAGGTTCGGCAGCCGGAACGCGCGCCGCATCACCTCGACCGCGGGCGCGGGCCGCTGCACGTTGTCGGTGTAGCGCAACCGGTCCGCGACCATGCCCGAGGGCACGATGAGCGCGGAGAACCGGGACAGCTCGTCGTAGTCCAGCGCCTCCAGGTCGCCGGTCACCTCGATCGGCGCACGCTGCTCGTGCCCGGTGAAGGTGAGCGAGTCGTTGCCCCACAACCGGGTCAGCAGCTCGACCTCGGCGCCCTCCTCGGCGAACCGCATCCGGTAGTAGGCGATCTCCGCCTCGACGTAGTCGCTCTCCATCAGGATGCCGATGCGCCTGCCCTGGAGCCTGCCGGTGGTGTCCGGGACATCGGTGGTGGTCTGGGTCATGTCCTTGCCTTCTCTCCAGAAGTGTGGGTTGGTGGCGGCCCGGCCCGGCGGGTCCGCGGACCCGCCGGGCCGGGCGACCTGCCACCGGTTCGTCCCCGCGGCGATCCGGTGGCGGGGATCGACGCCTGCTACGCCGCGGCGCTCTCGTGAGCGGACTCGGTCGCGCGCGGTGCGGCGGATCCCGGCATGGGGGTCGAGCCCCCGACGGTGCAGGTGCGGATCTTCGGGCGGCCGTCGCACAGCACGACCGACCACGTCTGCGTGGTGGTGAGGCCGATCCACGCGCTGTTCGGCGCGGGTGGCGCCCACATCCGGGACTGCCAGTTCACCCGGAGCGAGACCTCGGCGTGCAGCGGCGACGTGGCCGTCACCGTCATGTCGAGCACCTCGCGCACCTCGTCGAAGTAGGTGTTGGTGTTCTCGCCGTACCAGGACCTGAAGTCGTCGTGGCCGCGCACCGTGCCCTCCGGCAGGTGCATCACCAGACCGGCCTGCGCCAACAGGTCCAGCAGCACCTCGACGTCGTCGTGCCGGTCGAGCGCGGCGAACCAGTCGCGCACCAGGTCGAGGACGGCCGCCTCGGTGATCTGGTCACCGGCTCCCCCTGTCATTGCTCGCACCTCCCGCTTCAGTCGATGACCAGGTCGATGAGGTAGGGGCCGTCGTGCGCCAACATGGCCTCCACGGCGGTGTCCACCTCGTACAACTTCTCCACCCGGCGGGCCGGGACGCCCAGGCCCTCGGCCAGCTGCACGAACCCGATGTCCGGCTTGGACAGGTCGAACGCCGCCGGGTAGGTGTGCGGCGAGATCCCCTGCTCCCGCCAGTACTGCTCGATGTTCAGGTCGAGCAGGTGGTAGCGGCGGTTGTTGCAGATGACGAACTTCGCGCCGATGCCGTACTTGGCCGCCGTCCACAGCGCCTGGAACGTGTACATCGAGCCGCCGTCGCCGGTGAACGCCACCACCGGCAGCTCCGGCCTGGCCAGCTTGATGCCCAGCGCGCCGGGGATGCCGACGCCGAGCGAACCGCCGCGGGTCTGGAAGAACCGGCCGGGCTGACGCGGCGGCAGGTGCTTGGCCAACGGGCCCGACGCGGTCAGCGCCTCGTCGAACACCACCAGGTCCTCCGGCGCGCGACCGGCCAGCCGCCGCACGAACCGGTCCAGCACCGTGTCCTCCTGCAACGACGGCTCCGGGTGGACCGGACGACCGCGCGGCGCCTCCGGCGGCGTGCCGGTGACCGGCCGCTGGCGGTTGAGCTCCTTGCCCAGCGCGGCGAGGGTGAGCTTCGGGTCGGCCACGACGCCCACCGTCACCGGGTGGTTCTTCGCGATCTCGTAGCTGTCGAGGTCGACGTGGACGATCTTCGCGTCGGGCTTGAACGGGTTCTCCAAGGACGGGAAGACCTCGGGGAACACGTAGGTGCCGACGATCAGCACCGAATCGGCCTCGGCGACCACGCGTGCGCTGTCCGCGCCGAACATGTGGCCGAGCTGACCGCCGTAGAGCCGGTGCGTGGCGTCGAAGTTGAACTCCGAGGAGTTCACCCCCCACACCTGCGCGTCCAGCGCCTCGGCGACCGCGGTCAGCTCGCGCTGCGCCCCGCTGGTGGCGACGCCGTCGCCCATCAGCACCAACCGGCGTTCACCGGCCAGCAGCGTGGTGGCGGCCTCCGCCACCAGCGAGGTCTCCGGGAGCACCCGGGTGCTCGGGATCGGGGTCGGGAACGCCGGTTCGGTGGTGATCTCGTCCAGCACGTCGGCCGGCACCACCACCAGCACGGGACCGCGCGGCGGCGTCATCGCGATCTTGACCGCCCGGCGCAGCACCCGCAGCGTGGACGACGGGTCGACGACCCGCGTCGCGTACTTCGTCACCGGCTCCGCCATGGCGACCAGGTCGGCCGCCATCTGCCCGTCCATCGCGTCGTAGCGGATGCCCGCCTCGCCGACGACCACGACGAGCGGCGAACCGCCCCGCTTGGCCTGGTAGAGCATCCCGATCCCGTTGCCGAGCCCGACCCCGCTGTGCAGCTGGACCAGGGCCGGTCGCTGGGCGGCCCGCGCGTAACCGTCCGCCATGCCCACCGCGACGCCCTCGTGCAGCGCCAGCAGGTACTCGACGTCGAACTCGCCACCCGCGTCCAGGAACCCCTGCTCGACGGTCCCCGGGTTGCCGAACATGTACTCGATGCCGTCGGCCGCGAACTGCTCGAAGATGGCGACCTTTCCTGGCCTGCCGTTCATGCCGTGTCCTCTCCTGTCCGGGCCGTGCCCTACCAGCCGTACCGGCGCAGACCGTTTTCCAGCGCCTGCACCAGCAGCTCGCCCGCCAGGATCGAGTCGGGCGTGGAGCGGGCCGTGATGAACGGGTAGTCGACGATGACCGAGGTCTCCTTGCCGACGTTGCCGTGGAAGCGGCCGACCGGGCCGGTGGCGTCCCGGAGGATGTACTCCAGCGGGTACGGCGGCGGGCCCATGTTGAACTCGACGCCGATGAAACCGGTGCCGTCCTTGTAGTCGTACTCCTTCGGGTGACCGGTCACGTGCTTGTTCTGGATGATGCTCTCGCGCGTCTCCAGGTCACGCGCGAAAGCCAGCACCGCGACGCCGTAGCACTCCGCGAGAATGGGCTTGTCGGCGTTCACGAAACCGAGCACCAATTCGTGCAGGCGCTCGTTGTTCGCCATGTCGACGATCGGGCCGGAGCCGCCGACGAGGACCAGGGCGTCGAAGCTGCCGACCAGGTCGGCGACCGCGCCGTCGAGCCTGCGGTGGTACTCCTCCACCTCGCGGAGGTGGTTCACCGCGCTGTAGTAGGGCCGCTCGGGGATGAGGTCGGCCAGGCTCAGCGGGTTGTCCAGCCGCGGCGAAGCGTCCAGCTCACGGGCACGACGCGCCATGTCGGGCGTGGTGACCGAGCGACCCAGCGGCGGGTCGAGGTACTCGGGGTCCAGGCTCGGCGGCAGGGCCTGCGGCCGCTTGCCGTTCGCGGTGAGGAAGGTGGTGCGGTAGCCGGCGGCGTCGAACGCCTCGACCGGGCCGACCAGTTCCTCTCCCCAGTAACCGTACTCGGAAAGGACGACCAGCACGCGCTTGGTCATGGTTCTCCTTAGGAAGGTATTTGCGAGGTCTTGCGATATTCATCCAACCCGGGATTGCGGTGGTTGGACAAGAAATGCCCGACGATATCCGGGACTTGCCTAGGTGATGTTTTCCGACGGCCCGAGGATCCAGTTCTCGCGGACCGCCAGGGTGTGCACGTACCGGGGTTCGGTGAACGTGGCGAGGTCGGCCATGGCGCGCTGGAACTCGGGCGTGCGCAGGGCGTTGCGCAGGGCCGGCGCGTCGTCGAACCACAGCTGGTAGGCGCAGTCCAAGGTGGCCTCGCCGATGCCGTAGGCGCCGTCACGGGTGTGGTTCTGGTAGTAGCGGCGCAGGCCGGGCACCTTGGCCATCAGCGGCGCGTGCGCGTCCCTGCTGTACTGGCGGAACTCGGTGAGGGGCATGCCCTCCCTGCGCTTGACCAGCACGAAGAGCTTGGTACCCGGCGCGTCGGCGCGCTGCGGCGGCCCGGGGACCACCACGTGCGCGTCGGTGTCGAGCACGAGCGTGCGCCAGAACGCGGCCCAACGGGGCTCGTCCAGGCGGGCACCCTCCAGGAACTCCGGCGTCTGCAACGACGCCAGCTGCTCCTCCTCGTTGGCCAGCCAGATCTCGGCCACGCCCGACCACAGCGGCTCGGGCTCGTCCAGCGCGAGCTCCACCCTGGTGTCCACGGCGTACTGGCGGATCTGCGGGATGCGGCTCGCGTACCGGACCGCGTGCTCCTCCACCCAGTAGCGGTGGAACTCCTGCTCGTCCATGCCGGGCCGGGGGTACGCGAAGATCAGCTGGTGGATCATCGGCCGGTCTCCGCCTCGGTGGGGCGGAAGCGGTTGGCCACGTCCTCCGCGAAGCCGAGGTAGTCGCGCAGCGGCCAGATCTCCTCGAACTCGATGTACTCGCGCATCGGGAGGCGGAACACCGAGCGGTCCAGCTCCTCGGCGGACTCGGCGTCCACCACGGCGATGACCCGCTTCTGGCCCGCCACCTTCCACAGGCCGATGCAGTAGCCTGAGTTCAGCGTCTCCTCGGCGTGGCGGGTCTCCTCCTCCTCGATCTCCCACAGCTCGTCGAGGCTGATGCGCCCCTCGTGGTTCCACTTCATCTGGCAGTAGAACAGCATGGTTCCCCCTATGCGTTGCGGATGGTGTCGGTGAGGTCGTGGTCGGGGCCGAAGACGTCCACCGCCATCTCCAACGGCGTCTTGCCGTCGTGCCCGACCAGGTCCAGCCGCGCGCCGGCGCGGACGAGGATGCGCGAGCACTCCTCGAAGCCGTGCCAGAGCGCGTCGTGCAACGGCGTGTAACCGTTGGTGGAGCCCTGGAAGTCGATGTCCACGACGGGGTTGTCCACCAGGATCTGCGTGATGTCGGCGTGTCCGTTGTAGACGGCCTTGTGCAGCGGCACCGCGCCGAACGTCGGCTCGGTGGCGTTGACGTCGGCGCCCGCCGCGATGAGCGCGCGGACGATCTCGGTGTGCCCGTCGCGGGCCGCGACCAGCAGCGGGGTGTGCAGGTCGTTGAAGCCGTTGAGCACCGGGAAGCGCGCGTCGACCTCGGCGCCGTTGGCCAGCAGCACCTGCACCGCGATCAGGTCCCCGGCGGCGGTGGCCGCCATCAGCTTCTGCCGCTCGACCGCGCGCTCGTCGGCCTCGATGCGCCGCTTCAGCAACGCCTCCGCGGCCAGCAGCTTCTCCCGGCCCAGCGTGTTGACGTTGATCGCGTACTCGAAGTGGTCGCGCATCGAGAACCCGTAGTGCGTGGACAGGTTCAGGCCCGCGTTGCGGTCGAGCAGGTAGCCGACGATGTCCGGCCGCTTGTACCAGAACGCGTCCAGCAGCGGGGTGTGGCCGGTGGACGTCGCGACCGCGTCCACGAACGCGCCCGCCTCCACCAGCACCCGCACGGTCTCCAGGTCGCCGCCCTGCACCGCCTTGTGCAGCGCGGTGCCGCCGGCGGCGCTGTCGGTGGTGTAGACGTCGGCGCCCGCGTCGATGAGCAGCCGCACCAGGTCGGCGTTCCCCTTGCCCGCGGCGATCATCAGCGGCGTGAGGCCGTCCGCGCCGCGCGAGTTGAGGTCGACCCCGTTGCGCAGCAGGCCCCGGACCTCGTGCACGTCGTCGCGGCGGACCGCGTTGAGCAGCAGCGTGCGCACCGCGTCACTCATGGATTCTCTCCTTGCCGGTTGTCTGGGCACGGCCGATCTCCTTGGTGGACAAGGGATTCGGTGGCGACGTGCCCGGGAACGACTTCCAGTCAACCCGGCTGCGTCCATGATCGACAAGGTGGGCCGGACGATTGTGCGTACTTGACCGGGTGCACGAGGGCTATTACCAAACGGCATCGTCGCGGGTCTTGGACACCGCACCGGCCGGCTCACCACGATCGAGCCCATGACCGATGAGCAGCCCGGGATCGACAGGCAGGGAATCGACAGGCCGGGTACCGGCCGGGGGCACGGCGACGGCAGGGGCGCGGTGAGCAGGCGGACGCTGTTGGCGGGCGCGGGCGCGGCGGCCGGGGTGGTGGCCGGCGCGGGCGTGGTCGGCGCGGACGTGGCGCAGGCGCAGCCGGGCGCCGAGCGCGCGGGTGAACTGCGCGGGCAGGTCGCCCTGGTCACCGGCGCGGCGCGGGGCATCGGCCGGGCCACGTGCCTGGCGCTGGCCCGCGCGGGCGCGGACGTGGTGGCGCTCGACATCGCCGCACCACGCGCGATGCGGCTCGACTACCCGCTGGGCAGCGAGGACGAGCTCAACGAGACCGTGCGCGCGGTGCGGTCGGTCGGGCGGCGCGCGGTGGCGGTGAAGGCGGACGTGCGGGACGCCGCACGCATGCAGGACGTGGCCAGGCAGGCGGTGCGCGAGTTCGGCCGGCTCGACATCGCGGTCGCCAACGCGGGCATCACCACCTACGCGCCGATGGCCGACATGTCACCGCAGCAGTTCGCCGACGTCATCGACGTCAACCTCATCGGCGTGGCGAACACCATGCGCGCGGTCATCCCGCACCTGGTGGCGCGCAAGAGCGGGTCGATCATCGTGGTGTCCTCCAGCGAGGGCCGCCACGGCGCGCCGCAGCTCGCCCACTACCAGGCCGCGAAGTGGGGCGTGATCGGCCTGGTCAAGGGTGTCGCGACGGAGGTCGGGCCGGCGGGTGTGCGGGTCAGCGGCGTCGCGCCGACCGGTGTGCGCACGCCGATGGTGCTCAACGAGGCCACCTACAAGTGGGCGGGCGGCACCACCGTCGAAGACCTGGAGAAGGCCCTGCGCGGGTACAACACGCAGCCGGTGGGGCTGATCGAACCGGAGGACGTGGCCGACTCGATCGCGTTCCTCGCCTCACCGCGGGCCAAGTACGTCTCCGGCACCGTGCTCGACGTGACGGCGGGCGCGAGCACGCGGTGGAGTAGCTGAATTTGATTGCTGTGTTGGATTGCCCCTGCTCCGCAGATGGCGGGCGAGGTCGCCTGGAAGTCGACCGTTCGCGCCTGATTTCCCGGCGATCGAAAAGCGTGATCGCCGGGAAATGAGTCGCGAACGGTCGACGCGACCTCGCGGAGAGTGGCTGGGTGTGGGGTGTGGGGTGTGGAGTGGGAGCGGTGGCGTGACCTCGCGGAGGTGGCTGGTGGCGGGTTTGAGAGCGGTTGGTGGGACCTCGCGGAGGTGGTCGGGTAGTGGGAGGTCGGAGCGGTATTGGGGTGGGTGGTTGGGTCAGTCGGCGGTGGAGGTCGGGGTTTGGGGTTGTGGTTGGGGTAGGTCGGAGACCTCGCGGACGACGGCGGCGAAGTCGGCGACAAGTGGGTGGGTGCTGGTGGCCGGCCAGGCGAACGCGATGCGCAGCGGGGCGACGTCGGTGATCGGACGCCACACCAGGTCGGGGCGGGCGTAGTAGGCGGCCATCGAGCTCGGGCCGATGCAGATGGCCGCGCCGGCGGCGACGTGCTCCAGCATCTCCTCGACGTTGTCGTTCTCCGGTCCCCACACCGGTTCCGAGCCGTCGGGGCGCGGGTTGACCGCCCACCAGTCCACCCAGTACTTGGGCGCCTTGCGCGTCCACATCACCGGCTCGTCGGCCAGGTCCATGATGCCGACGCTCTCGCGCTCGGCGAGCCGGTGCTTGCGCGCGAGCCCGACCATGCGCTCCTCGACGGCGACGATCTCGGTGTGGAAACCCGTGGTGTCCGCGGGCAGCCAGAGGAACGCGATGTCGACCAGGCCGTCCCGCAGCGCCGCCGCCTCACCACCCCAGTCGAACCGCTTGGGCTCGATCGTCACGTCCGGGTGACGTGCGGCGAACGTGGTGCGGGCCCTGGTGGTCAGCGGACCGGCGCCGGTGGCCTCGAAGCCGATGCGCAGCACCCTCGACTCCGCCGCCGCGATGCCGCGCGCGGTGCGCTGGGCGGTCTGCCAGTCGGCGATCAGGTCGCGTGCCACCGGTAACAGCGCCTCACCGGCGTTGGTGAGGCGCACCTCGCGGCTGGTGCGTTCGAACAGCGGCACCTTCAGGTCGGCTTCGAGCTGGCGGATCTGCCTGCTCAGCGCGGGCTGGGACACGAACAGCCGTTCCGCCGCCCTGGTGAAGCTCAGGTGCTCGGCGACCGCGACGAAATAGCGCAGGACGCGGGTGTCTACGTCCATGGTGGAGCCCCCTCGGATAGCGATCTATGCCGTGAGCGTATGGGCAAGGGTCTTGGACTCGACGTGAAGTCCCGGTGTCTTCTGTACGGGCAGGGCGAACACCGGACCACTGAAGAGGAGGACCCATGAGCGACAACCGAGTACCCGCCGCCACCGGCTCCGCGCCGGCGCGAGTGTGGTTCATCACCGGCACCTCTTCGGGTCTGGGCCGGGCGCTGGCGGAGAACGCGTTGGCGCACGGCGACACCGTCGTCGCCACGGCGCGCAACGTCGAATCACTCGCTTCACTCACCGCGCTGGCACCGGATCGGGTGACACCGCTCCGGCTCGACGTCACGGATCGTGCGGAAATCGCGCACGCGGTCCAGGACGCCATCACCTGGCACGGGCACATCGACGTGCTGGTGAACAACGCCGGGCACGGCTTCATCGGCGCGGCGGAGGAGACGCCCGACGCCGAGCTGCGGGCGTTGATGGACGTGCACGTGCACGGGCCGGTGGCGTTGACCAAGGCGGTGCTGCCGCACATGCGGGCCCGGCGGACCGGGGCGATCGTGCAGATGTCCAGCATGGGCGGCCAGGTCGTGTGGCCCGGGTTCTCCGCCTACTGCGCGGCGAAGTACGCGCTGGAGGGCTGGTCCGAGGGGTTGGCGGGCGAGGTGGCCGCGTTCGGGATCAAGGTGCTGATCCCGGAGCCCGGCGCCTTCCGCACGGCGTTCGCGGGGAACGCCCTGCGGATCGGCACGCCGATCCCCGAGTACGCGGACGTGATGGACCCGATCCGCAAGCTCGTGCGCGAGATGGACGGCACCCAGCCGGGTGACCCGGCCAAGGCGGCGCAGGCGATCCGCGAAGCGCTGGACGCCGAGCGGACGCCGCTGCGGCTGGTGCTCGGCAACGACGCCGTGGACGCCATCGGCGACCGGCTCGCCACCGTTCGGGCCGAGCTCGACCAGTGGCGCGCGGTCGGCCGTGCGACCGACATCGAAGAAACGACCGGGAACTGAGAGAACCACCGACATGCCGGCACGCCCGCCGCGGGGCACCAGCCCCGCACCCAGCCGAACCCACCCGTTCTCCCTGCGCGACGGCGGCCGCCCCGCCGGGACCGCGGCAGCGAGAGCCCATCGGTTCGCGCCGGCAGGCGTGCGCGGCACGGTGATCGCCGTCGACGGCGAGGGCTCCCGGGACAACCGGGACATGGCCCCGAGCGGGTGCCGGTGCCCGTGGGACAACCGCGACATGGCGATCGAACCGCCGCACCGGGTACCACCGCTGCCCGCCCCGCGCTCCTGCGCCGGCTGAGCGAGCAGACCTCACATCACGCACGGCACGACCGTGCACACGAACTTTGGAGCACACGCATGTCTACCCACGTCGACCCCGTCGACACCGGCATACCCCAACCGGCGCCCCAGGCCGGTTGGCTCGCGGTCGTCGTCCTGGCCGCCGCACTCGCGCTCGACACCAGCAGCGTGGCCGTGGTCAACGCCGCGCTACCCGTCATCGGTCACGACCTCGGCATCGGGAGCACCGGTCTGCAGTGGACGATGACCTCCTACGCGGTCACGTTCGCGGGATTCCTGCTGTTCGGCGGTCGCGCGGCCGACGTGCTCGGCCGACGCCGCGTGTTCACCCTCGGCGTCGGCCTCTTCACCGTCGCGACCGTGGTGGCCGCGATCGCGCCGTCCGCCGAGATCCTCATGATCGCCCGTGCGCTGCAGGGCGTCGGCGCGGCGCTGTCCGGCCCGGCGTCCCTGGCCCTGCTCACCGAGCTGTTCCCGGAAGGCCCGCGCCGCAACAAGGCGCTGGCCGTCTACACCAGCGTCGGCGCGTCCAGCTTCAGCGCCGGCGTCGTGATCGGCGGCGTGCTCACCGACTTCTTCAGCTGGCGGGCCGTCTTCGTGTTCAACGTCATCATCGGGCTGGCCGTGCTCCTCGCGGTCAGGTCCGTGCTGCCGGTGGGCACGCGCAAGCCGGAGAAGCTCGACGTCGTCGGCGCCACCTCGGTCACCGGCGGTCTGCTGCTCGCGGTCCTCGGCCTGAGCCAGGCCAGCCACAGCAGCTGGACCGACCCGCTGACCATCGGCCCGCTCGCCCTGTCCGTCGTGCTCCTGGCCGGCTTCGTGTGGTGGGAGCAGCGGGTGGACAACCCCCTGCTCCAGCTGGGCATCTTCCGGCTGCCGGCCGTCTCGGCGGCCACGGTCGCGGCCGTCGTCTTCTTCACCGCCGTGTTGGCCGTGCTGTTCTTCGCACCGCTCTACCTGCAGGGGCTGCTCGGCTACACGCCGCTCCAGTCCGGCCTGGCCATCCTGCCCATGGGCATCACGGTGGTCCTCAGCGCGAACGTCGCGGGCCGCGTGATGGCGAAGGTGGGCCAACGCCCGCTGCTGATCACCGGTCTGCTGCTGATCGCGGCGGGTGTCGGGCTGTGGGCGGTGACCCCGCTCGACGGGAACTACTGGCTGCACATCTTCCCCGCGGTCCTCGTCATGAGCGTCGGCCAGGGTGTCGCGTTCGCGGGCCTGACCGCCGCGTCGCTGACCGGCGTGCCGCAGCACGAGCACGGGGTGGCGGGAGGCCTGAACGTCACCGCGCAGCAGCTGGGCGGCAGCGTCGGCGTCGCCGCCCTGGTCACGCTCGCCGCCACGGTCAGCCCCACCGGCGAGCCGCGGGACGTGCTGGCGGGCTACCACGCCGCCTACCTCGCCGCGATCGCGGTGATCCTCGTCGGCATCGCGTTCATCGTCGTGCTCATGCGGGGTGACCGACGCACCTGACCATCCGGCGAGGGAGTCCCGCGCCTCCTCCCCCCACCCCCGGTGGATGCGGCGCGGGGCGCGGCGCACGGAGGTCCCCGCCCACGTGCGCCCAACCCGACCTTCCGGCCCGGAGGTTCCCCACACCTCCGGGCCGGAGGGCTCCCCGACCTACCGACCACGCCCAACCAAGTGAGGAACCGACATGTACCGACGGATCGGTCTGGCCGCGTTGGCGCTCGTCGCCGCGGCCGCGTGCAGCAGTGAGGAGCCCGCCGCCGAGGCCGGGCAGACGACCACCGCGACGGGCGCCGGCACGGTGACGAGCACGGAGTCCGTGCCGCTCTCGGACGCCGACCGCGCCGCCGCGCCGGACGTGGCGAAGCGGTTCGCGGAGGCGGCGAACGCGGGCGACGCGGAGGGTGTCGCGGCCACGTTCGCGGAGGACGCGCGGTTCGACAGCGTGGGCCGGATCTACCCGTCCCGCCAGGAGATCATGGACCGCTTCCTCACCCCGGAGGTCATCGAGCCGGGCGGCAGGTACGAGGTCACCGGTGAGCGGTGGAACGGCGACCGCTACCGGGTCGACTACGACTTCGACACCGGCCGCGGCGGCTCGGAGGTCTTCTACTACGAGTTCCTGGTGCGCGACGGGCTCATCCAGGACGTCATCGGCCGCTACAGCTAGGCCGGCAACCACACCGAACCCCGCCGCACGCCCCACGAGGGCGTGCGGCGGGGTTCCGCGCTTCTTCGGCATGTTGCCGCAGTCGCCGCCCGTTCCTCGTGTCCGCTGTGGATCGCTGTCAGCCTGGAAGCAGGGAGATTTCCCACCGCTGAAAGGAAATCCACACGTGAACAACAGCCGGATCGACACCCGCAAGATCGTCGACGAGTGGTACGGCGCCATCGGGCGCGGCGACATGACCGCGATCATGGCCGGCCTGTCCCCGTCCGTGGTGCTGGAACTGCCGCAGGACCAGTGGAACGCGGTCATCCCATACCTCGGCACGCACGTCGGCCTCAACGAGGTCGCCGAGGCGTTCCGCATCCGCGCCGAGACGACCGAGGTGCTGGACTACGGTCTGCGCGGCCTGTTCGTGGACGGCGACACGGCCTGCGCCGTCGTCTACACCAAGGGCAGGCACACCCGCACCAAGGTGCTGTTCGAGATCGAGGACATGCACAAGGTGGTGCTGTCCGACCAGGGGAAGATCACCCACTGGAAGGTCTACTTCGACCCGAACACCGAGGTCAACGCGTTCAACGCGGACCGGGAGCAGCGCCTGCACGCGGCGGCCGTCGCGGGCGACGTGGACGGGGTGCGCGACCTGCTGTCCTTCGGCGGCGACCCCAACCGGCACGACGAGCGGACCGGGCTGACCGCGTTGCAGGCAGCCGCGGTGCGCGGTGACGACGCGATGGTCCGCACGCTGCTCGGCGGCGGCGCGGACGTGCTGGTCACCGAGCGCTCCGGGCAGACCGCGCTGCACAAGGCCGCCGAGCACGGCTCCGCCGAGGTGGTGACCGCCCTGCTGCGCGCCGGGTCCATCGTGGACGCCCCGGTCGCGACCACGGGCCAGACGCCGCTGCACATCGCGGTCCGGCACGGCAACGCCGACGCCGCCCGCGTGCTGCTGGCCGCCGGGGCCCGCGCGGACCTGGCCGACCACCTCGGCCGCACCCCGCTCGACCTGGCGCGCGACCTGCTCGCGCCGGAAGTCGTGAACGCGCTGTTCGCGTGAGCACCACGACTGGAGGGAGGGCTGCAGTGAACGGGCGGTTGGTGGTCGACGACGTCACCCCCGAGGTCAGCTCGGGCCGCCACCCGGCGAAGGCCGTCGTCGGCGAGCACGTGCCGATCTCCGCCACGGTGTGGCGGGAGGGCCACGACGCGGTCGCCGCGACGGTGGTGTGGCGCGGTCCGGGCGACCCGAAGGGCACCGGGATCCGGATGGCGCCCGCCGACGCGGGGTTGGACCGGTGGCACGCCGCGGTCGTCCCGGACCGCGAGGGCATGTGGACGTTCCGGGTGGACGCGTGGAGCGACCCGTGGACCACGTGGCGGCACGCCGTGACGGCGAAGCTGGCCGCGGGGCAGGACGCCGGGCAGCTGGCCAACGACCTGGAGGCGGGTGCCCGGCTGCTGGACCGGGCCGCCCGCCGGTTGCGCCGCCGGGCCGAGCGGCCGGTGCTGCGCGCCGCCGCGCAAGCCCTGCGGGAACGGGAGCACGGCCTGGCTCAACGGGTCGAGCTCGCGCTGTCGGACGCCGTGCGGCGCACCATGCACGCCCACCCGGTGCGCGAACTGGTCACCCGCGGCCACACCCATCACATCTGGGTGGACCGGGTGAAGGGCCGGTTCTCGGCCTGGTACGAGCTGTTCCCGCGCTCCACCGGTGGCGTGGACGCGGACGGCAACCCGCGGCACGGCACGTTCGCCACGGCGGAGCACGAGTTGCCGCGCATCGCCGACATGGGCTTCGACGTGCTGTACCTGCCACCGATCCACCCGATCGGCGAGGTCAACCGCAAGGGCCGCAACAACAGCACCACCGCGGGGCCCGATGACGTGGGCTCCCCCTGGGCCATCGGCTCACGCGCGGGCGGCCACGACGCCGTGCACCCGGACCTGGGCACGCTGGAGGACTTCCGGCACTTCGTCTCCCGCGCGAACGACCACGGCCTGGAGGTGGCGCTGGACCTGGCGTTGCAGTGCGCGCCGGACCACCCGTGGGTGACCGAGCACCCCGAGTGGTTCACCAGCCGCCCGGACGGCTCGATCGCGTTCGCGGAGAACCCGCCCAAGCGCTACGAGGACATCTACCCGCTCAACTTCGACAACGAGCCGCAGGGCCTGTACGCCGAGGTGCTGCGGGTGGTGCGGCACTGGATCGCGCAGGGGGTGCGGATCTTCCGGGTGGACAACCCGCACACCAAGCCGCCGGACTTCTGGCACTGGCTGATCCGGCAGGTCAAGCAGACCGATCCGGACGTGCTGTTCCTGTCCGAGTCGTTCACCCGGCCGGCCCGCCTGCACGGCCTGTCCCGCCTCGGCTTCACCCAGCACTACACCTACTTCACCTGGCGCACCGCCAAGGAGGAGCTGGAGGAGTTCGGCCGCGACCTGGTCGAGCACGCCGACGAGGGCACGCCGAACCTGTTCGTGAACACCCCGGACATCCTGCACGAGTCGTTGCAGCACGGCGGCCCGGCGATGTTCGCGCTGCGGGCGGCGCTGGCCGCGACGCTGTCGCCGTCGTGGGGCGTGTACTCGGGGTACGAGCTGTTCGAGCACCAGGCGGTGCGCGAGGGCAGCGAGGAGTACCTGGACTCGGAGAAGTACGAGCTGCGCCCCAGGGACTACTCCGGGGACACGTTGCAGCCGTGGCTGGCCACGCTCAACCGGATCCGGCGCGCGCACCCGGCGTTGCGGCAGCTGCGCACGCTGCGGTTCCACGAGGTCGACAACGACAACCTGATCGCGTACTCGAAGACCGACCCGGACAGCGGGCGCGCGGTCGTCTGCGTGGTCACCCTCGACCCCGACCGGCCGCAGGACGGCACGGTCACGCTCGACCCGGCCGCGCTCGGCCTGCCCGAGGGCGCCCGGTTCACCGCCCGGGACGAGGTCACCGGCGAGGTCTTCGACTGGGGCCGGTCCAACTACGTCCAGCTCGACCCGCGGCGGGCGGTCGCGCACATCGTGTCGGTGGGTGGGGTATGACCGGGATCCAGCCCCTGGGCCGACCGGGAACGGTGCGGCACGAGCGGGCGCACGCGCTGCCCGTCGACCACGAGTGGTACAAGCGGGCGGTCTTCTACGAAGTCCTCGTCCGCGCGTTCAACGACGACAACGACGACGGCACCGGTGACCTGCGAGGTCTCGCGGCCAAGCTCGACTACCTGGAGTGGCTCGGCGTCGACTGCCTCTGGCTGCCACCGTTCTACGCCTCACCTCTGCGCGACGGCGGCTACGACATCTCCGACTTCCGCGCGGTGCTGCCGGAGTTCGGCACGGTCGAGGACTTCGTGCACCTGCTGGACGAGGCGCACCGCCGCGGCATCCGGATCATCACCGACCTGGTGATGAACCACACCAGCGACGCCCACCCCTGGTTCAGGGCCTCACGGGAGGACCCGGACGGCCCGTACGGCGACTACTACGTGTGGAGCGACGACGACCAGCGCTACGCGGACGCGCGGATCATCTTCGTCGACACCGAGTCCTCGAACTGGACCTACGACCCGGTGCGCGGCCAGTTCTACTGGCACCGGTTCTTCTCCCACCAGCCGGACCTCAACTACGAGAACCCCGCCGTGCAGGAGGCGATGCTCGACGTCCTGCGGTTCTGGCTGGACCTGGGCATCGACGGGTTCCGGCTGGACGCGGTGCCGTACCTGTTCGAGGAGGAGGGCACGAACGGCGAGAACCTGCCGCGCACGCACGACTTCCTGAAGTTGTGCCGCAAGGTGGTGGACGACGAGTACCCCGGCCGGGTGCTGCTCGCCGAGGCCAACCAGTGGCCGTCCGACGTGGTCGAGTACTTCGGCGACCCCGCCGTCGGCGGCGACGAGTGCCACATGGCCTTCCACTTCCCGCTCATGCCCCGCATCTTCATGGCCGTGCGACGCGAGTCGCGGATCCCGATCTCCGAGATCCTCGCGCAGACCCCGGACATCCCCTCGCGTGCGCAGTGGGGCATCTTCCTGCGCAACCACGACGAGTTGACGCTGGAGATGGTCACCGACGAAGAGCGCGACTACATGTACGCGGAGTACGCCAAAGACCCGCGCATGAAGGCCAACATCGGCATCCGGCGACGGCTGGCACCGCTGCTGGAGAACGACCGCAACCAGCAGGAGCTGTTCACCGCGCTGTTGCTCTCGCTGCCCGGCTCGCCGGTGCTGTACTACGGCGACGAGATCGGCATGGGCGACAACATCTGGCTCGGCGACCGCGACGGCGTGCGCACGCCGATGCAGTGGACGCCGGACCGCAACGCCGGGTTCTCGTCGTCCGACCCGGGCCGGCTCTACCTGCCGGCGATCGCCGACCCGGTGTACGGCTACCAGGGCGTCAACGTCGAGGCGCAGCTCGGCACCACGTCGTCGCTGCTGCACTGGACCCGGCGGATGCTGGCCGTGCGGCGCGCGCACCCGTCGTTCGGGTTGGGCACGTTCACCGAGCTGACCTGCGCGAACCCGAGCGTGCTGGCCTACCTGCGGGTGCACGGTGACGACACCGTCCTGTGCGTGAACAACCTGTCGCGGTTCCCGCAGCAGGCCGAGTTCGACCTGTCCGACTTCGCGGGCAGCCTGCCGGTGGAGCTCACCGGCGGCGTGGTGTTCGCGCCGATCGAGTCCGACCCGTACCGGCTCACGCTGCCCGGTCACGGTTTCTACTGGTTCGCCATCCACCGCATGGGAGAAGCCCGATGACCCCGGTCCCGGTTCCCGCCGGCCCGCCGGCACCGCCACCCCCACCCGCCGGACCACCGGCCACGCCGACCGGAGTCCGATCGTCGGCAACGCCGACCGGAGTCCGATCGTCGGCAACGCCGACCGAAGACCTGCGGCCCCGCCTGGAGCGCGCCCTGGCCGCCTGGCTGCCGTGGCAGCGCTGGTTCGGCGGCAAGGGCCGGCCGGTCGACCGCGTCGACGTCGAGCAGGCCACCGAACTGGTCGACCAACGCGCGTCCGGCGGGCCGCTGGGGCTGCTGGTCGTGGCGTCGGTGCGGTTCGCCGACGGCGGTCCGGCCGAGCGGTACCAGGTGCCGATCGGCGTGCGCACGACGTTGCCGGACCGGCTCGCGCCCGCCGTGCTCGCCGGGTTCGACGGGTGCGTGGTGTACGACGCGACCGGTGACGCCGAGCTGAACTCCCTGCTGCTGCGCCTGATCGGGCAGCGGGCGCGACGCGACGACGTCACGTTCACGCCGGAGCCGTCGTTCACCGGGTCGAGCCGGCGCGGGCTGGTCGGCCGGCCGATCGGGGCCGAGCAGTCGAACACCTCGATCGTGTACGGCGACCGGTACATCCTCAAGCTGTACCGGCGGCTCGCGGCGGGGTTGAACCCGGACCTGGAGGCGCACCGCGCCCTGCGCCGGGCCCGGTCACGGCACATCGCCACGCTGCTCGGCGCGGTCGAGGGCGCGGTGGACGGCGCGCCGGCCACGTTCGGCATGTTGCAGGCGTTCGCGGCGAACGCGGCCGAGGGCTGGGCGATGGCCATGACCAGCGTCCGGGACCTGTTCGCCGACGCCACCGCACCACCCGCGTCCGCGGGCGCCGATTTCGCGGCCGAGGCGCGGCGGCTGGGTGGCGCCGTGGCGACGGTGCACGCGGACCTGGCGCGCGAGCTGGGCACGGACGTGGTGGGCGCCCGGTCGTTGAGCGACGGGATGCTCGCGCACCTGGAGTCGGCGCTGGGCGTGGTGCCACAGCTCGCGCCGCACGCCGACCGGCTCCGGGCCGCGTTCACCGCGGTCGCCGACATCCCCGGCGGGGTGCCGGTGCAGCGGGTGCACGGCGACCTGCACCTCGGGCAGGCGCTGCGCACGCCGTCGACCTGGCTGCTCATCGACTTCGAGGGTGAGCCGGCCGCGCCGATCGCGGAGCGGGTCGCGTTGCAGTCCCCGTTGCGCGACATCGCGGGCATGTCCCGGTCGCTGGACTACGCGGCCCAACACCAGCTGCGGCTGTTCAACCCCACGCCGGAGTTGCGCCGCCGGGCACGGCTGTGGACCGCGCACAACCGCGAGGCGTTCACCTCCGGGTACGCGGAGGTGGCCGGGTTCGACCCGGTCGGGCCGCTGCTGACCGCGTTCGAGCTGGAGAAGGCCGTCTACGAGACGGTGTACGAGACCCGCAACCGGCCCGACTGGGTCGACATCCCGCTGCGCGCGGTGGAGCGATCCCTCGGGCAGGCGGCCGGAGCGCCCGGAGGCGGACGATGACCGTGGAGCTGTCCATCGTGGACCTCGGAGCACCGGACCCGGAGGCCGCGGACCGGTTGCTCGCCGGGACGCACCCGAACCCGCACCAGGTGCTGGGCGCGCACCCGCGGCCGGCCGGTGCGGTGGTGCGCGCCCTGCGGCCCGACGCGGTCGCGGTCACGGTGGTGACGTCGGCCGGCGAGCGGTTCGGGCTGGGGCGGTTGCGCGACGGCCTGTTCTCCGGCGTGGTGCCGGTGCGGTTGGCGGACTACCGGTTCGAGGTGGTGTCCGCCGACCGGATCGAGCTGGTGGACGACCCGTACCGGTGGCTGCCCACCGTCGGCGAGCTGGACCTCCACCTGATCGCCGAGGGTCGGCACGAACGGCTGTGGGAGGTGCTGGGCGCGCACCCCCGTTCGTTGGGCGGCGTGTCCGGCACCGCCTTCGCGGTGTGGGCGCCGAACGCCGCGGGCGTGCAGGTGTTCGGGCTGCCGATGCGGCGGCTGGGCGCCGGTGTCTGGGAGCTGTTCGTGCCGGGTGTCGAGGCGGGTGCGCGGTACCGGTTCCGGGTGCTGGGCGCGGACGGGGTGTGGCGGGAGAAGGCCGACCCGATGGCGTTCGCGGCCCGGCTGCCGGAGTCGGTGGTCCACGCGTCCGCCCACGAGTGGGGTGACGGCTCGTGGCTGGCCGCACGGGGGGCGACGGACTGGTCGCGGGCACCGGTCTCCGTGTACGAGGTGCACCTGGGCTCGTGGAGGCCCGGTCTCGGGTACCGCGAGCTGGCCGAGGAGCTGGCCGACTACGTGACCGGCCTGGGGTTCACGCACGTGGAGCTGATGCCGGTGGCCGAGCACCCGTTCGGCGGCTCGTGGGGCTACCAGGTGACGTCGTACTACGCGCCCACCTCCCGGTTCGGCACGCCCGACGACTTCCGGCACTTCGTGGACGTCCTCCACCAGCGCGGTATCGGCGTGATCGTGGACTGGGTGCCCGCGCACTTCCCGCGGGACGAGTGGGCGTTGGCGCGGTTCGACGGGACCGCGCTGTACGAGCACCCCGACCCGCGCCGCGGCGAGCACCCGGACTGGGGCACGTACGTGTTCGACTTCGGCCGGCCCGAGGTGCGGAACTTCCTGGTGGCCAACGCCCTGTACTGGGTGGAGGAGTTCCACGTGGACGGGCTGCGGGTCGACGCGGTGGCGTCCATGCTGTACCTGGACTACTCGCGGCCCGAGGGCACGTGGGAGCCCAACGTCCACGGAGGACGCGAGAACCTGGAGGCGGTGCGGTTCCTCCAGGAGCTGAACGCGACCGTCTACAAGCACCACCCGGGCGTCGTGATGATCGCCGAGGAGTCCACCACCTGGCCCGGCGTGACCCGGCCGACCGACCACGGCGGGTTGGGGTTCGGGTTCAAGTGGAACATGGGTTGGATGCACGACGACCTGCGGTTCTTCGGGCAGGACCCGGCGGATCGCGACAGCCGGTCGGACGAGGTCGCGTTCTCGCTGTCGTACGCCTGGAGCGAGAACTTCGTGCTGCCGCTGTCGCACGACGAGGTCGTGCACGGCAAGGGGTCGCTGTGGCGCCGGATGCCCGGCGACGACCGGGGCAAGGCGGCGGGGCTGCGGTCGCTGTTCGCGTTCATGTGGGCGCACCCGGGCAAGCAGCTGCTGTTCATGGGCGGCGAGTTCGGGCAGCGGGACGAGTGGTCGGAGTTCGGGCTGGACTGGCACCTGCTGGACTCGCCCGTGCACTCGGGCGTGCGGCGGCTGGTCGCGGACCTGAACCGGGTCTACCGGGCGACGCCCGCCCTGCACCGCCGGGACACCGACCCGGACGGGTTCTCGTGGGTGCACCTGTCGGACCTGGTGTTCGCGTTCCTGCGGCACGGTGACGGCGGTGACGGCGGTGACGGCGGTGACGTGGTGGCGTGCGTGGCGAACTTCGCCGACGTCCCGCGGCCGGAGTACCGCATCGGACTACCGACGTCGGGCCGGTGGTGCGAGATCCTCAACACCGACGGCACCGACTACGGGGGCTCCGGCGTGGGCAACCTCGGCGAGGTGCTCGCGGAGGACGTGCCGTACCACGGTCAACCGGCGTCGGCGGTGCTCACGCTGCCCCCGATGGGCGTTTTGTGGCTGATGCCCGATACCTATGCGGATCGGTAATCGCGGCAGGTATTGGACCTGTCACGCTGCGCGACCATACGGTCGAGGGGCGACGAATTCCCGTACGCCGACGGAGTTCGTGACCCCTCAACCAGGAGTGAGCATGACGACGGAAGACCCTGTAGGCGTGTCCCGGGCCGAGCTGCTGCGCGGTTTCGGGATGACCGCGGTGGGGGTGGCGGCGGGCTCGCTGCTCGGCGCCGGCACCGCGACCGCCGCCCCGGACGACCGGGACCACCCGAACGTCAAGCTGATCAAGGACTACTACGCGGCCTACGGGTCGGGCGACCTGGGCAAGCTGCGCCGGTTCTTCGCCGACGACATCCGCTGGACGATCCCCGGCCACCACCCGCTGTCGGGCACCAAGGTCGGTGTCGAGGAGGTGCTGGCGTTCTTCACCGAACTGGGCAAGGCGGGTTTCCGCGCCGAGCCGATGTTCCTGGCCGCGGACGGCGACTGGGTCGTCGACCTGCACCGCGGCTGGAGCACCAAGCCGGCGGGCCTGGACATCACCTGGGCCCTGGCGTTCCGCATCCGCGGCCGGCGGATCGTGGAGGCGATCAACTTCGCCGCCGACCAGCACGCGGCCGACCGGTTCTTCTGGCAGACCTACCCGTTGGCCCCGATCCCGAGCCGGCTGGCCCGGCGCTGACCCGCCGCGCACGGACGCGGTCGGTGTGCGACCACTCCGCGGCGTTGCGGAGTGGTCGCACATCCGACGACTACCCGCGTCGAGCGGTCACGTGCGGGACCACCGCCAGGTCGGTCATGATCCGGTCCACGGCCGCGCCGAGCTTGGCGTACTTCTCGGTGTAGAGCACCGGGAAGACGCCGGGGCGGTTGGCGGGCCGGTAGGTGTCGACGTAGTCGGTGCCCAGGTTGCAGAACGCGACCACGATGTAGTTGCGCCTCTCCTTGCCCGGCAGGGATTTCACGATGCCCGCGTCGCTGCCGGTCGTGTCGACCCAGCCGGTCTTGTGGCCGAACGCCACCTCGGCGGCGGCGTCGCACGGCCGCACGTCGCTGTCGTACACGGCGGCGCCGACCGTCATCGTGCCGTCGGCCTTGATCCACCGCGACGGCGTCTTCTGCGGGATGCCCTGCACCGGGTACGCGCGCCCGCAGTGGTTCGTGGTCGACAGCATCTCGTTGTGCCCCTGGTCGCCCAGCGACTTGAGGAACTGGAGGCGGGCCGCCGGGCTGAGCACGTCGCGGGTGACCGCACGGCCCGCGTCGGTCGTCCACAGCGTGCCGGAGCCGCCGTTGACCAGCAGGAGCAGCTTCGCGGTGTCGATGCTGCTCATGTTCGACCCGATCCACCGGCCGCCGTTCTCCGGGTTGGTGCCGGTGACCATCAGCGTCGGCATGCCGAGCTCGACGAACGTGCGGTTGACCTCGTCCCACGCGCCGAGGTCGTGGATCATCTTGATCAACGCGCAGGTCGACTCGTTCTGCGACTTGGTGATCATGTCGTCGAAGTGCAGCCGGATCACCCGGCTGGACGCGGCGCCGCACACCGGGTGCTGGGTCACCGGCCGGTAGTCGTAGACCGCGTCGAGGTTCACCCGGCCCTGGTCGGCCAGCCGCAGCACGCCGAAGCCCACCATCAGCTTGAGCACCGACGCCGGGTACGGCGAGGAGAAGTCGATGGGCGCGCCCTCCCGGCCGGCGAGCACGTCACGCGTGCCCCGGCCGCCGTTGACGTCCCACTCCGTGTCGTCCCACCAGCGGTAGCGCACCTGGTCGGTGGACAGCTTCCGCTTGTCCAGCGGCACCACGACCCCGTTCGGGTACTGCGGGCTGAGCAGCACGTCGGCCATCGCGACCGGTCGGCCGAAGCGGTCGAGCTCGATCACCGCGAGGTCCATGTTCGGCATCTGGTGCAGCGGCCGGGCCGCGGCGGCGCCCAACCCGGCGGTGGCGGCCTCCCCGGGCGGCAGCGGGTCGTACTTCTCCGGCGCGCCCGCCTTCGACGCCGCGACCAGTTCCGGTGGCGTCAGGTCGAGCACGTCCTTGAAGTCCTGCGCCACCACGGCCTGCCGCAGCGATTCGGCCAGCCGAGCGCTCACGTCGGTCTGCGCGCCCGCGGCCGACACCGTTGTCACGGCGCCGACCAGCGCCGTCGCCGCCGTCAACGCGGTGGCGGTGAGCAGCCTGCGTCGGAAGGATCTCATTGCACTCCCCCATGAGGTGATCCGTCTGCGCCACCGACCGTAGAGCATTCGTCGCATTCGCGTGACGGGCCCCGATGACCGGTCCGGACGACCGGCGGTCACCTGAACGTGGTCAGGAACTGGTCGCGGAAGGTGTCCATGGGCCGCACCGGCGCCTGCGGCCCGGGCTTGAGGCCGTCGGTCCAGCCCCAGCCCGCGGTCCGGTCCAGCACGGCCGGGTCGCGGGCCACGACGGTGATCGGCACGTCCCGGCCCGCGTCGGGTCCGGTGACGAACGGCGCGGGCTGGTGGTCGCCGAGGAACACGAGCACCAGGTCGTCGTCGCCGTAGGTCTCCACGTAGGACACGAGGGTGTTCAGCGAGTACTCAAGGGTCCGCGCGTAGTCGCCGCGCACCAGCGCCGGGTCGCGGCCGAACATGTCCTCCGCGGGTGCCTCGCCCGAGGCCATCGACCCGAACACGGAGCCGTCACCGAGGCGGTCCCAGCCGATGGTCGTCGGCGCGGGCGACCACGGCGCGTGGCTGGACAGCAGCGGGATCACCGCCATCACGGGCGGGTGCTCCGCGTCGCGCTCGAACTGCTGGAACCTCGACATGGTGAACTCGTCGGGCGTGGTCGCGTAGCCGAAGCGCGGCCCACGGTAGCCGAGGTCGTCGAACGAGTAGATCCGGTCGTAGCCGAAGAACCCGCCCTCCGGCCAGGTCTGGGTGATGCCCGGCATCACGCCGACCGAACGCCAGCCCGCGCGCCCGAACGCACCGCCCAGGGTCAGCCGGTCGCTGCCCAGCAACGTGCGGTAGCGCTGCTGGTTGTCGATCCACAGCCCGGACAGCAGGGTGGCCTGGGCCAGCCAGCTCCCCCCGCCCGCCGTCGGCGAGGTGAGGAACGCGCTGCGGGCGCCGTACCCGGCGTCGGCCAGCCGCCGCGTGCCCACGTCGAGCACCGCGCCGACGTGCGGCGCCAGGTCGGGGTGCTGCACCGCCGAACGCCCGTAGCTCTCGACGAACGCCACCACCACGTCCTTGCCGCGCAACGAGGTCAGCAGCTGCTCGCCCGCCGCGCCACCGAACGCGTCCACGGCGGACTCCGCCAGGAAGTCCTCCCGGTCGCGCAACCCGGCCTGCACCCGGCGTGCCTGGTCGTAGACGAACTCCGCCGTGCTGTGCGACGCGATCGGACCGCTCGGCGCGACCCGCAGGCCGGGCGCGGCCAACGTGATCCACACGACCGCGAGGACGGCCACCGCGCGCGTGACGGACTGCCGGTGCCGACCCACCACCCAGCTCAGCCGCAACGCGGAGCGCGCCGTCAGCACCACCACCGCGCCGGCCAGCAGCACGGCCGCCGCCACCGCCGCCACCGCCGCGAACCGCCCCGCCGTCACGTCCACGTAGTCCACCGCGGGCACCAGCAACGGCCAGTCCAGCACCAGGTCGAACGGCCGGTGCAGCACCGCGTCGAAGCCGATGTCCAGCAGCTTCACCACGAGCAGCACGCCGAGCACCGCGCCACCGAGCGGCGCCAGCACCCGCCCCGCGCGTTCGGGCAGCACGAGCACCAGCACCACGCCGAGCAACCCCTCCACCGGCAGCCGCAGGAACGTGGCCGGCGTCAACGAGTCGAAGTCGCTGGGCATCGCCAAGGCCGACAACACCAGTAGGGCGGCCAGCGCGGTAGCCGTGCCCCGACGGCCCCGGCTGCCCTGGCTGCCCTGGCTGCCCTGGCTGCCCTGGCTGCCGCGACGGTCCACGACGTCCTCGGTCATGCGGTCCCTTCCGATCGCCCTGTCGGGTAGAACGCACGCACGCCCACCGGCGGTTCAGCCGTAGGTACGGTGGGCTCGTGACTCGCCCGTACGTCCTGCTCAGCGTCGCCGTCAGCGTGGACGGCCACATCGACGACCGCGGCGCGCAACGGTTCCCGCTGTCCAACGCCGAGGACTTCGACCACGTCGACCGGGTGCGCGCGGAGTCCGACGCGATCCTGGTCGGCGCGGTGACGATCCGCCGCGACAACCCGCGCCTGCTGGTGAACCGCGCGGACCGCCGTGCCGCCCGCGTCGCCGAAGGCCGTCCCGAGCACCCGGTGAAGGTGGCCGTGACGGGCAGCGGCGACCTCGACCCGGCGCTGGCGTTCTGGCACCACGGCGGCGGGAAGCTCGTCTACACCACGGACTCCGGCCGGCGGCGCGCCGAGCCGGTCGTCGGCCGGCTCGCGGAGGTGGTGTCCCTCGGTCCGGCCGTCGACTTCGGCGCGCTGCTGGACGACCTCGGCGCACGCGGCGTGGACCGGCTCATGGTGGAGGGCGGCGGCACGATCCACACCGCGTTCCTGTCCGCCGGGCTGGCCGACGAGATCCGGATGGCCGTGGCGCCGATGCTGATCGGCCAGGCCGACGCGCCGCGGTTCGTCAACCCGGCCGAGTTCCCCGGAGGGCCCGCCCGGCGGTTCCACCTGGAGGACGTGACCAAGCTCGGCGACGTGGCCGTGCTGCGCTACTTCCCGAAGCTCTGAAGCAGGGTGCGGACGGTGTCGCGCCGAAACCACGCCACCACGGCGGCCAGCGCGAGCAGCACCGCGGGCAGCACGGCGCCGTCCGGGTCGTTCAGGACGACCAGCTCCGTGGCGACCGCGCCGGCCATCACGCCCACCAGGCCCAGCGCGGCGAGCCCGCACAGCCGCGGCACGAGCAGGCCGAGCGCTCCCGCGATCTCCAGCACACCGGTGACGTACCGCAGCCACTGCCCGGAACCGATCTTGTCGAACTTGCCGACGAAGTCGTCGCCGAGCAGCGACACCCCGCTGTAGACGAAGTACGCGGCCAGCAGCACCTGCACCACCCACAGGGCGATGTTCCCGACACCGCGACCGACGTCCGTTCGAGCTGCGTCAGACATGGCTGACTCCTTCCACCGATGCGGGAGCATTGCGCCACAACCAGGCGATGTCACGCCCGAACGACCACCCGAGCGAGGCGAGCGCCAGTCCTACCAGGACACCGGGGTGCGGCAGCAGGCCGGACGCGGCGACGACCAGTGCGATCCCCTGCACGGCGGCCACCACCTTGCGGGCGTGGCTGGGCGGCAACGCGCCCCTCAGCCAGGCCAGACCCCAGGAGGCCGCGACGAACGCGTACCGCAGCGCGCCCACGACCAACACCCACGGTCCCAGCGCGAACGCGACGTGCACGCTCAGCACCAGGATCAGGAACGCGTCGACCTCCATGTCGAACCGCGCGCCCATCGCCGACGTGGTGCCCGTGCGGCGGGCCACCTGCCCGTCCACGAAGTCCAGCGCCAGCGCGACCGCGGCGAGCACGACGAGCAGCGCCGTCTCGTGGCCACCGGCGGCCACCAGCGCCGTGACGCCGCCGACCAGCAGGCCCCTGGCCGACGTGACCCGGTCGGCCGGCCCGAGCACACCGCGCGCCGACCGCCGCACCGCGCCGCCGAGCAGCGCCTGCGCGACCGCCGCGTGGGCGATGCCCACGAGCCACCCGAGCGCACCCAACCCGACCGTGGCCTCCAGCACGCCGAGCAGCACCACCTGCGCACCCGCCCACGCCGCGGGCTCCGCGTTGGATTGCGCCGCCTCCGGCGTCGCGGGCGAGGTCGCCGGGAAGTCGGTCGTTCGCGCCTCATTCCCCGACGATCGAAAAGCGTGATCGCCGGGAAGTCGGTCGTTCGCGCCTCATTCCCCGGCG